>NZ_JAIUHV010000021.1:0-50166 GCF_020165285.1 Mesorhizobium sp. CA10
TGGGCATAGTGACGGTTGGCCGTCTCATACTCGACATGCGCCGTCGAGATCGTGATGCCGCGCGCCTTCTCTTCAGGTGCCGCGTCAATCTGGTCATAGCGCTTGTATTCGCCAAAATACTTCGTGATCGCCGCCGTCAGCGACGTCTTGCCATGATCGACGTGACCGATCGTGCCAATGTTCACATGCGGCTTGGTGCGCTCGAATTTACCTTTTGCCATAGTCTCTTTCCTTGGACGGCCTTGACCTTCAGTTCAGTCGAATGCGGGGCGATTAGCGACAACGGCTGAAAAACACAAGTACCTTGTGGCTGAGCGGATTCTTGCTCGACCCGAACCAATGGTCGATTTCGGTGGGATATGGCGCGGATATAGGGCTGCCGCGTGTAAAATCAAAGGCTCCGGGCTGGCCCATTGCCGCCACGACGCCGCTCTGATCTTGTTCGCCGGATGCAGTTCATTCCATCCAATATCCGCGGCCCGCTGTTTATGATCGTCTCGACGGGGTCCTACCTCGTCAACGACACGATGATGAAGCTCGCCACCGTCGGATTGCCGCCTTATGAAGTTCTCCTGCTGCGGGGTGCTGCCGCCACGCTGTGGGGCGTGCCGCTGCTTCTGATGCTGGGTTATGCCAGGCAGATCCCGCTGCTCTTCGAGCGCAAGGTGCTGCGCCGCAACTTGTTCGAGCTGCTGGCGATCCTGTGTTACGTCGTCGCTTTAGCCAACATGCAGATCGCGGATTCCACCGCGCTCGGGCAAGTCACGCCGCTCATCGTGCTGGTCGGCTCCTCGATGCTGTTCGGCGAAAAGATCGGCGCCACGCGCATGGCGCTGATCGGCCTTGGCTTTGTCGGGGCGCTCATGGTGGCGCAGCCGACCATGCAGGGCATTTCGGTTTATGCGCTGCTGGCGCTCGGCAACGCCGCCTTCGCGGCGGTGCGCGACCTTGCCGGGCGCAAGGTGGGCGCCGAAGTGCCGGGCATGATCGTCGCCATCTCCGCGGTCGTCGTGGTGCTGGCCGGCTCAGGCGCGGCGCATCTCGTCTCCGAGCAATGGGTAATGCCCGAAGGACATCATCTGCTCCTGATCGCCGGCGCCGGCCTGTTCCTGATCTTCGGCCATTTCTTCATCTTCATGGCCTACCGGGTCGGGCCGACAAGCGCGGTCGCGCCCTTCTATTACTGCTTCACCGTCTGGGCGGTCATTTCGGGCCTGCTGGTGTTCGGACAATTTCCTAACGCGCTCGCGGTCTGCGGCATCCTGCTGGTGCTAGCCAGCGGTCTCGCATCGTCTCGCTCGACGAAAGAAAACGCCGGCTGGCCATGGTCGCCTGACGGCGCGCCTCCAGCCTGTCGACCCGGTCGGGTCGATCTCCAGCAGCCTACTGGCTGATCCCTGGCCTTCTACAGCGTGCGCTTGCCAGAAATCTGGTGATAGGCCCAAAGCACGACGATCGAGCCGATCACGGCCACGATCAGGCTCCAGATGTTGAGACCGGTGACACCCGACGAGCCGAAGGCGCTGAAGATCAACCCGCCAACGATGGCGCCGACAATGCCGAGCACGATATCCATGATCATGCCCTGGCCTGTCTTGTTGACGATCTTGCTGCCGATGAACCCGGCGATAAGGCCGAGAATGATCCAGCTGATGATGCCCATAATTCCCTCCAAAATTCCCCCGCCGCGCCATCATGGTCACATGATTGTCAAAAGCTCAAGTCAGCTTGAAATTCCGCCTGTTTGCGCCATTCTGGGCCCGGGCGGACTTGGCTGGACAAGGAGATCCACGATGGGCCTTTTCGACAATGCCGTTCCGGGCGGCAACATCACCAAACCCCTGATGATCGCGCTCGGCGCGCTTTTGGTCGGCAAGATGCTGAGCGGCAGAAGCGAAGAGGCGGCCGCGCCGCAAGCGCCGGCGCCGACGCCTGAGGGAACCGACGTGTCCGCCGATGGCGGCCTGCTCGGCGGTCTCGGCGGCCTGCTCGACAAGCTCAAGAACGCTGGCCACGGCAATGTCGCCGACTCCTGGGTCGGCACCGGCCAGAACCAACCGATCAACCCGGGTGATCTCGGCTCGGCGCTCGGGCCCTCGGTGATCCGTGAGATCGCGCAGCGCACCGGGATGAGCGAGCAGGAATTGCTGCAGCAGCTCTCCACCGCGCTGCCCGGCATTGTCGACAAGCTGACGCCGAACGGTCAGATTCCTCAGCACCATCAGGTCGCCTCGGCCTTCAACAGCTAGAGAAGTGGCCTGCTAGCGCGCCGCGTGCCACGGCGCGCGGCGTTTCATTTGAGGATTCGCGGGAAGAAATCTGGAGCGGGTAGCGGGAATCGAACCCGCATATTCAGCTTGGAAGGCTGCTGCTCTACCACTGAGCTATACCCGCGCCTTGCACTGAGGTACCGGATTCCCCCGAAAAGCGCCACGCATTTTCGATCCGAGACTTTTCGTTTCAGGGCTTCCGGGCCGGCAGTGGTGGAGAGGGTTGGATTCGAACCAACGTAGGCTAAGCCAACGGATTTACAGTCCGTCCCCTTTAACCACTCGGGCACCTCTCCAGTCTGCCGCCGGAGCCATGCAACGAGGCATTTCCGCCGATCCGGAGCCCGAGTAAGATCTTCTCCGAAATCAGCGAAGCGCCTTATGGCGGCAAGGCCGGTGGGTGTCAACCGGCGCGGCCAGGGTTTTTCGAGGATGTTCGGCATTCATTTGTCCAGCCCATATCCTTAGCCGGACGGGACGGCTATAGAGGCCGCCATGAGCGACGATAAAAGCAACAAGTCCGGCTCGCGCAAGGACACCCACTACGCCAAGCTGAGGCGCGCGCATCGCGACCAGAAGGCGGGCGGGCCGCCGGCATTCCGGCCGCGCCAGCCGGTGCCACCGGGCGAGTCTGCCGCCGACGGGCTGGTGCGGCTTTACGGCCTGCATACCGTGCGGGCCGCGCTCGACAATCCGCGGCGCAAGATCAGGACGATGCTGGTGACGCGCAACGCCGCCGAGCGGCTTTCGATCGGCGACCCTGCCGCCCTGCCCTTCAAGGCCGAGCTTGTCGAGCCGAAGGACATCGACAGGATCACCGGGTCTGATGCGGTGCATCAAGGCGTGCTGATCGAGGCCGAGCCGCTCAAGCCGAAGCGTCTCGACGCGCTTGGCGACACCAGGCTGGTGCTGGTGCTCGACCAGGTGACGGACCCGCACAATGTCGGCGCCATTCTGCGCTCCGCGGTTGCCTTCGGCGCCGGCGCGCTGATCACGACTGCCCGTCACAGCCCGCAGGAATCGGGCGTGCTGGCGAAATCCGCTTCCGGCGCGCTCGAGCATATCGACCAGATCGAGGTGAAGAACCTCGCCGACGCGCTGGCGCAGTTGCACGAGGCCGGCTTCCAGACCATCGGGCTCGATTCCGAAGGGCCGGCCGAACTGGAGAAGACCTTCGCCGGCGAGAGGATTGCGCTGGTGCTGGGCGCGGAAGGCAAGGGCCTGCGCCAGAAAACCCGCGAGACGGTGACGGCATTGGCCCGCCTGGACATGCCCGGCGCGATCCACTCGCTCAACGTTTCGAACGCGGCGGCGGTGAGCCTTTATGCGGCGAGGAAGTTCCTAGCGAGTAGTGAGTAGTGAGTAGTGAGTAGTGAGTAGGCTTGGACACGAATTCCCTACTGACTACTCACTAATTCCTACTCACTCCTATCCCACTTCATGCCCCGCCATCCGCTCCAGCGCCCTGACCAGCGCGGAGTGATCCTCCTTGGCCCCGCCATTTGCGGCGCAGGAATTGAAGAGCTGCTGCGTGGTCGAGGTGTTGGGCAGCGAGACGCCGAGCGCCTTGGCGCCTTCCAGCGCCAGGTTGAGGTCCTTCTGGTGCAGCTCGATGCGGAAACCGGGCGCGAAGGTGCGCTTGATCATGCGCTCGCCATGCACTTCGAGGATGCGCGAGGCGGCGAGCCCGCCCATCAGCGCCTGCCTGACCTTGGCCGGATCGGCGCCGGCCTTCGAGGCGAAGACCAGCGCTTCGCCGACGGCTTCGATGGTCAGCGCCACGACGATCTGGTTGGCGACCTTGGTGGTCTGGCCGACCCCGTTCGGACCGACCAGCGTGATGTTCTTGCCCATTTTCTCAAACACTGGCTTGGCGCGTTCGAACGACTTCTCCTCACCGCCGACCATGATGGTGAGCGAGGCCGCCTTGGCACCAACCTCGCCGCCCGACACCGGCGCGTCGAGATAGTCGCAGCCGAGTTCGTTGATCTTCTTGGCGAATTCCTTGGTCGCGATCGGCGAGATCGAGCTCATGTCGATGACGAGCTTGCCCTTGGTGAGACCGGAAGCGACGCCGCTCTCGCCGAACAGCACGTCGGCGACCTGCGGCGTGTCGGGCACCATGGTGATGATGATGTCGGCAACCCCGGCAACAGCGTCGTGGCCGGAAACGGTCTTTAGGCCCCTGGCGAGGAGGTCGGCGGGCGGCTTGGAGCGATGGTCGCTGGCGACGACCGTGTAGCCGGCAGCGAGAAGATGGCCCGCCATCGGCGCGCCCATGATGCCGAGGCCGATGAAGCCGATGGTGTCCATGTTATTCTCCGTCGTAATTGTCGAGGTCGCGTTCCTTCGCGCCCCCCTCTGGCCTGCCGGCCATCTCCCCAACAGGTGGGGAGATTGGCAGCTTCGCCGCAGGCTCTTAAGCCGCCGCGCTCCCCTGCCCGGCGAACTCGCGGAACCAGCCGAGCCCGGCTTCGGTGCCTGCTTTCGGCTTGTATTCGGCGCCGATCCAGCGGGAATAGCCGAGGCGGTCGATGTGGTCGTAGAGGAAGGGATAATTGATCTCGCCCGTCCCCGGCTCGTGACGGCCGGGATTGTCCGCAAGCTGGATATGCGCGATGCGGCCGAGGTTGGCTTCGATTGTACGGGCGAGGTCCCCCTCCATGATCTGCATGTGGTAAATGTCGTATTGCAGGAAGATATTCTTCGAGCCGACGCGGTCGATCAGCGCCAGCGCCTGGTTGGAATAGTTCAGGAAGAAGCCGGGGATGTCGCGGGTATTGATCGGCTCGATCAAGAGCCTGATGCCGGCCTGCTCCAGCTTCTCGGCCGCGAAAGCGAGATTCTCGGCAAAGACGTTTTCCAACACAGTACGATCGGCACCCTGCGGCGCGATACCGGCCAGGCAGTTGATCTGTTCGCAGCCCAGCGCATGCGCATATGTGATCGCTTTGGCGACGCCCTGGCGGAACTCCGGCACGCGGTCCGGCAGCACGGCAATCCCGCGTTCACCCTTTGCCCAGTCGCCGGCCGGCAGATTGAACAGAACCTGTGTCAGGCCGTTCTTCTTCAGCCGCGCCGCCACGACATCCGGGGCATGCTCATACGGGCCGATATATTCGACGCCCTTGAAGCCCGCGCGGGCAGCGGCATCGAAACGGTCAAGGAACTCGTGCTCGCCGAAGAGCATCGAAAGATTGGCTGAAAAACGCGGCATTCTTTTTCTCCTTCGTCCGCCTGAACTCAATCCAACATCATGATGGCCGTCGGCGCATCCTCGTTGCGCTCGGCAAGCTCCTCGAATTCGGTGATCTTGTCGATTTCCGTGCCCATGGAAATGTTGGTGACGCGCTCGAGGATGAATTCCAGCACAACCGGAACCTGGTGCTCCTTCATCAGCCGCTGCGCCTCCTTGAAGGCGCCGGCGAATTCCTCAGGGTTCTTCACGCGGACCGCCTTGCAGCCCATCGCCTCCGCCACCGCGACATGATCGACGCCGTAGCCCGCCTCCGGATCGCCTGCACGGTTGACGTTCTCGAAGGCGAGGCTCACCTCATAATCCATCGAGAAGCCGCGCTGCGCCTGGCGTATCAGGCCGAGATAGGCGTTGTTCACGACGACGTGGATGTAAGGCAGCTTGTGCTGGGCGCCGACGGCCAGTTCCTCGATCATGAACTGGAAGTCGTAGTCGCCGGAGAGCGCCACGATATCGCGATCCGGATCGGCGGCGCGCACGCCGAGTGCCGCCGGCAGCGTCCAGCCGAGCGGGCCGGCCTGGCCGCAATTGATCCAGTTGCGCGGCTTGTAGACATGCAGGAACTGCGCGCCGGCGATCTGCGACAGGCCGATCGTGGTGACATAGGTGGTGTCGCGGGCAAACGCCTTGTTCATCTCCTCATAGACGCGCTGCGGCTTCAGCGGCACCTGTTCGAAATGCGTCTTGCGCTTCATCGTCTTCTTGCGCTGCTGGCATTCTTTTGCCCAGCCCGACCAGTCGCGCAGCTTGCCGGCGGTGCGCCATTCCGTGGCGACGTCGAGCAGGATCTTCAGCGCGGCGCCCGCGTCCGAGACGAGGCCTAGATCCGGCGCGAAGACGCGGCCGATCTGCGTCGGCTCGATGTCGACATGGATGAATTTTTTCCCCTTGGTATAGACGTCGACCGAGCCGGTATGGCGGTTGGCCCAGCGGTTGCCGATGCCGAAGACGAAATCGGCTTCAAGCATCGTCGCATTGCCGTAGCGGTGCGAGGTCTGCAGGCCGCACATGCCGGCCATCAGCCGGTGGTCGTCGGGGATCGCGCCCCAGCCCATCAGCGTCGGGATGACCGGCACGCCGGTGACTTCGGCGAACTCGATCAAGAGATCGGAAGCGTCGGCGTTGATGATGCCGCCGCCGGCGACGATCAGCGGCTTTTCAGCCTCGTTGAGCATCGCCAGCGCCTTCTCGGCCTGGGCACGCGTTATCGCCGGCTTGAAGGGAGCGAGCGGCTCATAGGCGTCGATGTCGAATTCGATCTCGGCAAGCTGCACGTCGACCGGCAGGTCGACCAGAACCGGCCCGGGCCGCGAGGAGCGCATAAGATGGAAGGCCTTCTGCAGCGTCATCGGCACCAGATAGGGCTCCATGACGGTGACGGCCCATTTGGCGACCGGTGCTGCGATCGAGGCGATGTCGACGGCCTGGAAATCCTCCTTGTTGAGGCGCGCGCGGGGAGCTTGACCAGTTATGCATAAGATCGGAATCGAATCCGCCGAGGCCGAATAGAGGCCAGTTATCATGTCGGTGCCGGCCGGACCTGAGGTGCCGATGCAGAGCCCAATATTGCCGGCCTTGGCCCGCGTATAGCCTTCGGCCATGTGCGAGGCGCCTTCGACATGGCGCGCCAGCACATGGCGGATGGTGCCGCGCGCCTTCAGCGCCGAATAGAGCGGGTTGATCGCCGCGCCCGGCACGCCGAAGGCATTGGTGATGCCTTCCTTTTCGAGAACGAGAACCGCAGCGTCGACAGCGCGCATCCTGGCCATGACAAGCCTCCATTTCGTTGGTTGGCTTGACAATGACAGCGCTTGGTCGATTTTTCAATTTTTCCAGAATATTTTTTCATTTCCAGAAAACCGCCGTTATCAGCTGATTTGGCTTCACTTTTCCTTTTCCAAAAAATCGCTCATGGCCACTACTGAAAAACTTTTTCATTGCATCCGATGTCAAATCGGCGAGAATGGCCGGTATGGAAACGACGGAAAAACGCCAGCGCGGCCGGCCGCGCGCCTTCAACGGCCCGTCCGAAGCGGCCTCGGTGCAGTCGCTCGACCGGGCGCTGCGGATCCTGGCCATCGTCGCCGAGGCCAGCGGGCTGTCGCTCAGCGAGATCGCGGCGCAAAGCGGCATTGCCGCCTCGACAGCCTATCGCATGCTGACGACGCTGGAAAACCACGGCATGGTCGAGTTCGATACGACCGACCAGCTCTGGTCGGTCGGCGTGGAGACCTACCGGATGGGCGCTGCCTTCCTGCGTCGCCGCAAGCTGGTCGACCGTGCCCGCATCGTCATGCAGGAATTGATGGAAAAGACCGGCGAGACCGCCAATCTCGGCGTCGCCGAGGACGATTGCGTCGTTTTCGTCAGCCAGGTCGAGACGCACCAGGCGATCCGCGCCTTCTTCCGGCCGGGCACGCGCAGTCCCTTTCATGCTTCCGGCATCGGCAAGGCGGTGCTGGCGCATCTCGAGCCCGAACGGGTCGCCGCCATCCTGCGCAAGGCGGGCCTGCAGCGCTACACGGACAAGACGCTTTCCGACATTTCGGCGCTGGCCCATGATCTGGCCGTCATCAAGCATCGCGGCTGGTCGGTCGATGACGAGGAGCGCCACCCCGGCATGCGCTGCGTGGCCGCCGCCATCTTCAACGAGTTCGGCGAGCCGCTCGGCGGCGTTTCGGTGTCCGGACCGACGGTGCGGGTGACGCCCGAGCGGCTGGCCGAGATCGGTCCGCTGGTGCGCGACGCCGCGGTCGAGGTGACGAAGATGATCGGCGGCGTGAAAGCCTACTAGAGCGTTTCACCGTTTCATCGAAACGGCGAACCGCTCTAGCTCTTTGTTTTTACGCAATTCCGAACGGAAAAGCGCACACACTTTTCCTGGAATTGCTCTAACTAAGACGCGCCTGGCAATGCGCTCTTTGCCGATATATCGAAGAAATCGAGCAGGATCGCCAGCGCGACGCCACAGGCCGCGAAAATGAGGCCGGCGAGGAATATCCGACTGGCGCGGTCATGAATGCTTCGCTGCAAGGATTTGATGTCGAGCAGAATGGCCAGCGCCCGGATCTGCAGCGCAATGCCGACCAGGATCGGCAGGACGGCAATCAGATGGTAGGTCTGCCATGGGATGGGGTTGGCCGCCCAATGGGTGATGAAGCCTAGCGAGAACGCCAGCAGGATGCCGACGATTGTGATGGTGCCGTTGCGGAAAACCGGTTCGACCCGTTCTTCCTTGGGATCCTGATTGTCCAAGCGACCCTCCCCTCGATTGCCGTCAAAGCCAGACTAAACGCTTGCAAAATCGCTGTACATCTTTGGTTGCACAGCAGGAACCGACCGGACGCCGGACTCGACCGTCTTGCCGCGGCGTCGGGATGCATGCCAAAGGGCACGGATGCGGAAAACAGCTTATCTTCTATGCGCCGCTTCGCTTTGCGGATGCGTGGCGGCGAAACCGCCGCCGGTCGAGGCCATCGGCAACCCACTGGTCGATCCCATTCCGATCTCGCTCGCTCTGGAGGAGATCATTACCGCCGGCGTCCGCCAACATCTGAAGAACCCCATCGCTGCCAGATTCGGAACGATGCTCGCCGGAGAACGCACGTTGAACGGCCGCCACGAAGTGGTGGCGTGCGGTTATGTCGACGACAAGGGCTCTCCCGGCGGCAGCGAGCCATTCATCGGCAAGATCTATCCCGATGCCGGAAACAGCTTTGAACTCGTTGCGATAAATGACGTTTCAGTCATCGGCGCCTGCAAGGCGGCGGGATTGGCAATGCTGGAGCTGAAGTCCAATTCCTGAATTGCTGGAGGCCGAAACGTCGTTCGCTTCACATCAAGCCAATCAGGCGGATGCTCAGCGCAAGAAAAGGGGCTGCGCGCAGCCCCTCTTTCCAGCCGATTATTCAGCTCCCTCCTAGAGCCTGCAATAACGCGGGCCGTCGTAGCTCATATAGGTGTCGGTGCGCTCGTCGTAGCTGGCGTAGCGGGCGTAGCAGCGGCGGACGTGGATCGAGTCGTAGCTGTCGTCTTCGACATAGACGCTGCGGGGCTGCTGCTGGGCAAGCAGGCTGCCGAGAACGAAACCGCCGACGCCGGCGGCGATGCCGATGCCGAGCTCGCGGCGGTGATGATGGTCGTGGGCGGCCGAAGGCTGGACGGTGCCGACGAGTGAGCCGGCGGCGACGGTGGTGGCGATGAGGCCGGAAACGATGGTGCGCTTGAACATGACGATCTCCTGTTTCGGTGGAGAGGCGAACCATCCGCCTCTTGATCGTCTGTCGCTGCGGCCCGGAAAAAGGTTCGAAGTATTTTCGCGATTTTTTTCGCCGGGATTGAGCAAATAGGGAGTAGCGAATAGCGAGTAGGGAAAGCGGGGATATGCTGAATGCAAATCCCCTATTCGCTATTCACTATTCGCTACTCGCTCTCTTTCACCCCATCCCCGTGACATGCCTCAGCCAGAAGGCCAGCACGATGAAGCCGATGAATGTGGCGACGCCGGTCCAGTCGATGTTGGCCTTCTTCAGATCGCTGATGACCTTCACCAGCAGAAGCCAGGTCACGACGATGAGCGGCAGGATGATGACGAATCTGATCATGCGGCACCCGTTCGATGCGATTGCACCCGAGAAAGATGTAGGAAGCGGCGCAGCGTTTTTCAGCACGCTGACCAAGCCACGCGGTCCGTTAGGAACCCGAAACGGAGTTTTGTCTTTACTGGCGCACGAAATGTGCTACCGGAGCGCCGTGCCCTTGTAGCTCAGCTGGTAGAGCAGCGGTTTTGTAAACCGAAGGTCGCGGGTTCGATCCCTGCCGGGGGCACCATCCTGTAGCGGAGACGCCCGCAATGCCCTTCGAACAAACGCTGTTCGCGAGCGCACGCGGCTGAGCACGCCGGTTATGATCGCTAGTAGCGTGACGCAGACGCGGGGAAGCATGTCGCGAACCCTGATCATCGTTGGTCTCTGTTTGGTTGCCGTAGGTCTGCTATGGCCTTGGGTGGGCCGGATCGGCCTTGGCCGGCTACCAGGCGATATCGTGATCGAGCGCGAGCATTTCAGGCTCTACGTTCCCATCACCACGGGAATACTGATCAGCGTCGTGGTCTCGGCGATCCTATGGCTGATCAACCGTTAGGGGCGCTTCGGCGGCAGCGATTTCGCTTCACACCCCAATCGCCGCCACGAGCACCCTATTCTGCCGCCTGATCGCAGCGCGCAGCTCCGGTATCTTCGCCTCGTCGCGTTTGACGAACTCGATGAACATCATGTTCATGTTGTTGAAGATCAGCTCGCCCACCGCCGGCCCGTCTATGTCCGAGCGCACAAGCCCGATCTCCTGCAGGCGGACTATCAGCGCGCTGATCTGCCTGGTCAGCTCGCGGTCAAGGGCGGTGTAGGCCTGGCCGAAGGGGCTGTCAGGCAGTTGCGTCGAGATCGCCATCGCCTGGCGCCACATCTCCTTGCTGAGATAATTTAGCGAGTGCTCGATATAGATGCCGATCAGCGTGTCCAGCGCGTCGCCGACATTGGCGGGCGGGCTGGCGACAACCCCTCGCCCGGCATTCAGCACCTCGTTGACCTCCATGGAGACGATGGCGCCGAGGATGTCGCCCTTGTTCTGGTAGTAATTGTAGATCGTGCCGATCGAGACCTGGGCCTGCGCTGCGATCGCCTCGATCTTGGCGCCTTCGTAGCCGGCCTCGCGGAACAACTCCGTCGCCGCATCGATGATGCGCCTGTGCCGGTCCGCCTTCTGCCGTTCGCGCAATCCGCTCATATCGGCCTCTCTGCCACAAAATCATAATTGACTCAATTTTAGAATTGGTTCAACTTTTCTTCCAACAAGCCAGCAAGGCAGGAAGAACACTCGATGACCATCACCGCCCGGACTCCGCATTTCACCCTGAAGTCTTATCTCGTAGCGGCCTGCGCGGCTGCGGCGCTCCTTATCGCTGCCGGAAGCGCCCAGGCCGCCGATCTCAATGCGCTGATCTGGTGCGATCATTCCGATCCGGCGTTGCTGCAGCCCTTCGAGGAAGCCAACAACGTCAAGGTCAACGTCAAGGAATTCGAGGGCACCGGCGCGGGGCTGGCCATCGTCGACCAGTCGCAGCCCGGCGACTGGGACGTGATGGTGATCGATTCCATCGACGTGCCGCGCGGCGTCGAGAAAGGCCTGTTCGAGCCGCTGCCCGATGACAAGCTGCCCTTCGCCGACCTCTTCCCCGAAGTGAAGATGGACAAGTCCACCATCGTCGACGGCAAACGCTACGGCATCACAGAAAAGTTCGGCTACAACACGATCGGCTTCAACAAGACCAAGGTCGACCCGGCCGACATGCAGTCGCTGGCCTCGCTTACCAGCGACAAATACAAGGGCAAGATCGCGATCTACGACTACTACCTGCCGGTGATCGGCATGGCCGCTCTGGCCATCGGCAAGAAGACGGCCGACCTCACCGAGGCCGACCTTCCTGCCCTCAAGGCCGAGCTGCTTAAGATGAAGGCCAATGCCAAGCTGGTCGGCGAGGTAACAGCCAGCCAGACGGCTCTTGCCACCGGCGAGGTCGACATATTGGTCGGCGGCGGCGAATGGGTGACGGCCGGCCTTGCCAAGGAAAACCCCGCGCTCGACTTCTCGATCCCGAAGGAGGGTGCTGTGCTCTGGTCGCAGTCGCTCGCCATGTTCAAGGATTCCAAGAACAAGGACATGGCGCTGAAATTCATCCAATACATCCTGAGCCCCGAGGGCCAGGCGCGGCTTGCGACCTCTTCCTGCTATTGGGGGATGCCGTCGAACAAGAAGGCGGCGCTGACTGATGATCAGAAGAAGATCCTGCGCTTCGACGAGCAGCCCGGCTTCCTTGCCCGCGCCCAGGCCTATCCGGCGCCGAACGCCGATCTCGATAAGAAGATGCAGGATATGTGGACCGAGATGCTGCAGGCGCAGTAAACCGGCCGATGACATCAGCGGGAAACAAGTCGCGTGCCCTGCCCTGGGCGCTGGTCACGCCGGCGCTGGCATGGACATGTGCTTTCTTCGTGCTGCCCTTCATCGCCATGGGGTTTTCCAGCCTGACGGCGCATGAAGGCGGCGGCTTCACTCTGGCCAATTACAGCCAGTTCTTCACCGATCCGTCCTACTGGCGGGCGATGGTGAACTCGCTGGAGGTAACGGCGATCGTCACCGTCATCTCGATCCTGCTTGCCTATCCCTTTGCCTGGATTCTCGCGGAGCAAGTGCCGGAACGCTGGCAACGGCTGGCGCTGATGCTGGCAGTGCTGCCGTTCTGGACGTCCTATGTCGTGCGCTCCTATTCCTGGCTGCTGGTGCTGGCGCAGAACGGCGTCATCAACCGGGCGCTGACGGGCATCGGCCTGATCGGCGAGCCGCTCCAGCTTGCCAACACGCGTTTCGCCACCGTCACCGGCTTCGTGCATTTTTTCGTCATGCTGTTGACGCTGACGATCTTCGCCAATCTGAAACAGCTCAGCCCAAGCTACCGCAAGGCTGCCGCCGACCTCGGCGCGGGGCCGGTGCGCACCTTCCTGCATGTCGTGCTGCCGCTGACCTTGCCGGGCATCATGGTCGGCGCCTTCCTCACCTTCGTGCTTTGCATCGGCGACTACATCACGCCGCAGATCCTCGGCGGCAACAACGAGCTGGTCATGCCGCAGCTCGTCATGATGCAGATCGGCCGCCGCGGCGATTTTCCGCTGGCTTCGGCGCTGTCGATCATCCTGATGGCCGTCGTCACCATCGCCTATCTCGCCTGCGCGCGCTGGCTGAAGATCGAGCGGGCCTGACCATGCGCGCCGCCGTCCGCCTCGCCGCCTGGGTCTACGCCGTCGCGATCTACGGCTTCATCTTCCTGCCGGTGGTCGTGCTGGTGCTGTTCTCGCTGCAGGCCACGTCCTTCCCGATCCCGCCCTTCACCGGCCCGTCGCTGCGCTGGTACCAGGCGGTGCTGTCGGATGCGCGGCTCACCTCGGCGCTCCTCAATTCGCTGCTGGTGGCGGTGCTCTCCTCGCTCGCTTCGGTCACGCTCGGCTTTCTTTCCGCCTGGGGGTTCGCGCGCTTCGTGTTGCCAGGTTCGGCCATCCTGCGCGGCCTGATCACACTGCCGCTGACCGTTAGCTATCTCATCATCGGCATGGGCCTTCTGGTGCTGTTCAACTGGGCCGGCGTGCCGAAGTCGCTCTTGGCCGCCGGCATCGGCCATGTCGTGATCAACCTGCCGCTCTGCTTCGCCATCATCTACAGCCAGATGGGCGACCACCAGGTCAACATCGAGCGCGCCGCTCAGGACCTCGGCGCCGCCGAGTGGAAGGTGCTGCTCATGATCACCATGCCGGTGATGGCGCCGGCGATCTTCGCCGGCTTTTTCCTGTCGATGACGTTTTCCTGGGACGAGTTCGTCATCTCCTTCCTGCTCACCCGCTTCCAGACGACGCTGCCGGTGGAGATCTGGAACCTGCTGCGTTCCGGCCTCAACCCCAAGACCAATGCCGTCGGCTCGCTGGTCTTTGCCGTCTCCATCGTCCTGGTGGTGCTTTTCGAGCTGACGCTGTTGCGGAGAAAGCCGGCATGAGCGCGCCCTTGGTCGATATCCGCAACGTCTCGCATCGCTTCGGCCAGCTACCGGTGCTGAAGAACGTCTCGCTGGCGATCGAGCCCGGCAGCTATACGATCCTGCTCGGGCCGTCCGGCTCCGGCAAGACCACGCTGCTTTCGATCCTCGGCGGCTTCGTCACGCCCAGCGAGGGCAAGGTGTTCATCCGCGGCACGGATTGCACCGCTCTGCCGCCGGCCAAGCGTCCGACGACCACCGTGTTCCAGGACTACGCGCTGTTTCCGCATATGAGCGTCGGCGGTAATGTCGGCTTCGGGCTGCGCATGCAGGGCGTCGACGGCGCGACCCGGGCGGCGAAGGCGCGCGAGGCGCTGGCTCTCGTGGGGTTGGCGGCCGCCTTCGACAAGAAGCCGCATCAGCTCTCCGGCGGGCAGCGGCAGCGCGTGGCGCTGGCCCGCGCGCTGGTCATCGAACCGGCGGTGCTTCTGCTCGACGAGCCGCTCGGTGCGCTGGATCTCAAACTGCGCCGGCAGATGCAGGACGAGCTGAAGGCGATCCAGAAGCGCGTCGGCACCGCCTTTATCCATGTCACCCACGATCAGGAAGAAGCGATGGCGCTGGCCGACCATTGCGTGGTGATGAATGACGGCCGCATCGAGGACGAAGGCCCGGCCGAGCGGGTCTATGCGCGGCCGGCGACGCGCTTTTCCGCCACCTTCATGGGCGAGAGCACGATCCTTGCCGGCACCGTGACCGAGGCGAGGAACGGGATCGTCACGGCCTCGACGGCGGTGGGGCCGATTTCACTGCGCGGTGTATCGCCTGCCGGCGCCACGGTCGCGCTTGCCATCCGACCCGAGCACCTGGTCCTGGGCGAAGCGAAAGGCAATGTCGCGCTAGGCATGGCCAAGGTCGGCGATGTCGTCTTCCAGGGCAGTTTCAAGCGCGTGCTGGCTATCTCGACGCAGGATACCGCGCTGCAATTCATCGCCAAGGCGCCCGCTTCCACCGCTATTCAGGCGGGCGACACGATCCAGGTTTCATGCAACGTTCAAGACATCATCCTGCTGGCGGACTGATCCATGGGTATGCTTCCGGTCATCGAGGCTCCGGACTGGTACGAAACCATCCGCATGGGCGACGACATCACGCTCATCCATGAGCCGTGGATAAAACCATTCTTCCGCTGCAACATCTGGCATGCGCGCGGGCGCGACCGCGACCTGTTGTTCGACACCGGCCTTGGCCATTTCAGCCTGAAACGCCATGTGCCGATGGTCAGCGAGCGCAAGCTTACCTGCGTCGCCAGCCACACGCATTTCGATCATATCGGCTGCCATCACGAATTCCCGGACCGCTGCGTGCACTCCGCCGAAGCGGCAATCCTCGCCGATCCGCGCAATGAATGGACGGTGGCGGACCGCTACGCCAATGAGGAGATGTTCGACGGTGCGCCTGAAGGCTGGGATACGGCGCGCTACCGCATCCTGCCCGCGCCGGCGGGCCGGCTGCTCGAGCATGGCGACGTGATCGACCTCGGCGACCGCGCCTTCGAGGTCATCCACACACCTGGACACTCGCCCGGCGGGATCGCGCTTTATGAGAGAAAGACCGGCATCCTGCTGTCGGGCGACATAGTTTATGACGGGCCGCTGATCGACGACGTCTATCACTCCGACATCGATGACTACGTCGGGACCCTGCTTTCCATGCGCGAGCTCAACGTCTCGGTCGTGCATGGCGGCCATTTCCCGAGCTTCGGCAAGGTGCGCTACCGGCAACTCATCGATGAGTATGTCGCGGGCAAACGCAAGGCCGGGTGCCACTTGCAGAGCGGCTGAGCGATCAGGGAAGCGAAGCCTACAGCGCCCTTTGCGGGCAAAGTGTTCCCGTGGCGTCGCCGCAGCGGGAAGCTGTCGGCTGCGGCCGCTGGCTCATCTCTTCGGAATGACGCACCAGCTCGGCGAACATCAGCGCGAAACTTCCCATCATCAGGAAGACTATGATCAGACGCGTTACCGGCAATAGACAGGTCTCTCGACTGGCTAGCCCCCGCCAACCCATCCACTGTCGGCTAACATGATCGATCCGGCTTTACGAGTGTTTAAGCTTCGCCTTAACCATAGCAGCCATCACATTCATGTCGCGGCTGTCACGAAGCGCGATTGTCGGGTGTGACCGCCAGCTGGCGCAGCGCCCTTCACAGATGTGGGCGCCGCATGCTACGCCGTCGCCGGCGCGGCCCCGCAGACGGTCGCCCTCCGGGAGCCATGAGCAAAGCCGCCAGCCGTTTCGCCTTCGTTTCTTCCGACACCGACGACGCCCGCGCGGCGTTGGAAAGCCTGTCCGCGCGCTATGGACAGGTGCCTGTCGCGGATGCCGAGATCATCATCGCGCTCGGCGGCGACGGCTTTCTTCTGCAGACGCTGCGCGAGACGATGAGCACGGGCAAGAAGGTCTACGGCATGAACCGTGGCACCATCGGCTTCCTGATGAACGAATATCGCGCCGGCGGCCTCGAGGAACGCATCGCCAACGCCGTCTCCGAGACGATCCGGCCACTGGAAATGGTGGCCGTGACGCATGACGGCGAAACGATTTCGGCGCCGGCCATCAACGAGGTGGCGCTGTGGCGCCAATCCTACCAGACGGCGAAGATCCGCATCACCGTCGACGGCCAGGTGCGGCTGGAGGAGCTGAACTGCGACGGCGTGATGATCGCGACGCCCGCCGGTTCCACTGCCTACAATCTGTCGGCGCATGGGCCGATCCTGCCGCTCGATGCGCCGCTTCTGGCGCTGACGCCGGTCAGTCCTTTCCGGCCGCGCCGCTGGCGCGGGGCGCTGCTGTCCAACAAGGCGACCGTGCGCTTCGACATCCTGGAAGCCGAAAAGCGCCCGGTGAATGCCGCGGCCGATCATACCGAGGTCAAGGCAGTGGCCTCCGTCACCGTGCGGGAATCGCCGACGGCGACGGCAACTTTGCTGTTCGATCCGAACCATTCCTGGAACGAGCGTATCCTTGCCGAGCAGTTCCGCTACTGAGCCGGCGCAAGGATATTGTTTCGATCAATGCATATCGCCCAAAAGCGCGCAGCGGTTTTGGGCGATACGGCGTGATCAAGCAAAGACATAAAGCGCGAAGCCTCAAACCGTTTCAGCGCGACGCGCTTTAAGCATCGCGATTAAGGTTACGGCTTCACAATCGCTGTATTTCGGTCCGTTTCTGTTGACAAATCGAGGGCTTGCGCCTAACTGCAACACCGATCTTGCAGGCGCGCGGCGCCTGCCGCGGCTACTGTGTCGCGATTTTCCCAACCAACAAAGACAACAAACACTTGTCCTCAGACACCACGATCGCTCAAGAAGCGTTGACATTCTCAGACCTCGGCTTGTCGCCGAAGGTTCTCTCCGCGGTCACCGATGCCGGCTACACCACGCCGACTCCGATCCAGGCCGGCGCCATCCCGCATGCGCTGCTCGGCAAGGACGTGCTGGGTATCGCCCAGACCGGCACCGGCAAGACCGCTTCCTTCGTGCTGCCGATGCTGACGCGCCTGGAAAAGGGCCGGGCGCGAGCCCGCATGCCGCGCACGCTGATCCTCGAACCGACCCGTGAGCTCGCCGCGCAGGTCGAGGAAAACTTCATCAAATACGGCAAGAACCACAAGCTCAATATCGCGCTGCTGATCGGAGGCGTCTCCTTCGACGAACAGGACAAGAAGCTCGAGCGCGGCGCCGACGTGCTGATCGCGACGCCCGGCCGCCTACTCGACCACCGCGAGCGCGGCAAGCTTCTGCTCAACGGCGTCGAGATCCTCGTCATCGACGAGGCCGACCGCATGCTCGACATGGGCTTCATTCCCGATATCGAGCGCATCTGCGAGATGATCCCGTTCACGCGCCAAACGCTGTTCTTCTCGGCGACGATGCCGCCGGAGATCACCAAGCTCACCGAGAAGTTCCTGCACGCGCCGGTGCGCGTCGAGGTTTCGAAGGCCGCCTCCACGGCGACCAGCATCACGCAGCGGCTGGTCAAGTCCGGCTCAAAACCCTGGGAAAAGCGCGAGACGCTGCGCAATCTGATAAAGGCCGAAGACGCCGATCTGAAGAACGCCATCATCTTCTGCAACCGCAAGGTCGAGGTGTCGGAGCTGTTCCGCTCGCTGTTGAAGCATGATTTCGATGCCGGCGCGCTGCATGGCGACATGGACCAGCGCGCCCGCATGCAGATGCTCGCCAATTTCCGCGACGGCAAGCTGCGCTACCTCGTTGCCTCGGACGTCGCAGCGCGCGGTCTCGACATTCCCGATGTCAGCCATGTCTTCAATTATGACGTGCCCATCCACGCCGAGGATTACGTCCACCGCATCGGCCGCACCGGCCGCGCCGGACGCGCCGGCAAGTCCTTCACCATCGCTACCCGCTCCGACACCAAATATGTCGACGCCATCGAGAGGCTGATCGGCACCAAGATTGAGTGGCATGACGGCGACCTGTCGACCGTGACCGAGAGCGAGGGCGAGGAGCAGCCGCGCCGCGGCCGCGGCGCCCCGCGTCGCGCCGGCCGCAAGGACGAGGACCGCAAGGATCGGGGCGAGCGCAAGAAGGACCGTCACGCCAAGCGCGACGAGACGCCCGATGCCGCGCGTGAGGAACAGCCTGTCGCCGAAGTGGCCGACATCGCCGAACGCCGCGCCCGCAAGGATGCGATCCGTTCCGAGAACGAGCGCAAGGGTTCTGGCAGCCGTCACGAGCAGCGCGGCGACGCCCATCCGCAGCGCGACCGCCCCGGCCGCCATCGTCAGGAAGAAGACGACGCAACCGTCGGCTTCGGCGACGACGTGCCGGCCTTCATGCGGATCGTCGCGAAGGTCTGAAGCCGATATCAGCGTAGCCTGAATTGAAAACGGCCCCACACGGGGCCGTTTCGTTTTTGGCTTCGCCTGGAACAATTCAGCCAAAGGCGATGCCTACATCGGACCCGGCATCATCTTGGTCGGCTTCTCAAGCATCGGGAACTCGGCCTTGCTGCATTTCACGTTCGGGTTCGTCGGGCTGAACATGCCGTTCGGATTGTCCCTGAACAGCCATGCATGCAGGTCGTAGTGGACGAACTCCCTCGGAATGAGCGGGTAGTGGCCTTCCATCGGCCCCATGAATTTCTGCCCGAACAGCGTCGGCACCTCCTTGGTGTCCGGCGTCAGCGGCACCAGCCATTCCACCCCGACCAGCT
Organism: Mesorhizobium sp. CA10; assembly: GCF_020165285.1. NCBI lineage: Bacteria > Pseudomonadati > Pseudomonadota > Alphaproteobacteria > Hyphomicrobiales > Phyllobacteriaceae > Mesorhizobium > Mesorhizobium sp. CA10. The sequence continues at coordinate 19,343 of NZ_JAIUHV010000021.1, forward strand.
TCAAGCCTTTCTTGGTCGGCTCGTAGATCAGGACGTTGGGCTTCATCGGGTCGAGCGGCTTGCCGACGCTCGGGACGTTGACGAAATGGATGCCCATCGCGCCCTTCTGATAGTACATAGCGCCGTCTATCTTTTCGCCGCCATAGTGGATGCAGCCGACGGTCGACAAATAGAGGTCGCGAACAGCGGCGGTGTAATCTTCATACTTGGCCAGCGATTTCTTCAAGGCTTCGATGTCGGCCTTGTTGGCGTCCTCGGCCCGGGCCGAAGCGAGCCCGAACGATGTGCCGATAAGACATGCCAAAACGAGGACGCCGCAGCGCCCCAAGCGAGCTGTTCTTGTCATGCATTCCTCCCAGATTCTCTTGATCTGGCCGTGCAAGACCGGGGCGGTAGATGTTTGATTGCGCGGCCGATTGACCGCCCCATCCCCTCTGGAACAGCAGAATGTTAGTCCTTTCCCTGGTTCTGGAAAAGCATTAATTAGAACAAACTAATGTCCTAAGGCCTTCGACCCATCTTTGGACCATTTCAAACAAAAACGGCCCCCTTCGGAGCCGTTTGTCTTGATGGAATTGCGCCTCTGCGCGCCGTTTCCTCAGGTGAGCGGCGACAGCTGGATTTCGACGCGGCGGTTCTGCTCGCGGCCGGCGGCGGTCGCATTGGATGCGATCGGGCGGGTCTTGCCGAAGCCGGTGACGGCGAAGCGGCGCTGATCGACGCCCTGGCCGGACAGGTAGTTGGCGACGGCAAGCGCGCGACGCTGCGACAGGTCGAAATTGTGCTCGTCGCCGCCGGTCGAATCGGTGTGGCCGAACACGTCCACAGTGGTCTGGCGGAATTTCTTCAGCACCAGCGCGACCGAATTCAGCACCGGATAGAAGCCCGGCTTCACCGCGTCCTGGTCGACATTGAAGGTGATGTCGGACGGCATGTTGAGGATGATCTGGTCGCCGCTGCGGGTGACGCTGACGCCGGTGCCCTGCAATTGACGGCGAAGCTCGGCCTCGTTTTGGTCCATCGTCGCGCCGATCGCGCCGCCGGCGAGCGCGCCGATGCCGGCGCCGATCAACGCGTTGCGGCGGTCGTTGCCACCGGCCAGCAGGCCAAGGCTGGCGCCTGCCAGGGCGCCGAGGCCGGCACCGGCCGCCGTGTTGGAGATCTTCTGGTCGCCGGTATACGGATCGGTGGTGGTGCAGGCGCTCACCAATAGAGCCGTCGCCACGGCGACGAGCACAGTCTTCTTCATAAGATTGGTCCCTCTCCAATTCGCGGCCTTTGCGACCGCGCCAAATCAGCCCTTCCGCAGCCTTGTAGCATGAAATGCGGCGAAAAACGGAACGGGAATGCCGCCGGTAAAGTCCGGCGGTGGCTCCCGTGTCGGCTCTACCACAAGTTCTTGCCGTCGATGACCACCACCTCGACCTTGTCCAGATCGAAATCATCGAACAGGCGCGAATTGACGCTGATCTTCGGGTTGTCGAAATCCGGCTCTCCGGTCGACCAATCAGGCGTCTCGGTGAAGGTGCCGCAGCCGCAAATGGCGCAGAAGCCATGCTTCACCGTCTTTGAGCCCCAGCGATAGAAGGAGACATTCTCCGGCGGGCTCGTCAGCTTGAATTGCGACGGCACATAATAGGCCCATAACGAGCCCCGCTTCGAGCAGAACGAGCATGTGCATTGCGTCACCGTCCGCGGCGCCTCGGCAACCTCGAAGGTTGTCGCCTTGCAGTGACAGCTTCCCCTGATGGTCATGGACTCAACCTCTCCGTTGTCCGCCGCGCCCTTAGTTTCACACAATTCCGGACGGAAAACCGCTACGCACTTTTCCTGGAATTGCTCGGTGCAAGGCAACATAAAGAAACCGTCCTGACAACCGTCTGTCAGCAAGGTCGGCAGCCTTCTCCTGCCGTGGATCGAGCCACAGCGCCTCGCCTTCCGCGGCAGGTTCAGAGCCCTAGTAAGAGGGAGGCGGCACGAACAGGCAGATGGTCTTGCCGGCGTCGAGCCCGGCCTGGTGCGCACACCAGTGGTACTCGCCGTCGGGCGAATTCTTGACCCGCTTGTCGGCATAAGCCACCACCTCGCCCGTACCTTTAATGACGTAGCCCTCGGGCCGCTCGCTGATCGATGACTGCGGCACCTCCTTGCAATCGTAGTTGGCACAACAGGCAAAGGGGTATTTCCAGCCTTGCGGCATGGCCGCGGTGGGCTGGGCATCGTGCGCAGCAGCCGGCGACGCCAGCGCCGCGATCGCTCCAACGGCGAACAGGGAGAACAAAAGTCGGCCAGCCGGTCGAACGGCTTGGGCCGATCTTGATATGGCAGCAGACATCGAAGCGTTCCTTTCGAGCATCAAGCGTTTTCGCTTGCCCGTTCCCGGAACGTGTCTTCCCAGTGGCCGGATCGTCGGTCGCAGATATGCCGCATCCGGCCATAAATGCTTTTTACCCAGCACGAAGGCTGGGCTGATTCCCTGGCTGGCGCAAGCATCCGCTTGCAACGGCAATGCCGCGCTTCACGCCAACCTCTGCCATCCAGAATCGTGCGTCGGCTTGGTTAATGAGCGGTTAGCCGCGCGGATCTGGTGCCCGACAACGAGATTCGGCTCAAGCTGGTTCCAGACGTTCAGTCGGGAACATGCTCATCATATTGCGGCAGGTCGTCAGCGATTGTGAACCACTTCGCCTTGGACCCGACAAAAATGTGCGCGCTCGGCCGTATCGTCGGCTCGTCGACCAGCGTGCCCATGGCGACATGCACGTAGGCGCCGTCGCGGACCAACGAATAGAGGAGCGAGCCGCATCGGCCGCAATGCGCGTCGTGGCCGCTCTCGTCGCCGAAGATCAGCAGCCCGCCCTCGCCCGCGATGAGACGGAACTTGTCGCGCTCGATGCCGGCGAACGGCTTGAACGCGGAGCCCGTCGTGCGCCGGCAGTTCGAGCAATGGCAGTTCGCCGCGTAAACGAATTCGTCCGCAACCTCATAGTGGACGGCGCCGCAGAAGCATTTTCCCGCAAGTACCGTAGACACCGGCTTCCTCCGCTCCTGCAACGGGTACGTACTAGTCGAGGTCCGCCACCGCTTCGCCTGCGCCGCCCTCGATGCGATGCGAGAGCGAGGCTTCCATGAATTCGTCAAGGTCGCCGTCGAGCACGCTCGAAGGCGAGGTGCTTTCGACGCCGGTGCGCAGATCCTTCACAAGCTGATAGGGCTGCAGCACGTAGGAGCGGATCTGGTGGCCCCAGCCGATATCGCTCTTCGACGCCTCGGTGGCATTGGCGACCGCCTCGCGCTTCTTCAGCTCTTCCTCGTAAAGCCGCGAGCGCAGCATTTCCCAAGCCTTGGCGCGGTTCTTGTGCTGCGAGCGCTCGGCCTGGCAGGCGACTGCTATGCCGGTCGCCAGATGGGTGATGCGCACCGCCGAGTCGGTGGTGTTGACGTGCTGGCCGCCCGAACCCGAGGAACGATAGGTGTCGATGCGCACGTCGGATTCGGAAACATTGATCTCGATCGAGTCGTCGATAACCGGATAGACCCAGACGCTGGCGAAGGAGGTGTGGCGCCGCGCGTTGCTGTCGTAAGGCGAAATGCGCACCAGGCGATGGACGCCGGACTCCGTCTTAAGCCAGCCATAGGCGTTGTGGCCCTTGATCATCACGGTGGCGGACTTGATGCCCGCTTCTTCGCCGTCATGGACTTCCAGCACCTCGACCTTAAAGCGGCGGCGCTCGGCCCAGCGCGTGTACATGCGCAGGAGCATCGAGGCCCAGTCCTGGCTCTCGGTGCCGCCGGCGCCGGCATGGATTTCGAGATAGGTGTCGTTGGCGTCGGCCTCGCCCGACAGCAGCGTTTCGACCTGGCGCGCCTTCGCCTCGCCCTGCATCGAACGAAGCGCCGCCTCCGCTTCCGCGATGATGCCGTCGTCGCCCTCTTCCTCGCCGAGCTCAATCAGCCCGATATTGTCTTCCAACGCCTGCGTCATCCCCTTGACGGCAGCGATGCCGTCCTCGAGCTCCTGGCGCTCCCGCATCAGCTTCTGCGCTTCGATGGGATCATTCCAGAGGCTGGACTCCTCGGCGCGCGAATTCAGGTATTCAAGCCGCTTTACAGCCTGATCCCAGTCAAAGATGCCTCCTCAGCAGGGTTATCGCCTGCCTGATCTCGTCGACGATGTTGAGCGTTTCCGCGCGCATGGCTCTGGGTTCGGTCCTGTTCTTTTCGGTCTTTTCGGAATAGGCGCGATACATAGGCACGGCATCGCTGCCTGTAAAGCGAAATGGGCCGGCACCACCCCCGCCGGCCCATCGCCAAATCCGGCAACGTCAGTAGAGGCCGCCGCCGCCGTCCTGGATGGCCTGGTTGGCCTGCGGCGACAGCGCTCCGCCCGAACCGTTCGAGCCATCCGCGCCCATGCCGATCACCCAGTAGCTGTCAGCCGGACCGGTGCCAGGCTTGAAAGCCTCGATGATGGTGTTCGGATCGCCTTCGGCGGCACGCATGCCGGTCTTGCGGTTGATTGCGATCAGCTTCATGCCGTCGGGAACCTGGAAGTCGGTGTTCGGCTTGCCGTCGAGCGCAACGCGCATGAAGTCCTTGAAGATCGGGGCCGCCAAGCCGCCGCCGGTGGCGCCGTGGCCAAGGCCGCGCGGCGTGTCATAGCCCATATAGAGACCGACAACGAGGTTCGGGGTGAAGCCGATGAACCAGGCGTCCTTCTCGTCATTGGTCGTGCCGGTCTTGCCGGCGATGTGGCGGCCGAGCTCGCCGATGGTGGCGCCGGTGCCGCGCTGCACGACGCCCTCCATCATCGAGGTGATCTGGTATGCCGTCATCGGGTCGAGCACCTGCTCGGAATTGTCGACCAGCTCCGGCTCGGTCTGGTTCTTCCACTCAGTGGCATTGCAGCCTTCGCAGCCGCGCTCGTCCTGCTTGAACACCGTCTTGCCGTAACGGTCCTGAATGCGGTCGATCAGCGAGGGTTTGATCGATTTGCCGCCATTGGCCATGATCGAATAGGCCGACACCATGCGCATGACGGTCGTCTCGCCGGAGCCCAGCGCCATCGGCAGATAGGGCGCCAGATGATCGTAGACGCCGAAGCGCTCGGCATATTCCACGACCAGCTTCATGCCCATGTCGTTGGCCAGCCGCACGGTCATCAGATTGCGCGACTTTTCGATGCCCGAGCGCAAGGTGGCCGGGCCCGCGACCGTGCCGTCATAGTTCTTCGGCGTCCAGGTGGTGTTGCCGCTCTGGATGGTGATCGGGCCGTCCATGATCACCGAAGCCGGCGTGTAGCCATTGTCGAGCGCCGCCGAATAAACGATCGGCTTGAACGAGGAACCGGGCTGGCGCATCGCCTGTGTGGCGCGGTTGAATTCCGACTGCGCGTAGGAGAAGCCGCCGACCATGGCCAGCACGCGGCCGGTATGCGGATCCATGGCGACGAGGCCGCCTTCGACCTCCGGCACCTGGCGCAGCATGTAGGTGTTGTCGGAGCCGTCGTTCTTCTGCACGAAGATCACGTCGCCGGGCTCCAGCACTTCCGCCGGAGACTTTGCCCTGACGGACTTGCCGTTGACGAAGTGGCGCATGGCGAAGCCCATGTCCTCCTTGCTGACGGTGCCCTGGACGCGCTCCTTGACCAGATCGCCGGAAATCTGCCGCGTCGGCTGGATGCCGATGGTCAGCCCGGTTGCCGAACTGTCGAGGACGACGGCCAGCGTCCATTCCGGAACATCCTCGAGACCCTTCACGTTGCCGAGCGGCACGCCCCAGTCGCCGGTGACGTCGATATGCGTCACCGGACCGCGATAGCCGCGCAGCATGTCGTATTTGAGCAGGCCGTTCTGCATCGCCTTGCGGGCGATAAGCTGGACATTCGGATCGAGCGTGGTCCGCACCGACAGGCCGCCCTCGTAAAGCGCATTCTCACCGTAGCGCGCGATGATCTGGCGGCGGACTTCCTCGGTGAAGTACTCGCCGGCAAACAGGTAAGAACCGTTGCGGCGCGGCGTCACGCCGAGCGGTTCGGCCTTGGCCTTGTCGCCCTCCTCGCGGGTGACGTAGCCATTCTCGACCATCTGGTCGATGACCCAGTTGCGGCGCTCCAGGGCACGGTCGGCGTGCTTGAAGGGGTGATAGTTGTTCGGGCCCTTCGGCAACGAGGCGAGATAAGCGGCTTCCGCGACTGTCAGCTCGTTGACGGACTTGTCGAAATAGGTGAGCGCGGCGCCCGCGACGCCATAGGCGCCGAAGCCGAAGAAGATTTCGTTGAGATAGAGCTCGAGGATGCGGTCCTTCGAATAGGCCTGCTCGATGCGGAAGGCCAGGATCATCTCCTTGATCTTGCGCTCATAGGTCTGATCGGAAGAGAGCAGGAAGTTCTTCGCCACCTGCTGGGTGATCGTCGAGGCGCCGACCTGCCGCCGGCCGGAACCTAAATTCTGCAGGTTGACGACGATGGCGCGGCCAAGGCCGGTGATGTCGATGCCGGGATGGTTGTAGAAGTTCTTGTCCTCGGCCGACATGAAGGCGGCCTTGACGCGGTCCGGGATGGCCTGGATCGGCAGATAGAGACGCCGCTCGCGCGCATATTCAGCCATCAGCGCGCCGTCGGAGGCATGGATGCGCGTCGTCACCGGCGGTTCGTATTTGGCCAGAACCTCGTAGTCGGGCAGGTCCTTGGTCAGATGGCTGATATAGATGGCAAGACCGGCCGCCACCAGCAGCGCCAGCGTCGTGCCGATGCCAAAGAAATAGCCGATGAGACGAATCATGCCCGCTCCAGTCCGAGGTTCGGGAATTTCCTAAACGAAGCCGACAGTCGCGCAAGCTTCCCGGGGCGGTCCCAATCCGCAATCGAAAAACCCATGTAGCGGCCATGTGGACAAAATACGGCAGCGCGAAATTTGAGGACTCGGTTGCCGAATAATAACGCCGGGTGTTGTCGTCATGCAACGCTGCTTGCGGTTGCAGGCACCCGGCGGTTGGGGGTAGGTTCCGGCGGGTCAGCCGCCCGTCGCGGTTCCGGCCTTGGCGGCGGCAAACAGGGCAACCGCGTTGGTTATGCTTTGCGCCGCCTTGCCTCGCCAGTCGGCGTTCAGCAGTTGCGCCTCGTCCTTGTTATTGGAGAGGTAGCCGAGCTCGACCAGGACGGACGGCACGTCCGGGGCCTTGAGCACCCTGAAGCCGGCCGAGCGCTGCGGATTGTTGATCATGCCGACGCTTGTCGACAGCTGACCGACCAGCGTGTGAGCGAAGCTCATCGAAAAACCATGGGTCTCACGGCGGATCAGGTCGATCAGAATGTCAGTGACTTCCTTGTTGTCGTCCTCGATCTTCATTCCGGCGAACTGGTCGGACAGGTTCTCGCGATCGGCGAGCGCCTGGGCTTCCGGGTCGGAAGCCTTGTCGGAAAGCGTGTAGACCGTGGCGCCGCGAAGACCTTTGACGGCGATCGTATCGGCATGGACGGAGATCAAAAGATCGGCCTCGTGCTGGCGCGCGATGCGCACGCGTTCGTCGAGCGCCAGGTACACGTCGTTGTCCCGCGTCATGTAGACATCGTATTTGCCGACCGCGGCCAGCTTGTCGCGCAGTTCCTTGGCAAAAGCGAGCGTGACGTCCTTCTCGACCGTGCCGGCGGAGCTTTCGGCGCCGCCATCGACGCCGCCATGACCGGGATCGATAACCACCGTGAAGCGATGGCCGGGCGCCGAGACCGGTCCGGTGCCGACCCGTTCGCCTTTTCCGGTCGAAACCGTCGAACCAGTGGTCAGCGACTGGTTGGCGAGAGCTTCGTCGAACTCCCGCTCGGAGGCAGCCGACATATCGATGGCGATGCGGTAGCCGCTGCTGTCGTCATTCTTGAGCACGTCGAGCTTGTCGACGACGAAAGGGCCCTTGCCGGTGAGGATCAGGCGCGAGCCATGTCCCTGATCGCCATACCGAACGGCCCGTACAAGGCCGCGCGGCTTCACATCCTTGGCGTCGAGCGCGAATCGCGTGCGCGGCAGATCGACGACCAGGCGATTGGGACCGCGCAGCAGGAACCATTTGACGTCCGGCTCGTGGTCGAAATTCACCACGATACGCATTTTGGTGGCGTCGCCGGCCATCTTGTAGCCAGTCGCGCCAAGCAGGGTTTCGGCGTGCGCGGCGGCGACGAAACAGGACAGGACCGCCAGCAGCAAGCCAGTCCACGTCACGCGCAGGAGATGCCCGGCGACCCCACCTCTCTTGTCTGCGGCGCCCGCCGATCCCATCTCTTGTCCGTCGCTCCCGGTTTGACGCATTGCGCCCGGTCTTCTCGCAGAATGCCTGTCAGGCCGCCAACTCGATTAACGATTGGTATTCAGAGAAGGTTAACCAAGCCTTTCATAGAGCGGGACGAAGGTGCCTTCCCCAGGGGAAGCGCTTTTTGCCGGCATCCGAAATCGGGGTTGCCTTCCATCCCGCCAAATCATAAAAGCGACATTGGATCACTGCAATCCTGGAACCGCTCGCCTCAGCAGTTTCCTGCCAAAGGCTGGATGCAAAGGCGGCTCCTTTACCTTCCAGGCTCAGGTGGTCGCGACGATTTTCGCAGGCGTGCCCTCGTGGCGGGGGAATCGCTTGCGTGAGGAAAACGGCCGGGTTTGCCCCGCGCCGGCTCTTTATGAGCAAACAAGCTGGTCCGGCTTAGCCCGGGCTTTGGTTCAAAAGGTTCTGCCGGGTGCCGATGGCTTCAAGCGCAATCATGGAAAGGTCCGCATCAAACCGCGCCGTAATGGCTGCGGGCGGCACCGCCATTGCGCTCAAGCGGCGGCCGGCGGACATTCAATTATCCGGCATGCACACAGATACAGGCGCACAGCGGCGGGCATTGCCACGCCAGCTGCGGCCGTCGGCTGCCGGCAGGAAACAAAATAATGCCCAACAAGATGCTGATAGACGCCTCCCACCCGGAGGAAACACGCGTTGTTGTCGTTCGCGGTAACCGCATCGAAGAATTCGACTTTGAATCCCAGGACAAAAAGCAGCTCAAAGGAAACATCTACCTCGCCCGCGTAACCCGCGTGGAACCGTCCCTCCAGGCAGCCTTTGTCGAATATGGCGGCAACCGTCACGGTTTTCTCGCCTTTAGCGAAATTCATCCCGATTATTACCAGATCCCGGTCGCCGACCGTCAGGCTCTGCTGCGCGCCGAGGCGCAGGAGGCCGAGGACGAAGACGACGAGGAGGCCGAGAACGGCGAAGAGCAGCAGGCGCGCGACCGCGGCGGCCGGCGCAACCGCCGGCGCGGCGGCAAGAACCGCGACCGCGGCGAACACAAGCACGCTTCCTCCGAGAACGAGGAAAGCCCGGCCGAAGCAATAGCCGTTGACGAAACCGCCGCTGCGGTTGCCGAGGGCGAGGAAGCCGCTGGCGGGGCCGCCGCTATCCCGGCAGAAAATGCCGGAACAGCCTCCGAGACCGTCGAGGCCGTATCGGAAGCGGCTGAAGGACCCGCCGCCGAGGCTGGCGGAGATGACGCCACGGACAACGACAATGGCAAGCCTTCCGAAGGCGGTCCTATTTCGATTGCCGCGAGCATCGATGCCGACGTGATTTCCGAGGCGATGCCGCAGGCCGATCAGCAGAGCGGCGAAGCCGCCGCCAGCGACGATGATCGCGGCATGCTGGAGGACGTCTCGGCCTCGCATTCGGACGAGCACGAGGTCGAATCGGTCGGCGCCGAGGACGCGCTCGAGGAAATCCGCAACCGCCGCAAGCCGGTGCGCCGCCAGTACAAAATCCAGGAAGTCATCAAGCGCCGGCAGATCCTTTTGGTGCAGGTGGTCAAGGAAGAACGCGGCAACAAGGGCGCGGCGCTCACCACCTATCTGTCGCTTGCCGGCCGCTATTCGGTGCTGATGCCGAACACGGCGCGCGGCGGCGGCATCTCGCGCAAGATCACCAACGCCCAGGACCGCAAGCGGCTGAAGGAGGTCGTGGCCGATCTCGACGTGCCGCAGGGCATGGGTGTCATCCTGCGCACCGCCGGCGAGAGCCGCACCAAGGCCGAGATCAAGCGCGACTACGAATATCTGATGCGGCTTTGGGAAAACGTCCGCAACCTGACGCTGCAGTCCTCGGCCCCGGCCCTGGTCTATGAGGAAGGCAGCCTGATCAAGCGTTCGGTGCGCGATCTCTACAACAAGGACATCGACGAGATCCTTGTCTCCGGCGAAGACGGCTACCGCGAGGCCAAGGATTTCATGCGCATGCTGATGCCGAGCCACGCCAAGGTGGTTCAGCCATTCCGCGACACCACGCCGATCTTCGTGCGCAACGGCATCGAAGCGCAGCTCGACCGCATGCTGCAGCCGCAGGTGACGCTGAAGAGCGGCGGCTATATCATCATCAACCAGACCGAGGCGCTGGTTGCGATCGACGTCAACTCCGGCCGCTCCACCAAGGAGCATTCGATCGAGGAGACCGCGCTCCACACCAATCTGGAAGCGGCAGAGGAAGTCGCGCGGCAGTTGCGATTGCGCGACCTTGCCGGCCTGATCGTCATCGACTTCATCGACATGGAGGAGAACCGCAACAACCGCTCCGTCGAGAAGCGGCTGAAGGATCACCTCAAGAACGACCGCGCCCGTATCCAGGTAGGCCGCATCTCGCACTTCGGCCTGATGGAAATGTCGCGCCAGCGCATCCGCGCCAGCGTGCTGGAATCGACCATGAAGCCTTGCCCGCATTGCGGCGGCACAGGCCATGTGCGCTCCGATTCCTCCGTGGCGCTGATGGTCGTGCGGGCGATCGAAGAATTCCTGCTCAAGGATTCGCGCAGCCACATCATCGTGCGCACACCGCCGGCGACCGCGCTCTATGTGCTCAACCACAAGCGCGCCAACCTGGTGGAGCTGGAAGCCCGCTTCGGCCTGACCATCACGATCGAGGCTGACGAGACGCTCGGCACCCAGCACTACGCGATCTTCCGCGGCGCCATTGCCGAGAAGCCGGAAGGCTTCGTCGAGGTGCGCAGCCTGCCGGCCTATGTCGAGCCGGAAGAGCCCGAGGACGAGATCGTCGTCGAGGAAGCGGAGGAGGAAGTCTCGGTCCAGCCCGAACAGCCGCGCCACGCGCAGCAGGGCCAGCACCAGCAGCGGTCCGAGGATGGCGAAGGCCGTGACCGCAAACGGCGCAAGCGCCGGCGGCGGCGCGGCGGCAGGGATCGCGACCGCGAGCACAATGGTGACGTCGCGGCGGCGCCGATGGAAGCCGGCGAAACCGATGACGACGATATGACGCAAGAGGCCGCCGACGAGGCAACCGCCGGCGGCGAGGCTGTAGCGGCCGCTGCCGACGACGGTTCCGGAAAGAAGCGCCGGCGCGGGAAGCGCGGCGGTAAGCGCAACCGACGTGAAGACGAAGCTTCGGAGGCCGTTGCCGGCGAAACCGTGGGCGACATCGAGGGTGAGCCGGTTGAAGGCCAGGATGCCGTAAGCGAGCCGGCAATGGCCGCTCCTGCCGAGGAACCTGCTGCTCCCGCCGCGGCTAATGACGATGCCGAGGCGGTCGAAAAGCCGAAGAAGCCCCGCCGTTCGAGGGCTAAGAAGGTGGCTGAGGAAGCCGCGGCCGAGACGGTATCGGAGGCTGTGGCCGAGGCTCAGGTCGCGCCCCCGGCTGTCCAGCCCGAGCCGGAGCCGGCCGCTGCCGCTCCCGCGGCCACCGAGGCGGAGCCTGCCACCAACGCCCATCCGACGCGGCGCAAGCCACAGTCAGTCGACGCGCCGGTTGTTCCCGTCGTGTCTTCGAACGTCTCCGACGAGGCGAAGGCCGAAGACAAGCCGAAGCGCGCCGGCTGGTGGCAGCGCAAGGGTTTTTTCTAGATCTTTCAGATCGTTAGGCTGATTTTTTGAGACAGCCCCGCGCCGCATCCGGCGCGGGACTTTTCATTTCGCCGACAGGCTTTCTCAACGCAGTTCGGGATGGAAAACCGCCAACGCTTGCTGCTTTCACGGCGCGAAGATCGACCAGTTCATCAGCCGGGCGAGTTTTTCCAGCGCGATGGAGCCGAGCTTGGAGTTGCCGTTCTCGTTGAGGCCGGGCGACCACACCGCCAGCGAAGCAACCCCTGGCACGATGCCGAGAATGCCGCCGCCGACACCGCTTTTGCCGGGGATGCCGACGCGGAAAGCGAAATCGCCGGAACCGTCATAGTGGCCGCAGGTCAGCATCAGCGCGCCGATGCGGCGTGCCCGTTCGGCCGAGACGACCGAATGCCCGGTCGCCGGATTCCTGCCGCCATTGGCTAGAAATCGGCCGGCCATGGCGAGCTGACGGCAGCTCATGGCAACCGCGCAATGGTGGAAATAGACACCCAGCGCTAGCTCGGGAGCATGATGGAGATTGCCGAAGGATTTCATGTAGTTGGCCAGGGCAAAGTTGCGGTGGCCGGTGGCGCGCTCGGATGCCGCCACCTCGCGATCGATGACGATCGTGTCGTCATCGGCGAGGAACTGGATAAAACGCAGGATTTCGCCGATCGCCTCGCGCGGCTGATGGCCGGCGAGCATGACGTCGGAGACGACGATGGCGCCGGCATTGATGAACGGATTGCGCGGGATGCCGTTCTCATGCTCGAGCTGGACGATCGAGTTGAACGGGTTGCCGGATGGCTCGCGGCCGACGCGATGCCATAACGCATCGCCGACCTTGCCCAGCGCCAGCGTGAGCGTGAAGACTTTCGAGACGCTCTGGATCGAAAAGGGCTGATCGGCATCACCGGCCAGTATGACGCGGCCGTCATTGGTCACGGCGGCAATGCCGAATTTCTTCGGATCGACCTTGCCCAACTGCGGGATGTAGGTCGCCACCTCGCCGCGATCGGCGCGCTCCGCCATTTCGGCCGCGACTTCGGCCAGTGCCTGCTCGAGTTCCGGCATCTATTTCAGCCAGCGTTCGATGCGCGCCAGCGCCTCGACCATGTCGTCATGGCTGCCGGCATACGAAAAGCGCATGGTGCGATGACCCTGCAGCGGATCGAAATCGCGGCCGGGCGTTGCTGCGACATGCGCCTCGGCCAGCATCTTGCGCGCAAAGGCCATGCTGTCGTTGGTGTGGCGCGTGACATCGCAGAACGCATAGAAGGCGCCGTCCATCGGCGCGGCGAGCGCAAAGCCGAGTTCCGGCAGGCGCTTCATCAGAAGGTCGCGGTTCCAGGCGTAGCGCGCCTTCACCCTTTCCAGTTCCTGCGTTGCCTTGAATGCCTCGATCGCCGCGACCTGCGACAGTTCAGGCGGCGAGATATAGAGGCTCTGGGCAACACGCTCGACCGGCCGCACAAGCTCTTCCGGCAGCACCATCCAGCCGATCCGCCAGCCGGTCATGCAATAGTATTTCGAGAAGGAATTGATCGCGGTCACGCCGGGGCCGTGCGCCAGGGCGGTGACATCCGGCGCCGCGTAGGCCAGCCTGTGATAGATCTCGTCGGAGATCACGGCGATGCCGAGCTCCTCGGCGGTTTTCACCAGCGCGGCAAGCTCATCGGCCGGAATCACCGCGCCGGTCGGATTGGCGGGACTGGCGAACAGCACGCCCTTCAGCGGCTTCCCGCGATGCGCGACCTTGAGGTGCTCGGCATGCAGGTAGGCATCCGAGCCGAGCTCGATCTCGACGATCTCGATACCGAGCGCGGCCATGATGTTGCGGTAGGCGGGATAGCCGGGCGCGGCGATGGCGACACGGTCGCCCGGATCGAACATGGCCAGGAAAGCCAGGCTGAAGGCGGCAGATGAGCCGGTCGTGACGGCAATGCGCGATGGCGCGACGTCGATACCGTAGTGCTCGCCGTAATGCCCCGCGATCGCCTTGCGCAGATCGGCCAAGCCCAAAGCGTCGGTGTAGCCGATGCGGCCATGCCGCAGGGCCGCGGCCGCCGCCTCGCGGACGCCGACCGGCGCGGGATCCGACGGCTGGCCGACCGCCATCGACACCACGGGCACGCCGGTGGCCTTCAGCCGGTTGGCTTCGGCCAGGATGTCCATGGCGTGGAACGGCTCGACTTCCCCGCGGCGCGAAAGCGAAACGACCATCTGACCTCTTCCAACTGCTCTATTTGGGCGAATTCTGGACGCAAGCCAGAGCAGACTTGCCCTAACTGCCCTAGTTACGGGACAGCGCCGCACAAATGCCCGATTGATGTGGGGATCACAAGCGCGCAGGAAGTTGCCGGCGCCGACTTTTCATCTTTCGCCCGCTCGTCTATCAGTGGACCTATGTTGAGCCGACCCCGACCGTTAATTGGCAAAGCGACCTCACTCAGCCGAACCGCGCGCGGCTTCGCGACGATTCTGCTAGCCGCTACCGTTGCTTTATCGAGCTCGGTCAGCGCCTTCGCGCAGGGCGTGCCGGTGGTGCGCGACGCCGAGATCGAGGCGCTGGTGCGCGATTATGCCCGGCCGATCTTCAAGGCGGCGGGGCTTGCCAATGACGGCATCGACATCGTTCTGGTCAACGACCAGAGTTTCAACGCCTTCGTCACCGGGCGGCGGCTGTTCATCAACACCGGCGCGCTGGTGACTGCCGAAACGCCGAACGAGATCATCGGCGTCATCGCGCACGAGGCCGGCCACATCGCCGGCGGCCACCAGGAGAAATTGCGCGACCAGCTCGACCGCGCCAAGACCATGGCCATCATCGCCACGCTGCTCGGCGCCGGCGCCATGGTGGCCGGCGCCACCACCAACAGCCGCGGCCTTGCCGGCGCCGGCATGGGGGTAGCCGCCGGCGGCGGCGAGATGGCGCAGCGCTCGATTCTGGCCTATCAGCGCACCGAAGAGATCACCGCCGACCGTTCGGCGATCACCTATCTGAACGCCACCGGCCAGTCCGGCATGGGCATGCTGAAGACCTTCGCCCGCTTCCAGAGCGCTCTCTCGCTCGCCGGCACCCAGGTCGATCCCTACCGGATCAGCCATCCGATGCCGCAGGAGCGCATCGCCAACCTCGAAGTCCTCGTCAAGCAAAGCCCCTTCGTCAACGCTGTCGACCCGCCGGCACTGCAGCAGCGGCACGACATGATGCGCATCAAGATCGCGGCTTATATGCAGGGTCAGGCAGCCGTCGCGCGGCTGATGCGCAAGAACCCGACCAGCCTCGCCTCGCGTTACGGCGACGCGCAGCAGACCTATCTTTACGGCAATCCGGGCGCGGCGCTCGCCAAGACGGCGGCGCTGATCAAGGAACAACCGAAGAACCCCTATTTCCACGAACTGCGCGGCGACATCCTGATGAAGGTCAACAAGCCGAAGGACGCGGCGGACGCCTATGCCAAGGCGGCCAGCCTCGATCCCGCGCGCTCCGGCCTGCTGCTGGTTTCGGTCGGCCAGTCGCTGATGGCGGTCGGCACGCCCGATTCGCTGAAAAAGGCTGTCACCCAGCTTAACAACGGCGTCGCACGGGACAGGGAGAATTCCGAAGCCTATCGTTTTCTGGCGCAGGCATATGGCGAGCTCGGCGACATTCCGGCTGCCGATCTTGCCACCGCCGAGGGTCACTATTATGCGGGCGACTACAAAAACGCTAAGATCTTCGCCATGCGCGCTCAACAGAAATTGAAGCGCGGCGAACCCCGCTGGGTCCGTGCGCAGGATATTATAAACTACACGCCATCGAACAAACTCAAATAAACCTCCCGGGCCCTGGCGGCGACCAAGGCGGACCGGAACGGGCAAAAGGAACGACGATATGAACAAGGCAATCCTGCTTGGCAGCGCCGGCGGTCTGGCGGTGGCGCTCGGCATGCTGGCTTTCGGCTTCATGGCGGGAACCCCGCAGCCCGCGAGGGCCGACACCGTGCAAGTCGCCCAGGTCACGTCTTCCACCGATACCAAGGTCTCCGCCGATACCAAGATCGATCGCAAGGAGGTCGAAGGCATCATCCGCGATTATCTCTTGAAGAATCCGGAAGTTCTGCTCGAGGTGCAGGACGCGCTCGAGGCCAAGCAGAAGGAAGAGCAGCGGCTCGCCGCACTCGGCGTCATCAAGAACTCCAAGGACGAGATCTTCAACTCGACCTTCGACGGCGTCGTCGGCAACCCGAAAGGCAAGGTCACGATCGTCGAGTTCTACGATTACAATTGCGGCTTCTGCAAACGCGCCATCGAGGACATGCAGGCGCTGACCAAGTCCGATCCGGACCTGCGCTTCGTACTCAAGGAGTTCCCGATCCTCAGCCCGGATTCGCAGAAGGCCAGCGTCGTGTCCATGGCGTTCCACCTGATGCATCCGGAGAAGTATCGTGAGTTCCACACCGCGCTGCTCGGCGGCCAGGGTCGCGCCACCGAGGCGACCGCGATCAAGGTGGCGCTTTCGCTCGGCGCCGACGAGGCAGCGCTGCGCGAGAAGATGAAGGACCCGCGCATCGCCGAAACGCTCTCGCGCACCTATGATCTTGCGACGAAACTGTCGATCACCGGCACGCCGTCCTATGTCGTCGGCAACGAGGTGATCTTCGGAGCGCTCGGCCAGCAGGTTCTGGCGGAAAAGATCGAAGAGGCAAAAAGCGCGCTCTAGGCGCGCCCGCGGTGTAAAAGCCGGCCGCTGTGGACAGCGAAAGAACGCACTTGCGCTCTTTTCGCGGGCGGCTATGCCCATTATAGAGGCCCAGTGCGCCGGCTTGGGGTCGGCGCAGAACAAGGTCGGCATATTGAAAACGATTTTCGTCCTCAACGGTCCCAATCTCAATGCGCTCGGCAAGCGCGAGCCGGGGATTTATGGCGGCAAGACGCTTGCGGCCATCGCCGAGGACTGCAAGGCGGCCGGCGCCGCGCTCGGGCTCGAGATCGATTTTCGCCAATCCAACCATGAGGGCGATCTGGTCGACTGGATCCAGGAAGCCAGCGAGAAGGCGGCAGGCATCGTCATCAACCCCGGCGCCTACAGCCACACATCGATCGCCATCCATGACGCCATCCGCGCCGCAGCACCGCTGCCCGTCGCGGAAGTCCATCTTTCCAACATCCACGCGCGGGAGCCCTTCCGCCACGTCTCCATGGTCGCGCCGGTCGCTGTCGGCATGATCTGCGGGTTCGGGCCGCTCGGCTACACGCTCGCGCTGCAGGCACTGGCTGCACGCCTGTGACCGGCCCCCAAACAGAAGGCTCGAAAATGTCGATAAAAAAGAACGGTGTTGACCAGCAGCTGATCCGCGATCTGGCGGGCATTCTGAACGACACCAATCTGACCGAGATCGAGGTCGAGCTCGGCGACCTCAAGGTGCGCGTCTCGCGCCAGGCGCAGGCCGTCCATGCGGTTGCAGCGGCGCTGCCGGCGCCCGCCGCGGCTCCGGCGACCGCCGCGGCTCAGCCAGCAACGGCAGCCGCGGCCGCCGATATGTCCAAGAACGCAGTGCCCTCGCCGATGGTCGGCACCGCCTATCTGGCACCCTCGCCCGACGCCAAGGCGTTCATTGAGGTCGGCCAGAAGGTCAAGGAAGGCCAGACGCTGCTCATCATCGAAGCGATGAAGACGATGAACCAGATCCCCTCGCCGCGCGCCGGCACGGTGACGGCTATCCTCATCGAGGATGCCCAGCCGGTCGAATACGGCATGCCGCTGGTGGTTCTTGAGTAGCGCCGGGAACAATTAGGAGATGTTCCAGAAAATCCTCATCGCCAATCGCGGCGAAATCGCGCTCCGGGTGCTGCGCGCCTGCAAGGAGCTCGGCATCCAGACGGTGGTGGTCCACTCGACCGCGGATTCCGACGCCATGCATGTGCGGCTTGCCGACGAGAGCGTCTGCATCGGCCCGCCGCCGTCCCGCGAAAGCTATCTCAACATCCACCAGATCGTCGCCGCCTGCGAGATCACCGGCGCAGATGCCGTGCATCCGGGCTACGGCTTCCTGTCGGAGAACGCCAAGTTCGCCGACATCCTAGCGGCCCACAACATCACCTTCATTGGCCCGTCAGGCGACCATATCCGCGTCATGGGCGACAAGATCGAGGCCAAGCGCACGGCGAAGCGTCTCGGCATCCCCGTCGTGCCTGGATCCGATGGCGCGATCAGCGAAGAGAAGGAAGCCAAGCGCGTCGCCGCCGAGATCGGCTATCCGGTGATCATCAAGGCCTCCGCCGGCGGCGGCGGCCGCGGCATGAAGGTGGCGCACACCGAGGCGGACCTCGAAGTCGCCTTGCAGACGGCCAAGTCGGAAGCAGGCGCGGCCTTCGGCGACGACGCCGTCTACATCGAGAAATATCTGCAGAAGCCGCGCCATATCGAGGTGCAGGTGTTCGGCGACGGGGCCGGCCGAGGCGTGCATTTCGGCGAGCGCGACTGCTCGCTGCAGCGGCGCCACCAGAAGGTCTGGGAGGAAGCCAATTCCCCCGCGCTCAATGCCGAGGAGCGTTCGCGCATCGGCGGCATCTGCGCCAGGGCTATCGCCGATCTCGGCTATTCGGGCGCCGGCACGATCGAGTTCCTCTACGAGAATGGCGAGTTCTATTTCATCGAGATGAACACGCGTCTTCAGGTCGAGCATCCGGTGACCGAAGCGATCACCGGCATCGACCTCGTGCATGAGCAGATCCGCGTCGCCTCGGGCGGCGGGCTGTCGGTCAAGCAGGAAGACATCAAGTTCAACGGCCATGCCATCGAGTGCCGTATCAACGCCGAGGATCCGCGCACCTTCACGCCCTCGCCCGGCACGATCACGCATTTCCATACGCCCGGCGGCCTCGGTATCCGTGTCGATTCCGGCGTCTATTCGGGCTACAAAATCCCGCCCTATTACGACAGCCTGATCGGCAAGCTGATCGTGCATGGCCGCAACCGCGTCGAATGCATGATGCGGCTGCGCCGCGCGCTCGACGAATTCGTCGTCGACGGCATCAAGACGACGCTGCCGCTGTTCCGCGACCTGGTCGGCAATCCCGACATCGCCAATGGCGACTACGACATCCACTGGCTGGAAAAATACCTGGCCAAGGGTGAATAGCACGGGGATGCGATGACCCGCCCCTACGCACCAGGCTATCGCATTCCGACCGACCTGCTGCTTCGAGCTTACGCTTCCGGCGTCTTCCCGATGGCCGAGAGCGCCAACGACCCGGAAGTGTTCTGGGTGCGGCCGGAAACGCGCGGCATCATTCCGCTGGACGGATTCCACACACCGCGCAGCCTGAAAAAGACGATCCGCAAGCATCCGTTCGAGATCCGCTACGACTTCGATTTCGAGGCGACGATCGACGGCTGCGCCGAAAAACGCGAGGAGCGCCGCTCGACCTGGATCAACGCGCCGATCCGCGAAGCCTATGTCGAGCTCTATCGCCTGGGCCACTGCCATTCGGTCGAAGCATGGCGCGAGGAACGGCTGGTCGGCGGCCTCTATGGCGTCTCGCTCGGACGCGTGTTCTTCGGCGAAAGCATGTTCGCCAGGGAGACCGACGCGTCGAAGACCTGTCTCTACCATCTCGTCGAGCGGCTGAAGGCGCGCGGCTTCGCGCTGCTCGACACGCAGTTCACGACCGAGCATTTGAAGCGCTTCGGCGCTGTCGACGTGCCCCGCGGCCAGTATGAGAAGCTGCTCGCAGAGGCCCTGAAGGGCGAGGCCGTCTTCTATCCTTGAGCCCGCGCTGCCGCCTCGATCGGCGTTTGCGAATGGAACATCATCTTCCAGCCGTCAGCGCGATGGACATAGCCGGTGCTGACGAGGGCAGCATAGGATTCGCCGTTCTCGCGCGTCGCGCGCGCCTCGTAAGTCAGCATGACGATGTCGCTGCCGGGCTCGACCATGCCCTTCAACTTGATGTCGAGGTCGCGCCATCTGTTGGGCTTGGCGGCGGTCTTTGCGAGATCGGCATTGGTCATCGCCTGCGCCATCTGCGGGAACGCCACCAGGCAATCCACATCGGCATTGGCTTCATAGTAAGCGGAATCGCCTGTCCAAAAGCCCTTCTCGATATCGAGAAGCTCCTGCTTGTTGGCCGTGATCGATCTGGTGGTCATCGCAGAATCCTCCTCGCCTGTCGCCGATCTGGAACGGCTCAAAGACGGGCAGGTTCCGAGATCAGTTCGTGTCGGTCGTGTCGTCCGGTGCCGGCGCCGCGTCAGCCGGTTCGGAGGCGGCGTCCGCCGGCTGCGCCGGGGCCCTCGGCTTGGCGGCTTCGGTCTTCGGCTTGCCTGCGTCGGCCTTGGCCGCGGTCGGCGGTGGCACGTCCGACTTCTGCTTGCAGCCCTTGAGCCAGACGTCATAGACGGCGTGCTCGACGGCGTTGAGGCCGGGGCTTTCGGCAAACATCCAGCCGGTGAAGATGCGGCGGATCTTGCGGTCAAGCGTGATCTCGTCGACCTCGACGAAGGAATCGGTCTTCGGCTGCTCCGTGTCCGGCCGCGAATAGCAGACGCGAGGCGTCACCTGCAAAGCGCCGAACTGAACGGTCTCGTCGATATAGACATCGAAGGTGATTATGCGGCCGGTGATCTTGTCGATGCCGGCGAACGCGGCCACCGGATTGGTGATGCGGTCGGAGACCGCAGGTGCAGCGGCCGGCGCCTGCGCGGCGGCGAACACCGCAGTCGAGGCAAGCAGAACGGACGTCGCCGCGATCAGCGCCTTTGAGATGTTGCCGAAAGAGCTCATGCAAAATACCGGTGGTTGCGCCCGGGTGATTCTCTCAACGCCCAAGGCTAGTCATGGCTGCGCAGTCAGCAAGCAGCTAAACGCCAATTGTGGCGACAAAGGACCGAAGCGGCGTCGTAGACGCGGATTACGATCCGGGCGTCCAGGCGTCGTAGTCGCCGGTCACCTGCGGGCGATGCTGGTTGGTCAGGATGGAACCCTGCGGACGATAGGCGCCGGGCGTTCCGGTCAGGTTCGGCCGATGCTCCTTCTGCCACTCGCGCGCCTTGTAGTTCTCGCTCGAGGGAGCGGTGTCGACGCGATGATGGATCCAGCCATGCCAGCCCGGCGGGATCTTCGAGGCTTCCGAGTAGTCGCGATAGATGACCCACCGGCGCGTGCGGCCTTCCGAATCGATGCCGCCCTCGTAATAGACGTTGCCGGCTTCGTCCTCGCCAACCCGCT
This sequence comes from Mesorhizobium sp. CA10, assembly GCF_020165285.1. NCBI lineage: Bacteria > Pseudomonadati > Pseudomonadota > Alphaproteobacteria > Hyphomicrobiales > Phyllobacteriaceae > Mesorhizobium > Mesorhizobium sp. CA10. The sequence continues at coordinate 40,404 of NZ_JAIUHV010000021.1, forward strand.
TGCCGAAGCGCCAGGTGTGGAAGCGGGTGCCGAGCGTCTGGCTGTTCCACCAGGTGAAAAACTGCAGCAGGAAAGTCTTCATCCAAATCCTCGCGGCGGCAGCGGCTGCGCCTTTCCCCTGCTTATGGCGTCACGTCACCGCGAAGGCAAGGGTTTTGCCACACCCCGAATGGAAATGCTCCATGCGTTCATATCTTGATGCATGTCGTCGCCCCAGAACCGCTCCACGATTCTGGGCGACATGCATTAAATCGATGCAGTTGCCCTGCTGGCGGCAGCGCGGCTTGCCAAGCGCCGCCTGTCTTTCTAAAGCTCGGCCCGCCCGTTTCGGGGCACGCCTTGAGGAGGTGACGATTGAGCCGGGATCCGTCCGCCGACAGCCGGATCAGCGCCGAAGACATTCGCCGCCGCAAGGGCGGCGTGCCGATCGTTTGCCTTACCGCCTACACCTATCCGGTCGCCCGCCTGCTCGATCCGCATGTCGACCTGCTGCTGGTCGGCGACAGCGTCGCCATGGTTCTGCACGGCCACGCCACCACGCTCGGCGCCTCGTTGGAGATGATGATCGCGCACGGCCAGGCTGTGATGCGCGGCTCGGCCAAGGCCTGCGTGGTGGTCGACATGCCTGCGGGCAGCTACGAGACGTCGGCCGCCCAGGCCGTCGCTTTGGCGCGGCGCATCGTCGGGGAAACAGGCTGCCAGGCCGTGAAGCTTGAGGGCGGCGTCGACATGGCAGCCCAGATCGCGGCGATCGTCGCCGAAGGAATACCGGTCATGGGTCATATCGGCCTGCAGCCGCAATCGGTGGAGAAGGACGGCGGCTATAAGATCAAGGGCCGGACAGACGACAACATCGCGGCGCTCTTGCGCGATGCAGAGGCGGTGGAAAAAGCCGGTGCCTTCTCGGTGGTCATCGAGGGCACGATGGAGGCCGTGGCTGCGAAGCTTACCCGTCACATTTCCATACCGACCATCGGCATCGGCGCCAGTGCCGACTGCGACGGCCAGATCCTGGTGATCGACGACATGGTCGGCATGACCGTCGACCGCGTGCCGAAATTCGTCAAGGAATACGCCGACTTGCGCAGCATGATCGCGGATGCGGCGGCCCGCTATGCCGCCGAGGTGCGCAGCCGTGCCTTTCCTGGCCCCGACCACGTCTTCACGACAGCATCCGGCAAGGACGACACATGAACGCGCCAATCGTCGTCGACAGCGTCGCCGCGCTTCGGACGCAGGTCAGGAACTGGCGACAGGCCGGCCTGAAGGTCGCCATGGTGCCGACCATGGGTGCGCTGCATGACGGCCATATCTCACTGGTCAGGATCGCGCTCGAACGGGCCGATCGCTGCGTCGTCTCGATCTTTGTCAACCCGGCCCAGTTCGCGCCGACGGAGGATCTCGACAAATACCCACGCCAGCTGGCGCACGATCTCGACCGGCTTCGGGATGCGGGTGCGCATCTCGCCTTCACGCCGGGCGTAAACGAAATGTACCCCGCCGGTTTCGCCACGAAGATCTCGGTAGGCGGCCCCTCTCGCGGCCTGGAAACCGACTTCAGGCCGAGTTTCTTCGACGGCGTCGCGACCGTGGTAGCAAAACTCTTCCTGCAGGCGGCGCCCGATTGCGCCGTGTTCGGCGAGAAGGACTACCAGCAGCTTTGCGTCGTCAGGCAGCTCTGCCGCGACCTCGACCTGCCGGTCGAGATCGTCGGCGCGCCGACGGTGCGCGACGTCCATGGCCTCGCCATGTCGTCGCGCAATGCCTATCTCGGCGAAGCCGAGCTCGACATCGCACGCAAGCTCAACGTGATCCTGCGCCGCACCGCGGCGGCGCTTGCGGGCGGCGCGGATGAAACCGGCGCCACCGATGCAGCAGCGAAGGCCCTCGTCTCCGCGGGCTTCCAGAAGGTTGACTATGTCGCCGCGCGCGAAGCCGCGACGCTCAGCTCCTGGCGGAAAGACCGCGACGGCCGCCTGCTGGCGGCCGCCTGGCTCGGCACGACACGCCTGATCGACAATGTGGAAATTCCCTCCGCCTGATCGGACTTTCGTTCGATCAGGCTCGCCGCCTACTCTTCCGACGGCATATGCAGATACATCGATTGGATGCCGACGCGGCCTGGCCCGGTGAAGCGATTGACGACGAAATTCATGGCGGCGCCGAAGAAGCCGCTGGAAAGCCGGTCGATCCTCGTATCCATCTTCACCGAGGCGTCCTTGAACAGCCAGCCGCCCGGCTCGATGTCGATGGTCTCGCCGGGCGCCAGCACTTTCTCGAAGACATTGCCGTAACCGTGCAGCCAGACGATGCCGTCGCCTGTCTCGCCGCGGAAGCGGTCGATGAAGAAGCCGCTCTGGCCAAACAGCATCGTTCCCAGCCCGCGCACGCGCTCGAACGTGTAGTCGACGCTGGCGGTCGCGGCGAGGAACTGGTGCTCGCGCACCTGGATCTCCTCGCCGCGCCGAAGATGGATCGGCACGATATGGCCCGGTCCGTCGCGGCTGAAGGCGATGATGCCCGGCCCCGACGCCTCGGTGACGAATATCTGCATGCCGGCGATCATGCGCTTCAGCGCGCCCTTCAGCGATTTCAGGCCGATGGTGATGGCGGTGTTCTTCCAGAGCAGGATATGGTGCTCGAAATAAACCGGCATGTTGGTCACATCGACCGACAGCACCGGCACAAGTTCGCCGGCGACGTGATAGGTCACGCCGCCAAAAGTCTCGTCCGACACCTCGGTCGGCATCAGTTCAGGCAAGCTCGGCATGGCAATCCCCCATTTGCCGGCGGCGCCTCTGGCTAGTGGGAGAGCGGGACACCGGCGATGCGCAGCCTTGACCACGCGGGTCGGCGCGATCAAATCAAAACCGCGCGATGAATGGGGGCTCGCCGCCGACCTAGCGGAGCCGCTTCTCCATGATGAGGGCGGGCAGTCCCGAATAGCCGCCGCAATCGGCGGTTCTGCCTGTCGCGCGAAACCCGTTCGCCTCGTAGAAGGCGATCGCCGCGGCATTTGCTTCTTCGACCTCGAGGCGCAGCGTATGCATCTCCGGAAAGCTGGCTTCAACTTCATCGAGCAGCGACTGGCCAATCCCCTGCCGTTGGCAGGCCGGATGGACGTAAAGCTGGTTCAAAAGGACGATCTTCGGGTCGGTGGTGGCGGCAGCGAACGCCATGCCGCCGAGCCGCTTGCCGTCGTCAGCCACCAGGAACTCGGAATTCGGCCGCGCCAGCCGCGCCTTGAGCGAGGCGATCGAATGCCAGTCCTCGGTGATTTCAGTTACCCGCTTGCTGCCATAGACGGCGTCGTAAGTGGCATGCCAAGTCTCGACCAGCAACGCACGGACGGCTGCGAGATCGCGTTCGCTCGCCGTCCGCACGAACATCGCTAGCCCTCGATGCCGAGCTTGGCCTTGACGAGGTCGTTGACCGCCTGCGGGTTGGCCTTGCCGCCGGTCGCCTTCATCACCTGGCCGACGAACCAGCCGGCCATGGTCGGCTTGGCGCGCGCCTGCTCGGCCTTGTCGGGGTTGGCGGCGATCACCTCGTCGACGGCCTTCTCGATGGCGCCGGTGTCGGTGACCTGCTTCATGCCGCGGCTCTCGACGAGCTGGCGCGGATCGCCGCCCTCGTTCCAGACGATCTCGAACAGGTCCTTGGCGATCTTGCCCGAGATGGTGCCTTCCTTGATCAGGTCGATGACGGCGCCGAGCTGCTCGGGCGAAAGCGGAGCATTTTCAATATCTTTGCCGGCTTTATTGAGAGCGCCGAGCAGGTCGTTGATGACCCAGTTGGCGGCGAGCTTGCCGTCGCGGCCCGACGCCACCTTCTCGAAATAGTCGGCAATCGGCTTTTCCGACACCAGCACGGAAGCGTCGTAGGTCGACAGGCCAAGCGACGAAATCAGCCGCGCCTTCTTGTCGTCGGGCAGTTCCGGCAGGTGTTGCGCCAACGCGTCGACATAGGCCTGGTCGAATTCCAGCGGCAGAAGATCGGGGTCCGGGAAATAGCGATAGTCATGCGCCTCCTCCTTGGAGCGCAACGAGCGCGTCTCGCCCTTGACCGGGTCGAACAGGCGGGTCTCCTGGTCGATCTTGCCGCCATCCTCGAGGATGGCAATCTGCCGGCGCGCCTCGGATTCGATCGCCTGGCCGATGAAACGGATCGAGTTGACGTTCTTGATTTCGCAGCGTGTGCCGAATGCGCCGCCCGGGCGGCGCACCGAGACGTTGACGTCGGCGCGCAGCGAGCCTTCGTCCATGTTGCCGTCGCATGTGCCGAGATAGCGCATGATGGTGCGCAGCTTCGTCACATATGCCTTGGCCTCGTCGGCCGAGCGGATGTCGGGCTTGGAGACGATCTCCATCAGCGCCACGCCGGAACGGTTGAGGTCGACATAGGACATGGTCGCATGCTGGTCATGCATCGACTTGCCTGCATCCTGTTCCAGATGCAGGCGCTCGATGCCCACCTCGATATCCTCGAACTCGCCCTGGCGGTCGGGCCCGACGGAGACGATCACCTTGCCCTCGCCGACGATCGGCTGCTTGAACTGCGAGATCTGGTAGCCCTGCGGCAGGTCCGGATAGAAATAGTTCTTCCGGTCGAAGATCGATTTATGATTGATCGCGGCCTTCAGGCCGAGCCCTGTGCGGATCGCCTGCTTGACGCATTCCTCGTTGATGACCGGCAGCATGCCCGGCATCGCCGCATCGACCAGGCTTACATTGGCATTGGGCGCCCCGCCGAACGACGTCGAGGCGCCGGAAAAGAGTTTTGCCTCCGAGATCACTTGCGCATGCACCTCGAGCCCGATGATGATCTCCCAGTCGCCGGTGGCGCCAGGGATCAGGCGTTTTGCGTCGGGGGTGCGGGTGTCGATGATGCTCATGGATGGCCTACGGACTTAGAATTCGCGATATGCAGAACGCATATTTCGGTTGCGCAACTTCGCTAGTGCAAACCGCCCGGCGAGACAAGCGCAAAGCCGCGTACTGGCCCTTTCCGCCACTTTCGCCTAAAAGCATCCACTCCCAATGGAGAGTGGATGTCCACTTACGCTCAGTCCCGGTGAAGCCCTGACCTCCTAAGCGAGGCAGGGCAGAAAACCTGAAACCCCGTGCCGCGATGTCTGGCGGCGGCGGCTTTTGTTGTTTTTCCCGGGACTTCTCCAATGGACATATCGCGCAGCGCATGACCCCGAAAATCGGAATCGATTTTCGGAAAGGATCATGCGCCAAAACTAGAGTGCCACAGCGTCCTTTTGCGCGTCCAAGAGGACGCGCGGCGCTGTGGGGAACAGCGCATCCTGCACCTGCTCGCGCAGGGCGGGCGCATCGAAACCGGAAAGAACGAGAGCAGGAAGATCGCCTCGGTCCTGTGCCTGACCCGCGACGGCTGGCACTACCGGGGGTTCGACCTGGAACTCTTCCGAAAGTTGAGGCGCAAGAAGGCAGTTTCTTCGACCAACGGCGGTCCTTACCGCATCACCCGACGTGGGCTCGCGCTCGTGCGCGCCGAGCTCGACAATCGCTAATGTCCAATGCCGCCGGACGAAACGCCGGCGGCACCTTCCGTTTGCTTCAGGCCGTGGCGATATAGGCCCTGATCTCCTCGGCCTCGCGCTCGACATCCTCGATGCGGCGCTTGACCACGTCGCCGATGGAGACGATGCCGTCGAGCAGCCCGTTTTTCTCCACCGGCAGATGGCGGAAGCGGCCTCGCGTCATGATCTCCATCACCTCGTTGACGGTGTGGTTTTCGTTGCAGATCTTGACCTTCGGCGTCATCGCCGAGCGCACGGGGATGTCGAGCGCGGCGGCGCCCTCCTTGGCCACCACCCTGACGATATCGCGTTCCGAGAGAATGCCGACGATCTTGCGATCGCCATTGGTGATGACGAGCGCGCCGATCCTGTGCTCGGCCAGCATGCGAATGGCCTCGCTGAGCTTTTCATTGGGCCCGAGCGTGAACACGTCATGGCCCTTGCTTTCAAGAATTGCCTTAACCGTCATGGCGTCCTCCACTGCCTTTGACGCCCCCGGCGCCCTTAGGAAGACACTGGGTGCTTGGGCAACATCGTGCGCCGTGATTGGTTGCATTTCAAGTGCGCCTAAGGACTAGATCAGGAAGGCGTCTCGTTGAATCGCCATCCTGATCTATCTCTTGTTGGAGCATGATCTTCTCCGAAACCGGTTCCAACTTTTCGGGATCATGCCCTAGGCGGCAGCCAGCGGACGGTCGAAGAAACGCAATCCGAAAAAGCCGGCGACGAAGCCGCCGATATGGGCTTCCCAGGCGATCTGGCCGTCGATGCCCGGCGCGAAGCCGAGCAGGCCCGTGGCCAGATTGATCACCATCCAAACGCCAAGAAAGGTCATGACGCCGCGCGAACGCAACACCGATGCGACCGGCAGCGGCTCGCCGGCGAAGGCACCCCGGCCCGACGAACGGTCGACGCGGAAGCCGTAGCGCGCGGCCGCGCCCATCATCCCGGAGATCGCGCCCGATGCGCCGACGAGCGGCATCTCGCCATAGGGATGCAGTGCCCAGAACAGAGCGACTGAGGCCAGTCCGGTCACAGCGTAGAACATTGCGAAACGTAGCGCGCCAAGACGATTGGCGAGCGGCGAGCCGAAGGCTGCAAGCCAGATCATGTTGATGGCGATATGGGCGACGCCCCCATGCATGAACGCATAGGTGAACGGGCGCGTGAACAAGAACCAGTCGAAGCCGTATTGGCCGGTGTACAGCACCGGAATGAAGGCGCCGTCATAGAGCAGCGTCATTTGCTGCGTTTCGTTCAGCACATATTGCTGCAGCAGATAGACGACCGCGCAAATGCCGATCACGGCAAGCACCACCGGCGGCAGGTTGAACACAGGTTCGCGCCGCCGCGGCTCGGAAGCCTCGTCCGGCTGTGGTTCGTTTTCAGTGGGGCTTACGGGCTCGCTCATGCACCCTTGCAGGTCCGGGACTCGGCGTTTTCGACGAGCATGTAGATCACGCGCTTTGGAATCACAAACGGCTAATCGCCACAGCGCCCGCGCAGAAAAAGGCGAATCAGAGCAAGGGCCGAATCAAAAAGAAGGCCGTTCAGGTGTCCCCCTGAACGGCCGGTCGAGCCCCCTGCTCCCCATATACTCGTGACTGAAGTGCTGCCGATCGCTGCTGAAACGACCGTTTTGGAGTGGTTCTGATGTGCCACAGGCTTCTGCGGCACGCAATGTAAACCATTTGTTAACCTTAACGATCCCGAGGCGTGAACAAACGTTAACGATACTGGCACGCATCCTGCTCCGCACCGCATGAAGGTCATCGGAGGGCGCCCTGTCTGTTCGCCGATGGGACATCAAAAGACAGGTTGTGCGGAGCAGGATGGACATGAACGAAAAAGGATCGATCGCGCTGTTCCAATATTGGAACCAGCTGCGTGATGGCCGCCTTGCCCCGAAGCGATCGGAGGTGGAACCGGCGGACATCAAGTCGCTTCTGGCCGACACGTTCATCCTCGAGCGCGATACGCGCGGCGAGGCAGTGTTCCGGCTCGCGGGCACACGGCTCTGCGCCTATTATGGCCGGGAGCTCAAGGGCTTCTCCTTCCCTTCGCTGTGGCGCGAGAAGGATCAACGGCTGGTGTCGCGGCTCATGCAGGGCGTTTTCGATCAGAAATCGGTTCTGCTCATGACCTATGAGGGATTCAGCCGTAACGGCCGTTCCAACAAATTCGAGCTCCTGGCGCTGCCATTGGACGGCGGCGCGGAGAACCCGCGCTGCCTCGGCATCATCAGCACCGCCGACAAGCCGTTCTGGCTTGGTGCCGACCCGCTCGCCGACGCGCTCATCGATTCGATTCGGGTGATAGACCCCGAGAAGGAGCCGATGTTCCTGAAGAACCGTCCGGCGATCGACGTCCCCTCGCTCGTTCCGACCGAATTCGATGCTCCGGAGACCATTTCGGCGCTCGGCCGCGTGCGTCGCATCCGCCATCTCGTCGTCCTCGACGGCGGGCGTCACGAGTGAGCCCCGCCGTGTGAGGTTTCCCGTCGCTCTCGCTAGATTTTTCAGCGCTGCGCGTGCCCCAGGCCCAGGCTTTTGCGGCCGACTTTTCCCGTTTGTTAACCTGCTTTGCTGTAGCTTTTCGGGCGAAATTCCTCGCATCGTCGCGCGGAATGCCAACCGGGTGTAGGCAGTCATGAGGTCAGCGGCGGTAGAATATGCGCCGTCACGAGCTGAGCGGCGCAACTTCCAGCGTGTCCGCGTCAAGATCTACGGACGTTTCATGCTGGAAGACCGCACCGAGCATCCTTGCCAGGTGATCGATATGTCGCCCGGCAACGTTGCGTTGCGCACGGACCGGATCGGCATGCCGGGCGAGAAGGTTATCGCCTATATCGACCATATCGGTCGTGTCGAAGGCATCGTGACGCGTACGTCGCAGGACGGGTTCGCCATGACCGTCATCGCCTCGGAGCGCAAGAAGGACAAGCTTGCCGCGCAGCTCACCTGGCTTGCCAACAAGCATGAGCTCGACCTGCCCGAGGACCGCCGCCACGAGCGCGTGGCGCCGCGCAATCCGATGAGCGTCCTGCAGCTCACCGATGGGCGCCAGTATCAGTGCCGCATCATCGACCTGTCGCTCTCCGGTGCCGCCATCGAGATCGATGTCAAGCCGGCAATCGGCGTCCAGGTCACGTTAGGCACGATGCGCGGCCAGATCGTGCGCCATTTCGAGGACGGCGTCGCCATAGAATTCGCCGTCATCCAGCGGCCGGAAACTCTGGATCAGGAATTCAACGCGCCGCGGTCCTGACGCAAACCCGCACCGCAAGCGCGAAGCGAGCCGGCCTGTAGCGGCCGGTTTTTTTGTTGCCTGATTTTGGCGGGTCGGACGCGGATCGCCAGCGCTATCTAGATCTCACGCGAGCCGGCGAAATCTGAATAATCCGAAATCGCGGTAGTTCAAATTTTATGTTTATTCTACTGGCGTTTTACTCAATGTCTACTTCGGGTTTTTGCGTCAAATAAATCCCAACGTGGCACAGTCTCCGCAAACGGGGAGACTACAACAATGAAAATGACGAGGGGCAAGCTGTTGCTCTTGGCAATGGCGATGCAGCTTTCCGCCTGGGGTACGGCAAGCGCGGGACCGGCTTTCATGCATACGGGTGGCCGCACCACCCAGCCGGTCGGTCACTACGATTTCTGCCAGCGCATTCCGGTGGAATGCAATGAACGGACGCCGAAGGGTTCGCCGGTCGAGCTGACACGCAAGCTGTGGGCGACGATGGTCAACGTCAACAATTCGGTCAACACCCGCGTCAAGCCGCGCACGGACATGGAAATCTACGGCGTCGAGGAATACTGGGCCTATCCCGACAAAGGCTATGGCGACTGCGAGGATTACGCTCTGGAGAAGCGCCGCGAGCTGATGGCAGTGGGCGTGCCGGCCGGCAATCTGCTGATGACGGTGGTGCGCCAGCCGAACGGCGACGGCCATGCGGTGCTGACGGTGCGCACCAGCCTCGGCGAATTCATCCTCGACAATCTCGAGCCGAAAGTGCTCGCCTGGAACGACACGGTCTACACTTACCTCAAGCGTCAATCGACGGAGAATTCGGGCGTTTGGGTGACGATCAACGACGGCCGCGACGACGCGGTCGCCAGCGTCCGCTAAAGCGCCAAAGCGATCGGGTACGTCGCCGTGACGCGGCGGCGCGCCCAGGAAGAAAGCCCGGTCGAGTCCCCACCCTCCCCGTCC
>NZ_JAIUHV010000022.1:0-36493 GCF_020165285.1 Mesorhizobium sp. CA10
TCTCACTCCGCTGGAACACCCCTCATCCGTCTCGGCGCTATCGCGCCGATCCACCTTCTCCCACAAGGGGAGAAGGCTAAGGCGCTGCTCACATCCCCTGCATGGCGTCGCAGGACACATTCGGGTTCATGTCGGCGAAGGCGCCGGTGGGGTTTTGCTTCCAGGCCCAGACATGCAACTCGTAGAACGGGCCGAGGCCGTAGCGGTTGGGCGCGGTGTTGAAGTTGAACAGATGGCCTTCGAGCGAGGCCGGGCCCTTCGCGGTGATGTATTCGACCGCGATCAGCTTCAGCGTGCCGTCGGCCATCGGCTCGTACATCACGGCCTCCGGCTTGGCGACGTCGACGGCGTCGTCCTTCAGATAGCCGGCGTTGACGTAGTGGATGCCCATGGCGCCGCCGGTGAGGCCGCTGGCGCAGGGGATTGGCGCGTAGCCTTCGGCTTTCGCCACGGCGACGTCCTCGAAGCGGCTGTCGAGCGTCCGCACTTTTTCGGCGAGCGGATTGACGGTTTCGGCCGTGGCCGCGCCCGCCATCAGCATGATGATCGAGGCAGAAGCGCCGATAACGCATTTGATTAAGGTCTGAATGTTCATTTGTCTCTCCAATTGAGGCGCGCAAACGGCGGCGCCGGCCGGTAAGCCAACTCCGAACGCCGGCGGCGCTGTCGCTAAAAGGGATGGTCGCTGATCCCGACCAGAGCGGTTCACCGAACGAACCGCTCCAAGTCATTGTTTTGCGCAATTCCGGACGGAAAACCGCTGCGCAGTCTTCCTGGAATTGCCCGGTGCGGGATCAGCTGTGATGCCACCAATATTCCCAGTATTCGCGCGGGTTTTCCCGCTCGTGCAGGCCGATGTCGCGCTCCAGGTAACCGTCCTGCGGTGGCAGAAAGCGTCGCCGGTCTCGCAGGGGCGAAAGCAACGCCGACACAGCCCGTCGCATGAAGCCGCGCCGTGACGGGACGATGTCCGCCGCAGCGGATACGGCCTCGTCCTCTGGCACGGCGTCAGGTCCGCCGGCGACGGGTATGGTCTGCCCGACATGGTCTGCCCGATCAGCGATAAAAGTAGGGGTCGAGGACCCGGACCTCCGTGATCTTGTCGACGGGAAGCGAATTCTTCTGCGCGGTGCTGCGGATCGCCTCCGGCGAGGGCGCATCGTAGATGCAGAAGCTCTTGCTCTTGTCCGGCGAGACGAAGGATTGCACCCAGGTGACGCCTTTCTCGGCGTTGCGGGCGATGACGCCGCCCATCGCGGTTGCGCCGGTGTCGTTCATCGGCACGTGCAGCCCATCGGGGAAGGTACGTTCAATCAGGTAACGAGGCACGATCGGTTTCCTTTCATTGGTGAGTTGCGCTCGGTTCAAGCGCGACCCAGCAGAAATCACCTTCGCGGAAGGCGCGCATCGGGGCCATTCCCCATATTGGCCGGGACGAATCCCTATCTTTGCGACGTTTTATGTGGAAGATGGCACCTCAGTGTGTGGAAAGTCACATTGTCGCGCCGTTTCCCAGGCTATCGCGGCGGCGGCCCGCCACGATGGAAATTCTGATTTGGCGAGAGAGTGACAATGCTTCTGGAACGGCAGACGCAGCTGCAGCAAATGGATGCCTTGCTGGCAGATGCAACAGGCCGGCGCGGCCGCGTCGTGGTCCTGTCGGGGGAAGCCGGCGCCGGCAAGACGGCGCTGGCCGAGGCGTTCGCAAGCCGCTTGGGCGAGGGGCTGATCGTGCTTCGCAGCGCCTGCGAGGACCTCTCTATTCCCGATCCGCTGGGGCCGCTTTACGATCTGGCCCGCGAGGCGCACTGGGAGCCGCCGCGGGCGATCGACGACCGCCAGGTGCAGCGGCTGCCATTGTTTTCCGAGGCGCTCGACGTTTTCGAAGCGAAAGGTCCATCCCTGCTCGTCATCGAGGACCTGCACTGGGCCGATGACGCGACGCTCGATTTCGTGCGTTTCCTCGGCCGGCGCATCGCAAACACGCACATCCTGCTTCTGATCACGGCGCGCACCGACCGCAGCGAAGGACAGATGCGCGTGCGCCGGGCGCTCGGCGAGATACCGGCCGGCAATATCCAACGCATAGAAGTGCCGCTGCTCAGCGAAAGCGCGGTGCTCTCGCTCGCCGCGGCGGCCGAGCGCGACGGCGACGCGATCTACCGCGCAACGGCGGGCAACGCCTTCTTCGTCACCGAGCTGCTCGCCGCCGCAGTCGATGGCGCGTTGCCGGCGAGCGTCCGCGACGCCGTGTTGGCGCGCGCCGAAAGATTGTCGCCCGGCGCCCGCTCGATGCTCGACGCGGTCTCGGTGTTTCCGCGCCGCGCCGATGCCTGGGCGCTGAGCGGCCTTTGCGGGATCGCCGCCGCCGGCCAGCTCGCCGAATGCGTCGCCAACGGCCTGCTCGAGGATTTCGGCGATGGCTATGCTTTCCGGCACGAGATCGCCCGCACGGCCATCGAGATGGCGCTGACGCCCAGCAAACGACGCGAGTACAATGAGCGCGCGCTGGCGGCATTACGGGAAAATCCGCAAGTCGCCACCGCAAGGCTGGTACATCATGCCGTGGAAGCGCAAAGCCTCGACGTGGTGCGCGAGCTCGCGCCGGTTGCCGCGCGGGAGGCATCCCGCGTCGGCGCGCATCGCGATGCGGCGGGCTATTACGAGGTCGCCCTGCGCTATGCCGATACTCTGCCGATCGAGAAGCAGGCGGAGCTTTACGAAGGCCATGCGTTCGAGTGCCACCTGATCGGCCGCGTCGACACGGCGATGGAAGCGCAAGGCCGAGCGCGCCAGCTGCGCCAGGCACTGGGGGATCGGCTGAAGGAAGGCGACAGCCTCAGATGCCTGTCGCGCTTCGCCTATCTGCTCGGCGATCGCGAGTCGGCGGATCGGTTCGGAGAGCAGGCCGTGGGGCTTCTGGAGACCGCGCCCGACAGCGCCGAGCTGGCGATGGCTTATTCGAACCTCTCGCAACTGGCGATGCTGGCCGAGCGGCTCGAGGACGCTCTTTCGCTCGGCGGCAAGGCGGTCGAGCTGGCGGAGCGGCTCAACCGGGCGGACATTCTATGTCATGCGCTGAACAATGTCGGCGCCGCCGGACAATGGCTGGATTTTGCCAAGGGGCGGCGCGATCTCGCCCGCAGCCTCGGGATTGCGCTGTCGGGCAACTACCAGGAGCATGCAGCGCGTGCCTTCACGAACTGCGCCTGCGTCGAGATGAACAGGCTCAACTTCAAGGAGGCGGCGTCGTTCCTGGACCGCGGCATCGGCTATTGCGTCGAGAACGATCTCGCGACATGGCGCGACTATATGCGCGGCGTGCAGGCGCAGCTTTTGCTTCGCCGCGGCTTCTGGAACGACGCCGCGACAATGGCGCATGAGGTTGTCGACGACGACGCAACGACGCCGCTGGTGCGCTATCCGTCGCTGGTGGCGCTGGCACGATTGCGCATCCGCCGCGGCGACCCGTCGGCCGAGCCGATCGTCGAAGAGATGAGGCGGTTCCTGGACAGGGGCATGGAGCTGCAGCGCCTGGTGGCGTTTGCCCAGGTGCTGGCCGAATCGGCCTGGCTTGGACAAGCCGACAGGCAGGAAGCCTTGCGCCTGATCGCGGTTGCCGAAAATCTCGCGCCAACGCCGGCCGTGTTCGGCGAACTTGCCACCTGGCGGGAACTGTTGTCGCCGGGATCCGAACCCGGCGACACGGACGGCATGGCGGAGCCGCACCGCCTGCAACTGACGGGCGATTGGCGCGCCGCCGCCAGGCTATGGGCCGAAATGGGGGCGCCTTTCGAACAGGCAATGGCCTTGCTGCTCGGCGACGAAGCGGCGCAGCGCGAGGCGCTCGCCATTTTCGAGGACCTTGGCGCGAGGGCGGTTGCGCAGCAGGCGCGAAGCCTTATGCGGGAAAGCGGCGTCAGTCACATCGCGAGAGGGCCGCGACAGGCGACGCGCGCCAATCAGGCCGGCCTCACGCAGCGCCAGATGGAAGTCCTGGAACTTCTTGAGCGAGGCTTTTCCAACAAGAAGATTGCCGCGCATCTGACCATTTCGCCCAAGACGGTCGATCACCACGTTTCGGCCGTGCTGGAGAAGCTGGAGGTCATCTCGCGCGGCGAAGCTGCTGCCGCGGCGCGCGCGTCGGGTCTGGTGTGAGGCTTGTTTTCTGCGCCTGAAGGAAACCGCCGGCCCCGGCGCTGCCCCTCATCCGCCCTTCGGGCACCTTCTCCCCGTTGAACGGGGAGAAGGAAATAGGCGTCAGGCGAACGTGCCGTGGCAGTGCTTGTACTTCTTGCCGGAGCCGCAGGGGCAGAGCTCGTTGCGGCCGACCTTGCCCCAGCTCGCGGGGTTCTTCGGATCGCGGTTTTCCGGCGCGACGACGGCGTTGGTATCCTGACGTATCAGAAGCGCGGTCTCGCCGCCTTGGAAATCATCCTCGCCGGTGGAGCCGTCGATATGGCTGCCGAACATCTCGGGCGCTTCAGGCGGCGGCGCATCGGCCGCCTGGCGCACCAGCTCGACGCGCATCAGCTGTGCGGTGACGGCCTGCTCCAGATTGCCGAGCATGGCCTGGAACAGCTCGAAGGCCTCGCTCTTGTATTCCTGCAGCGGGTCGCGCTGGGCGTAGCCGCGGAAGCCGACGACCGAGCGCAGATGGTCGAGATTGACGATGTGCTCGCGCCACAGATGGTCGAGCGTCTGCAGCACCACCGAGCGTTCGACATAGTTCATCACATCGGGGCCGAAGCGGTCGGCGCGCTCCTTGGCGGCGGCGTCGGCGGCGGCCGTGATGCGCTCGCGAATGTCATCCTCGGCGATACCTTCTTCCTTGACCCATTCCTCGACCGGCAGGTCGAGGTTGAGGTACTGCGCCACTTCCTCCTTGAGACCGGCAACGTTCCACTGCTCGGCATAGGCGTTTTCGGGGATGTTCTTGGCGACGATCTCCTCGATGACGCCTTCGCGCATCTCGGCAATGGTTTCGGCGAGACCTTCTCCGTCCATCAGCTCGATGCGCCGCTGGAACACCGCCTTGCGCTGGTCGTTGGCAACGTCGTCATATTTCAGGAGGTTCTTGCGGATGTCGAAGTTGCGCGCCTCGACCTTCTTTTGCGCTTTCTCGAGCGCCTTGTTGATCCAGGGATGGATGATCGCCTCGTCTTCCTTGAGGCCGAGCTTCTGCAGCATGCCGTCCATGCGCTCGGAGCCGAAGATGCGCATCAGGTCGTCCTGCAGCGACAGGAAGAATTTCGACCGTCCGGGATCGCCCTGTCTTCCCGAACGACCTCTAAGCTGGTTGTCGATGCGGCGCGATTCGTGGCGTTCGGTGGCCAGAACATAGAGGCCGCCGGCGGCCAGCGCCTTTTCCCTCAGGCGCTCGACGTCGGCGTGGATTTCCCTTTCCCTGGCCTCGCGCTCGGGGCCCTCGGGCATGTCTCCAAGTTCCTCCGCGATGCGCATCTCGGCATTGCCGCCGAGCTTGATGTCGGTGCCGCGGCCGGCCATGTTGGTGGCGATGGTGATGGCGCCGGGCTTGCCGGCCTGGGCGACGATGGCCGCCTCGCGCTCGTGGTGACGGGCGTTCAGCACTTCGAAGTCCTTGAAGCCGTCCTTGCGCAGGCGCTCGGCCAGCTGCTCGGATTTTTCGATCGAGGTGGTGCCGACCAGCGTCGGCTGGCCCTTGGCGCTGGCTTCGCGGATTTCCCTGACGATCGCCTTGTACTTCTCCTCGACCGTCCGGTAGACCTCATCGTCCTCATCCTTGCGGATGACCGGCAGGTTGGTCGGGATTTCGGTGACCTCGAGGCCGTAGATGTTGCCGAATTCCTCCGCCTCGGTCAGCGCCGTGCCGGTCATGCCGGCGAGCTTCTTGTAGAGGCGGAAATAGTTCTGGAAGGTGACGGAGGCCAGCGTCTGGTTCTCGGGCTGGATCTGCACGTGTTCCTTGGCCTCGAGCGCCTGGTGCAGGCCTTCCGAATAGCGGCGGCCCGGCATCATGCGGCCGGTGAACTCGTCGATGATGACGATCTCGCCGTTGCGCACGATGTAGTCCCTGTCCTTCTGGAACAACAGATGCGCCTTCAGCGCGTTGTTGACGTGATGGACGATGGCGACGTTCTCGACGTCATAGAGCGACTCGCCTTTCAACAGGCCGGCGTCGCGCAGCATGTTTTCCAGCTTCTCGGTGCCGTCCTCGGTGAAGATCGTCGTCTTCTGCTTCTCGTCAACCTCATAGTCGGCCGGGCCGAGCTTCAGCATGAAGGCGTCGATGGTGTTGTACATTTCCGAGCGGTCTTCGAGCGGACCGGAAATGATCAGCGGCGTGCGCGCTTCGTCGACCAGGATGGAATCGACCTCGTCGACGATGGCGTACGAGTGTCCACGCTGCACCATCTGCGAGCGCTCATACTTCATGTTGTCGCGCAGATAGTCGAAGCCGAGCTCGTTGTTGGTGGCATAGGTGACGTCGCAGGCGTAGGCCTCACGGCGTTCCTCGTCGGAAAGGCCGTGGACGATGACGCCGACGGTCAGGCCGAGGAATTTGTAGACGCGGCCCATCCATTCGGCGTCGCGCTTGGCGAGATAGTCGTTGACGGTGACAACATGCACGCCCTTGCCGGCGAGCGCATTGAGGTAAACCGGCAAGGTGGCGACCAGCGTCTTGCCCTCGCCGGTGCGCATCTCGGCGATGCCGCCATTGTGCAGCACCATGCCACCGATCAATTGCACGTCAAAAGGACGCATGCCAAGCACGCGGCGGGCGGCCTCGCGCACCGTGGCGAAGGCCGGAACCAAGAGATCGTCGAGCGCAGCGCCGTTGGCGAGATCCTGGCGGAACTTTTCCGTGCGCCCCGCGAGCTCGGCATCGGAAAGCGCCCGCATCTCGTTTTCCATGGCGTTGATGGCTTCGACCCTTGGCCGGGTCGACTTGACGCGGCGGTCGTTGGAAGAACCGAAAACCTTACGGGCGAGACCGCCGAGACTGACCATCCAATGGCCCTTTCGATAGCAATTTAGCCGTTTGCGACAGGCACCTGGCGGGCCCATCAAATCCGCGTGAGTGCGGACAAACGCAAAAAGCGCCCGGAAAACGGTTCTGGACGCCAAGTCGTTGGACAGATAAGAGGGGGCTCAATCGATGTCAACGCCGCGTTAGCCCTATCGGCAGCGCCAAATTCCGCCACAATTCGACTGATCTGGAACCCTTCCGCTCACGCGATCCTTATTGGCAATCCCCATTGGAGTTTATCTTGATGTCCCTGTCGATCCGCCGCGCCTCGCTCGCCAGTCTCGGTCTGGCCTTCGGGCTCTCGGCCCTTTGCCTGTCGCCGCTGATGGCGCAGGAAACCAAGCCGGATGCCGCCGCGCCCGCTGCGCCCGCGAAGCCGGTCGATCCCAATGCCGTGATCGCCACCGTCAACGGCGAGAAGCTGACCGAGGCCGATCTTCGGCTCGCCGAAGGCGAACTGTCGCAGCAGTTCGCGCAACTGCCGCCTGAACAGCGCCGCGCGGCGGCCCTCTCAGCGGCGATCGAAATCCGCGTCATGGCTAAGAAGGCCGTCGACAGCGGCCTCGACAAGGACGCCGACTTCCAGCGCCGCATGGCTTTCCTGCAGGCGCGAGCCCTGCATGGCGAGGTCGTCGAGAAGGAAGTGGTCGACAAGGTGACGGACGCCGAAGTGCGCGCCCGCTATGACCAGGAAATCGCCAACACGCCGCCGGTCAACGAAATCCATGCCCGTCACATCCTCGTGAAGACGAAGGAAGAGGCCGAGGCGATCATCAAGCAGCTCGACGGCGGCGCCGATTTCCAGAAGCTCGCCAACGAACACACCAGCGATCCGAGCGGCAAGACCAGCGGCGGCGATCTCGGCTGGTTCGGCCCGGGGCAGATGGTGCCGGAATTCGACAAGGCGGCGTTCGCGCTCGACGTCGGCAAATATTCGAAGGAGCCGGTGCAGTCGCAGTTCGGCTGGCATGTCATCAAGGTCGAGGACAAGCGCGCCAAGCAGCCGCCGGCCTTCGACGACGTCAAGGACCAGGCCAAGCAGGCGGTGATCCGCGACAAGTATTTCGCCATGGTCAAGGAGCTGCGTGCGGCCGCCAAGGTCGAGATCCCGGACGAGAAGCTCAAGAAGGACATCGACACGCTGGAAGCTGGCAAGTAATCCGCTTGCGGCTGGATAATTCTGAAAGGGCGCCTTCGGGCGCCCTTTCGCTGTCGGGGGTCAAGCGTTCATTATGCCCCGCGTGATGTAGCGAATGGCGGCGCGGATTGCCGCCTTGTCCTCGTCGAGCCGTTCGGTCAGCAGATGCCGCCAGGCGAAAGAAGCGACCAGGTCGGCGACGATCCCGGCATCGATGTCGGCCGCCACCTCGCCGCGCGCCTTGGCGCGCTCGATCATCCGGCCGGTATGGCTGCGGCGTCCTTTTGAATATTCGGCAAGCGCGGCCGCGGCCGTCTCGTCCGACTGCGCCTCTGCGATCAGCGAGCGGAAGATGTTGCCCGACGGGGTGTCGCGCCAATGCGCGAACAGGTTCTCGAGGAAGCCGGCCAGATCGTCCTCGACGTTTCCCGTGTCGGGCGTCTCGACGCGCTTCTGCCGCTGGTAAACCTCGATCAGCAGGGCCGCCTTGCTCGGCCACCAGCGATAGATGGTCGGCTTTCCCGCCCGCGCCCGCCGGGCGACGGCCTCGATCGAGAAGCCGGCATAGCCCGCCTCGCGCAACACCGCCTCGGCGGCGTTGAGGATGGCATCGGCGCTCTCGGGACTGCGTTTTGCGCCGATCGACTTGCGCCCGCGAGCGGCGGCTTCGCCCATCGAGGTCTTCCTTGGCCGGTGAATCTGCAGCCGATCATATTGGCTTCGGCGACGAAACGAAACGGCGTGTTTCCAATTGCAAGGCCGCCGGCCAAGTCGGCAAGGCGCGGCCAGAACGCCTCTTGCGCCGGCGCGCGCTATCGGGCAAACCGGCTTCCTTCCTTTCGTGTTCTTGCCGCTCCGGGATACCGATGTCTGCTACGATTTCGCCGCTCGCACCGAAGAAATATCCGAAGATGCCGGTCATCGAGGGTGTGCGCATCGCGACCGCCGAAGCCGGCATCAAGTACCGCAACAGAACCGACCTGCTGGCCATGGCCTTCGATCCGGGCACGGCTGTCGCCGGCGTGTTCACCAGGTCGAAATGCCCGTCGGCGCCGGTCGACTTCTGCCGTCAGAACCTGCCCGCCGGCAAGGCGCGTGTCCTGGTGGTCAATTCCGGCAATGCCAACGCCTTCACGGGCAAGAAGGGCCAGGCTTCGACCGCGCTGACCGGCGAGGCGGCGGCGAAGGCCGCCGGATGCTCCGAGAGCGAGGTGTTCCTGGCCTCGACCGGCGTCATCGGCGAGCCGCTCGACACGACCAGATTCAGCCATCTGCTCGCCGGCCTGATCAAGGACGGCAGGCCGGATCAGTGGACCGAGGCGGCCAAGGCGATCATGACCACGGACACCTATCCGAAGGTGGCGACGGCGAGGGTCAAACTCGGCGACACCGACGTCATCATCAACGGCATCGCCAAGGGCGCCGGCATGATCGCGCCCGACATGGCGACGATGCTCTCCTTCATCGCCACCGACGCGCCGATCGCAGCTCCCGTGCTACAGGACCTGCTGTCGCGCGGCACGACCAAGACCTTCAATGCGGTGACCGTCGACAGCGACACCTCGACCAGCGACACGCTGCTCTTCTTCGCCACCGGCAAGGCCGCGGCGCGCGGTGCGCCGCCGATCGGCGATCCCAAGGATGCGCGGCTCGGCGCCTTCCGCCGGGCGCTCGGCAAGGTGCTGAAGTCGCTGGCGCTGCAGGTGGTGCGCGACGGCGAGGGCGCGCGCAAGCAGGTCGAGGTCACCGTCACCGGCGCGAAGTCCGCCCGCTCGGCCAAGCGCATCGCGCTCTCGATCGCCAACTCGCCGCTGGTCAAGACGGCCGTCGCCGGCGAGGACGCCAATTGGGGCCGCGTGGTCATGGCCGTCGGCAAGGCCGGCGAGCCGGCCGACCGCGACCGGCTGTCGATCTGGTTCGGCGACAACCGCCTGGCGCATGAGGGCGAGCGCGATCCGGCCTATTCGGAGGAAGCGACCTCGGCCTATATGAAGCGCGACGATATCCGCATCCGCGCCGATCTCGGCATCGGCCGCGGCAAGGCGACGGTGTGGACCTGCGACCTCACCAAGGAATATGTCGCCATCAATGGCGATTACCGGAGCTGATGGCGCCGGTGTCGAGGCATCCGGCAAGCGTGCTCGCGGTCGTGCGTCGCTACGAGGCGGCGGGTTTTCGCGCCTGGCCGGCGGCCGCCGTCCATTATGACGGGACATGGGTGGTGCGGCTGACCGCAGGTCTCCCCGCCAAGCGCCTCAACTCGGTCAATCCGCTCGATCCGGGCGACACGCACGCCATCGAAGAGCGCATCGGCCGCGCCGCAAGACGCTTCGACGCCTATGGCAGGCCGCTGACCTTTCGCATGTCGCCGCTGTCGGGGCAGGTCTTGTCCACGCATCTCGACAAGGCCGGCTGGAACATGTTCGACGAATCCCTGGTGATGCGGTTGCCGCTGAAGGAGGTCGAGCTTGGCGCGGCCATGGACCAGATTCCGCTCAAGGACATCAGCCGTTTCATCGGCGCTTCGCTGAGGACGAGCGGCTCGGACGCCTCGCTGCGGCCCGGCCTGTCCGAGGTCATCGGCGCCATCCAGCCGGAAGCGGGGCTGTTCGCGCTCGAGGACGGCAACGAGCCGCTGGCGACGCTGATCTGCATTCATGACGGCGATCTCGCGGGTCTGTTCGAGGTCGCCACCGAAAAGTCGGCGCGCAAGAAGGGCCATGGCCGCAATCTCATCCTGTCGGCGCTGAAATGGGCACGGCTGCGCGGCGCGCGCGAGGCCTGGCTGCAGGTCGAGGCCGGCAATCTGCCGGCGCTCTCGCTCTACCGGTCGCTCGGCTTCGAGGAAGTCTATCGCTACCACTATCGTCGGCCGCCGGGCGCATGAGCGAGGTCAAGCCGGCCGGAAAGCGACTGCTGCTGGTCGCCGCCTGCGCGCTAGTCGATACCGACCGGCGCGTGCTTCTGGCGCAGCGCCCGCAGGGCAAGCAGCTTGCCGGCCTGTGGGAGTTTCCGGGCGGCAAGGTCGAGCCCGGCGAGACGCCGGAGGAGTGCCTGGTCCGCGAGTTGCATGAGGAACTCGGCATCGAGACCGAGATCCCATGCCTGGCGCCGCTCACCTTCGCCAGCCATTCCTATGACGATTTCCATCTCCTGATGCCGCTTTATGTCTGCCGCCGCTTTCGTGGTATCGCGCATGCCAGGGAAGGACAGGGGCTCAAATGGGTCAGGCCGCGGCAGATGCGCGACTATCCGATGCCCCCGGCCGACGCGCCGCTGATCCAGTTCCTCATCGACCTTTTGTAGTTTCGCGCCGACTTGGCGGCAGGTCGGCGTTCCCGGGCGCCGAGTGTTTCCGCACGTTTCCGGGAGCTGGTTTAGTCAGCGTTAATGGAAGATTTATCCCGACGTGAAAAATTGCGCGAGGCCGTTTCGCGCGGCGATATCGTCGATGACTGGGAAACACGGCATGAGCCCTGAAAGAGACTGGGATTCGATCCGACCCGACCGGGGGTTTCGCGCGGTGGACGCCGGCATGGGCATCCTGCGGATCACGCTTCTCTTCGGCTCGGCGGCGGTGGCGCTGGCGCTGATCGCAACGCCTTTCCTGGACAACCAGACCCGGCCGCAGAGCGTTCGCGACGGCTTCGCGGGCGGGCTCGACATGACCGCGACCGGATCGATCGGCCACCGCCCCAATACATATACGGTGCGCCGCAGCGTGCTGCAGCCCTTGCCGAGTTCAATCTGCGTCATCCGCAACGACGGCAGCCGCAGCGGCGAGTGCTGACTTGGTTAATGATTTCCGGCGCGGCGGCGTTTCACTCGCTGTTAAGCTTTTGCCGTTAACCTTTCTTAACGGGTAGGACATTAGAGTTTCTGCATGAGGGATCGATGATCATGAAAAACCTGCTGCAGCAATTCATCCAAGACGAAACGGGCGCTACGGCCGTCGAATATGGTCTGATCGTCGCGGTGTTGTCGCTGGCCATCGTTGCCGGGGTCAAACAGGCGGCAGACGGGCTGGTGTGGCTGTTCACCGACAACAACAGCAAGCTTGCCAACGCCTTCGCTCACTGACGGCATCACGGGGGCGCTCAGGTCCTGGACGGGTTCTCCAGGACCGCCTTGAGCGAGACCTTGGCGGATCCCGGCTTGAGCGGCTTTTGCTGCGAGGCGTCGGGCGCCCAGCCGGACATCCAGACAATCGAAAAATTCGCGCGGATACGGCCATCCGGATCCGCGAACCGTTCGGCGTAGAGCTCCGCGGCGCGGGCAAAAAGCCGTCTGCCGGCCGGCCTGCGGCTGCGATCGACGAGCGCGTTTGTTTCGCCCATGGCGCGCAGGTCGGCGGCGAGGTCGAACAGCGTGTCGTAGCGCACCGCGACCGTTTCGACATCGGCGACCGGCAAGGCCAGGCCGGCGCGCTGCAACAGCGCGCCGGCGTCGCGCACGTCGGTGAAGGGAAGGATGCGCGGGCTTGCGCCGCCGTAAAGCTCCGTCTCGGCCGCCAGCATGCTCTCGCGCAATTCCGCCAATGTGCCCGCGCCGGCGAAAGCGCCGAGGAAAAGCCCGTCCGGTCGCAACGCCCGGCGGATTTGCGCAAGCACGCCGGGAATGTCGTTCATCGCATGCATCGAGAGCAGGGAGACGACGAGATCGAGGCTGGCCTCCTCGAACGGCACGGTCTCAGGCGGCGCTACCAGGCCGGTGCCGCCGGCCAGAAGCGCTTCGTCCATCTCGACGCGCACGATCTCGCTGACCTTGCCGCTGCCGGCAAGCACGTCCACGGCCGCTGAAGTCTGACAGAACAGCGCGGCCGCCTTGCCGAAGCGGCGTTCGACGGCGCCCAGCCGGTCGACAAGGTCCTCCGCGGCCCGGCGCATCAGGAAATCGGCGCCTTCGACGGGGCGCGCGAGTGCCCGGCGCTTGCGAGCGAGCCAGAGCTCGGTGTCGATCAAGGGCTGCAATGAAAAGCTTCCTGTTGTCCGCGCGTGCCGGAGTGGTGTTAAGGTGGCGCGGGGTTTCCTTTCACGTGGCCGATCCGGTGCACAAGATCAAGACCACAGCGGTCCAGGATATGACGCGGCAGGTACTGGCCTGGCCGGCGCGGCTGTTGTTTCCGCCGGTTTGCGCCGGCTGCCGTCGTCATGTGTCGCAACCCGGTGTGCTGTGCGGCGCCTGCTGGCCGAAGCTTAGGCTGCTGGAAAAACCCTGGTGCCCGGTGATGGGCACGCCCTTCACGCATGACATGGGCGAGGGGTTTCTTTCCGCCGAGGCGATCGCCGATCCGCCGCCCTTCGAGCGGGCGCGTGCCGCCGTCCTCTATTCGGGTGTCGCGCGGCAGATGGTGCAGGGGCTGAAATATCAGGACCGAACCGACCTAGCGCCCTGGATGGCGAACTGGATGATGCGGGCCGGCGCCGAGCTGATTGCGGAGGCCGACCTGGTCGTGCCGGTGCCGTTGCACTGGCGGCGCTTCTTCCGGCGCCAGTTCAACCAGTCCGCGGAACTCGGACGGGCCGTTGCAAAGCTCGGCGGGCTGCCCTTCTCGCCATCCGCGGTCAGGCGCGTGAAGTTGACGCGCCAGCAGGTCGGGCTCGAACGGCACGAGCGCGAGGAGAATGTGCGCGCCGCTTTTCGCGTGCCGCCGGACGCTGAAATCGAGATAGCGGGGCGCCGGGTGCTCGTGGTCGACGATGTCTATACCACCGGCGCAACGGTGCGGGCCGTCGCCAAGGCGCTGAAGAAA
Organism: Mesorhizobium sp. CA10; assembly: GCF_020165285.1. Taxonomy (NCBI): domain Bacteria; kingdom Pseudomonadati; phylum Pseudomonadota; class Alphaproteobacteria; order Hyphomicrobiales; family Phyllobacteriaceae; genus Mesorhizobium; species Mesorhizobium sp. CA10. The sequence goes on from NZ_JAIUHV010000022.1 coordinate 13,903, forward strand.
GGCGGCGCCGGAGCGGTCGACGTTCTGACCTTCGCGCGCGTTCTGCCGGGGGACTTCCGAGCCGATGAGTCTGCAACTATATAGTGCTTAAGTTGTTGTTTCGGTGCAGGTCGTTTACGCACAAGCGTTGGGCGACGTGCACAGGCAGGATTTTGCTGATGGTCGATGTGACGATCTATACGCGCATGATGTGCGGCTATTGCACGGCCGCCAAGCGGTTGCTCGAGCGCAAGGGTGTGACCTATACCGAGCACGACGCTTCATTCTCGCCGGCATTGCGTCAGGAAATGATTTCACGGGCACATGGGCGCACCACTTTTCCGCAGATATTCATCGGCGACACGCATGTCGGCGGCTGCGATGACCTCCATGAACTGGAGTCGCAGGGCCGGCTGGATGTGCTGCTTGCCAACGAAGCGAGGGCTTGATCATGGGCGTTTTCAAGGCGGCGGCGGTGCAGATGCGTTCGGGGACCAGCCCGGATCGCAATGCGGCCGACATGGAAAGGCTGGTCCGCGATGCCGCTCATCGGGGCGCCACCTACGTCCTGACGCCGGAAATGACCGGTGCGCTGATCCGCGACAAGCAGGCGGGGGCGGCCGCCTTCACCACCGAGGACAAGGACGTGGTCGTCGCGACCGCGCGCAGGCTGGCGAAGGAGCTCGGCATTCATCTGCATGTCGGCTCGACGGCAATCCTGCGCGCCGACGGCAAGCTCGCCAACCGCGCGTTCCTGTTCTCGCCCGACGGGGCCCTTATTGCCGGTTACGACAAGATCCATATGTTCGATGTCGACCTCGACAATGGCGAGAGCTGGCGTGAATCCGCCTCCTACGAGCCGGGAACGGAAGCGGTCGTGACCGATATCGAGGGGACGAGGCTGGGCTTTGCCGTGTGCTACGACCTGCGTTTTCCGCAGCTGTTTCGCGCCGAGGCGATGGCCGGGGCCGAGGTGCTGACGGTGCCGGCCGCTTTCACGCGCCAGACCGGCGAGGCGCATTGGCATGTGCTGTTGCGCGCCCGCGCCATCGAGAACGGCGCCTATGTCATCGCCGCCGCGCAGGGCGGCCTGCATGAGGACGGGCGCGAAACTTATGGCCATTCGCTGATCGTCGATCCGTGGGGGCGCATCGTCGCCGAGGCCGCGCATGACGAACCCGGGGTGATCGTCGCCGAGATCGATCCGGCGCAGTCGCTTGCCGCGCGCCGCAAGATCCCCAATCTGAAGAACGCGCGGGATTTCACCGTCAATGCCGGGACAAGCGAAGCGCCGCGTTTCAGGGGTGCCGCCTCTTGATCCGTTTTTCCCTGATCTGCGAACACGAGCACGAATTCGAAGCCTGGTTCCGCAGCAATGACGACTTCGACACCCAGAAGAAGCGCGGTTTCGTCGATTGCCCGCGCTGCGGCTCGCACAGGATAGAGAAGGCGCTGATGGCGCCCGCCGTCTCAACGTCCCGCAGCCGAGAGAAGGTCGCTTTGGCCATCGGCGAGGCGCAGAAGCAGGCGCTGGCGCAGCTCAAGGCGCTGGCCGAGAAGGTACGCGAAAATGCCGACTATGTCGGCGACAAATTCGCCGAGGAAGCGCGCAAGATCCATTTCGGCGAGACCGACCCGCGTGGCATCTATGGCGAAGCGACGCCCGAAGAGGCGCAGAGCCTCGTCGAGGACGGCGTCGAGTTCATGCCGATTCCGAGCTTTCCGGACGACCGGAACTGAGGTGTGTCGATATTCAGGTGATGCCGGCCTGCGAATGGTGGCTTCCTGCGCTTCCGGTGCTCACGTACTTTAAGTACGCTCCGCTCCGGTTCTCGAAAGCCACCATTCTCGGCTCGGCCTGACCTGAATCTCAATACACCTTGGCGCAAGTTCACGAAGGTGGAAAGCAGGAGGCATACGCTAGGCAGAGGTTCGGCCCAAGCTTCCGATCAGTTTTTCCAGCAGTTTCGCCAGCATGTCCCGGTCCTCGCGTGTCAGGCCGGCGAGGATTTCGTGCTCGTTGGCGACGTGGGCGGCAAGCGCTTCGTTGATGAGCTCGAGCCCTTTCCCGGTCAATTGCACCACCACACCGCGCCGGTCGTTGGGATGCGGCGCGCGCTGGATTAGGCTGGCCTTCTCCAGCCGGTCGAGGCGTGCGGTCATGGCGCCCGAGGTCACCATCGTCGCCTCGTAAAGCTCCGTCGGCGTCAGCGCGTAGGGCGCGCCGGAACGGCGCAATGTCGCCAGCACATCGAATTCGCCGGACTGCAGCCCGAAGCGGGCGAAGACCGGCGCCAGGCGGTCGCGCGCGATGAGCGCCGAGACCTCGTTCAGCCGCCCGATGACGCCCATCGGCGACACGTCGAGGTCCGGTCGCTCCCGTCGCCACTGCTCCATGGCTTTGCCTGCTCGATCCATGTTGCTCACCATAAAGTATCTTGACATAAAGAATCTTGGTATTATCTTACTGCAACAGGAACTGGCCGCCAAGCGGTCTCGCAGGGACAGGACGAAGCAATGAGACTTCTCTGGGATTCAGCGATTTGGCTTCTGGTCGTGACGGGCGGGCTGCTCGGCATGACGCTGCCGTTCGGCAAGCTCGCCACCGCCGCCGGGGTGCCGGCCATGGTCTGGGCCTTCGTCATCTCGCTGGGCGCAGGCGGCGTGCTGTTTCTGGCGCTTCTGCTGGGCGGCGAGCGCGTCCGGCTGACCCCGCACAAGCTGCGCTATTTCGTCGTCACCGCAGCGATTTCCTACGCCATTCCCAATCTTTTGATGTTCTCGGCCATCCCGCATCTCGGCGCCGGCTACACCGGCATCATGTTCACCCTGTCGCCGGTGATCACGCTGGTGTTCTCGATCGTGCTCGGTGTCAGGCGCCCCAATCTGCTCGGGGTCATCGGCATCGCCGTCGGCTTTGTCGGCGCGGCGATGGTCGCGCTGACGCGCGGCGAGGCAGGGCAGCCGGCCGACTATTTCTGGGTGGCGATTGGGCTGCTCATCCCGGTCAGCCTTGCCGCCGGCAACATCTACCGCACCGTCGACTGGCCGCAAGGCACCGGCCCGATCGAACTTGCGGTCGGCAGCCACCTGGCCTCGGCCACGCTGCTCCTCATCGGCATTTTGACGCTTCTGGGCGGGCAAGCCTTCATTCCGCTCGGCGGCGTGCCGCTCGTGGTCGTCGGCCAGGTAGCGTCGGCCTCGGCGATGTTCGCCTTCTTCTTCCGCCTGCAGGCGGTCGGCGGGCCGGTCTATCTCAGCCAGATCGGCTATGTGGCGGCGGCCGTCGGCCTGTTCGCCGGCACGATCTTCCTCGGCGAGCACTACCAGCTTCTGACCTGGCTGGGCGCCGCCATCATCACCGCCGGCGTCTTCATCACGACCAAGGCGCAAAGCCAGACCGGCGCGTCGGCGCCCGTCCGGGTCGAGCCGGCGGCGTCCCGCAGCTAGAGCAATTCCAGGAAAAGTGTGAGCGGTTTTCCGTCCGGAATTGCGTCAAAACAAAAAGATAGAGCGGTTCGCCGTTTCCGTGAAACGGTGAAACGCTCTAGTTCTCGTTGCCGCCGGCCACTGGCGGCGTGAGACGGGCGGTCCGGCTTGCCGCCGTTCAGACCGAAGCTTTCTCCGCCAGCACCATGTAATTGACGTCCATGTCCCTGGACTTCTGCCAGCGGTCGGCCAGCGGATGATAGATGACGCCGGTGCGGTCGATCACCGTGAGCCCGGCAGCGCCCAGCGCCTTCGCAAGCTCCTCCGGACGGACCAGCTTGCCGAACTGATGCGTGCCGCGCGGCAGCCAGCGCAGCAGATATTCGGCGCCTATGATGGCAAGGCCGAGCGCTTTCAGCGTGCGGTTGATGGTGGCGACGAACATGATGCCGCCGGGGCGGACCATCTGGCCGCATTTGGCCACGAACAGGTCGACATCGGCGACATGCTCGACCACTTCCATGTTCAGGATGACATCGAAGGTCTCGCCGGCATCGGCCAGCGCCTCGGCCGTGGTGGCGCGGTAGTCGACGCTGACGCCGGCCTCCGCCGCGTGCAGCTTCGCCACTTCGATGTTGGTTGCGGAAGCGTCGGCGCCGACCACTTCGGCGCCAAGCCTGGCCATCGGCTCGCACAGCAAACCGCCGCCGCAGCCGATATCGAGGAAGCGTAGGCCATCGAAGGGCCGCGCCGCGCGCGGATCGCGGCCGAAACGGGCCGCAACCTGATCGCGGATATAGGCAAGCCGCACCGGATTGAACTTGTGCAGCGGACGGAACTTGCCGTTCGGGTTCCACCATTCGGCGGCAAGGGCGGAGAAGCGTTCCACTTCTCCGGCATCGATGGTCGATCGGCGAGGCTCTGGCATAGGCGGGTCTCCTCGAACGCCAAGAAGAAGTCGGGGAACGCTAGGAAGTCGGGCGCGGGGGAGGGAATGTCAAGGCGGGTTTTTTGCTGCTGACGTCAGACCGCCGGCAGGTCCAACCATGTCGATGGATCAGGCCGCGTTCTGTCAGCACCTGGCAGCTTGGTTGCCGCGCTGCCGAAACAAATCGGATGGGCGAACGAAAAGCTGTCATGGACAGGGAGCGAGACCGAGACGGGAGCTGTGCGAAAATGCGAATTCTGGCTTCGATCCTTTGGCAACGGCTCGACCTGGACGGGCACGACGCTTGCCTGCTTGGCGAGACGGATGATAGCCGGACCCTCAAGGGCCATGCGCTTTTCGTCCATGACGCCGGTCCGTGCGGCCTTGCCTATGAGGTGGATTGCGACCTGAGCTGGCGTACCTGCAGGGCGCGGGTCGACGGCTTTTGCGGCATGCGGGAGATGCATTATCAGATTGAACGTCTTGCCGACGGCCAGTGGCTGCTGAACGGCGCAAGCCAGGCGGAGGTTGCCGGTCTCGTCGACGTCGATCTCGGCTTCACGCCCGCCACCAACCTTCTGGCGATCCGTCGGCTCGAGCTTGGCGCCGGCACGGCGGCGCCGGCGCCGGCCGCCTATCTGGCCTTTCCTGAACTCAGGCTCTCGCGCCTCGAACAGACCTATCGGCGGCTCGACGACAGCCGATATGCTTATGCCGCGCCCGTGTACGGCTACGATGCAGTCCTGGCGGTCTCGCCGGTCGGTTTCGTTCTCGACTATCCCGGCCTGTGGCGAAGCGCTACCTGAGCCGCGAGCGCGCGACCGGCAATGTCGCGGTCAACGCGACAGCGCGATCGTCGCATGGTTCATGGCGACGCTGGCCGGCTCGATCGCCTGCACGGCTTCGCTGCCGCCGATCTCGGGCATGATGCGGTCGGCCGCCGCCTGGGCCTGTTCCATGCTCTGCCAGCGCACCACATCCACCCAGCTTCCGTCCTCGCGCCGGCCGAGATGCCGGCCGAGGAAGCCCGGCTGCCGGGCGAGCCAGTCAGTGATGACGCCGTTGCTGGCGACAAAGCCGGCTTCGGCGCCGGGCTTGAGGCGGAAGGTGACGATGTCCAGGGTTTCGGTCATGACAATCTCCCAACGGGCCGTTTCGTCGGTCTTATGGCATGATCGGCGACAAGATTCTGTCAGGATAGACGATGCCGGGCCGCTCTTGGCCGCGCTCGCTTGCGAAGCGTTGCTGTTTTGGTTAAGGAGGCCGCGCATTCCGGCGCCGGGCTTACCCGGCGTTTCCTCTCGTTCCGGGCTCGAGCCGGCTTCAGTCAAAGGCATTTCGCTTCCATGGCGCGTATCGTGATGAAATTCGGCGGAACCTCGGTCGCCGACATCGCCCGCATCCGCAACGTGGCGCGCCATGTCAAACGCGAGGTCGATGCCGGCCACGAGGTTGCCGTGGTGGTCTCGGCGATGGCCGGCAAGACCAACGAGCTGGTCGGCTGGACCCGCGAAGCCTCGCCCATGCACGACGCGCGCGAATATGACGCCGTTGTCGCGTCGGGCGAGCAGGTCACGGCCGGTCTCCTGGCGATCACGCTGCAGAACATGGGCATCCATGCACGATCCTGGCAGGGCTGGCAGATCCCGATCAAGACCGACAACGCGCATGGCGCGGCACGCATCCTCGACATCGACGGCGCCTTCCTGATCAAGCGCTTCGGCGAGGGCCAGGTGGCCGTCATCGCCGGTTTCCAGGGCATCGGCCCGGACAACCGCATATCGACGCTCGGCCGCGGCGGCTCCGACACCAGCGCCGTGGCGATCGCGGCGGCGGTCAAGGCCGACCGTTGCGACATCTATACCGATGTCGACGGCGTCTATACGACCGACCCTCGTATCGAGCCGAAAGCCCGTCGGCTGGCCAAGATTTCGTTCGAGGAAATGCTCGAAATGGCTTCGCTTGGCGCCAAGGTGCTGCAGGTACGCTCGGTCGAGCTTGCCATGGTACACAGGGTGCGTACCTTCGTGCGGTCGTCCTTCGACGATCCCGACGCGCCCGGAATGGGGGATTTGCTCAATCCGCCCGGAACGCTTATTTGCGACGAGGAAGAGATCGTGGAACAGCAGGTCGTCACCGGAATTGCCTACGCCAAGGACGAAGCGCAGATTTCGCTGCGCCGCGTCGGCGACCGTCCAGGCGTTGCCGCCGGCATCTTCGGCCCGCTGGCCGAAGCCAACATCAATGTCGACATGATCGTCCAGAACATCTCCGAGGACGGCAAGTTCACCGACATGACCTTCACCGTGCCGTCCGGCGACGTCGACAAGGCGCTTGCCGTGCTGGAGAGGCTGAAACCCGATGTCGGCTACGACGTCGTCCAGTCGGAAGCCGGCATGTCGAAGGTCTCGGTCATCGGCATCGGCATGCGCAGCCACGCCGGCGTCGCCGCCACCGCCTTCAAGGCGCTCGCCGACAAGGCGATCAACATCCGCGCCATCACCACTTCCGAGATCAAAATCTCGATACTGATCGACGGTCCCTATACGGAACTTGCAGTTCGTACTTTGCATTCCGTCTACGGGCTCGATAAGCAATAGCAAGAACTGAGTCAGTTGTTGCGTGAACGCCGGCCGCGGGAGAAACTGCGGCGGGCGAAATGCCCATTGGAGAACAAGCCGCGATGCGTGATACGGCCAGTGGCCCGCGCGTTCTGCTCAAACGGCTTCGCGAGCTCATGCAGGAGCCGCTGGAGCCGCAGGAGCGGCTCGACCGCATCGTGCGCGACATCGCCTCCAACATGGTCGCCGAAGTCTGCTCGCTCTATGTGCTGCGCGCGGATTCGGTGCTCGAGCTCTACGCCACCGAAGGTTTGAACCCCAACGCCGTCCATCTGGCGCAGCTGCGGCTCGGGCAGGGCCTGGTCGGCACGATCGCCGCCAGCGCGCGACCGCTCAATCTATCCAATGCGCAGGAGCATCCGGCTTTCGCCTACCTGCCGGAGACGGGCGAAGAGATATACAACTCCTTCCTCGGCGTGCCGGTGCTGCGGGCAGGGCGCACGCTAGGCGTGCTGGTGGTGCAGAACAAGACCATGCGCCATTACCGCGACGACGAGGTCGAGGCGCTGGAAACGACGGCGATGGTGATCGCCGAGATGATCGCCACCGGCGATCTCGCCCGCCTGACCAAGCCGGGGCTGGAGCTCGACCTGCGCCGCCCGGTGAGCTTCACCGGCCTTTCCTTCAATGAGGGCGTCGGGCTCGGCCATGTCGTGCTGCACGAGCCGCGCATCGTCGTCACCAACCTCTTCAACGAGGACAGCGAGGAGGAGGTGCGCCGGCTGCAGTCCTCACTCGGCTCGCTCCGGCTCTCCATCGACGACATGCTGGAGCGGCGCGAGGTCGCGTTCGAGGGCGAGCACCGCGAGGTGCTCGAGGCCTATCGCATGTTCGCCAACGACAGCGGTTGGGTGCGGCGGCTGGAAGAGGCGATCCGCAACGGCCTGACGGCGGAAGCCGCCGTCGAAAAGGTGCAGAGCGACATGCGCGCGCGCATGCTGCACATGACCGACCCTTATCTACGCGAGCGGATGAGCGATTTCGACGACCTCGCCAACCGGCTGCTGCGCCAGTTGATGGGACGCGGTCCGGAAGATGTCGCGGCCTCGCTGCCCAAGGACGCCATCATCGTCGCCCGCTCGATGGGAGCGGCCGAGCTGCTCGATTATCCGCGCGACAAGCTGCGCGGCCTTGTGCTGGAGGATGGCGCCGCCACCAGCCATGTCGTGATCGTCGCGCGCGCCATGGGCATTCCCGTCGCCGGACAAATGAAGGGCGCCGTTTCCATGGCGGAAAACGGCGACGCCATCATCGTCGACGGCGAGGAAGGCACCATCCATCTCAGGCCGCAATCCGACCTGGAAGCCGCCTATGCCGAAAAAGTCCGCTTCAGGGCGCGGCGGCAGGAAGTCTATCGCGAGCTGCGCAAGAAGCCGTCGCTGACCAAGGACGGGGTTCCGGTCGATCTGCTGATGAATGCGGGCCTGGCGGTCGACCTGCCGCAGCTGACCGAATCGGGCGCCGCCGGCATCGGCCTATTCCGCACCGAATTGCAGTTCATGGTTGCCTCGACCTTCCCCCGCGCCGAGGCGCAGGAACGGCTTTACCGCGACGTGCTCGAGGCGGCGCGCGGCAAGCCGGTCACCTTCCGCACCATCGACATCGGCGGCGACAAGGTGCTGCCCTATTTCAAGGGCGCGGTGCAGGAAGAGAACCCGGCGCTGGGCTGGCGGGCGATCCGCCTCACCCTCGACCGTCCCGGCCTGCTCAGGACTCAGATACGGGCGCTGCTGAAGGCCAGCGGCGGCCGCGAGCTGAAGCTGATGCTGCCGATGGTGACCGAGCTGTCGGAAATCGCGCAGGCGCGCGAGATCATCGACCGCGAAGTCCGGCATTTGTCGCGCTTCGCGCATCACCTGCCCACCAGCCTCAAGCTCGGCGCGATGCTGGAAGTGCCGTCGCTGCTGTTCCAGCTCGACGAATTGATGAAGGCGGTGGATTTCGTTTCGGTCGGGTCCAACGACCTCTTCCAGTTCGTCATGGCCGTCGATCGCGGCAACACCCAACTCGCCGACCGCTTCGACAACCTGTCGACGCCGTTTCTGCGGGTGCTGAAGACGATTGCCGATGCCGGCGTGCGCAACGACACCCCGGTGACGCTCTGCGGCGAGCTGGCCGGCAAGCCGATCTCGGCCATGGCGCTGATCGGTCTCGGCTTCCGCTCGATCTCCATGTCGCCGGCGTCCATCGGCCCGGTCAAGGCGATGCTGACCGAGCTGCCGCTGCAGGAACTGAAGGCCTTTTTCGACGACAATCTGATGGCGCCCAGCCAGAAATTGCCGATGCGAGCCTTGCTACAGGCCTTTGCAGACGATCGCTCGATTCCGCTCTAGATTCACGTGAGGGCGGTCTGCAAATGGCGATTTTCTGCGCTTCCGGTGCTCATGTACCTAAATGTACATTCCGCTCCGGTTCTCGAAACTCCCCATTTTCGGCTCGCTCTGACGTGAATTCCATCGAAGTTCGAAGATCATGATCAACCTGCCCCGCGACCGTATGGATCAAGTCGTCAAGCGTTTCGACATGCTCGAGGCGCAGATGTCGGCCGGACCCGCCACCGACGCCTATGTGAAGATGGCTTCGGAATATGCCGACATCCAGGACATGGTGGGCAAGATCCGGGCGCTGCGCGCCGCCGAGCAGGAGCAGGCGGACCTCGAGGCGATGCTTGCCGACAAAGCGACGGATGCCGAGATGCGCGCGCTGGCCGAGGCCGACCTGCCGGAGGTCGAGAGCCGCATCGAGGCGCTGCAGAAGGACATCCAGATCCTGCTGCTGCCCAAGGATGCGGCCGACGAGAGGAACGCCATCCTCGAAATCCGCGCCGGCACAGGCGGCGACGAGGCGGCCTTGTTCGCCGGCGATCTCTTTCGCATGTATGAGCGCTATGCCGCCTCGCGCGGCTGGCGCTTCGAGGTGGTATCGGCGAGCGAGGGCGAGGTCGGCGGCTACAAGGAAATCGTCGCCGCGGTATCGGGCAAGGGCGTGTTCGCGCATCTGAAGTTCGAATCCGGCGTGCACCGCGTGCAGCGCGTGCCGGAAACCGAGGCCGGCGGGCGCATCCACACCTCGGCCGCGACCGTCGCCGTGCTGCCCGAGGCCGAGGAGGTCGATATCGAAATCCGGGCGGAGGACATCCGCATCGACACGATGCGGGCCTCCGGCTCGGGCGGCCAGCACGTCAACACCACCGATTCGGCGGTTCGCATCACCCATTTGCCGACCGGCATCATGGTGGTGCAGGCGGAAAAGTCGCAGCACCAGAACCGGGCGCGCGCCATGCAGATCCTGAGGGCCAGACTCTACGATCTCGAGCGCAGCCGCGCGGATGAGGAGCGCTCGTCATCGCGAAAATCGCAGGTCGGCTCCGGCGACCGCTCGGAGCGCATCCGCACCTACAATTTCCCGCAAGGCCGTGTCACCGACCACCGTATCAATCTGACGCTCTACAAGCTCGACCGGGTGATGATGGGCGAGTTGGACGAGATCGTCGGCGCGCTGATCGCCGATCATCAGTCGAAGCTGCTTGCCGATATGAGCCTCGATGGCTGATCGACTGCCCGCCGCGCTCGGACCGTTGCTCAGGGCAGCGCGCGAGCGTCTGGCTGTAGCCGGCATCGACGATCCGGCGCTCGATTCGCGGCTGATCGTCGAGCATTTTTCGGGCACGACCCGTACCCAGGCAATCGCCGAACCGGGACAAGAGGTTGGTTCGGCGGCGCTTTCAGCCATCGAAGCGGCCCTGAGGCGTCGCGTCGCAGGCGAGCCGGTGCACCGCATCCTCGGCTACCGCGAATTCTACGGTTTGCGCCTGTCGCTTTCGCCGGAGACGCTGGAGCCCCGGCCGGATACCGAGACGCTGGTCGACGCCGTCCTGCCCTTTGCGCGGGCAACGGCCGCAAGGCTTGGCGAATGCCGCATTCTCGATCTCGGCACGGGCACCGGCGCCATCGCGCTGGCGCTGCTCAGCGCCGTTCCGGCCGCCACCGCGACGGGCGTCGACATTTCGCTCGACGCATTGGCGGTTGCGGCCGGAAACGCCCGGGACCTGGGGCTCGGCGAACGCTTCAAAGCCTTGCATTCCAACTGGTTCGAAAAAGTTTCGGGCCACTACCATGTAATTGCCTCGAACCCTCCCTATATACCCAGTCGAGACATCGGAAATCTGCAGGACGAGGTCCGCGATTTCGACCCGCACCGGGCCCTGGACGGCGGTGCGGACGGTTTGGATCCCTATCGGGTCATTGCCGCCGAAGCGGCGGAATTTCTGCAAGCGCAAGGCAAGGTAGCGGTCGAGATCGGCCATACGCAGAAAAACGAGGTCACCGGGATATTCGCGGCAGCCGGCTATGTGTTAACCGGGTCACATCGCGATCTCGGCGGCAATGACAGAGTTCTGGTGTTCGAGCGTTGAAAGCCCTGATGCAGTGCGAAAAAACCGCTTGGCAATACCCGGGAATGCAGTTAGGGTCCGGCTCAACCGGATGAGACGAAGCAGGCAGTGCTCCCAGCGATTCGGTTTTCCTTGGAAATAGCTGCCTTCTTGCGCAAACGACGCCCAAGCTTCGTGCGGGAATCATCCGGCAAGTGATGTAACCGGGACAGGATGGCACGTGGCGCCAACGCAATTGATGCGGGCGAACGCCGGTGAAGAGACGAAACGGCTGGCTGCATGAGCGCCACCGTTCGTGAAGAGTTTTTCGAAAATTCACTATGAAGAGAGTCTAATGAGGCCACAACAGCAGAACAGGCGTATGCGCGGTCGCAACAACAATGGCGGCGGTGGCAACAACAACAACCGCAAGGGGCCCAATCCCCTGACCCGCAACTACGAGAGCAACGGCCCGGACGTGAAGATCCGCGGATCGGCTCAGCAGATCGCCGAAAAATACGCCACACTCGCCCGTGACGCGCAAAGCTCCGGCGACCGGGTTATGGCGGAGAACTACCTCCAGCACGCCGAGCATTACAATCGCATCATTGCCGCCGCGCAGGCGCAGATGCCGATCCAGAACACTCAGCAGAACCGCGACGACTTCGACGACGATATGGACGAAGATCGCGAGGAGTTCGACAATATCGGCAACAACAGCGGCAACGGCGCCGATGCGCCGGGCACGGCGAGCGGCTCCGGCCCGCAGCCAGTGATCGAAGGCACGCCGGCGGAACTCGCCTACAACCAGGAAAACGGCCGCGACAACAACAGCCGTCGCGACAACAATCAGCGCGACAACAATGGCCGCGACCGGCATCGTGACCGCCGCAACGGCGGCGGCCAGTATGGCCAGAACGGTCAGCGCGGCGAAAACGCCCAGCGCGGCGAGCAGGGCGGCCAGCAGTTCGACCAGAACCGCCGCAATGAGGGACAGACGCAGCCCGAGGCGACCGGCGAGGCTGGTTCACAGGCCGTGCAGGCGCCGCAGTTCGACAGTTTCTCGCCGGCCGCCCTTGCCGCACAGGCCGAGCTCAACGAAGCCGCCCAGGACAATGGCGGCCGCCGTCCGCGGCGTCCGCGGCGTCCCCGCGGCAGCTATGCCGACCAGGTCGGTGGCGGGCAGAGCGACCAGCCGGAGGGCTCGAGCCCCGAAGGTTCCAGTCCTGAAAGTTCAGGCGAAACGCGCAACGCTGCGAACAATAGCGACGAGGTCGGCGCCAAGCCGGCCGAAGAGGCGAACCAGGCGAGGGAGCCTGCCGCCAGCGAGCCGGCACCTGTTGTCAACGAAGCCGCCGGCGAGCCTGTAGCTGCCGACGCAAACAACTGATCCAGACGCCATTTCAAGCATCGCTGACGGCGGAGAGAAATCTCCGCCGTTTTTGTATATGCGCGCCTGGGAATATTCTGCATTGATCGACATCAAGGCGTCTTGAGGGACCGTGGCCCATACACCATATCTGCGCTGAACAGGGCTCGGCTCTTTTGAGCGGGTCCGTCACCGCAATCTGATCCGGTGCCGCAAAGCGGGCCGGTGATGGAAGGAGACAGCGAATGAATCTTGAAAAATACTCGGAGCGCGTGCGCGGCTTCATCCAGTCCGCGCAGACCATGGCGCTCTCGCGCAACCACCAGCAATTTACGCCCGAACATATACTGAAGGTGCTCGTCGACGATGACGAGGGCCTCGCCGCATCCTTGATCGAGCGCGCCGGCGGCAATGTCCGCGACGTCAAGCTCGGCGTCGAGACGGCGCTCGAGGCGATGCCCAAGGTCGAAGGTGGCAACGGCCAGCTTTACCTCGCCCAGCCGCTGGCCAAGGTGTTCTCAACCGCCGAGGACCTGGCCAAGAAGGCCGGCGACAGCTTCGTCACCGTCGAGCGGCTGCTGCAGGCGCTTGTCATGGAAAAGTCGGCCAAGACCGCCGACATCCTGTCCAAGGCGGGCGTCACCGCGCAGGCGCTCAACCAGGCGATCAACGACATCCGCAAGGGCCGCACCGCCGATTCGGCCAGCGCCGAGCAAGGCTACGACGCGCTGAAGAAATACGCGCGCGACCTCACCGCCGACGCCCGCGCCGGCAAGCTCGATCCGGTCATCGGCCGCGACGACGAGATCCGCCGCACCATCCAGGTGCTGTCGCGGCGCACCAAGAACAATCCCGTGCTGATCGGCGAGCCGGGCGTCGGCAAGACGGCGATTGCCGAGGGCCTAGCGCTGCGCATCGTCAATGGCGACGTGCCGGAATCGCTGAAGGACAAGCAATTGATGGCGCTCGACATGGGCGCGCTGATTGCCGGCGCCAAATATCGCGGCGAGTTCGAGGAGCGGCTGAAGGCCGTGCTCAACGAGGTAACCTCGGCCAGCGGCAACATCATCCTGTTCATCGACGAGATGCATACGCTGGTCGGCGCCGGCAAGGCGGACGGCGCGATGGACGCCTCGAACCTGTTGAAGCCCGCGCTGGCGCGCGGCGAATTGCACTGCGTCGGCGCGACCACGCTCGACGAATACCGCAAGCATGTCGAAAAGGATGCCGCGCTTGCCCGCCGTTTCCAGCCCGTCTTCGTCGACGAGCCGACGGTGGAAGACACGGTTTCGATCCTGCGCGGCCTGAAGGAGAAATACGAGCAGCACCACAAGGTGCGCATCTCCGATTCCGCACTTGTATCGGCGGCCGCGCTTTCCAACCGCTACATCGCCGACCGCTTCCTTCCCGACAAGGCGATCGACCTGATAGACGAGGCGGCGTCCAGGCTGCGCATGCAGGTCGATTCCAAGCCCGAGGCGCTGGACGAGATCGACCGCCGCATCATGCAGCTCAAGATCGAACGCGAGGCGCTGAAGGTCGAGAAGGACGAGGCTTCGAAGGACCGGCTTGCCAGGCTGGAGAAGGAGCTCGCCGATCTCGAGGAGGAATCGAGCGAGCTGACCACCAAGTGGCAGGCCGAAAAGCAGAAGCTTGGCCTTGCCGCCGACCTGAAGAAACAGCTCGACGAGACGCGCAACGAACTGGCGATCGCGCAGCGCAAGGGCGAGTTCCAGCGCGCCGGCGAGCTTGCCTATGGCAAGATCCCGGAGCTCGAGAAGAAGCTCAAGGAAGCCGAGGCGCAGGACGGCAAGACCGGCATGGTGGAAGAGGTGGTCACGCCCGATCATGTTGCGCATGTCGTGTCGCGCTGGACCGGCATTCCGGTCGACAAGATGCTGGAGGGGCAGCGCGAGAAGCTCTTGCGCATGGAAGACGAGATCGGCAAGCGCGTCGTCGGCCAGGGCGAAGCCGTGCAGGCGGTGTCCAAGGCCGTGCGCCGCGCCCGCGCCGGACTGCAGGACCCGAACCGGCCGATCGGCTCGTTCATGTTCCTCGGACCGACCGGCGTCGGCAAGACCGAGCTCACCAAGGCGCTGGCCAGCTTCCTGTTCGACGACGAGACCGCGCTGGTGCGCATCGACATGTCGGAGTTCATGGAGAAGCACTCCGTCGCCCGGCTGATCGGCGCGCCTCCCGGCTATGTCGGCTATGAGGAAGGCGGTGCGCTGACCGAAGCGGTGCGGCGCCGGCCCTATCAGGTCGTGCTGTTCGACGAGATCGAGAAGGCGCATCCGGACGTGTTCAACGTGCTCCTGCAGGTGCTCGACGACGGAAGGCTGACCGATGGCCAGGGTCGTACGGTCGACTTCCGCAACACGCTGATCATCATGACGTCGAACCTCGGCGCCGAATATCTGGTCAATCTCGGCGACGACCAGGATGTCGATGCCGTGCGCGACGAGGTGATGGCGGTGGTGAAAGCCTCGTTCCGGCCGGAGTTCCTCAACCGCGTCGACGAAGTGATCCTGTTCCACCGGCTGCGCCGTCTGGATATGGACCGCATCGTCGAGATCCAGCTCAAGCGTCTGGAGAACCTGCTTACCGATCGCAAGATCACGCTGGCGCTCGATCATGACGCCATCGAGTGGCTGGCGTCGAAGGGCTACGATCCGGCCTATGGCGCCAGGCCGCTGAAGCGGGTGATGCAGAAGGAGCTGCAGGACCCGCTGGCCGAGAAGATCCTGCTCGGCGAGATCCTCGACGGTTCGACCGTCAAGGTCACCGCCGGCTCCGACCGGTTGAACTTCCGCTCGAAGCCGACCGTGGTGGCGACGGAGGCCGCCGCCTGATTTCGGGTGAGCTTGAATGAACGCGAAGCGCGTCGCACCGGACTGGTGCGGCGCGCTTTTTTATTGCCAATGACTGCGCATAATCAGCTGCCGATTCGGATGACTGGGAAGAACTCGATGAAGCTCGACGATTACAATGGCTTCTGCGCTTCATTGCCCGCCACGACGCATGTCGTTCAGTGGGGCGGCGCCCATGTCTGGAAGGTCGGCGGCAAGGTGTTCGCCATCGGCGGCTGGAACGAGGGCGGCGAGCTCTTCGTCACCTTCAAATGTTCCGAGATGGCTTATGACGTGCTGAAGGATCAGCCGGGCTGCCGGCCGGCGCCCTATCTCGCCTCGCGCGGCATGAAATGGATCCAGCGTCAGACAAGCCAAAGCATGGATGATGCGGCGCTCGAGGACTATCTGCGCGAGAGCCATCGCCTGGTCGTCCTCAAGCTGACCAGACAGGCACGCAAGGAATTGGGGCTTGCCGCAGGCTAAGGCGCGTCGCGCCGAAACGGATGTGGTCGATGCGCTTTAGCTGTTGTTTCGCATGTCGGCCCCCAGAACCGCTGCGTATTTTTGAGCAACATGCATGAGCTCATATTCCTCAAGGTACCGGAAACCCGCCATCTTCATGCCCGGTTCATGTTGGAATCTTAATTTGGCTAGCTGGTTCGCTGACGAAGGTTCGCCCGCCAGAAGCCCGAGTCGACCGGAGAGCTTGACCCCCATGCTGCGCTTGATCTTTTCCCTTTCGGCACTCGCGGCCGGGCTGGTGTCTTCCAGTGCGTTCGCCATGCCGAGCGCGGATGGTGCGCGGCCTGCGCGCCCGGCTGAGCGCGGCGCGCTGATGCTGGCCCAGGACGGCAATATCGATATCTACTACGACGCCAGGGGCAACCGGGTGCTGGTCGATGCCGACACCGGCAAGGTCATCGCCATCCAGCCGCCGGGCAGCAGGCTCGACCGCCGCGCGCTTCGCCGGCAGATGCGCATGCAGGAACTCGGCCGCGCGCCGGCCGAAGACGACGACCGCTATTATCTCGACAATCCCGATGACATGGCTCGCTTCCGTCGTCGGCAATTGGAAGAGAACGGTCGTGTCATCCCGCCGCCGGTCGATGAGTACGACGACAATTCCGTCGATGCCTATCCGCCGGCGCCCAACAACGATGAAGGCTATGCCACCACTTATCCGGAGGCGCCGAAATCCGACACCATCAAGCGCCAGCAGCTGAACGAGGCGTCGATCGACCCCGAGCAGCCGGGCCAGGGCGAAGTGCTTCAAACCAATCCGGACGCCGAGCCGTCGCTGCCGCCGAACACTGGTGGCAAGGCCACGGTCGATCCGTCGCTGTCCCTCGGCGTGCGCCAGGACGTTGCCGCTTTGCAGGTGCTGCTCGATCGCGGAGGCGCTTCGCCGGGCGTGATCGACGGGCGCTTCGGCTCGAACGTCGACAAGGCGCTGGCCGCCTACAACGAAATAAACGGTACCAATCTGAAGTCGACCGATGCGGTCGGCATCCAGGCAGCGCTTGCACAGTCGGGCGGCGACGCCTTCGCCTCCTACACGATCACGCCGGAAGACGCGGCCGGCCCTTACGTCGCCTCGATACCGGAGGACTACAGCCAGAAGGCCAAGCTCGACTGCATGTGCTACACTTCGGTCACCGAGGCGCTGGCCGAACGCTTCCATATGGACGAGACCTATCTGAAGTCGATCAACAAGGGCGTCGACTTCAATCGCCCGGGCACGATGATCAAGGTCGCCAATTTCGGCAAGCTGGTCTCGACGCCGGTAACGCGTATCATCGCCGACAAGACCAAGAAGGAAGTCTACGCCTATGATGGGAGCGGCAAGCTGGTCGCGGCCTATCCCGCGACCATCGGCTCGGCCGACACGCCGTCGCCGACCGGCATTCATGCCGTCTCGCGCATCGCTCTCGACCCGAACTACACCTACAATCCGAACATCAATTTCAAGCAGGGCCAGAACGACAAGATCTTGACCGTCCCCCCGGGACCGAACGGTCCGGTCGGTTCGGTGTGGATCGCGCTCGACAAGCCGACCTACGGTATTCACGGCACGCCCGATCCCTCCAAGATTGGCAAAACCGAGAGCCATGGCTGCGTGCGCCTGACCAACTGGGATGCACGCGAGCTTGCCAAGCTGGTGTCGCCGGGCGTCACGGTGGAGTTCGTGGGCGGATCAACAATCGCGGATATTGGCGGGACCTCAACCGATGAGTTTACGCAGCAGTAAGGCGCGCGGCGCCGCGGCATAGATGAGCTGCACCAGCAGGATGAAGCCTATGCTGAGCAGCGGCGTGATCAGGCAAAGCGCCGCGCCGACCGCCCACAGGATCTGCGCCTTGACGATCCGCTTGTAGACGGTGCGGCGCGTCTCCGCGTCGACATCCTCGGCGATCATGCCGCTCCTGTCGGCATACCACCAGCTCGCGAACAGCGTGCCGCCCAGCATCAGGAGATTCAGCCAGTAGACCAGTACCGCGCCCCTGAATGCCAGGAAATCGGCGAGAAGATCGGTTGAGAAGGGCAGCAGCGCGATAAAGGCAAGGAAGCACAGGTTGAGTGTCGCGAGCCGCCGGTCCGATTTCGCGATCAGGCCATGCTGTGCCTGCTGTCCGAACCAGAAGATGGTGAGTGTGAGGAAGCTCAGCGCATAAGTCAGGAATCGCGGCCCCAGCGCCAGGATCGCGGCGAGCAATTCGCCTTCCGAATGCACCGCCTCATGCGACGGCACTCTGATCTCCAGCACGATCAACGTCAGCGCGATGGCGAAAACGCCGTCGGTCACGCCGACGATGCGTCCGCGTCCTTCCGCCGACGGTTCGAGCGGACGCTTCATGGCTTCCCCCTCTCACGCATGATCGTGGAACCTAGCACGCCGGTGGCGGTTTGCATCAGGATTGAGCCCACCTCGCCATCCGGCCCCTGAATCAAAAAGAGAGAGCATGATGTCGTCCGAAAACCGCTTCACACGTTTCGGCATCATGCTCTGTCATCTGGTTTCAAGAACAGCGATGCTCTGGCTTGTTGTTGCGCCCGCGCGAGGGGGCTAAGCAAGGATCCGATGTCATCAGCGAATGAAACCACTGCCGATTCGCATTCGCCCGCGCGGGCGAACGGCACGTTTTGTCCTCAGACCCAGCGAAAATTCGTGCTGGTCGCTGCGATCCTCGCCTCTGCGCTCGGCTTCATCGACGGTTCGATCCTGGCGATCGCCATGCCGGCGCTGCGCGCGGATCTCGGCGCCAGCCTGGCGCAAGCGCAGTGGATTTCCAACGCCTATGCGTTGACGCTGTCGGCGCTCATCCTGGTGGGGGGCGCTGCCGGCGACCGGTTTGGACTGCGGCGCGCCTTCGTGGCCGGGATCGCGCTGTTCGTCGCGGCTTCGCTCGCCTGCGCGCTGGCGCCCGATCCGGCTATATTGATCGCCTTCCGCGCCATCCAGGGCATTGGTGCGGCGATCATGGTGCCGGGCAGCCTGGCCATCATCGCCAAAGCCTATCCGAAGAAGGAGCGCGGCCGGGCGATCGGCATCTGGGCCGCCGCTTCGGCGCTGACCACGGCGCTCGGTCCCGTGCTGGGCGGCTTCGTGCTCTCGACTTTCGGCAATGGCGTCTGGCGCGCGATCTTTGCCATCAACCTGCCGCTTGGGCTGATCTCGATCTATCTGCTTTTGGCCAAGGTGCCGGCCGACAAGCCAACCGAAAAACGCAGCCTCGACCTTGGCGGCGCGGCGCTGGCGACGCTTGCTTTCGGCCTGCTCGCCTACGGGTTGACGGCGATGAATGCCGAAGGCGCAGGGTTGATGTCGGGCCCGGCGATCGTTGCCGGCGTAGTCCTGCTTGTCGTCTTCATCTTTTACGAGCACAGGCGGCGCGACCCGATGATCGATCTCGGCCTGTTCCGGATCAGGGCCTTTGCCGGCGCCAATCTGGCGACGTTTTTCCTTTATTTCGCGCTGTCGGCCAATTTGTTCTACCTGCCGATGCTGTTGATCGCCGGCTGGCGGCTGAGCGAGGCCGAGGTCGGCTTCATCTTCGTACCGCTGTCGGCGTCGATCGCGCTTTTGTCCGGACCGGTCGGCCAGTGGTCGGATCGCATCGGTCCGCGTTTCCCGATCGCCAGCGGCAGCATGGTTGTGGCCGTTGCCTTCGCCGGCCTTGCCTTGCTTACCCATTTCGGCATCCACGATTTCTGGATCGGCACCTTTCCGCTGATGGCGCTGATGGGGCTTGGCATGGCGCAAGTCGTGTCGCCGCTGTCGACCGCGGTCATGACGTCCGTGGAGGACAAGGATACCGGGGCTGCATCCGGCATCAACAACGCGGTCTCGCGCGTCGGCGGCCTGATCGCGGTGGCGGCGATGGGCTCACTGGCGACCTGGGTTTACGCGCGGACGACCGGCAATGCCGCCGGGGTGCCCGGTTTCGGCGAGCCGCCCGCCTCCGGGCTGGCCGCCAATATCGAAGCGGCCAGGATTGCGGCAAGCGATTCGGCTTTCGCCGCGGTCGCGGCGGTCACGGCGCTGCTTTGCGTGCTGTCTTCGCTCACCGCCTGGTTCACGGTTCCCGGACAGGCATCGCCCTGGCCGCAAAAGACAAACGATGAGCAAGATTAGTTCGGAAGCTGCGAATCAGTCTTGGCGCTGGCAACCTTCAGCGCATTGCCGTCTTCCTGCTTCAGAAGATCGTCGATGCGCTCGCGCTCTTTCTTGAAGGCGACGAGATCGTCGCCCTTCAAAACCTTGCCGACCGGCAGGCGCACGCGCATCGAATCGACCTTGGTGCCGTTGACGATCAGTTCGTAGTGAAGGTGCGGGCCGGTAGAGAGGCCGGTCTGGCCGAGATAGCCGATGACCTGCCCCTGCCGGACATGAACGCCTTCCTCGATGCCTTTGGCAAAAGCGCTCTGGTGATTGTAGGAGGTCTCGTAACCATTGGCGTGGCGGATGATAATCTGCTTGCCGTAGCCGCCGGCCCAGCCGGCCTTCTCGACCACGCCGTTGCCGGCGGCGATGATCGGCGTGCCGATCGGCGCTGCCCAGTCGGTGCCGGTGTGCATCCGGACGTAGCCAAGGATCGGATGCCGGCGTGCGCCGAAGCCGGAGGTGAAGCGCCCATTGGGCAGCGGATTGCGCAGCAGGAACTGCTTGGCGCTGCTGCCGTTCTCGTCGAAATAGTCGACGCTGCCGTCCTGCATCTGGAAGCGATAGAAGTTGCGTGTTTGTCCGCCGAAGGTCGATGAGACGTAGAGAAGCTCGGAGCCGTCGGAGGCCTGGTCGTCGCCGTCAGGTTGGGAGAACAGCACTTCGAGGCGGTCGGAAGGCGAGAGCCGCGACTGGAAATCCACGTCGGAAGCGAGCAGCTTGATCAGCTTTTGCGTCATCGCTTTCGACATGCCGTAGGAATAGGCGGTGCGGTAGATGCCGTCATAGACATTGGGCAGATTGCCGCGCACCACGACGGGCTGCGAATCATCAAACGCCGTCAAAAGCTCGGGATTGGGCTCCGGCTCCTGCGCCGGCACATACTGGCCATGGTCATCGAGCGCTATGGTGACGATGTGCGTGGTCTTGTCGTAGACGCTAGTGCGCACGACCTTGGCGATGTCGCCGCGCACCTCGAGGCCAACGCGCAGCACCGTTCCGGCCTTTAGCGCCGGGGCGTTCAAAAGCTTGGCGATCGCCTCCGCCATGCCGGTGGCGTCGTCGCCGGTATAGCCCGAATCGGCATAGGCCTCGGCGATATCGGTATCCTTGGTGAAGGGAATGATTTCCTCGGCGAAGGCAGGCGTCTGGTCATCCGGCGTGGCACGCGGCGCCACCGAGACGTTTTCCTGCGTGATCTTCACGTCATAGGAGCCGGCCATCGATTCGGCGAAGGCATCGCCGAACCGCTGCGGATCGATATAGTGCAGCGCCGCCACCTGGACGGCGCCGTCGCTCAAGCCGGTGCCGGCGTCCCGCACCACCTTTTCAACCTCGTCGGCGGAGAGATCGCTTTTTTCGTCGAAGGAGGCCGTCTCGATCGGGAAATCGACCGTCTTCAGGCTCATCTCGCTTTCGACCTTGGCGCCGTAGATCTGTCCGGCGACCGCGGTGGCCGTTGCGGGTTGCGCGTTGTCGTCGCCGTCGTCGCCGAACACCTGCATCGGGTCGAACGGCGGGTAGGGGCGGCTGGTGGTGTGGCCGGCGGCCAGGGCCATCTTGATCTGCACGAAGGGCATGGTGTGGATAACGTCACGGTCGCCGACCTTGGTGACCATCGACACTTCCATGCGCCGCCGGTCCTTCGCCCGGGCGATCTGTCGGGGTGCCACCAGCCTTGTGGTCTTTGCCTGCTCGCCGGAATCATCGCCGCCGCTGGCAAGACCGATGAGCTCGGCGATTTCCGGCGGGGTCGCCAATTGCTGGCGCCCGTCAAGGGCGGCGAACAACGCCACGCCCATCAACACGCTCGATGTCACGCCGGTGAGGAAGGTGCCTGACAGCCAGCGCGCCGAGACCTCGCGGCGGTCGGGCGGACCGCTGCGGCCGTCCGCGATCAGCGGCGGCTCGTTGCCGAGTTCGGCTATGACCTCTTCGGTGTCTTGCATCCAGAAAGGCTGCTTCTTCCCCAGGCGAAACGGCTTGTCGTTGTCGTTGTGGCCATGACAATTGCCTGTCACGGCGGTTGAAGTCAACGAAGCGGCAGGCCGGGGCCGATATCCCCAATCATGCGCCCCCTTGCGCAGGGCGCCCTGTCATCCGTCGTCGGCGCGCCTCGCATGTACGCGCGCGCCTTCCTTATACGGGCCGGTTTCACGCCCCAATGCGGCGGCAATAGGGCTTCGTTGCGGATAACCTGGGGGCTGCCGCAAGGGCAGTCGGCTATCGAAAAAGCGGTTCGAAAAATTCGTCGCAAAAAATTCAAAAAAGTTCGAAATCGGTGTTGACGCGTCGAGGGAGGTCCGACTATATACGGCCCACGAACGAGGGCGGTGCGCCGCTGGCGACGAAGAAGTTTGCTTCTAGGTCTGCCCTCTGTT
>NZ_JAIUHV010000023.1:0-32128 GCF_020165285.1 Mesorhizobium sp. CA10
GGGACGCGCGCGTGCCAGCATCGATGATGCCGGCATTGTCGACGACGCGGCCGGTGAGGGCGGGAAGGTCGGCGGCGGCTCTTCGGGAAGCTGGTGAGGCATCATGGCAACGCGACCGATCAGCGCCGAGGACCATGACCGCATCGCCGAAGCGATCCGCACCGCCGAGTTGAAGACCGACGGCGAGATCTACTGCGTCGTCGCTCGGGCCAGCGACGGCTACTTCTTTCCGGCCGCGTTCACGACGACGATCGGCGTGTTCGTCGCCAGCCTTGCCGTCGCCTATGGGCTGGAGGCATGGTGGCTGTCCATACGGCTGCCGCATTTCGTGCTGGCGCAAGCGCTGGCGCTGGCCTCGGTGCTCGTTTTGCTCTGGTTCCTGCCCACTTTGCGCATTCATTTCGTGCCGAGAAGGCTGCGCTATCAGGCGGCGCACGCCAATGCGATGAAGCAGTTCCTGGCCCGCAACGTCCACCGCACGAGCGCGCGCACCGGCGTGCTCATCTTCGTCTCCGTTGCCGAGCGCTATGCCGAGGTCGTCGCCGATTCCGGTATCGACGCCAAGGTCGGCCAGCATGTCTGGGACGGCGTGGTGGGCGATCTGACCAGACATGCCGGTGACGACCGGCTGGCCGACGGCTTCGTCAAGGCTATCGGTACGGTCGGCGCGGTGCTCGCCGAGCATTTCCCGGTCACCGAAGGCGACACCAACGAGCTCGATGATCATCTCGTCGAAATCTGACTAGTTCCCGTATTGGGATTTTGACCGATCGGCTCTGTTTGCGTTGATCGCATGCGCTGGAGATTGGCCGAAACGCCCATCGCGATCGTCATTCCAGGGCGGAGCAGGAGCGGAGCTCCGTCGCGAAGACCCTAGAATCCATGCCGTTACCTTCGCCACAGCGTGCAACGGAGCAGAATTCTGCGCCGTGGCAACGCCTTAAGGTCACGGCATGGATTCTAGGGTCTGCGCCGCGTCGCTTCGCTCCTTGCTCCGCCATAGAATGACGAGGTTGGGCGGCTTCAGCCAATCTCCGGCGTTTGCGCTGATTTTACGGAAATGAACGCCTCGTCGGCGAACGCACCTTTCGCCTGTGCGAAAGCGCGGAGGCGTGTTGGCGGACTCTTTGCAATCGCCCGATGCGGGTTTATGGTTAACCAATCATGAACACGCTGACGATCGACATCCGGAAGGCAGAGCCGCGCGACGCGAGCGCCATCGCCGAGGTGCACCAGCAAGCCTGGCGCGGCGCCTATTCCGGTATCATCCCGCACCGCACGCTGACTTCGATGATCAACCGTCGCGGCGTCGACTGGTGGGCCAACGCGATTCGCCGCGCCGCCACCGTGCTGGTCGTCGAGATCGGCGGAACGGTCGCCGGCTATGCCACGATCGGCAAGAACCGTGCTCGCGAGCTCCGCCAGCAGGGCGAGATCTACGAACTCTATCTGCGTCCTGAATATCAGGGCATCGGGCTCGGCAGCCGGCTGTTCAAGGCGGCCAAGGCCCGGCTCGCCGACCACGGCCTGCGCGGCCTGGTGGTCTGGGCGCTGGAGGACAATCACAACGCCTTGGCCTTCTACGCCGGCAATGGCGGCCGCGATATTGCCGAAGGCGTTGAAGTCTTCGAGCAGAAGGCGCTCAAGAAAGTGGCTTTCGTCTGGAATGACTGACGTCGCCTAGGTTACAATCCATCACAAACTGTGCGCTTCCATTGGCGTTCATTGCCATTCGCCGCATTGCACCATGACGTTTCGCCCGCTATCGGTCTTGCAATCGAGAGAGGGATTTAGCCATGCGTATCGAAGCCGTGCCCACAGGAAAGAACCCGCCTGAGGACGTCAACGTCATCATCGAGGTGCCGATCGGCGGCGAGCCGATCAAATACGAGATGGACAAGGAGGCCGGCACCCTGTTCGTCGACCGCTTCCTGCACACCTCCATGCGCTATCCGGGCAATTACGGCTTCGTGCCGCACACGCTGTCGGGCGACGGCGACCCGATCGACGTTCTGGTCTGCAACACCCGGGCGCTGGTGCCGGGCTGCGTCATCAATGTACGGCCGATCGGCGTCTTGATCATGGAAGACAATGCCGGCCAGGACGAGAAGGTGATCGCGGTCCCCTCGCCCAAGCTGACGCTGCGCTACGAGAACGTCACCGAATACACGCATCTGCCCGAGATCACGCGCCAGCAGGTGCAGCACTTCTTCGAGCACTACAAGGATCTCGAGCCCGGCAAATGGGTCAAGATCGAGGGCTGGCACGATTCCAAATATGCCAAGAAGATGATCGTCGACGCGATCGCGCGGGCCAAGACAGCCAAATAAGACTACCGAACGGCCTTCTCGCCGCCGGCCGCGGTGATCACCCCGACGATGATCAGCCCGGTCAGCACCAGCCGCACGCCGGCGCTGACGCCGAACGTGTTGAGCATGGTGAGCAGGAGCACCAGGAACAGGCCGGCGCCCCAGACCCCGGGCACGTTGGCCTTGCCGCCGGCGACCGAGGTGCCGCCGATGACCACGACCGCGATCGAGGCGAGCAGGTATTCGTTGCCGATATCGACATTGGCGCCGCGGAAATAGCCGGCAAGCAGCGCTCCGTCGATGCCGCCCAGCGCGCCGCACAGCGTGTAGGTGAGGAAGCGGATGCGGCCGACATGGACGCCGGCGAGCCATGCGGCGCGGATGTTCTGGCCGATCGCCAGCACCGAGCGGCCGTAGATCATGCGCTGCAGCGCCAGCGCGGCGCCTATGGTGAAGACGACCGTCAGCATCGCCAGCACCGGAATGCCCAGCACCTGCCAGTTGGTGAAGTCGGCAAAGCCCGGCGGCGGCTTGATCTGCAGGCCGCGGCCGTAGCTGATGTCGACCGACTGGATGATGAAGCTCGCCGACAGCGTCGCGATGATCGGCGGGATGCGCAGTGCCCAGATCAGCAGGTAGTTGATCGCGCCGATAGCGGCGCCGCAGGCAAGTGCGGCCAGCAGCCCGACGAGGATCATGGCGTCGCTGCCGCCCATCACCTTCATGGCGACCGCGCTGGCCAGCCCGATATTGGCTGGCAGCGACAGGTCGACATTGCCGGGTCCCAGCGTGATGACGAACATCTGGCCGACGCCGACGATGACGGTGAAGACGGCGAGCGACAGCGCTGCCGTGACCATGCCGCCAGCGCCGTAGCCGCCGGTGAAGGCAATCGTTGCCAGCCAGACGACGACCGCGCCGACGAAGGACCAGATCCAGGGCTTTTCAAGCAGCGTCCGCACCGAGGTCATCGCTCACCGCTCCCTGCGGCTGATCAGCACCCGCGCCGCCAGCACGATGATCAGGATCGCTCCGTTGGCGGCCACCTGCCAGTCGGGCGGGATGTGCATGAAGGTCAAGAGCGGCGAGGCGGCCAGCGCCAATGTCAGCGCGCCGAGGACGGCGCCGATCGGCGACACCCGGCCGCCGACGAACTCGCCGCCGCCGAGGATGACGCCGGCGATCGAGAGCAGCGTATAGCCATTGCCGATGTTGGCGTCGGCCGAGGTGGTGATGCCGATCAACGCCATGCCAGAGAGCACGCCGAACAGACCGGTCAACGCGAACAGCACGACCTTGGTCTTGAGCAGCGACCAGCCGGCGCGCCTCAGCGCCGCGGCATTGCCGCCTGAGCCGCGCAGGATGACGCCGTAGGACGTGCGCATCAGGCCGAAATGCACGACCGCGGCGATCAGCAGCGCGGCAAGGATCGGGAACGGAATGTAGGGCGGCTTGAACGACAGGATCGACAGCAGCCAGTCCGGCGCCTTGCCGCCGGGCTTGGGCAGGATCAGGATCGCAAGCCCTTGCCAGACGAAGCTCATGCCGAGCGTCACCACGATCGAAGGCAAATTGCGCAGGTAGATCAGCGCGCCGAGCAATGCATAGACGCCGATCGAGCCCATGAGCACGAGAATGCCGAGGAGCGGCGCGTCCCGCAGCCATGTCGCGGTGACGCAGCCGACGAAGCCGACGAACGTCCCTATCGACAGGTCGAGCTCGTTGCCGGCGATGACGAACATCTGCGCGATCGTCGCCAGCGCGATCGGGATCGCCAGGTTGAGCATCAGGTTGAAGCCGAAATAGCTGATGGCGCGCGGGTTGAGCCAGGCAATCGCAATCAGCACCAGCGCCAGCGACAAAGCCGGCAAAAGGCCGCGCAGCATGCGCGCCCGGGCGGCGCTGCCGCGCGGCGAGGCTTTCGGAACGGTGCCGGGAGCGATCGCCGTCATCTCAGGCCGCATCGCCGAACGAGGACTGGATGATCTTTTCCTCCGTCAGCTCGTCGCGCCCAAGATTGGCGACGATCCGGCCGTTCTTGAAGACGTAGACATGGTCGCAATTGTCGAGCTCCTCGGTCTCGGTCGTGTACCAGAGGAAGGTCCGGCCTTTGGCGGCCTCCTCGCGCACGAGGTCGTAGACCTCGAGCTTGGTGCCGATATCGACGCCGCGCATCGGGTCGTCCATCAGCACGATCTCTGCGTCGGAGCCGAGCGCGCGGGCAAACAGCGCCTTCTGCTGGTTGCCGCCCGACAGCGAATAGATGTTGTTGTTCATGTCCGGCGTTCGGATGCCGATCTTCTTTTTCCAGAATTCGGCAAGCTCGGCCTCGCGCTGCGGCGAGATCAGCAGACCGTTGCGCAGCCGCGCCAGCGAGCGGATGCCGATATTCTGCGCGATCGACCATTGCGAAAAGATGCCGTCCGACTGGCGGTCGCCGGCGACCAGCGCCACCGGCGCCGTCACCTCGATGCCGGTCCTGGCGCGCGAGGCGGCCGAGAAGATCGCCAGCAGAAGATCCGTCTGGCCGTGGCCGGCAAGTCCCGCAAGGCCGATGATCTCGCCTGCGCGCGCGACAAGCTCCTTGCCGTCCTGCTGCCTGGCCGGGCGTGCCCGCACCCTGAGCGCTCCTGGCTCGGTCTTGCGGGCTTCGGCGGCGGCTTTGTGATGTCCCTCGGCGCCGCCCATGGCCGCGACCAGCCTGTCGCGGTCGAACGCGCTCGCGGCATCGGCCGCGACCACCTTGCCGTCGCGCATCACCACGATGCGGTCGGCGTTCTGCAGCACCTCGCCCAGCACATGCGAGATCAGGATGCAGCTGCCTCCGGCCGCCACGAAGCGGCGCACGAATGAAAGCAATTGGCCCGCCGTATGCGCGTCGAGCGAAGAGGTCGGCTCGTCGAGGATGACCAGATGCAGCGGCTCGCGGGTCAGCGTGAAGGCGCGCGCCACCTCGACCATCTGGCGCCGCCCGATCGAGAGGTCGCCGGCGATGTCGTCCGCCGAAATGCCGTGGTCCGGGAAGATCTCGTCCAGCTTGGCGCGGATGAGGTCGGCGGCCCGGCGCCGCCAGCCGAAACCGGTGAGCGCGGGGTGATTGATGCGGGTATTCTCGGCGACGCTGAGATTGGGGCAGAGCGACAGCTCCTGGAAGACGCAGCGTATGCCGAGCTCCAGCGCGCGCGCCACCGAATAGCTCGCTTCCTGATTGCCGCGCACGGCGATCTGCCCGCCATCCGGCCGCAGCGTGCCGGCCACCATGTGCATGAGCGTCGACTTGCCGGCGCCGTTATGCCCGACCAGCCCGACGCATTCGCCGGCGCCGACATGGAAGTCGACACCGTTAAGCGCCCGAACGGCGCCGAAATGCTTTTCGGCGCCGTTGAGCCTGACGATATCCGCAATAGCCTGAAGCATCCTCAACTTTATCCGGTTGGCGATGCGGACCGCAATGTGCCCACCGCTATTGCTTGATGTTGGCCTTGATCGCCGCGATAGCTTCTTCCTGCGTGTATTCGTGCGTGGCGACGCCGCCTTCGTTGATCTTCGGCAGCGCGGCCTCGAAATCGTCTTGGGTGAAGGCGAGATAGGGCACCAGGAGGTCATGCGGGATGTCCTTGCGGCCATCGAGGACCTGCTGCGCCACCCAGAAGGCCAGCGTCGACACGCCGGGCGCGATCGAGGCCGACCAGGTCTTGTAGCCGTCCTTCTCCTTCTGCTCCTTCCACCACTTCAGCTCGTCCTGCCGATTGCCCATGATGATGGTCGGGCGTGGCTTGCCGGCCGCGGCGAAGGCCTGCGCGGCGCCATAGCCGTCGCCGCCCTGGTCGACGATGCCGACGACATCCGGCAACGACGGCAGGATGGTCGCCACCGCCTTCTGCGCCGTCGTCTGGTCCCAGTCGCCCGTTACCGAACCGACGATCTTGAACTCGGGATGGGCGGCGACGCCCTCGAGGATGCCGGCATGGATGGCATCGTCGATTGAGGTGCCGGCGAGACCGCGGATTTCCAACAGATTGCCGCCCTTGGGCTGGAACTTGGCCATCTGCTCGACTTCTTGCTTGCCCATGTCCTTGAAGTCGACGACGACGCGGTAGGCGCAAGGCTCGGTCACGATGCCGTCGAAGGAGACGACGACGATACCGGCATCGCAGGCCTGCTTGATGGCGCCATTGAGCGCATCGGGCGACGCGGCGTTGATGACGATGGCGTCATAGCCCTGCAGGATCAGGTTCTGCACCTGGGCGGCCTGAGTCGGCACTTCCTTGTCGGCGGTGGTGAAGACATCCGCTGCCGCGACCACCTTGTCCTCGACCGCCTTCTTGGTGACGATCGCATAGCTGTCGAGCATCGCCTGGCGCCACGAATTGCCGGCATAATTGTTGGAGAAGGCGATCTTCTTGCCGCTGGTGTCGGCAAGCGCGGTGCCCGAGGCGAGCATCGCCGCAAATGCACTCAATACGAGCAGTTTCTTCATGTCGGTTCCTCCCGAGGTTGCTGCTACTAAACGCGAATTCTCTGTTTTTTATCTATTGTCAGACAAATGCAGAGGAACCGCAAGCTGTCAACTGCAAAGCATTGGCACTGCTCGATCAACTTGCGGTGCGACGATTGAAAAGACGGCGACTCCTGGTCTAGGAACGCGGCAGGAGGCCAGTGCATGGCAGTGACGCCGACCGTTGCTAAAGGCGCGCCCGGAATTCCGGCGCGCTGGACGTCAAGCGCAAAGACCGGCGTCGGAACCGCGCTTTCGGCAAAAAGCCCGCTCTGGTTCACCACCAGCCACGGCATCCTGAATGAAATCTATTATCCGCACCTCGACAGCGCCTGCACGCGCGACCTGGGGCTGATCGTCACCGGCCCCGGCGGTTATTTTTCCGAGGAGAAGCGCGACGCGGCCCACACCGTCGACCCTTTGGAGGACGGGGTGCCCGGCTACAGGTTCAGCAACACCGCTTCCGATGGCGCCTACCGCATCGAAAAACGCATCGTTACGGACTCGAAACGACCTGTGCTGCTGCAGGAAGTGCATTTCAGCGCGATCAAGGGCTCGCTGGCTGATTATCGCGTCTACGCGCTGCTTGCGCCGCACCTCGTCAATGCCGGCATGGGCAATACGGCCTGGATCGGCGAGCACAAGGGGCAGCGTCTTCTCTTCGCCACAGGGCGCGGCGTGTCGCTGGCGCTCGCCTCCTCTTTGCCCTGGGGCGCCTGCTCGGCCGGCTATGTCGGCTTCTCCGACGGCTGGCAGCAGCTGCGCGACAGCGGCGCGCTCGATCCATCCTGCTTGGCGGTGGAAAACGGCAATGTCGCGCTGACCGGCGAGATCGGCTTTTCGGCCGGCAGGACGGTTGCCTTGCTGGCGCTCGGCTTCGGCGCTTCGCCGGAGGAAGCCGCCGACCTTGCGCTTGCAAGCCTGCAACAGGGTTTCGAGCCGGCCGCGAAGATCTATGTCGAGAACTGGCGGACATTTCAGGCAGGATTGGAAAAACTCGACCGCCGCGCTGCCTCCGGTTTGAATTCTTATCGCGCCAGCGCGGCGGTGCTGGCGAGCCATCTGTCGATCGCCAGGCCGGGCGCTGCCGTCGCCAGCCTGTCGATCCCCTGGGGTTTCAACAAGGGCGACGATGACCTCGGCGGCTATCACCTCATCTGGCCGCGCGACCTGGTCGAGACGGCTGGCGGCTTCCTGGCGGCCGGCGACGGCAGGCAGGCGCTGCAGATCCTCACCTATCTGCGTTCGATCCAGCAGCCGGACGGCCACTGGCCGCAAAATTGCTGGTCCGACGGCACCGCCTATTGGCCCGGCATCCAGATGGATGAATGCGCCTTTCCGCTGCTGCTCGCCGATGCCTTGCGCCGCGCCGGCCATCTGCCGGAGTCGAAGCTCGCCGAATTCCTGCCGATGATCGAGAACGCGGCGACGTATGTCGTGCGCAACGGCCCGGTCACCGGCCAGGATCGCTGGGAAGAGGATGCCGGCTACAGCCCCTTCACACTGGCCGTGGAAATAGCGGGCCTGCTTGCGGCGGCCGACATGCTCGACGCCAGCGGCAAGAATGAGCCGGCAAACTATCTGCGCGAGACCGCCGATTGCTGGAACGACCAGATCGAGCGCTGGACCTATGTGACCGGTACGCAGGCAAGCACCAGGGCGGGAATCGATGGCTATTATGTCCGCATCGCCCCGCCCGATGATGGCAGCGCTGCCTCGCCGAAGGACGGCTTCGTGCCGATCAAGAACCGGCCGCCGGGCGACAGCGACAAGCCGGCCGAGGCGATCATCAGCCCGGACGCCCTGGCGCTGGTCCGCTTTGGCCTGAGGGCCGCGGACGACCCGCGCATCCTCAACACCGTCAAGGCCGTCGACGCCGAGCTGCGCTGCGACCTGCCGCAGGGGCCGCTCTGGTACCGCTATACCGGCGACGGCTATGGCGAGCACGAGGACGGCTCGCCTTTCGACGGCACCGGCCAGGGGCGGCCGTGGCCGCTGCTCGCCGGCGAGCGCGCCCATTACGAACTGGCAGCCGGCCGCGGGGACAGGGCGGCGCAGCTCCTTGAGACTTTCGAACGCTCGGCCGGCGTCGGCGGCCTCCTGCCGGAGCAGGTCTGGGATCGTCCCGACATGCCAGACCGCGAATTGCGGCTGGGCGCCCCTTCGGGCAGCGCCATGCCGCTGGTCTGGGCGCATGCCGAGCACATCAAGCTGTTGCGCTCGCTGCGCGACGGCGCCGTCTTCGACCTGCCGCCGCAAGGCGTCGAACGTTATATCAAGGGCCAGACGGTCTCGCCGCTTAGGATCTGGCGCTTCAACCACAAGATCCGCTCCATTCCGGCCGGCAAGGCGCTGCGCGTCGAATTGTCGGCACCCGGGGTCGTCCATTGGAGCAGCGACAAATGGCTGACCGTGCAGGACAGCAAGACAACCGAGAATGCGTTCGGCATTCACCTGGTGGATTTGCCCGTCAGCCGCCTGCAGCCGGGAACCATCATCGTCTTCACTTTTTTCTGGCCCGGGGCGATGCGTTGGGAGAATGTCGACTTCAGCGTCGGCATTGGCGCCCAATCGTGATCCAGCAGGGCCATTGTACTTCTCCTTCCTCAAGCAATCAGGATGAAACCATGCAGATCGGAATGATGGGACTGGGCAGGATGGGCGCCAACATGGTGCGGCGCCTGATGCGCGACGGCCATGAATGCGTCGTCTATGATATCAATTCGGCAAGCGTCGCCGGCATGGTCAAGGACGGCGCGGTCGGTGCCGCCTCGCTGGAGGAGTTCGTCGCCAAGCTCGCCAAGCCGCGCTGCGCCTGGCTGATGCTGCCGGCCGCGATCACCGGCAGGATCGTCGACCAGGCGGCGGCGCTGATGGAGCCGGGCGACATCATCATCGACGGCGGCAATTCCTACTACCATGATGCCGTCGACCAGGCGGCCAAGCTGGCGGTTAAGGGCATCAACTTCGTCGATGTCGGCACCAGCGGCGGCGTGTGGGGGCTGGAGCGCGGCTACTGCCTGATGATCGGCGGCCCCGATGACGCTGTGAAGCATCTCGATTCGGTCTTTGCCACGCTGGCGCCTGGCGCCGATGCGGGCGCCAACCCGTCCAAGGATGCCGGCACGGCGCCCTTCGGCTATCTTCATTGCGGACCGAGCGGCGCCGGTCACTTCGTCAAGATGGTGCATAACGGCATCGAATATGGCGTGATGGCCGCCTATGCCGAGGGCATGAACATCCTGAAGTCGGCAAATGCCGGCAAAAGGCAGCGCACAGCCGACGCCGAGACCAGCCCGCTCGAAAATCCGCAATACTACCAGTTCGACATCGACCTGCCGCAGGTCGCCGAGGTCTGGCGGCACGGCAGCGTCATCGGCTCCTGGCTGCTCGATCTCACCGCCGGCGCGCTGAAGAACGATCCGGCGCTCGCCCAGTTCGGCGGCCGCGTCTCCGATTCCGGCGAAGGCCGCTGGACGCTCAAAGCGGCGATCGACACCGGCGTCCCGGCGCCGGTGCTGTCCTCTGCGCTGTTCGACCGCTTCTCTTCCCAGGGCGAATCGCAATTCGCCGACAAGCTTCTGTCCGCCATGCGCTATGCCTTCGGCGGCCATGTCGAGAAGCCGAAGACCGGCGCGTGAAGGGAGAGACTGCATGAGCCAGGAGAGGTCCGACACGCTGGTGCTTTTCGGAGCGACCGGCGATCTTGCGCACAAGAAGATTTTCCCGGCGCTCTACCAGATGGTCGCCAAGGGCACGCTGAGCGAGCCGGTGATCGGCGTCGCCTTCGAGCCTTGGGAGATCCCCAAATTGGTGGACCGTGCGCGCGACGGCATCGTCACCGCGCTTGGCCGTGTCGACGACAAGGTCTTTTCCAAGCTCGCCTCGCTGCTGCGCTATGTCAGCGGCGACTACCGCGACGGCGCGACCTTCGAGAAGCTGAAGACGGCGCTGGGTTCCGCGCAGCGGCCGCTGCATTACATGGCCGTCCCCCCGACCATGTTCGAGACGGTCGTGCAGGGCCTGGAGCAGTCCGGCACCGCGCGCGGCGCGCGGCTGATGGTGGAAAAGCCGTTCGGCCACGACCTGCAGTCGGCGCGCTGGCTGAACCGGGTGCTGCATCTGGTGTTCGACGAGCAGTCGATCTTCCGCATTGACCATTATCTCGGCAAGGAAGCGATCCAGAACCTGCTCTATTTCCGCTTCGCCAACTCCTTCCTCGAGCCGATCTGGAACCGCAATTTCGTCGAGAGCGTGCAGATCACCATGGCCGAGGATTTCGGCGTCGAGGGCCGCGGCAAATTCTATGACGATGTCGGCTGCATCCGCGACGTGATCGAAAACCACCTGCTCAACATCCTGTTGCTTTTGGCCATGGAGCCGCCTGTCGGCCGCTCGGCCGACGACCTGATCGACGAGAAGGTGCAGGTGCTGCGCGCGATCCGCACGCTGACCAAGGACGATGTCGTGCGCGGCCAATTCGACGGCTATCTGGCCGAGCCGGGCGTCAGGCCCAACTCGCCGGTCGAGACCTTCGCCGCGGTACGCTTCTTCGTCGACACCTGGCGCTGGCGGGACGTGCCTTTCTTCATTCGCGCCGGCAAGAACATGCCGGTCCACGCCACCGAGGTGATCGTGCGTATGAAGCGGCCGCCGCTCGACGTCTTCGATCCGATCAAGCCGGGCGACGCCAATTA
The DNA here is from genome assembly GCF_020165285.1 of Mesorhizobium sp. CA10. Taxonomy (NCBI): domain Bacteria; kingdom Pseudomonadati; phylum Pseudomonadota; class Alphaproteobacteria; order Hyphomicrobiales; family Phyllobacteriaceae; genus Mesorhizobium; species Mesorhizobium sp. CA10. The sequence goes on from NZ_JAIUHV010000023.1 coordinate 11,505, forward strand.
TGTCCGCTTCCGCATCGACCCGCAGGTGGCGATCTCGATCGGCGCCCAGCGCAAGGTCGCCGGCGACGACATGATCGGCGAGCAGGTGGAGCTGACCGCGCTCGACGACACCAAGGGCGACATGCCGCCCTATGAGCGGCTGATCGGCGACGCCATGAACGGCAATGGCCAGCTCTTCACGCGCCAGGACGCGGCCGAGCTTGCCTGGCGCATCGTCGGCCCGGTGCTCGGCGACACCGCGGCGCCGGCAATCTATGCGCCCAAGACCTGGGGGCCGGTCGATGCCATGAACGGCTTCGGCCCACCCGACGGCTGGATCAATCCGAGCAAATAATTTTCGGGGAGGACGGATGGCGAAGGCAGCAAAGAAAGCCGCGGCGACCGGCGATCCGATCGTGCTCACCGTCGATGTCGGCGGCTCGCATGTGAAGATCCTCACCAGCGCAGGCGGCGAGATGCGCCGCGTCGCGTCCGGACCGAACCTGACCCCGGACCAGGTCGTCTCGTCGGTCAAGAAACTGGCCGAGGGCCTGGATTATGACGTCATCTCGATGGGCTATCCCGGCCCCGTGCGCGACAACAAGCCCTCGCTCGATCCCTTCAACCTCGGCCAGGGCTGGAACGGCTATGATTTCACCGCCGCTTTCGGCAAGCCGGTGAAGCTCGTCAACGACGCGCTGATGCAGGCCATCGGCAGCTATGACGGCGGCCGCATGCTGTTCCTCGGCCTCGGCACGGGCCTGGGCGCCGCCATGATCATCAAGAATGTCGGCCAGCCCATGGAGCTCGCCCACCTGCCCTACAAGAAGGGAGCGACTTTCGAGGATTATGTCGGCGAACGCGGCTTGGTGAAGCACGGGAAGAAGAAGTGGCGCAAATACGTTTTCGACGTTGTCGACAGGCTCCGCGCCGCCTTGCAGCCTGACTATGTCGTGATCGGCGGCGGCAATGTCGACAAGCTCGATCAATTGCCTGAAAAGTCCCGGCGCGGCGACAACACTCGCGCTTTCGAGGGTGGATTTCGTCTGTGGCGCGACAAGGCGCTGGTCGTCTGATATAGTTACATTTCAGTATAATTGTTCAAAACAGCGTGTATTGACGCGAGAAAATGTTGCGCCGCGCAGATTTGCCGACTAGGAATTCGCCGGCCTGCGGCCCCTGCGGCATCCCGAATTCGCAAACAACGCTCGCAGCGCTTCGACATTACACCGCGAAAACCGGATCGGTTTCGCGACCTTGCGGCAGAAATGGAGGGACTACGTGGACGAGGACACCAGCACAGCCAGGGAAATCGACCTGCTCGAGCTCACCGCTCATATCGTATCGGCCTATGTCGCCAAAAACCGCCTGCCTGCTTCCGACCTGGGCGGACTGATCGCCAGCGTCGCCTCTTCGATCGTCGGGATCAGCCAGCCGGCGGAGCCCGCGGCGCCCCCGCCGGTCCCCGCCGTCAATCCCAGGCGCTCGGTGACGCCGGACTACATCATCTGCCTCGAGGACGGGAAGAAGTTCAAATCGCTGAAGCGCCATATCGGCGTGCATTTCGGACTGACACCGGAAGCCTACCGCACCAAATGGGGCCTGCCGGTGGATTACCCGATGGTCGCGCCCAACTACGCGGCGTCGCGCTCGCAGCTCGCCAAGTCGATCGGCCTCGGCCGCAAGGCGGAACCGGAGCCGGCGAAGCCTGCCAGGGGCAGGAAGGCCAAAGCCCCGGCCTGAAATAACGCGCCTGCACCAATGGTTTAGGGAAGCCTGCCGAGGAATCAGCCTTGGCAGGCTTCCTGCTTTTATGGCTTGGATACCGTTCCACCAGGCAATTCCAGGAAAGCCGTACGGAATTGCGTCAAAACAGGACGCGCGGTCTGTTTAAAAGGATGAACCGCTTGGGGACATGGCCATGAACTACACCAGGATGGTGATCGAGAAAGAAGCGCCGGAGGAATACGGCTACGAGCGCATCCGCTACAACCTTTCCGAAAGCTCGATCGCAGACCAGAAACTCTCCGACATAGGTCTCGCGCTGCCGGACCTCACGCTGTTCTATGGCGAGCACCGCGGCGACAGGGAACTGCGGGCGCTTATCGCCGGGCAGGACAGCGGTCTTTCCCCCGATGATGTACTGGTGACCGCTGGCGCGGCCGGCGCGCTGTTCATCATCGCCACGTCGCTTCTGTCGGCCGGCGACCATCTCGTGGTCGTGCGGCCGAACTACGCCACCAACATCGAGACACCGAAGGCGATCGGCTGCGCCATCTCCTACATCGATCTCGATTTCGACGAGGGCTTTGCCATCGACATCGACCGTGTGAGCGCAGAGCTGCGGCCGAACACCAGACTGATCAGCGTCACCTGCCCGCACAACCCGACCGGCACGATGATGACACGCGCCGAGCTCGATGCGCTGGTCGCGCTTGCAGAGAGCCGCAAATGCCGCCTGCTGGTCGACGAGACCTATCGCGACCTCTCCTACGGCGAATGGCTACCCGCAGCGGCCTCGCTCAGCCCCGCCGCCATCAGCGTCTGCTCGCTGTCCAAGGCCTTCGGCATTCCGGGCATCCGCATCGGCTGGCTGATGACCCGCGATCCGCAGTTGCAGGAGACCTTCCTCGCCGCCAAGGAGCAGATCGGCATCTGCGGCAGCGTCATCGACGAGGCGATCGCCCGCGCCACGCTCGAACGCCGTGATACCTTCCTCGCCTCGCTGCTCCCCGAAATGGCCAGACGCCGCGACGTCGTGCAGGCCTGGATCGACGGCGAGCCGCTGGTCGACTGGGTGCGGCCGCAAGGCGGCGTCGTCGGCTTTCCGCGGCTCAACGTCGATGCCGGCTTCGACCTCGACAGATTCTATACCAGGCTGCTGGAGGAATACGGCACCTATGTCGGCCCCGGCCACTGGTTCGAGATGCCGAAGCGTTTCTTCCGCCTCGGTTTCGGCTGGCCGAAAGAGGCGGAGTTGCGCGGCGGGCTGGAAGCCATCTCGGCTGCTTTGAGAGGCTGAACGCACCTCACCAGAGCGGGCAATTCCGATTTTCTTCGCGCCAGCGCGGATTTTTTGCGCACATGGCAAGACGAACTGGGCTAAAGGGTTGCGGCCGGACCAGCGCCCACCGTGGAAGTGCCCCGCCGGCCTTTGTCGCAACGGGGCCCTCGAATCATGACCGCCGAAACAACGTCACCAGACCAGCGCTACGCCGCGTTCCGGCACCGCCCGTTCCTCAGCTACTGGACGGCGCGTTTCCTCACCACCTTCGCCACCATGATCGTCTCGGTCGCCGTCGGCTGGCAGGTCTATGATTTGACGCGCAATCCGTTCGACCTCGGCATTGTCGGCATCGTCCAGTTCCTGCCTTCGCTGCTCCTGGTCCTGGTCACCGGCGTCGTCGCCGACCGCTTCGGCCGCCGGCTGATCATGACGCTGGCGACCCTGGTCGAGGCCGGCTGCGCCTTGGCCCTGCTGCTTCTGACGCTGCGCGGCCTGACCAGCCCGCTGCCGATCTTTCTCGTGCTGGTCATGTTCGGCATAGCCCGTGCCTTCTACGGCCCGGCGTCGTCCTCGTTGTTCGCCAATCTCGTGCCGGAGGAGGATTTCGCCAACGCCATCGCCTGGAACTCGTCGGCCTGGCAGACGGCGACCATCGTCGGCCCGGTCGCCGGCGGCCTGCTCTACGGCGTGTCGGCGGAAGTCGCCTACGCCACCGCCGCTGTGCTGATGCTGGTTGCGGGCATGCTTGTGTTCACCATTCCCAAGCCTGCCCAGCAGACGGCCACCGACAAGCCGACGATGCAGACGCTGTTTGCCGGCTTCAGCTACATCTGGGGCGAGAAGATCGTGCTCGGCGCGATCTCGCTCGACCTGTTCGCCGTGCTCCTGTCGGGCGCCTTTGCGTTGCTGCCGGTCTATGCGCGCGACATTTTGCAGCTTGGTCCCTGGGGGCTCGGATTGCTGCGCTCGGCGCCGGGCATCGGCGCCATCTGCGTCGCCGTCTGGCTGGCCGGCCATCCGATCCGCGACCGTGCCGGCAAGATCATGCTCGGCTTCGTCGCCTTGTACGGCGCCTCGATAGTGCTGTTCGGCCTGTCGACCATCACCTGGCTGTCCATCGTCGCGCTCGCCTTGCTTGGAGCGACCGACATGTTCAGCGTCTACATCCGCGAGACGCTGATCCAGCTCTGGACGCCGGACGAGGTGCGCGGCCGCGTCAACGCCGTCAACCAGGTCTTCGTCGGCGCGTCGAACGAGCTCGGCGAATTCCGCGCCGGCACCATGGCGGCGCTGATCGGCACGGTTCCCGCCGTGGTGATCGGCGGCATCGGCGCCATCGCCGTCGCCGGGCTATGGGCCTATCTGTTTCCCGCACTGCGGCAGGTGCGGCATCTCAACAGCCGCAACTGATCGCGTTCTTGATCCAAGCCGCTGGATCCGACGTTCAGGCCAATCTCACCGCGCCGTCGCCCAGCGAGGCAGGGGCGCGAGCAAATCTACTCCGAAAAGCTCACGCTGACGCCGCGCTGGCGAAAATAGGCCTGCATCAACTTGCGGCCGGCCCGGTTGTTCTGCACCAGCTTGGCCGGATCGAACACCGCCTGCTTCTTCCCCTCTCGTGCCAGCGCCGCCTTGAGTGCCGCGATATGCGTATCGAGTTCGGCATTGTCGGCTCGGAGTGAGGCATAGATATTTTCGGTCGCCTCGGCCAATGTCAGTTCGCTCACGGGTGTCTTCCTTTGATTGATCGGGCGGCGCTTAGCACAGATTCGCGGCTCCGCCGATACCGATGAGACTGCCTGCTGATCGGTGCCACGCGGCGGTGATCGGCGGCATCGCAGGGCTATGGTCCCGGCGCTGCGGGCAGGTGGTCCTGAATAGCGCCAGTGATCGGGCGGTCATAAGCGGCGATCAGCGGCAGAACACTGGTTCGCCAGCGCAACAGGGATGAACTGAGCACTCCAAATCCTCTGGCCCAACGGCCGGTCATGGCGCGGCTGCTCGTCGCTCTCGTTAAGCTCCCTTCTTCCGCAGGTCATTGACGACATCGAGAAAGGCACGCAGCGCCGGCGGCACGGCTCGATGTCCAGGATAGTAGATTGCAACCTCTTCCGGAGCGGGCATCCACCTGGTCAGGACCTTGCGCAGCCGGCCATCGGACATGGCCGCTTCTGCAGCCGAATCCGCCACATAGGCGATGCCCAGACCCTTTACTGCGGCTTCGACCATTAGCTCCTCGTCATCAAGAACAATGGGGCCGTTAGCGTCAATCACGAGTTCCTGGCCGGCGCGTTCGAATTCCCATCGATAGAGCTTCCCGCTGGGCATGCGGTGACCGATGCAATGGTGGCGCTGCAATTCCTCCGGGGTTCCCGGCTCCCCTGAGCGGTCGAGATAGGCGGGCGAGGCGACGCAGATGAACGTCAGCCGGCGTGCAAGCGGCACGGCGATCATATCCTTGGGAATCGATCCGAGGAGGCGCACGCCGGCATCGAACCCGCCGGACACGATGTCGATGAGTCGCCCCTCGACGACGATGTCCACCGTTACATCAGGATGGAGCTCCGCCATCTGCGGAAGAACCCCGCGAACGAGAAGCCCAGCCATCAGTCGCGGTGCGTTGATGCGGACCGTCCCCGCAACGTTGCCCCGGAACCCTGCGATGCTGTCGAGCGCCTCGTCCAGTGAGGCGAGCGCCGGCTGAAGGCGGCCGAGCAGTTGGAAGCCGGCTTCCGTCGGCGAGACGCTGCGTGTGGTGCGGTTCAGAAGGCGCACGCCCATGCGCTCCTCGAGCGCTCGCATAGCATGGCTCAACGTGGAAGGCGCAGTGCCGATCTCGTCCGCTGCGCGGCGGAAGCTGCGATGCGTGGCAACGGCCACGAAGGCGGTGAGATCATTGAGGGACGGGCGGGACATTGGTGGTGTTTTTGCATCACCCTATGCCGATTTCAATGACTAATGCGCATAATGCGATTGCCCTATCTCCAACTCGAAGACCCGGCTCCCGGCCGTTGCCGGTCCGCTCCCATTAACAAGGCACAAAGGAACACGAAATGCCTGCACGTGACGCCATCTATCCGGCCAAACGCCACGCGTTATACGATATTCATCGATATTCTGCGGCCATTCGCTCCGACGATCTTCTTTTCGTGTCGGGTCAGGTCGGGAGCCGTGAGGACGGCTCGCCCGAGCCCGTATTTGAGGATCAGGTTCGGCGCGCCTTTGCCAATCTACGCGAGGTCTTGGCCGCCGCCGGGTGTAGATTCGATGATGTTGTCGACGTCACCACCTTCCACACCAACCCGGATGACCAGATCGCAACAGTGCTGGCCGTCCGAGCGGAAGAGATCGGCGAACCTCCCTATCCGAACTGGACGGCAGTAGGCGTCAACTGGCTTGCCGGCTTTGATTTCGAAATCAAGGTCGTGGCCCGCATCCCTTCGACGACCAGCGACCGGCCGGCGGACAAGCGCTGATTGCTTGCCGTGCAGTGGTGATTTGCTGGCAACGACGCTAGCTGGGAGCTTTCAGGATCCAACGCTCAAGGTTTTGCGTCTGGAAGGCGACCCGCTCGCGACTTGAAGTTCGCGAATGGGTCGACTTCGGCTAGGGCGTGAACGACCGGTAGGAAGGCGCCAGCGAAGTCGGCTTAGCCGTCCTGCGACCAATAGCTTTGCATTCGACACAGTCTACTATTTGGGCAGCGGCAAGGGCACCCCTACTGCTGACATTGGACGCAAAGCGGCCTTTCCATGCCCCGGCAGGCGTAAGCCATTCTCGGTCAAACCCGAGCATTCAGAATAATCGCTTCGCGTCTACCCCACAGCCGGCCTGCCAAAAATCAGCTGCAAAAACTCGCCCAGCCAGCGCTTGAGGTGCATGTCCCAGATCAGCCGGCCGCCGAGATGGTCGCGGCCGGGCTGGGCGCCGGGCAGTTCGAAGCGATGCGCGCCGCGCACCACCCAGCGCTGCATCATCACCCTTGTCAGCTCGCCATGGAACTGGATGCCCCAGGCATTCTCGCCGTAGCGGAACGCCTGGTTAGGATAGGTTTCCGCCGTCGCCAGCAGCGTCGCATCCTTCGGCAGCGAAAAGCCCTCGCGGTGGAACTGGTAGACCATCTCCGGCCAGTGCAGCAGCTTCTTGCCGGCCTCGGTCGCCTTCAGCGGATACCAGCCGATCTCGACCAGGCCTTCGCCGTGGCCCTCGACCTTGCCGCCGAGATGGTTGGCGAGCATCTGCGCCCCGAGGCAGATGCCGAGGAACGGTCGGTTCTCCTTGAGCGGGATTTCCAGCCAGTCGGTTTCGCGGCGGACGAACTCGTCCTCGTCATTGGCGCTCATCGGCCCGCCGAAGATAACCGCGCCGGCGTGACCGTCCAGCGTGCAGGGCAATTCGTCACCCAATGGTGGCCGGCGGATGTCGAGGTCGAAGCCTTCTTCCAGGAGCATGTGGCCGACGCGGCCGGGGCTCGAAGTCTCCTGATGCAGCACGATCAGGATTTTTGGTCTCGGCCTCGATCTGGGTGGCATGGAAGGCGAAGGATCCTGCTATTCGTCGCTCGATTCGCCCCGCGCGCCGGGCACCTCTGCCGCCGCCTTGCGGCGCGCCTCGATGCGGTCGCGACGCTCGACGCCGATCAGCTCGGCGACCCGCCAGACGGTGTTGTCCTCGAGCTCGTCAAGCTCGCCATCGGCATAGACGATTTCCCACATCAGGCCGATGAAGGCCTTGCGCGCCTCGGGGTCGAGGTGGCGCTTCAAGACGCTGGTGAAGGCGTAGAGGTCGATCGCCTCGTTGTCGGCGCGCTCGCCGGCCGCCGCCAGCGCATCGAGCTCCTCGCCGCTCACCGAATAGGTCTCGGCCAGGATCTGCTTGAACCGTTCCCATTCGACGTCCTGGCGCACGCCGTCGGCGTTCATCACATGATAGAGCAGCGCCGAAGCCGCGACACGCGGATCGTCGGCGCTCGGCTTGGTCTCGCGCCCAGCCGGCAGATCCCTCAGGAAGGACAATACGCGCTCGAACATCGATGTTTTTTCCCTGCCCAACAAACCCGGTCCCAGAATACAGCCTCAGAACAAACGAAAGCGGCGCGGCGATTTTTCCGCTTCTTCTTCCGGCGCGACGCCAGGGTCGTCCGGCAGAGGCGGCAGCTCCGGACCGGGCTCGCCGATTTCAGCCTCGCTGACGGCTTCCGCAACGGACGCTTGCTTCTCGCCGCCGTTTGAAGGCACCGGCGCCGGCTTCTCGGCCGGAGCATCGGCGACGATGTCGATCGCCTTCTCGGCGACAGGCTGGACAGGCGGCGCGGCCGTGATCGCCGGTACGGCGACATCCGCGTCGCTGTCGATCAGCTGGCCAAGCCGCTCCATCGGCGCGCGCCAGGTGAAGGCGTCGAGCTTGCCGGTAACCGGCGACACCGGCGCCCAGCGCTCGGAGATGACGCCGTCCGCCACCCACGCCGGATCGCGCGGCGCGCGCACCGCCTTCGACAGCAGCTGCCTCACCTTGCCCTGGTCGCCGGTCTCGGCCTCCTCGATATCGGCGAGCAGAAGATAGGCGCCCTCGCGACGATCCATGCGGATCGCGGCCTCCGCCTCGCGCCGCGCCGTGGCGAAATCCTGGGCATTGAGCGCTGCGCGCGCCACGGCCATCGACGACTCGGGATGATTCCTCTTCAATTCCTGCAGCTTCTTCGCGCGGTTCAGACGATCGAGCACGGCGTCGCCCGGCCTGGCATGGTTGTAGAGCTCGGCGATGTCGGGGTGCGGCTCGGCCTTCCAGGCGGCCTCCAGAATCTTGGAGCCCTTGCGCACGTCGTTTTGCCGGATAACCAGATCGGCGGCGATCACCGCGGCCGGCGCGAAATCCGGCGCCAGCTTGTTGGCTTCGAGCGCCGCGGTGCGGGCCGCGTTCGGGTCGCTGTCGACCAGCGCCTGCGCCTTGGCGGTGAGCAGCACGGCGCGGCGGCGGTTGGCGGCGTCGCGCTCGATCTGCCTGGTCGATTTCTGCGCCTCGACCAGCTTCAGCGCGCCGTCCCAATCGCCGCGTTCGGTAAGTTCTTCCAGCGTCGATTCCGCCGCCCAGGCAAGCTGCGGCGCCACCGCCGCCGCGCGGCCGGCATAGTGGCGCGCGGCATTGCGGTCGCCGAGGCGCTCGGCCTCCAGATAAAGCCCGCGCAGGCCGAGCAGCCGCATCTCGGGATCGTCGAGCATGCGCTCGAATTTCTCCCGCGCGCCTTTATGGTCGCCTTCGAGCAGCGAGGCCTGTGCGTCGAGCAGGTTGATCAGCGGCTCCTGGTCGGAGCTGATCAGCTTGGCCGCCTCCTTGGTCTTCTTGCGCGCCAGCGCGCCGTCGCCGGCGCCGGCGGCGATCATGCCCGTCGACAATGCCTGGTATCCGCGGTCGCGGCGGCGCACCCTAAAATAGCGCGAGATCGTGTAGGGGCTGTTCCACAGCGACTTGATCAGCCACCAGACGATCATCACCGCCGCCACAACGGCGACGATCGCCACCGCCGCCACCATCAGCGTGACCTGGTACTGGTAGCCGTTGAAGGTGACGAGCATCTCGCCCGGGCGGTCTGCCAGCCAGGCAAAACCCAGCCCGAGCGCGAAGACGACGGCGAGGAAGACGAGGATGCGGATCATCTTGTCTCCTTAAGCCTTCGTCGCGCCGGCAATCAGCGCTTCGAGCTGCTTTTCGACCTCCAGCCGTGCCTTCAGTTTGCCGGCAAAATCGGCGCCGGCCGCCTTTGCCGCGTGCGGCAGCGTGTCATATTCGCTGAGCGCCTTGGCGTAATCGCCCTGGTTGACCGCCACTTCCATGCGCGCGACGGTTTCCGGCACGCCCTTGCCCTCGACCGCGCCGACCGGCCGCACCTTGACCAGCGATTCCGCGCTCGACACCAGGCTCTGGAAGAAGCCGGCATTCTGGTCGACCGGCTTTGCCGCATCGACCATGGCGTTGGCGGCGGCATCGGCCTCCGCAGCGATGGTGGCGCGGGTCGGCACGCCCTTTTCGGCATAGGAGCGCAGCGCCGCGAGCTCGGGCGCGTCCGGCGCGATCGCCGCGAAGGTGTCGAGCTCGGTCGCGAAGGGCGCGCCGCGATCCAGCGCTGACTTCAGCGCCGAGGCGGCGATCGCCAGCGCGATCTTGGGTTGCGAGGCTTGCGCCTCGACCTTGCCGGAAAGCTGCGATACGGACTGCTCCAGTGCCGCCACCCTGCCGTCCACGGCCTTGGCCGCATCGCCGGCCGATTTCACCAGCGCGTCGAGCCCGGCGATCTTCTCGTTGAGCGGACCGAGATCGGCGGGTGCCGCATTGCCGTTCTTCTGCAGCTCAGCGACGGTTGTCTCGATCTGGCCAACCTTGTCGCCGAGCGCCTTGAGCGCAGCGCCGTCGCCGCCCTGGCCGGCCGACGATTTCAGCGCCGCGACATCGGCCTTGACCCGATCGAGCGCCGAGGACAGGCCGTCGACCTTGGCCGAGGTGCCGCCGCTTTCCTTCAGCGCCGCAATCTCGGTTTTCAGCGAAGCGATCTCGCCGTTGACGCTATCGAGCGACCCGCCGCCCGGTCCCGACGAGCCGAGCAGGCCGACCGCTTGCAGCAGGCCGGCGCCGGCAAGCGCGATCACGCCGCCGACGACGCCCGCAGCGATGGCGTTGACGCCGGTTCTGCGCGGGGGCTGCGGCACGCCATCCTCGCCCCATGTCTCACTTCGTGTCTCGCTTGCCTTCGATGCCGAGGCGCCGGCGCCAGGCGCGGATGCGTCCTCGAAATTGTAATCGAAGCCCTTGGGCTGGCTCTTCGGCGCATCGGACGCGCCGGGATACGGCGCCTCCGGCTCGCCCTTGCCGGCCTCTGATTTATCGGCAGTTGCCTGCGCGGCGTCGCTATGCTCCCACGGCTCGATATCGGCCTGCTCGGCATGGATCGGCTCTTCCGGCGGCTCCGGCTGCGAAGCGGCGGCGGCCTCTTCTGCCTTCGCCTCGTCGGTCTGCGCGGCACTGGCCTCGGCCTTGGCGGCATCCTCGTCAATGATTCGCGAGACGGCGCCGGGCTCGAGTTCGATGGTCACCGGCTCGCGCCGGGTCTTCGAATGTCGCATCTTCGGCGTCTTGACCATGCTTTGGGCTCCGCGAACTGGCTTGAGGATGGTTCAAAGGGTCCAGGGGATGCTCTAGCACATCACCAAGCGGTGAAAAGGGGCGGTGTGATGACGCGGCTCAGCCGGGCAGCGACAAAAGCGCCAGCAGCGCCTCTTCCTCGGGCTTGGACGCGATGCGGACCCTGTCACCGGCAACCCCGTCCAGCGGCTCGGCGACACGCGCCGAAAGCGCTAAAAATTCCGTTCTTTCAAAGAGATGCCGCAAGGCCGGCCGCGCAATCAGGCTGGCCAGCGCGGCGCTGGCCTTGGCCGAATAAAGCAGCGCCGCGTCGATCGGCCGGCCCGACAGGCGGGCGACTACATCGGCATCGCCATAGTCGATGCTTGTCGTGTCGTAGGTCTCGATCGCCTGGACATGCACGCCCGCCGCCGCCAACCGCTGCTCGAACGCAGGCAAGCGGACGCGGCCGCACAGATAGATGATTGCCCTGCCGGCAAGGCCGCCGGCGATGGCATCGGCCAGCGCCTCGGCGTTGCCCGGACCTTCCGTGACGGCGAGGAATCCCGCCGCGCGGCAGGCTTCCGCCGTCCGTTTGCCAACTGCGTGGCAAGGTAGGCGCGCAAGTGCCGCGATCAGCGCCTTCGGCGCATGCCGCACCGCATTGGCGCTGGTGACGACGACCGCGACGGCGTCGCGGCCGATGCTCGCCTTGACCGGCAATGCGCTCGTCTCGGTCAGCGGCAGCAGGACAAGCTGAAATCCCAGGGCTTCGAGGCGCCGTGCCGTGCGCGACGCGCCAGGCTCCGGCCTCGTCACCAGGATGCGGGCCATGTCAGGCCCAGCCGTCGAAGAATGTCGCACCAGCCCGGGCTCGGACCGTGCGCGCCGCGTCCAGGCCGATCTCCGCCGCGTCGGCAGCCTCGCCTTCCAGCCGGACCTCATGCGATTCCGTGCCGTCGGGCGAGATGATCAGCCCGGCGAAGGACAGTTTTTCGCCCGCCACCGTCGCATGGCCGGCGATCGGCGTGCGGCAGGAGCCGTCGAGCGCGGCGAGGAAGGCGCGCTCGCAGGTGAGCGCCTGGCCGGTCGGCACGTGATGGATCGCTGCCAGCATCTTTTCGACGTCGCGGTCGCCGATGCGGGTTTCGATGCCGATCGCGCCTTGTCCCGGCGCCGGCGGAAAAGCTTCCAGCGGCATCAGGTCGGTGACGACATGCTCAAGTCCGAGGCGCTTCAATCCGGCATAGGCCAGGATGGTGCCCTCGGCGACGCCCTCGTCCAGCTTGCGCAACCGGGTCTGCACATTGCCGCGGAAGATCACCACGTCGAGATCCGGCCGCATGCGGCGGATCAGCGCTTGACGGCGCAGCGATGACGATCCGACCGTGGCGCCATGCGGCAGGTCGGCGATCCGCTTCACGTTCTTGCCGATGAAGGCGTCGCGCGCGTCCTCGCGCGGCAGGAAGGTGACAAGCTCCAACCCGACGGGCAGCACCGTCGGCATGTCCTTCGACGAATGCACGGCGATATCGATGCGGCCGTCGAGCAGCGCCTCCTCGATTTCCTTGGTGAACAGGCCCTTGCCGCCGGCTTCCGACAGCGGCCGGTCCTGGATGCGGTCGCCGCTGGTCGAGATCGGCACCACTTCGAACGCCTCTTCGGGCAGGCCATGCGCCTGCATCAGCCGTGCCCGCGTCTCATGCGCCTGGGCCAATGCCAGCGGGCTGCCGCGTGTTCCGATTTTCAAAGTTTGCATGGCGCGCGGTCCGTGATAACCCCCGGGGCAGCTTGAGGTCTGCCGGGCCTTTTCCTAATTGGGATTGGCCGGTGATACAATCATAGAGGCCAGCGACCAATTGATCCGCGTTCTGGGCATTGAGACGAGCTGCGACGAGACGGCGTCCAGCGTTGTGGCGCTGGACGGCGTCGCCGCGCCCGAAATCCTGTCCAACGTGGTGCTCAGCCAGATCGAGGAGCACGCGGCCTTTGGCGGCGTCGTGCCCGAGATCGCCGCGCGCGCCCATGTCGAGGCGCTGGACGGCATTGTCGAGGCGGCGCTCGCCGATTCGGCCGTGTCGCTCGATGAGATCGACGCGATCGCCGCGACAGCAGGGCCGGGCCTGGTCGGCGGATTGATCGTTGGCCTAATGACGGCCAAGGCAATCGCCGCTGCCGCCAACAAGCCGCTGATCGCCATCAACCACCTCGAGGGCCACGCGCTGACGGCGCGGCTGACCCACGGTCTCGATTTTCCTTATCTGCTTCTGCTCGTCTCCGGCGGCCACACCCAGATCGTCGCGGTGCGCGGCGTCGGCGATTACCAGCGCTGGGCGACCACCATAGACGATGCGCTGGGCGAGGCCTTCGACAAGACCGCCAAGATGCTTGGCCTGCCCTATCCCGGCGGCCCGAATGTCGAGAAGGCGGCCGCCGGCGGCGATGCGGGCCGCTTTGCCTTCCCACGCCCGATGAAGGGCTCGGCGCAGCCCGATTTCTCCTTCTCCGGTTTGAAGACGGCGGTGCGCCAGGCGGCGAGCGCGATCGCGCCGCTAAGCGGCCAGGACGTCGCCGACATCTGCGCCTCTTTCCAGGCGGCGGTGGCGGACGCGCTGGGCGATCGTGTCGGCCGCACCCTTGCCCGGTTCCGCCAGGAATTCCCGGACCATGCAAAGCCGGCGCTGGTCGTTGCCGGCGGCGTCGCCGCCAACCGCACCATCAAGGCGACGCTCGAAGCACTGTGTTCCGCAGCCGGCTTCGCATTCATCGCGCCGCCGCAGAAGCTTTGCACCGATAATGCGGCGATGATCGCCTGGGCCGGCATAGAGCGGCTGCGCGCCGGCATCGCCGACGAAAACGCCGCCGATTTCGTGCCGCGCTCGCGCTGGCCGCTCGACAGTGTTTCCGCGCCTCTGGTCGGCTCGGGCCGGCGTGGTGCCAAGGCATGACCAAGAAAAGCACCAGCGGCTGGCGCGTTGCGGTGCTGGGAGGCGGCGCTTGGGGCACGGCGCTGGCGCTGGCCATGTTGCGCGCCGGCCATGATGTCCGGCTCTATGCCCGCGACGCCGAAACCGTCGCCGCCATCGCCCGCGGCGAGAACCCGCGCTACCTGCCCGGCATCAGGATCGAGCCCGGCATCATGGCCTCCAGCGACATTGCCGCGGCGCTTGACGGCGCCGACTGCGTGCTCGCCGTGACGCCGGCGCAGTCGCTGCGCGCCATCCTGGCCAACGCCCGCAACCATGTGCCCCAGGGAGCGCCGCTGGTGCTCTGCGCCAAGGGCATCGAGCGCGATACCGGCGCGCTGCTCTCGGCGATCGTCGAGGAAAGCCTGCCGGGCAATCCGGTCGCGGCGCTTTCCGGCCCGAGCTTCGCCAGCGACGTCGCGCGCGGCCTGCCGACCGCCGTGGTGGTTGCCGCCCGCGATGCGGAATTGGCGGCCGAGCTTGCCGCCCGCTTCTCGGCGGAGAACCTGCGCTGCTATTCGAGCGACGACTTGATCGGCGTCGAGATCGGCGGCGCGCTGAAGAACGTCTTTGCCATCGCCGCCGGCGCCGTCACCGGCGCAGGCCTCGGCGCCAGCGCCCAGGCCGCCATGGTGACGCGCGGCTTCGTCGAATTGCGCCGCATCGGCGCGGCCTTCGACGCCCGGCCGGAAACGCTGATGGGGCTTTCCGGCCTCGGCGACCTCTTGCTCACTTGCTCCTCGGCGCAGTCGCGCAATTTCGCCTATGGCTTGGCGCTCGGTCAGGGCAAGCCGCTCGCCGGCCTTCCGCTGGCCGAAGGTGTGCCAACGGCGGGGATTGCCGCTCGCATTGCCGCCGAGCGCGGCATCGAGGCGCCTATCATCTCGGCCGTCGCCGCCATCCTCGACGGCAAGGTGACGATCGGCCAGGCCGTGACCGCGCTGATGACGAGGCCGCTCAAAACCGAAACCGACATTTGACCATCGGAGTTGAAAATGCTGTTTGCGTTGATTTGCAAGGACAAGCCCGGCAGCCTGCAGCTGCGCGTCGACACGCGGCCGGCGCATGCTGCGTTCCTGGAAGGTCTGATCGCCGAGGGCAAGCTTGCTTTTGCAGGTCCCTTCCTCGACGCCGACGGCAAGCCGGACGGCAGCCTGGTGATGATCGAGGCGCCGGACATGGCTGCTGCCCAAGCTTTGGCCGCGGCCGATCCCTACGCTAAGGCCGGCCTGTTCGAAAGCGTCCAGATCCGCCCGTGGAACTGGGTCTTCCAGAAGCCCGCCGGCGCATGATTGGCTGCTCTCGCCGCAGCGACGGCGAGAGAGTAAGCATAGACGGGAACGCCATGCGTGGCGGTGCGACAAAGCGATGGGACAAACGATATGAACTACTGGCTGTTCAAGTCCGAACCCTCGGTCTTTTCCTTCGAGGCGTTGAAGGCCAAAGGCAAGGCCGGCACGCAATGGGACGGTGTGCGCAACTACGCCGCCCGCAACAACATGAAGGCGATGCAGATTGGCGATCTCGGCTTCTTCTATCACTCCAATGAGGGCCTCGACATCGTCGGCATCGCCGAGGTCTGCGCGCTGGCCCATCCCGACACCACGACCGACGATCCGCGCTGGGAATGCGTCGACATCCGCGCCTATAAGGACGTGCCGCGGCCGGTGACGCTGGAAGAGGTCAAGGCCAACCCGAAGCTCGCCGAGATGGCGCTGGTCCGGCTCGGCCGGCTTTCCGTGCAGCCGGTGACGCCGGCCGAATGGAAAGAGGTCTGCCGCATGGCCGAGCTCAATCCGGCGCCGTGACCAAGCTCACGCCGAGAAGCGCGAGAAAGTTCATCCTCGACAACACGGCGCTGATGGCGCCGCCGCATGTGCCGGAAGTGCTGCTGCACCTCGCCGACGAGGCGCATGATCTATGGCTGCGCACCGAGGAAGAGCTGGCCGAGATCGGCCTGCCGCCGCCCTTCTGGGCCTTCGCCTGGGCCGGCGGCCAGGGCCTTGCCCGCTATGTGCTCGACAATCCGGGCACCGTGCGCGGCAAACGGGTGCTCGATTTCGCCTCCGGTTCCGGCCTCGTCGCGATCGCAGCGATGAAGGCCGGCGCGAAGCAAGTGATCGCCGCCGACATCGACCCGTTCTGCGAGACGGCGATCGCCATCAACCTCGAAGCCAACGGCGTTGAAGCGCAATTCCGCGGCACGGATTGCGTCGGCACCGACGATGGCTGGGACGTCGTGCTCGCCGGTGACGTCTTCTACGACAAGGCCTTCGCCGAACGGGTGCTGCCCTGGTTCGGATCTCTGAAGGCGCGCGGCGCCGAAATCCTCGTCGGCGATCCCGGCCGCGCCTATCTCCCCAGGACCGGGCTGCGATCGCTTGCCGTCTACCATGTTCCGGTGACGCGCGTGCTGGAAGATGCCGAGGTCAAGCGCACCACCGTCTGGCGCCTTGCTTGACGCGATCGCCGAACAAGCGTTCCATCGCCTTTCAACTTGGAGGGGAAAAGCATGGATTTTTCGGTCGTGAACTGGCTGGCGGTGATCGCCGCCGCAATCGTCGCGTGGCTGTTCGGGGCCGCCTGGTACATGGGCTTGAGCAAGCCTTGGCTGAAGGCCGCCAAGCTCGACCCGGCCACCATGCAGCGCTCGGTCGCTCCCTTCGTCGTCAGCTTCATTGCCGAGCTGATCATGGCGCTCGTGCTGACGCTGGTGGTGGGCGCCATAACCGGCGGCGAGCCGAACCCGATCGCCGGGTTGCTGTTCGGCTTCGTGCTCTGGCTCGGATTCATCGCCACCACGCTCACCGTCAACCACCGCTATGAAGGCTTCGGCTGGGCCCTGACGCTGATCGATGCCGGCCACTGGCTGGGCGTGATGCTGATCATCGGCGCCATCATCGGCTGGTTCGGCGCGCCGGCGGCGCCAGCGGGCTAGACTGATTCAGGTCGGCGTTTTCGCCACCTCGTCCAGCAGCCATTCGCGAAAGGCGACGACGCGCGCGTCGTCCTTCGCCGCCTCGGGATAGACCAGGAAATAGGCGAATTCCGGCGCGACCTTGATGCCGAGCTCGAAGGGCCGCACCAGACGTCCCTGCGAAAGATCGTTGGCGACCATGGCGAAGTCGGCGAGCGCCACCGCGTTGCCGTCGAGCGCCGCCTGGGTGGCATCGGTCGACGACCCGAAGACCAGCGTGCGGCTGTCGTCGAAATCGTCGATGCCGGCCGCGTGCATCCACATGCTCCAGTTCGGCCAGGTCACGCCCTGCCGCGACCATTCGATATGCGCGAGCGTGTGGTTGAACAGGTCGCGCGGCTCCTTCAGCGGCGGACCTGACGCCAGCAGCGCCGGGCTGCACACCGGGATGATGATGTTCTCGAACAGCCGATGCGCGCAGAGCCCCGGATATTTGCCGGCGCCGAAGCGGATGCCGACATCGACGTCGTCGAGGTCGAAATCCCGGACATCGTAGGTGATGTCGAAGCGCAGCTCGATGCCCGGCTTTTGCTTGCGGAAGTCGTCGACGCGGCGCATCAGCCATTTCGTCGCGAACTGCGCGTCGAGCGTCACCTTCAGCAGCGCGGTGCCGCGGGTCATCTTGCGGGCGCGGCTGACGGCGCGGTTCAGCAGGTCGAGCGCGTCGACCGAGGCCTCCAGCAGCACATTGCCTGCCTCCGTCAGCCGGATGGTGCGGCTGGTGCGCGTGAACAGCACCAGCCCGAGCTGATCCTCGATTTCCTTGATCTGGTGGCTGACCGCCGCTGGCGTCAGGCCGAGCTCGTCGGCCGCGCGGGTGAAGTTGAGATGCCTGGCTGCCGCTTCGAACGTCCGCAGCGCACGCGTTCCCGGCAGCAGCTTGGACATGTGATCTCCAAATAAAACTTGATGATCTGAAAAGAACTACTCGTTTCCCGTTTGTTTTTCAATCCGGCATCATGGCTTCATCGAAACACCATAAAACCGGACTTGATATCCGGAGAACACGGATAGAGCCATGTCTGAGATCGCCTTGAAGCCCTGCACCACCCTGGAATCCCCTTCCGGCTTCGCCCTTTGGCTGCGTTCGGCACGCGATTGGCTGCGCCAGGCCCGCGTCGCCGCCCGGCTGTCCCACGATCCGATCGAAGACCTCTCCGACAGCCAGTTGCGCGACATCGGCGCCGGACGTCGGGACATCGCGAAGACGATGGACAGGGAGCTTCGTGAGATCGGGCTGCTCGGCACGGGCTGGCAGAAACCGGGAGAGAGGCATTAGGGATTAGGCAGTTAGGCAATAGCGACGAGACACCTACTGCCTGCTGCCTGCTGCCTGCTGCCTACTGCCTACTGCCTACCTCACCACCTTCACCACCGTCCTGTCCGACAGCAACGGAAGCAGCCTCGCCATGGTCCGCGCCGTCACCGCCACGCAGCCTTGCGTCGGCGTGAAGCCCGGCCGGGCCAGATGGAAGAAGATCGCGCTGCCGCGCCCGCGCCGGCGCGGTGCGATGTTCCAGTCGAGCACAAGGCAGACATCGTAAAGCCGGTCGTCGCGCTTCATCCGCTCATGGCTGGCGCCATAGGGGATCTTGACCGGGCGATTGTAGTTGCGGTCGTCCGGCACCTCGCACCAGCCGAGATCCGGACCGATCGGCGCCATCGGCAGCCTCGTCCTGCGCCCGCTCGCGAAATGATCGCCCCGGAAATAGCCTGACAGAATGCGCATCGACGCCAGCGGCGTCGCGCCGTCCCCTTCATGCTTGTTGGCGGTAATGCCGCTGCGCCCCAGCGCGCAGGGAAACACCGTTTTGCCGGCTTGCAGGAAGCCTTGCGCGGGGTTGCCGGGGCGCGCGCGCACCACCAAAACGCTCAAGCCCTTCGGCAAAAATGCGCCCGACGCATTGCGCGCACGTTTTTTCTTGTATGATTGGGTCACGGAACAAATCACTGTGATCGGCTGTTGCGCCGGTGAGCTTCCGCATAAATGGGGGGAGGTCAACTGAATATTCTTTTTAAAACAACGGATTGATCTATGACATCACGTACCATTCTGATCGTTGATGACGACGACGACTTGCGCGCCACCCTGGTTGAGCAGCTGGCGCTCTACGAAGAATTCGACGTCCAGCAAGAAGCGACCGCCGCAAAAGGCGTTGCCGCGGCGCGCAGCGGCGTCGTCGACCTGCTCATCATGGATGTCGGCCTGCCCGACATGGATGGCCGCGAGGCGGTGAAGATCCTGCGCAAGGGCGGCTACAAGGCGCCGATCATCATGCTGACCGGCCACGACACCGATTCCGACACGATCCTGGGTCTCGAGGCCGGCGCCAACGATTATGTGACCAAACCTTTCCGCTTTGCCGTGCTGCTCGCGCGCATCCGCGCCCAGCTTCGCCAGCACGAGCAAAGCGAGGACGCGACCTTCTCGGTCGGTCCCTACACGTTCAAGCCCAGCCAGAAGCTGCTGATCGATCCGCGCGGCGCCAAGGTGCGGCTGACCGAGAAGGAAGCCTCGATCATCAAATACCTCTACCGCGCCGACCAGAAGGTGGTGACGCGCGACGTTCTTTTGGAAGAGGTCTGGGGCTACAATTCCGGCGTCACCACGCACACGCTGGAGACCCATGTCTACCGGTTGCGCCAGAAGATCGAGCGCGATCCTTCCAATGCCGAAATTCTTGTGACAGAAAGCGGCGGCTACAAGCTGGTTCCTTAAACATTTCATGATCAAGAGCAATTCCAGGAAAAGTGTGAAACGGTTGGGCTCGGCGGCTTCGCCGAGGACGACCGTCCGGAATTGCGTCGAAACAAACATTTAGGGCGGTCGGGCGGGACCGCTTCGGGTACGATCCTGGTGCTGGAGGGTGATGGGGTCGGCTCGTTGCACGCATCGCATGATGCACGGTGGAGCGTTTCGCGAGCCCAGGAGGGCGCGCCGCTCCAAAGGAGGGACTGGACTGACCGCTCGGGGACACAGCTAGGATGGCGCTGGATGACGACATCCGCATTCTGTCAAGCGTGAAGCTTTTCCAGGGCTTCACGCAGGAACAGCTGCGCCTGCTTGCCTTCGGCGCCGAGACCACCGTGCTGCAAGCCGACCATAAGCTGTACCGCGAGGACGATGTCGCTGATTCTGCCTATATCGTGGTCAGCGGTTTGATCGCGCTCTATCGGGAGCTGGGCGGCGAACGCGTGCCGATCGGTACGGCAGGCCCAGGCACCATGCTGAGCGAACTGGCGCTGATCGCCGATACCAACCGGCTGACCAGCGCCTCGGCCGCGATCGACTCGGAAGTGATCCGATTGAGCCGCAAGATGTTCCACCGGATCCTGGAAGAATATCCGGAGATCGCGGTGCTTTTGCATGAGCGCATCCTGGAGGAATTCCAGCAGATGATCGCCCGCATTGAGGCGCTGGCGCCCAGGTTTACGGAGTAGGATGGCGCCGGCCAGAAAGCACCTTCGTCATTCCAGGGCGGAGCAAGGAGCGGAGCGACGCGCGCAGACCCTGGAATCCTGTGTGTTGGTTCTGGTGTATGGTTGAAGTGGGAAGGAGACCGAATGAATCCTGGTCGTCCTT
>NZ_JAIUHV010000024.1:0-28235 GCF_020165285.1 Mesorhizobium sp. CA10
CTACTCCCCTACTCCCCTACTCCCGAGCATCATGTCCTACCAATCCCCCATCTCCCCCGGCCGTTCCTGGTATGAGGACACGGTCGGATCCCGGCCTGAATATCCGGCTCTCGACGGCGACCGTATTTGCGACGTCGTCATCATCGGCGGCGGCTTCACTGGCTTGTCGGCAGCCGCGCATTTGGCGAAGGCCGGCGCGGATGTCGTGCTGATCGATGCCTATCGCTTCGGCGACGGCGCGTCGGGGCGCAATGGCGGGCAGCTCGGCACCGGCCAGCGCGCCTGGGCGGAGGAATTGGAAGCCGAATACGGCCTTTCCCGCGCCAAGGCGCTGTTCGACCTGGCCGAAGAAGCCAAGGCGCATCTGCTGGACTTCGCCGCCGCCAACGCGATCGACATCGACTATATGCCGGGTCAGCTTTCGGTGGCGCACAAGCGGCGTTATGTCGACGACTACAGGCGCCACGCCGAGATCATGGCGAGCCGCTTCGGCTACCCGCATATAAGCTTCATGGACGCGGCGGAAACCGCGGAAAGGCTGGGCTCGACACGTTATTTCGGCGGCACGCGCGACACCGGCACGGGGCACATCCACCCGCTGAAACTAGTGATCGGCACGGCGAAAGTGGCGGCCGCCGCCCGCGCGCATCTGTTCGAGCAGACGCCGTCCACCGGCATCGTTTCCAATGGCGGCAAGGTGACGGTCACGACGCCCAGGGGCACGATCACAGCCGACAAATGCCTGGTCGGGGTCAATGCCTATGGCGGCAATCTGGAGCCGGTGAGTGCGGCGCACATCATGCCGATCGGTTCCTTCATCGGCGCGACCGTGCCGCTCGGCGCCACTTCCAAGGTGCTGCCGGGCGGCGAGTCGGTCGATGATTCCCGCTTCGTGGTGCGCTATTTCCGCAAGTCGAAGGACGGCCGGCTGTTGTTCGGCGGCCGCGAGATCTATGCCGTCAACGATCCGAAGGACATCCATATTCACATCCGAAGGCAGATCGCCGAACTCTACCCCGACCTTAAGGATGTCGAGATCACGCATGGTTGGGGCGGCTATGTCGGCATCACGGTGCCGCGAAAGCCGTTCGTGCGCGAAGTGATGCCGAAAGTGATTTCGATAGGCGGTTATTCCGGCCACGGCGTCATGCTGTCGAACTTCTTCGGCAAGCTCTATGCCGAGACCGTTGCCGGCAATCGCGACCGCTTGAAACTGATCGAGGATCTGAAAATCCCCGCCTTCCCAGGCGGCCGGCGTTTGCGCGCGCCGCTCTTGTTCCTGGCGCTGAATTGGTTCGCGTTGCGTGACAGGATTTAGAGCTGGCTGCCCAGCCGAAGCCGCCGATTCGACGCCGGCGGCTTCCACGCGGCAGGTTGTGGAAGCCTTAACAGGCACGCAGAATTTCGCAATTTGGCTCACTCATGCCATAATCAGCAGTAAAAGGTGCGATCATGGGCGAAAATCCGGGGATTTCGCGGGCTTTGTCCGCAGTGATTTAGGGACCGATGCTGATCGAAGCCGATCGTTACGGCAATGATCGAAAGAACGTCGGCCCGCTTGTTGGAGGTGGTTTGAGTGAACGAGCCCTTCAGTTTCGGCGCGCCGGAACGGCAGCGCTTTACAATGCAGTTCGGCTATAACGTACGGCCATCCTTCTGGCAGAAGGTACAGTCGAACGCGCATCTGGTCATTGCAGCGGTCGGCACCGCCGCGCTGATCGGCGTGGCCGCGGTGGCGCTATGGCTATGCTTTCCGGGCAGCGACCGGCAAGTGGCCGCGGCGAGTGCCGAGCAGGCCGTTCCGGCGATTCCGGTGAAGACCACGAAAGTCGCTCCGGCGGCAGCGGCGGTCACCGTGGCGACGGCGCCGCAGGCCGCGCGCAAGGGGGACGCGGTAACGCCCACGACGGCGGCCCGCGAAGCCAATATTCCGGCCCTGGCATCAAACAACCCCCGCTGGACGGCTTCCGACGCCAAGACGCCACCTGCCCCGGCCGAGAACCAGCCAGCTCCATCCAAGCAGGCCGCCGGCGCGGCCCCCGCGCGGTCGACCGATACCGCCTTTGCCGAGGCCGATGCCGAGAACGACGCCGCGAACGCGCTGTCGCAGGTCGCCGGTTCCGCCAGCGAGACAGCAGCGGCAGCGAAGAAGCCGGGCGACACGATGGATGGCGCCCAAACCGCCGCCATTCCCGAAGCCAAGCCGCAGGTTCCAGATACGCAGCCGGCAGCGACGGACAGCTCGGCGCAGCCTGAGTCGAAAGCTCAAAAAGCCAGCGCGGCCGCAAACGGGCGCGTTTTGAGGGCCGTGACCATGCGCTCCGGCCCGAAGAAAGGTGCCGCCGCAATCACCACGGTGCCGGCCAAGGCAGCGGTGCAGGTGATGAATTGTAAGAAATGGTGCGAGATCGTCTATAACGGCAAGCACGGCTGGGTCTACAAAAGCTACATCAAGACCGGCGCGTGAGGCCAAGCAGCCATCCGAAACGGCGTCTTCTGCGTGCAAGCCGGCGATTTGCCAGGAAGGACTTGTGTTCCTCGAACGGCACTTCGTAGAGGCCGCAAGTGGAACACCCTTCCTTCTTGCCGCACGTTGGTATCCAGCATCTGACATCGTGCGTCCAGACAAGCGCGACCCTCTCCAGATGAAGATTGCCGGAGCTCTTCAGCAGGATCAGTTCTCCGGGGACAGCCGTCTGCTTGATGTGATCGGAGACTTCCTTCGGGGTGCGAAGCTCGATCAAACGGCCACTGTCCCGATCGGCCTGGCTGGCGCGTGAGCGGTGGGCATTGTCGCCGGTATAGATGACCTCGTCGGCGACGTCGCGCGCGATACCGTAAGCAGTGCCATATTTTCTCGACGAACCGGTATAGTCGGAAATCTGTCCGACGACGATCCGTTTGCGAACGGCCTTGGCTTTGGCCATCATCTCGAACGCAATGTTCAGCGAATGCCAGGGCGCTTTGGCGGCATCGACTATGAACTGTGGGCCCCGATCGGTCACCAGCACCGCGCAGCGGTTGGCCAGGGGTTCGAAGGATGCTGTCCTTGCGGCGATTTTCTCCGGCGGGACACCAAGTTCCAGCGCCGTGACGGCGGCGGCGGCCGCCGGCAGCCAGAAGTGCTCGCCAGGAAATCGTGTCTGCATGTCTATGTCGCCGCCGCGCCAGCGAAGTGAAAATCTGAGCAGGTCCGGATAGGCGGCATGGATGTTCGTTACACGGTAGTCCGCGGCTTCCGACTGACCGAAAGTCGCCACGCGGCACCTTGCGCCCGAAGCCATATCAAGCACATGCGGGTCGTCGGCGTTCAAGATCGCGAGTCCGCCCGGCGACAACGCCTCAACCAGCGCTCTCTTTTCCTGGGCGACAGCATCCAGGGTCCGGAATTGAGTGACGTGCTCCAGCCTGACCATCGTTACGACCGCTACATCCGGCTTCAGCATCTGCGCCATCGACCGGATTGAGCCGGGCTCAAACGCGCCGGCTTCGAAGACGACATGGTCGACCTTGCCCGCACGTTTCATCCGCTTGTAGAGCGTGCGGACAAGCGCCTTGAGCGTGTTGGCTAGAACTTGGGTATAGACCTTGCCGTGACTGGCCAGGATATGACCAAGCAAGCTCGTTGCCGTCGATTTGCCGGAGCTGCCGGTTATGCCGATGAAGGTCGCCTTGCTTCGCGCACGCGCACGCTCTGCCCGATAGCGACGCAATCGCCAGCCGAGGTCGTTGCCAATTTCGCGCAGCCTGAGCTTAACCACCCGCCAGTTCCCTTACCCCGATCCGTTATTCCTTCGGCGGACCATCAAGTCAAACTGGAGCTCGGCCGGACGGCGCCAATCCGTTCGTTCACCGCAACCAGGAGCGGAAACCGCGATGTGCTTCCAGGAGCGGCTCAGATACAACGCCCGCCATCGACCTCCAGCGCCACGCCGGTGATGAAGGCGGCTTCATCCGAGGCCAGCCACAGCGCCGCGTTGGCGATGTCGAGCGGTGTCGAGAGCCGTCCGAGCGGGATCGAGGCGCGGAACTTTTCGCGGATTTCAGGCGTGTCGGCGCCCATGAACTTCTCCAGCATGCCGGTCTCGCCGGCGACCGGGCAGAGGCAGTTGACGCGGATGTTCTTCGGCGCCAGCTCGACAGCCATCGACTTGGTGGCGGTGATCGCCCAGCCCTTGGAGGCGTTGTACCAGGTCAGGCCCGGCCGCGGCCGAAGCCCGGCCGTGGAGGCCGTGGTCAGGATGACGCCGCCGCCCTGGCGGTCCATGATCGGCACGACGGCAAGCGCCGCGTGGTAGATCGCCTTCATGTTGACGGCGGTGATCAGATCGAAGGTTTCCTCATCGACGCCGAGCATATCGCCGTTGCGATGGGTGAAGCCCGCATTGTTGACCATGATGTCGATGCGACCGAAGGCGCTCTTGGCGGCATCGATCATCTCGTCGAATTCGGAGCGCAGGGAAACGTCCGTCTGGGTCCAGATGGCGCTCTCGCCGATTTCTTCGGCCACCCGCTCGGCGCCCCTGGCGTTGAGGTCGGCGACGACCACGCGCGCGCCCTCTTCGGCAAAGCGCTTGGCCATGCCTTCGCCGAAGCCCGACGCTGCGCCGGTGATGACGGCGACTTTGTTTTCCAGACGCATGGTTTTCCCGCTCTTTGGATTCCGTCGCTTGACGTGACTTTTCCATCTGCCGCCCGGCACGTCGCGCGCCAGGCTACATCTCCCTTAGCTTTCGTCACATTCGCGTTCTATGCTGCAGCCGCGAACGCTTCCGGAAGCCATGGCTTGCCGACAGGCCTGCCGGCGGCGTGAGTGTCCGGAAACATGTGGACCGATGCAAGTGCAAGCCATTGGTCCTCGCATGTGACACCATGGCACTGGAAAATTTAAATCGATTAGAATATACCAACCACGCTGCCGGCGCCCGGCATCAAATCGGACTGACCATGACCAGCCAGATCATCCCTGTCGACCCATTCGACTTCATCATCTTCGGCGGCACCGGCGACCTGTCGGAACGCAAGCTCCTGCCATCGCTCTACTATCGCCAGTGCGGCCACCAGTTCTCCGAGCCGACGCGCATCATCGGCACCTCGCGCGCCAAAATGACCGATGCCGAATTCCAGGGCTTCGCCAAGAAGGCGATATCAGATCATGTGAAGCCTGCCGATATCGATCCGAAGGAGTTGGAGATATTCCTGGCAAGGCTCTCCTACGTGTCGGCGGACGCAACCACTGGCGCCGGCTTCGACAAGCTGAAGAAAGCAATCGGCGACAGCGACCGCATCCGCGCCTTCTACCTTGCGGTGGCGCCGGCGCTGTTCGGCGACATTTCGCACCAGCTCAAGGAGCACAAGCTGATCACGCCGAACTCGCGCATCGTGCTGGAAAAGCCGATCGGCCGCGACCTCACCTCGGCGCGGGCGCTCAATGACGCTGTCGGTGACGATTTCCACGAAAGCCAGATCTTCCGCATCGACCACTATCTCGGCAAGGAAACGGTGCAGAACCTGATGGCGCTGCGCTTTGCCAATGCGCTCTACGAGCCGTTGTGGAACTCCGCCCAGATCGACCATGTTCAGATCACGGTCGCCGAGACCGTTGGTCTTGAGGATCGCGTCACCTACTACGACAAGGCAGGCGCGTTGCGCGACATGGTGCAGAACCACATCCTGCAGCTGCTCTGCCTGGTGGCCATGGAAACGCCGTCGTCGATGGACGCCGACGCGGTGCGCGACGAGAAACTGAAGGTGCTGAGGGCACTGAAGCGCATCAACGGCAACGAGGCGCCGAAGCACACGGTGCGCGGTCAGTATCGCGCCGGCGCTTCGGCCGGCGGGCCGGTCAAGGGCTATGTCGAGGAGCTCGGCAAGGACAGCAACACCGAGACCTTCGTCGCCGTGAAGGCGGAGATCGGCAACTGGCGCTGGGCCGGCGTTCCCTTCTATCTGAGGACCGGCAAACGGCTCGCCACCCGCGTCTCGGAAATCGTCATCGAGTTCAAGCCGATCCCCTATTCCATCTTCGGCGACAGCGCCGGGCCGATCTTCCCCAACCAGCTGGTCATCCGCCTGCAGCCGGATGAGGGGGTGAAGCAGTTCATCATGATC
This sequence comes from Mesorhizobium sp. CA10, assembly GCF_020165285.1. Taxonomy (NCBI): domain Bacteria; kingdom Pseudomonadati; phylum Pseudomonadota; class Alphaproteobacteria; order Hyphomicrobiales; family Phyllobacteriaceae; genus Mesorhizobium; species Mesorhizobium sp. CA10. The sequence goes on from NZ_JAIUHV010000024.1 coordinate 6,112, forward strand.
AAGGACCCGGGACCGGGCGGCATGCGGCTGCGGCAGATCTCGCTCGACATGAGCTTCGCGCAGTCCTTCCAAGGCCGTGCGCCGGACGCCTATGAGCGACTGATTATGGATGTGGTGCGCGGCAACCAAACGCTGTTCATGCGCCGCGACGAAGTCGAGGCGGCATGGAAATGGATCGACCCGATCCAGAACGCCTGGGAAAGCGCCCGGCAGGAAGCTCAGGGCTATACCGCCGGAACCTGGGGGCCATCGGCCTCGATCGCTCTTATCGAACGTGACGGACGGACATGGCACGAGAGCAACTGAGCGAAGCCCGCTACGGCTGGAACGGCTTTGCCGACCGCCAGCACCTGGCGACGGCGCTTGCCGGTGAGATCTCAGACCGGTTGACCAGCGCCATTGCGGGACGCGGCACAGCGCTGCTCGCAGTGTCCGGCGGCACCACGCCGGCGAAATTGTTCGCGACGCTGTCGACCGCGCCCATCGCCTGGGACAAGGTCACCGTGACGCTGGTCGACGAGCGCTTCGTGCCGCCGTTTTCGCCGCGTTCGAATGCCGGGCTGGTGGCGGCGAACCTGCTCCAGAACAAGGCCGCTGCGGCGCGCTTCGTGCCGCTCTACCACGAGGCGGCGAGCATCGAGGATGCAGCGGCGATGGACAGCGAAGCGCTGCGGGCGCTGCCCTGGCCGCTCGACGTGGTGATCCTCGGCATGGGCGGCGACGGCCATACGGCATCCTTCTTCCCGGATGCCGGCAATCTCGAGGAATTGCTCGACCCGGCCTCACAGCGGATCGTGCTGCCGGTGCATGCGGCAAGCGGGGGCGAGCCGCGGCTCACGCTGTCGATGGCGCGCATCGTCGCCGCCGGCTTCGTTGCGCTCCACATCGAAGGCGAGGACAAGCGCGCCGCGTTCAACGGCGCGATGGGTCCTGGCGCAAAGAAGCCCATCCGCAGAGTGATCGAGGCGGCGCCTAGACCGATAGAGGTGTTCTGGGCACCCTGATTTCAGATGAGGACAGCCCGGCGGCAGAGGGAGGACGTTGCCGGGCTCGAAAGGACGGACCATGACAGCCAGACGCGACATCGAAACCATCACGGAACGCATCCGCCAACGTTCGAGGGCCGGCCGCGAAGCCTATCTCGGCCGTATCGCGGAGGCTTCCAGCCGCACCGCCAACCGCGCGGTGCTGGGCTGCGGCAATCTCGCCCACGGTTTTGCCGTGTGCAGCCCATCCGAAAAGATCGCGCTCGGGGGCGACCGCGTGCCGAACCTCGGCATCATCACCTCCTACAATGACATGCTGTCGGCGCATCAGCCCTTCGAGACGTTCCCGGCACTGATCAAGGAAGCCGCGCGGGAAGCGGGCGGCATCGCCCAGGTCGCCGGCGGCGTGCCGGCGATGTGCGACGGCGTCACCCAAGGCCAGCCCGGCATGGAGCTGTCGCTGTTCTCACGCGACGTGATCGCCATGGCGGCGGCGATCGGCCTGTCGCACAACATGTTCGACGCGGCCGTCTTCCTCGGCGTCTGCGACAAGATCGTGCCCGGGCTGGTGATCGCGGCGCTTACCTTCGGGCATCTGCCGGCCGTCTTCATTCCGGCCGGGCCGATGACGACCGGTCTCGCGAATGACGAGAAGGCCAGGATCCGCCAGCTTTATGCCGAAGGCAAGGTCGGCCGCGCCGAACTGCTTGAGGCGGAGTCCAAATCCTATCACGGGCCGGGCACCTGCACCTTCTACGGCACCGCCAATTCGAACCAGATGCTGATGGAAATCATGGGCCTGCATACGCCCGGCGCGTCCTTCGTCAATCCGGGCACGCCGCTGCGCGACGCGCTGACCAGGGAAGCGGCCAAACGGGCGTTGGCGATCACCGCGCTCGGCAATGCGTATACGCCGGTCGGGCGCATGATCGACGAACGCTCGATCGTCAACGGCGTCGTCGGCCTGCACGCCACCGGCGGCTCGACCAACCATACGATCCACCTCATCGCGATGGCCGCCGCCGCCGGCATCGCGCTGACCTGGCAGGACATTTCCGACCTGTCGGAGGCCGTGCCGCTGCTCGCGCGCGTCTACCCGAACGGGCTTGCCGACGTGAACCACTTCCACGCGGCAGGCGGGCTCGGCTTCCTGATCCGCGAATTGCTCGACGAAGGCCTGTTGCACGAGGATGTGCAGACGGTGTGGGGCGAAGGCCTGCGGCCCTACGCGGTCGAGGCGAGGCTTGGCGATGACGGCAGCGTCGTGCGCGAAGCGGCGCCGCTCAACAGCGGCGACGAGAAGGTGCTGGCGCCGGTCAAGAAAGCGTTCCAGCCGACGGGTGGCTTGAAAGTGCTGGCCGGCAATCTCGGCCATGCCGTGATCAAGACCTCTGCGGTCAAGCCCGAACGTCGCGTCATCGAGGCGCCGGCCAAGGTGTTCGACAGCCAGCAGGGCCTCAACGACGCCTTCAAGGCCGGCCAGCTTACCGGCGACTTCGTCGCTGTGATCCGCTTCCAGGGGCCGAAGGCCAATGGCATGCCGGAACTGCACAAGCTGACCACCGTGCTCGGCATCCTGCAGGATCGCGGCCAGCGTGTCGCGCTGGTGACCGACGGGCGCATGTCGGGCGCCTCCGGCAAGGTGCCGGCAGCGATCCATGTGACGCCGGAAGCGGTCGAGGACGGACCGATCGCCAGGATCCATGACGGCGATGTCATCCGGCTAGACGCCGATGCCGGCACGCTGGAAGTGCTGGTGCCGGGGACGGAATTCGCGCTGCGCCGCACGGCCGACGCCGACCTCATCGGCAACGAGTTCGGCTTCGGCCGAGAGCTGTTCGCGGGCTTCCGACAACTGGTCGGGCGGGCCGATCATGGCGCCGCCGCGTTTGGAAATGCCTGATCTCTCGGTCTGTGTGAAAAGCAACTTGCACTGACTATACAAAATTCTGTATAGTTGCCGGCGTGAAGATGCTTAAATTCCAGGGCAGCGCCCTCAGTGATCTGCGCGCCTTTCCAAACTCGGCGCGGCGTGAAGCAGGCTACCAGCTCGACAAGGTGCAGAACGAGCAACTTCCGACCGACTGGAAGCCTATGACAACGGTCGGCAAGGGCGTATTGGAAATCAGAATTAGGGATGAGACCGGCGCATTTCGCGTCATCTATACCGCCAAATTTGCCGACGCGATCTACGTACTGCATTGCTTCCAGAAGAAGACGCAGAAGACCAGCAAAACAGATTTGGATTTGGCCGCGAAGCGCTACGGCGATCTCATCAAGGAGCTAGGCCAATGAGCAACGAAACTTTTGCAAGTGTGTGGGATGCCATCGAAGACACTCCCGCCGAAGCAGAAAACATGAAGCTCCGCTCCACGCTGATGATGGCGCTGGAGCGGCATATTCGAGCAAAGGGCTGGACGCAGGCCGAGGCTGCGCGCCGGCTTGGCGTAACCCAACCGCGCGTGTCCGATCTCCTGCGCGGGAAGATCAACTTGTTCGCCCTCGACACCCTCGTCAATATGGCAGTCGCGGCAGGGCTTCACGTCGAAGTGCGGGTCTCGGACGCTGCCTGACCGGCACAGCCAAGTGGCATTCCGCGACAGCAATATTAGCGGAATGCTCACGCAACAGGGACTGGAATGTCGGATTCCATTGCGGTCACTACTGCACAATGATCTCGGTGCGCTCGCCGGCCTTGATCGTCACCGGCAATTCCTTCTCCTGGCCTTCAGCGGACATGTGGCGCACGACCACATAGTCGCCGGCGGGGATCGCCTGTTGCCAACTGTCACCGTAGGTCAGGCCCAGCGACTTGCGTTTGCCTTCGATGTCCTTCTTCGACGACAACACCTCGATCGAATAGGCGCCGGGTGCCGACATCGCCAGCACGCCGGCATCGAGCGCGACCTTGATGTCCTGATTGTCGCCGGCCTTGATGCTGAAGGGCTGCTCGACGACGGCAAGATCGAGCGTGGTGAGCGCGACATAGTCGTCCGGCGGCAGCCAGAACTTGCTGTCAGGTCCGTAGGAATGCTCCACGCTTTCACGTGAGCCGTCGATCTTCTTCTTCGCCTTGACGACCTCGAAGCCGATGCCGGAATTGTCGGCCTTGTCGCCGCCGGCGGTGTAGTAGGCGTTGAGCACGGCATGACCGACGCCGACGACGATGTCCTTCTCGACGGTCTGCCCGGCGGCAAGCTGGACGGTCTCCGTCGCAATGCCGGCACCGATCTGCACCGTCACCTTCTGCTCGCCGGCGGGGACGGTCGCCTTGGCGTCGCCATAGTGCGTGGTGCTGCCGCCAGGGTAGGCGAAGTCAACACGCGCTTCGCCGCTGATCTCCGAGCCCTGGCTAGCATGCGGATGTATGACCAAAGTGCCGGCGTTCAGCGTGAACAGCGGGCTGTAGGTCTTGCCAGCCTCTATCTTGATCTTCTGCTCGCTCCTTGCCTCGTCATCGCGGCCGACGACGATGTAGTCGCCCGGCTCGAGATTGGTCCTGAGCACGCCATATTCGGTCATGACCTGATCGCCGCGCGTGCCGTCGGACTTCGCCTTGTAGATCTCCCAGGCATTGCCGTCGGTAATCGGATCGCCGCCCTCGGCCATGACCACGCTTGGCGTGAAGTTGAATTCAGGCTTGGAGGGCTCGGGTGCCGGCGCCGGTTCGGGAGCTGGCGCAAGGGCCGGCGCGGGAGCCGCGACGGTCTCGACCAGAGCTTCCTGCAGCGCCTTCTCGTCGGAGGCCTGGATGTACTTGCCGCCGGTGTTTTCGGCGAGGCAGGCGATCTGCTTGCCTTCGTCGGCGGTCAGCCCGAAGCCGACGACATCGGCGGTGAAGTCGACGCCGCTTTCCTTCAGCTCCTTGCCTAGTGCGCAAGGATCGCCGCCGCAGGTCTCGAGCCCGTCGGTGATGAGGACGACGGTGGCCTTGTCCTCGGTGTATTTGAGCGCTTCCGCCGCCTGCTTGACGGCGGCCGTGAGCGGCGTCTTGCCGAGGAATTTCATGCTGTCGGCTGCTGACGAGATGGCGCTGGCTGAACCGGCCTGCGGCGGCACGATCAGCTCGATGTCGTCGCAACTGCCCTTGGTGCGATGGCCATAGGCCATGAAGCCGATCTCGTCGTCGGCCGGAACCGACTGAAGCACCGTGCGCAGCGATTCACGCGCGATCTCCAGCTTCGGCTTGCCGTCGATCTGGGCCCACATCGAGCCTGATGCATCAAGGATGATGATGACCTTGTTGGCGGCAAAGCCGAAACCGGTCATCGACAAAAGCAGGAGCGCCGCAGCGACGCTCCGTATCAGTCCCGCCATGGAAATCTCCTGAGAGCAACCCTCGTCCGCGTTGCGAAAGCTATTTGAGGCGGCATTCGGAGACAAGTCCGAAGGCCGGCGAGTCACTCAATAAGTGGTGCGCCGCTCTTCCGATGGCGGACGGCCGAACTGCAGCCGGTAACTCTGCGCGAAATAGGAGTGCGAGGTGAAGCCGGTGGCGATCGCCACGTCGAGTATCGGCATGTTGGTCTGGCGCAGCAATTCGCGCGCGCGTTCGAGCCGCAGCCGCATATAGTAGCGGCCGGGGGTGACGCTCAAATGGCGCAGGAACAGGCGCTCGACCTGGCGCACCGACAGCCCCGCCGACTTGGCGAGCTGCACCGCCGACAGCGGTTCGTCGAGATGATCGGCCATCAACTCGACGATGCGCCTCAGCTTCTCCGACTTGCCGGTGAGGTCCCGTTCGGGGCCGACGCGCTGGCGGTCGCCGGCCGAGCGTATGCGCTCGTGCTGGAACTGGTTGGCGACGCCGTTGGCGAGGTTGGAGCCGAAATCGCCGCGCACGATCTCCAGCATCAGGTCGATCGAGGTGGTGCCGCCGGCACAGGTGTAACGCTTGCGGTCGATCTCGAAGACATTGCCGGTGCAGTTGATGTCGGGGAAACGCTCCATGAAGCCGGCGCGGTTCTCCCAATGGATGGTGCAGCGATAGCCGTCGAGCTGCCCGGCTTCGGCCAGGAGATAAGAGCCGACCGACAGGGCGCCGAGCGCATTGCCGCGCCGGCCCCAGCTGCGCAGCGCCGCCAGAACCTTGCTCTTGCCGGGAAATTCGATGGAGAGGCCGACCGAAACGAACAGGATGTCGACCGGCGGCATGTCGGCGACCGAATAGTCGATCTTCAACGGCAGGCCGTTCGAGGCCATGACCGCGTCGCCGTCGGCCGAGATCGTCGTCCAGCCATAGAAATCGCGGCCGAGCAGTCGGTTCGCCGAGCGGAAGCAGTCGATGGCGGCCGCCAGGGAGAACATCGAGAATTTGTCGACCAAGAGGAAGCCGAACTGGCGGCCGCCCTGAACGGGATCGCTCGTGATCGGCCGCTCGAGAACGGGATGCGACTGGTTCGAGTGGGGCATCCCGCTCTGTCCCTTTATTTCAGCCGCATTTGTGCAGCGCCAAGTGGTTCCACTTGGCTGCAAAATGCTGGGGAGCGGTCAGGTTCGGCAATGCCGAGGCTTTCTCAAATCAGAAGGACGGCCGCTTCAACCCGGCCGCAAGGTAGGCGGAAGCTACAGTGTTCGCCATCAGCATGGCAATGGTCATCGGTCCGACGCCGCCCGGCACCGGCGTGATCGCACCCGCGAGCTTGGCCGCTTCGGCATAGGCGACGTCGCCGACCAGGCGGCTCTTGCCTTCGCCCTTTTCGGGCGCGGGGATGCGGTTGATGCCGACGTCGATGACGGTCGCGCCGGACTTGACCCAATCGCCCTTGACCATTTCCGGACGGCCGACCGCAGCGACCAGGATATCAGCGGTGCGAGCCAGCGCCGGCAGGTCCCTGGTACGGCTGTGGGCAATTGTGACCGTGCAGTTGGCGGCGAGCAGCAGGTTGGCCATCGGCTTGCCGACGATGTTGGAGCGGCCGACGACGACGGCGTTGAGGCCGGAGAGATCCTTGCCGCGCACCCGCTCGATCAACAGCATGGAGCCCGCCGGCGTGCAGGGCACGAAGGCCGTGTCGAGCTCGCCGGTGCCGAGCTTGCCGACATTGATGAAGTGGAAGCCGTCGACATCCTTTTCCGGTGCGATCGTCTGGATCACCTTGCCGGCGTCGATATGACCGGGAAGCGGCAGTTGCACGAGGATGCCGTGGATCGACTTATCGGCGTTGAGGTCGCCGATGATCGTCAGCAACTGTTCCTCGGTGGTGTCGGCCGGCAGCGTATGCTGAAGCGAATGGAAGCCGCATTCCTTGGCGGTGCGCGATTTCGAGGCGACATAGACCTGGCTTGCCGGATCCTCGCCGACGATCACCACCGCAAGGCCGGGCTTGGTGGCTCCTTTGGTCGACAGCTCCGCGGTCAGAGCTTTGACCTTCGAAACCACGTCCTCGGCGACACGCTTTCCATCAATCACTTCGGCCATCACTAACCCTCAGCTTCGCTTCGAGGCCGCGTCGATGCACGGCCCCATTTCCTCGATCGGCATTGTCGATCCGCCAAAGGGAGACGCTTGCGGCCGAAATGCAGCGCGGCATTTTCACGAAAATTCGACAAGGCAATCCCGTCAAAGCGTCGTCGGATGCCGTAAACCCGAAACCGGCTGCTTTTATCGAACCGCGAGCCGTCCAGAAATACGGATAGTTCAGAAATAGCGGCGGCGCGTGCGGCTTTCGGTCAGCTCGCGCACCGCCTCGCGGAATTCGCGAAGGCTGGCGCGGATCTCCTCGATCTCGCCTTGCTGGCCGGCGGGGGACTGGTCGGCGGGGGGCTGGTCGGCCTCGCCGGCGGCCGGCGACCGGGGATGATAGGACGCCGCCGATGCCGAATAATGATCGTCGTAGGGATCGGTCCGGCCGTGGTCCGGCCGGTACGAATAGGAATAGCCCTGCTCGTATGGCGGCCGGAAATTCTCCCGCGCCGATGGTTGAGCCCGGGGATAGCGTTCTTCCAGGGTGGGCGCCCGCCAGGCGCTTTCAGGCGGGACAGAGTCCATATCGACCGTTTCAGCCGGCTCGCGCCGCACGAAATAGCGAACCGCCGAGGCAAGCGAGCCGAAAAGCCCGGGACGGCCGGCATCGTTGGCCGGTTCCGGCGGCGGCGTGACGGATTTGACCGGAGCCGGTGCAGTCGTCGACACCGGTGGTGGAACCGGCGGTGAAGCAGGCGACGGTGTGAAGGACGCTGCTGGCGATGGCGTGAAGGATGAAGCCGGAGGCGGCATGAAAGGCGGAGCCGGTGCTGGTGTAAAAGCCGGAGGTGGCGGCGGAGCGACAGGCGAAGCCGGCGGCGAGGCGAGTGGTGGCGGCGCCGGTGGGGCGGCCCGATTGGAATTGCTCTCAAGCGCAGAAGGACGGTCTTCACTCCCGCGACGCGAGCGTGCATTGGCCGTCTCGCGCAGGCTGGCAAGGATGCCGCGCAGCGCGCCGAGGCCGATGCCGGCAAACAGGCCGGCGAACAGCCCCGCCAAGGCCATCACGACACGCGACGGCCCCTTGGCCTCCAGCGGCGGTTGAGCCGGCGAAAGCACGTTGATGTTGGCCGAATTGACGTTCTTTTGCTCGCCGGTTTCCTTGGCGCGCAGCAAATACTGCTCATAGACCGAGCGCTTGGCGGCGGCTTCGCGTTCCAGCTCGCGCAGCGAAACAAGATTGTTGTTCACATCGCCACTCTGCACCTTGGCCTGGGCCAGGCGCGAGGACAAGTCCTGCTCGAGCTGAACGGAGCGCTTCAGGTCGACCTGCAGCGAGGACGCGATGCGCTGCAGCTCCGCGGTGATGCGTTCGCGCGCGCCGGCAAGCTGGGCGTTTAGCGCCTGCAGCTCAGGATGACGCGGCCCGAACTTGATCGCGGCGCGGTCGGCTTCCTGCTTCAGGGACGCATATTGCGAGCGCAGCTCGCTCATCATGTTGGAGTTGATCTCTTCCGGCAACGTGCCGCTGAGGACCGAGTTGACGTTCAGCGAGCGCGCCGAGGCGGCGCGGGCGTTCAGCTCGAGCGTGCGGGCGCGGGCAACGGAAAGCTGCTCGTTGAGCTTCAGCATCTGGTCGTCGCTGATCAGGTGGCCCTGCGCGTCGACAAGGTCGTGCGTCGCCCTGAAATCCTCCACGTTGCGTTCGGCCGTCTCGACGCCCTTGCGCAGCTCATCGAGCTTCGACGTCAGCGCGCTCGTCGCACGTCCGGCCATTTCTGACTGGTAGTTGCCGATCTCCCGCTGGAAGACGTCTCTCGTCGTGTTAGCTATCTCTGCCGATTTCTCGCCATTGCGCGTGGTGGCGCTGATGGAGATGACAAAAGTCTTGCCGGTGCGCTCGACCGACAGGCTGTCGGCCAGATTGCCGACGGCCAGCGCCTGGCGACGAATCTCGTCGCTGCCGGCCGGCTGGTCATCCCGCGAAATCATCGAGCGCAGGAACGACGTGACGCCGAGGCCGCCAGACCCCTGACCGTTGAATTCCGGGTCGTTGACGAGGTTGAGCTCCTTGACGACCTCGTCAAGAACCTTGCCTGATGTGACCATCTTGATGCGGGTTTCGACAACGGCCAATGCCGCGTCGGGCTCACCCACCGATTGGGTGAGATCGCGTTCGGCAAGTTTCAGGTCGCCCGGCTCGATGGTTAGTTCGGTCGTAGCTTCGTATTTCTTCGGCGTCGATAGCGCGAGGGCTATGCCAAGGGCGGCGCCCAGGATGGTGGAGGACAGGATCAGCGCTTTGGAGCGAGCGATGCCGCCAATCACCTGCACCGGGTCGATCAGCGGTTTCCATTCCTGGGATTCGTCGGCAGCGGGTGGTCGGCCTACATGACGAGGTTCGGGAGCGGCCTGCGGCTGGTGGCCTCCCGCAGTGCCCCCGTAGCCCTGCCCTAGTGACGCGGCCCGGTCGTCGCCTGTTTCGACGGGATCCGCCTGATCGTGGTCAAATCCGCCGATTTCGGCGGGGCGCGGATTCAACTTTTCTTCGCGCTCGGAACGCGCGGCGCGATGGCGCGCGGCGGCGTCCTCGCGCCAAGAGGAATTGGCCCGGTCGCCGATCGAAACCGTCTTGTCGTCGCCACGCATCGCTTGGCCGAGCGCGAGCAGAGAACGCTCGCGCCTCCAGTCATCACGGTTATCCCTGTCGACCATTGTCCTGGAACTTGCTCTCTGGCGGCTTGGGCGCGCGGATCGGCCAATCGTTAAGCCACGCTAAACAGGCATAGGAAACAAACGGTTAATTTTGCGCCTCGGCGGGCACAGTTTTCGCCCTTGTTCACCGCATTTCAGGCCGCCGGGACGGCCGCCAGAACGCCGCGTTAAACTTTGCAGCCTATCTATCGCCCCGGATATGACCCAGGCCAGCGACATGCCGCAGAGGCGGAGCTTCGCGCGGATCGGCCACTTCGTGGCCACCCGCCGGAAACTGGTATTCGATTATTTCTCGGCGATCAGCGGCGCCGGCGGTCGGCTGGTGTTTTCGCTCGCCTATTTCATCGCTTTGGCCAACACGCTTTCCATCGCCGAATTCGGCATGTTCGCGACCGCCTCGGCCGCCGGCATCATGCTGTCGCGCATCCTGGCCTTCGGCTTCATCTCGGCGCTCTACCGCACCGCCACCATCCTGGTCGCTGTTCTACATCGGCACCAATGCCGCCTCGCTCGTCGTCGCCTTCGTCTTCTTCTATCCGCGCCAGCGGCTGCGGCTGCGCGCCGAGCTCTATTTCAGGCGGCTCGCCGATTCCATCTATGTCGCCGGATCCGAAGTGCTGTTCTACCTTCAGGTGGAATTCGACAAGCTCCTGGTGCTGTCGATCGGACCGCTTCTTCTTCCACCGCGGCGATCCCGTCTGGCTGTTCTTCGTGCTCGGCGTACTCGGCTTGAGACAAGTCTCGCTGCGGCCGATCCCGGTTCGCCTTTCAAACTAATCCTGGCCGATCGATCTCCCGCCGACTGCTCTTTTCCACTGCGGCGCAACCGTCTAAGGAGAGCCTTCTCGGAGGTTTTCATGACGATCAGGCTCATTCTCGCCGGTTGCGGCAATATGGGTTACGCCATGCTCTCGGGCTGGCTGAAATCCGCCAAGCTCGAGCCGCAAGCGGTGTTCGTGGTCGAGCCCAATGCCGAACTGCGCCGGCGCGCCGAACATCTGGGCTGCGGTGCCGCCGCCGACGCCGCCGGCATTCCGGCCGATGCCGTGCCCGATCTCGTTGTCATCGCGGTAAAGCCGCAGGTGATCCGCGAGGTGACGGCGCAGTACAAGCGCTTCGGCGACGGCAGGACCAGCTTTCTCTCCATCGCCGCCGGCACGCCGGTCGGCACTTTCGAGGAAATCCTGGGCGAGCTCGCGCCGGTCATCCGCTGCATGCCGAACACGCCGGCGGCGATCGGCAAAGGCATGATGGTCGTTTTCTCCAACCCGCCGGTCTCCGACGACGTCCGCCGCTTCGTCCTTGAGCTGCTTTCGGCGAGCGGCGTCGTGACGACGATCGACGACGAGGGCCTCATGGACGCCGTGACGGCCGTCTCCGGCTCCGGCCCGGCCTATATCTTCCACTTCATCGAGGCGCTGACGGTCGCGGCCGAGAAGGCCGGCCTTCCCGCCGAAACCGCCAAGCTGCTTGCCATGCAGACCGTCTTCGGCGCCGCCTCGCTCGCCGCCGAAAGCGAAGACGAGCCGGGCGTGCTGCGCCAGCAGGTGACCAGCCCCAACGGCACGACCGCTGCGGCGCTTGCAGTGCTGATGGGCGGCGACCGCCTGACGAAGCTCGTCACCGAAGCCGTGGAAGCCGCGCGGCTCAGGTCGATAGAGCTGGGGAAGTAACCTTCGTTCCGTAGAGCATGTCATCCTGAAGCCGGCGCAGGGCGTAGAGCCTCGTTGTCCGGTCCGGCACGGCATTGTCCTCAGTCAACAACTCGCCCTTGTTCACCGGCTTCAGCACCTTGCCGCCTTCGAGCAAGCCGACCGGAACGGCGCGGACGGCGCGGGCATCGCCGACGGTCATGGTCCAGGAGCGGTAACAAGTCTCGCCGATCGCATCCAGGGTCTCCCCGGCGGCAAGGTCGCGCTTGGCGACCGCGCAGACTTCCGCCACCGGCCTCGGCAGAGGCACCATATCGGGCTTGCCGTAGAGCATGATGCGGGCGGCGGTGAGCGGCACCTCCAGCGAAGTCAGGTGATAGGGCCGGAACAGCCCGTAATAAGGGCCCGTGCCGACATGGAGATCGTCCATGCGTTCGACGACGCGCGGGTGCATCGCCTCGACGATGACGAAGACGCCGGGCGCCACGCCCTTGCCGATCGTGTAGTCGACGACGCCTTTCCTCGACAGGAGGCCGCCATGCTCTTTCGGGATCAGCACCTTGGCCAGCTGATCGCGATCGGCCCTGGGGCCGTGCATGCCTTGAACATCCGGAACCAGGCCGGTGGCGTTGGCAATGGCGCACATCTCGACCATGGTCTTCGAGCCGTCGACGAATTCGACCAGCATGCGCGGGTTCATGTTGCGGCGCGCCGCCTCTTCCCGGTAGTCGTCGGGAACCGCGTCGTGGTTGAGCGGATTGTTCTTGCCCTTGCCGGCCGCGACGATGCCTAGCCCAAGCGCCGAGGCGAATTCGATCAGCTCCATGCAGCTTGACGGCTCGTCGCCCGCGCCGACCGAATAGGCGACACCCAGCCGGTCTGCCTGCTGCTTCAGGTAGCAGCCGATGGTCACGTCGGCCTCGACGTTCATCATCACCAGATGCTTGCCATGCTCCATCGCCATCAGGTCGAAATCGGCGGCGACGCCAGGTTTTCCGGTAGCGTCGATGACGACGTCGATCAGCGGGTTGGTGACCAGCATCTCGTTCGAGGTGATGGCGATCCTGCCGCTCTCGATCGCCCGGGTAATCATGGAAGCGGTTTCGGCCTCTACCGCCATCGCCTCGTCGCCAAAGGCGATGCGGATCGCCTCACGGGCAGTGTGCGGGCGGCGCGTCGAGATGGCCGCGATCGAAATACCCGGCATCAGCATGCCCTGCGTCACCAGATCGGTTCCCATCTCGCCGGAGCCGATGACGCCGATGCGCACCGGCCTGCCCTCGGCGGCGCGTCGGGCAAGATCGCGGGCAAGCCCGGTCAGGGCGATATTGGTCATGCAACAAAATCCACGGCTTTTTGCTCCGGCCGGCAATACAGGGAACGATCCGCGTTTGCCAATCAAACCAGGCTGAAATGACGATTTCTTGCGCATGCTTTGCAAGGCCGCAGCAGATTTCGCAGGAGCTTGTGCATGGCCGCCGTACGATTCGCCGTTTCTTTCAGACCATAACCATCGCTGCGCGCTTTGAACTGGGAGAGTCCCGACGAGCGCGCCCGGTTTCTGTGCTATTTTTGCTACAGGCTTTAACCCTAATGCCGGAAATCGCAATTTTAGCGGGTGTCTAATCCATTATATGCTCACGGCCCCAAAAAATCTGATAGATACTGGCTGAAAGGTCCGGTGGCAGGCTTGGGCAAATAAGCGCCAATAAAAAAATAATGGCGCGGGGATAGTCACGGGGTAGAAATGAGCAGGACGGGTAAAATTACCGTCGGCTGGCGCGTTGCGCTTGCTGTCACGGTGTCAATGTTGGCTTGTGGTAGCGCCAGCGCACTCACACTCAAAGAAGCTGTCGCCGTCGCCGTGGAGTCCAATCCGGAGATTGGACAGGCGATCGAAAACCGCGAAGCGATCGAATTCGAGCTGCGACAGGCCAAAGGCCTTTACCTTCCCAGCGTCGACCTGGAAGCATCGACCGGCGTTCGCCGCCTGGACAACGACACGCGGCGCGCGCTCGATGAGGATCACAAAGCTCTCTATCCGAACGAGGCAGACCTCACCGTCTCGCAGACGCTTTATGACAGCGGCGCAAGGCGGGCGGAACTGAACCGCCAGGCCTCGCGGGTCGATGGAGCGTCCTTCAGGGTTCTGGAACGGTCCGAGTTCATCGGGCTCGCCGTCGTCCAGGATTATCTGGAATACATGCTGCAGGCTTCGATCGTGGTCGAAGCCAAGAAGAATCTCGGCTTCCATCAGTCCATCCTCAGCGATATCAGGCAAGGCATCGCAGGCGGCGCGCTCAACGATGCCGACCGGCAGCAGGCCGAGGAACGCCTTTATGCCGCCAAGGCGCGGATGCAGGAAGCGACCGAAGAACTCGAGGCGGCCAAGATCCGCTTCTTCAAGAATGTCGGCAAGCCGCTGACCAACGCGTCGCGGCCCGCCGATGTCGCAGCCGCCCTGCCGCGGTCGCTGGACGATGCGATCGGGCTCGCCAGGCAGAACAATCCACGCGTCCATATGGCCAACAGCGACATCGACGCCGCCGCTTCGCTGGTCGACGCGGCGCGGGCGAAATACGGCCCGACGATTACCGCCGAGGGCGTTGCCCGGGGCGGGTATGACATCGACGGCGACAATGGCGACGCAAGCGATCTGCAGGCCCGCGTGGTGCTGCGCTGGAACCTCTATCGCGGCGGCATCGACAAGGCCAACGAACAGGAACAGATTCGCCGCACCAGCGAGCAGCGCCTTGCGCTGCACCAGGTGCTGCGCGAGATCGAGGAAGCCGTCCGGACCTCATGGGACCGCCGCTTCCGCCAGGCGGAGCTGGCAAAGACACTGCGCCAGCAGGCAGCCACCAATGAAAAGCTGGTCGCCTCCTATCGCGAGCAGTTCAAGGTCGGGCAGCGCTCGCTGCTCGACGTGCTCGATGCCCAGAACACGCGCTTCAACACCGCGACGCTGGCCGACACGTCGTCCTACGCGTCGCTGTTCGCGGAATACCGGCTGCTGGCCGCAACCGGGGAATTGCTGAAGACGCTCAACATCCAGCCGGCCAAGCAGGCCGCGGCCTACGCGCGTGAGGAATTCGGTGTCCCGGCCACGGCCGATACCGAGACCTATGCGCGCACGCCGTCGGAGCAGAAGAACGATCTGCCGTTCGACATCCTCGCGCCGGTCAGGAAAAAGTAGCCGATGTAGTATCGATCTTCGGTCCTTCGGGGCGGATCGTGAACCAGCAACCTAATATCTTATCGCCCAAGGAGGCTTTCAAAGCCTGCTTCTGCGCTGTGGCGGCCTATCTGGGCAGGCCGAGCGCCGAAACGGTGCTGTTTGCCGGCGTGCCGATTTCGGAGACGCGCATCGAGCCGGACGAGATTCGCCATCTAGCCGAGCGCATCGGCCTGGAGGTGCAGAATTTCAGCCATCGCGATTTCCTGCGCGGCCGCTTCGATCTTCCGGCCATCGTCTTTCGCGTCAGCCAATTGCCGATCGCCCTCCTGGCGGAAATCGAGGGCGGGCAATATCTGACGGCGCCGCAGGAAAACGGCCGCACCACGATCGACAGGTCGGAACTCGCCGAAAGCTACATCAGCGGCGGCACGTCCTTCTCGATCACCTATGCCAACCAGGCCGAGGAGATGACGGTCGGCACCGCCGCGCGGATCGAAAGGCGCCACTGGCTGACCGGCACGATGGGGGCGTTCTGGCGCACCTATTCGAAAGTGGTGCTGTCGGCGGTGTTCATCAATCTGCTGGCGATCGCCTCGCCGATCTTCACCATGAATGTCTACGACCGCATCCTGCCCAACAAGGCGATCTCGACGCTGTGGGTGCTGGCGCTCGGCATCGGCGCCGCGATCCTGTTCGACCTGCTGCTGAAGACGGCCAGGGCGTCGCTGATCGACTATGCCGGTCGCAAGGCGGACCTGCGAATATCCTACCTGCTTTTCGAGAAAGTGCTGAATTCCTCGCTTTCGGCGCGGCCCGGGTCGACGGGTGAATATGCAAACCGCGTCACGCAATACGAATTCGTGCGCGAGTTCTTCACCTCCAACACCATCAGCGTCTTCATCGACACGATCTTCGTCTTCGTCTTTCTGGCGGTCATCTACGCCATCGGCGGCTGGCTGGTGGTCATACCGGCGCTGGCCTTCGTCATCTCCGTCATTGTCGGGCTGATCACGCAGCGGCGGATCGGCAAGCGGGTCGCGGCATCGATGAACGAGGCGTCGCAACGCCAGGCCCTGCTGGTCGAGTCCATCTCGACGCTGGAGACGATCAAGTCGCTGCGCGCCGAAGCCTACCTGCTGCGCAAATGGGGCGAGCACTCGAAGAACGCGGCCAACACGTCGGAAAAAATCAAGGAGCTCTCGGCGGCGGCGGGCAACATCACTGGCGCCATCCAGCAATTCGTGACGGTCGCCCTGGTCGTGGCCGGCGCCTATGCGTTCTCGGAAGGCCAGGTGTCGACCGGCGCCATCATCGGCACCGTGATGCTCGCCGGCCGCGCCGTGGCGCCGCTCGGCCAGATCGCCATCACGCTTGCCCGGTTCCGGCAGGCGATGCTGTCGCTCAAGATCATCAACACGATCATGTCGCAACCGGAGGACCGCCCCGACACCGTCGGCTTCGTCAACCGGCCGATCCGCAGCGGCGCGCTGGTCTTCAGGAATGTCGGATTCGCCTATCCGGGCACGGAAAACGAGGTTCTGAGCGGGCTCAACATCGCGGTCAAGCCCGGCGAGCGGGTCGGCATCATCGGCCGCATCGGCTCCGGCAAGACCACGATGGGACGGCTGATCGGCCGGCTGTTCCTGCCGACGTCGGGGGAGCTGCTGCTCGACGGCATCGACATCCGCCAATACCACCCTTCGGAAGTCCGCGCCGCGGTCGGCATCGTCGCGCAGGCCGGGGACCTGTTTTCGGGAACCATCAAGGAGAACCTCCTGATGGCGGCGCCTGGAGCGACGGACGAGGAGATCATCGATGCGGCGAAGGCCGCCGGCGTCGACGACTTCGTGTCGCGGCATCCGCGTGGCTACGACATGAATGTCGGCGAGCGTGGCACCAATCTCTCGGGCGGCCAAAGGCAGGCCGTGGCGATCGCGCGGCTGCTTTTGACCAAACCGAAGATCGTCTTCCTGGACGAGCCGTCGGGTTCGATGGATCTCGCTTCCGAGCGGCAGCTGATCAAGCAGCTCAAGGTGGCGTTCGACCGCAGCACGACGCTGATCGTGTCGACCCATCGCTACAGCATGCTGGAACTTGCCGACCGCCTCATCGTCATCGACCAGGGCCGCGTCGTCGCCGACGGGCCGAAGGAACAAGTCATTCAGGCGCTGCAGAAGGCAAATGCCTGACCGGAACGTATGGACATGCTAGCAAGGGAAGACCGGCCACCACTTTTCGCCTCGGCGTCCGTCTACATAGTCGGGGCGCTGTTCGTGTGCTTCACGGCCTGGGCCTCGTTCGCCGAGGTCGACGAGATCGCGCGCGGCGACGGCAAGGTGATACCCGCTTCGAAGACGCAGATCATCCAGGCCAGCGAAGCCGGCGTGGTGCAGGAGATCGCCGTCCAGATCGGCCAGACGGTCAAGAAGAATGACCTCATCATCCGCCTCGACAATTCGGGCAACACTTCGAGCCTTGGCGAAGAGAAGGCCAAGGCGCGAGCTTTGCAGGCGCGCATCGCCAGGCTGCAGTTCGAGCAGAGCGGCAGTGTCGAAGGGTCGTTCCCCTGCCCGGCGGAAATCCAAAAGGTCGCGCCGGAGATCTGCGACAACGAGCAAAGGCTGCTTGTGGCGCGCCGCGACAATTTCGAGGTCAAGCTGTCGGTTCTCAAATCGCGCCTCGACCAGCGCGAGAAGGAACTGGACGAGGCCACCGCCAATGCCGACCGCCTGTCCAAGAGCCTTGCCGTCACCGACCAGGAAGCGGCGCTGGTCGAACCCATGGTCAAGAAAGGCCTTATGGCCAGGACCGAACAGATCCGCGTCGAGCGGGAACAAACCGACCTTCGCGGACAGCTGACCCTTGCCGGCGAGACCAT
Source organism: Mesorhizobium sp. CA10 (assembly GCF_020165285.1). NCBI lineage: Bacteria > Pseudomonadati > Pseudomonadota > Alphaproteobacteria > Hyphomicrobiales > Phyllobacteriaceae > Mesorhizobium > Mesorhizobium sp. CA10. Next base: position 23,927 of record NZ_JAIUHV010000024.1, read on the forward strand.
CAAGAAGAGCAAGGGAGCAATCACCGAGGCGCAGCTTCAGGTGAACGAATTGGGGCTGCAATTGCAGCAGGAGGCGTTGAGCGACCTGACGCAGGCGCTCGCCGATCTGTCCGTGGTCGACGAAACCATCCGCGGCGCCACCGACAAGGTGGCGCGCACCGACATCCGCTCACCGGTCGACGGCATCGTCAACACGCTCGACGTCAACACGCTCGGCGCCTTCGTGCAGCCCGGCGCGGTGGTGGCCGGCATCGTGCCGACCTCCGAGACGCTGCTGGTCGAGGCCCGGGTTTCGCCGCGCGACGTCGCCTTCATCCAGCCGAACCAGGAGGCGCTGATCAAGGTCACCGCCTATGATTTCTCGATCTTCGGCGGCATCGAGGGCAAGGTCTCCAACATCACCGCCGACAGCCTCGTCGACCAGAAGACGGGCGAGCCCTATTACCAGGTGCGGGTCGCCACCGACAAATCGACGCTTACCAGGAACGGCAAGACCTATTCGATCATCCCCGGCATGATCTGTTCGGTCGACATCAAGACCGGACGCAAGACGATCCTCAACTATCTTTTGAAGCCCATCAACAAGGCGCGTCAGGAGGCAATGAGTGAGCGATAGCGCCATCCATCCGGACACTTCGCGCGAACGGCTGCTGCCATCGCTCGCGGCCGAGGATTTCGGCCCCGAATTCCGCGTCGTGGCGCGCGGCGGCGTGCGTCGCGGCATCCGGCTGGAGCGCGCCTTCTGGGTGTCGCTGAAGCAGATGGCCGAAAGCCGCAAATGCACGATCGGCATGCTGGTCGAGGAGATCGCCGAACACCATCCCGACCAGGGCAATCTCACCTCGGCGATCCGCGTCGCCTGCATGCGCGGCCTGGCCGAGGAAAGCATGGAATTGCGCAAGCTCGCTTCGATCCGCACGATCAACGCGATCCTGGTCGCCTGCCCCTCGCCCGCCTTCGCGCTGTCTTCTTCGAAGAAGATCCTGGCCTTCAACACGCCGTTCCAGCAACTGGTCAGGCGCCAGTTGCCGAGCGCGCCCGGGGAGGATGGGCGCCAGGACCTGAAGCTGGCGCTCGACCTCAACGTTCCCGACATCTTCGCCCGGCTCGACGCCAATGGCGAAACGCCGGTCACCAGCGGCTTCGTCATCGGCGCCGGCGAGCGCCGCTATCGCGGCCAGCTCAGCGCCGTGCGCGCGCCCGTCACCGAGCCGGAACTGCTGATGGCTTTCGTCTACAACGGCTAGAGGTACGCATTTCCCGGAAACTGTCCGGAATGCGCGATGACAACAGAGCGTCCGTGTATTTTCGGCAAGGCGCTGAACCGCTCGAAACTACTGCCTCAGGCTCGAAGCCACCGATGGTTCCGGCGATCCTTCGCCCGGAGCGACCGTGGCGAAGCCGCCGGCGATGTCGGCTACCTGCGCGCCGGACTTCGACCCGTGAATCCAGGCGCGATCGGTGCTGAAGGAATAGAGCGGAACATAGTCGGGCAGATCGCTGTCGCGCAGGACGGCGTTGCCGAGGCTGTCCAGGATGAAGGCGCCGCTTGCCGTGCTCACCGACAGGACGGCATGGAAGAACTTGCGGCGGCGATCCTGGAGCACCACCAGCGACATGCTCGGCGCCGGGATGCCGGCTCTGAGCAGCGCCGCCATCTTCAATATGGCGAAATCCTCGCAATCGCCGGCGCGATGCTCGAGGATTTCCGACGGCTTCGCCCAATAGTCGAGCTTGCCATAGACGACGCTGTCCTTGCGATAGGCGATCAGGCGGTTGATGCTGCTGTTGACGAAGGACAGCTTGTCGCGAAAACCCTTGTCGCCGGCGATGTTGACGATCTCGGCGAAGGCTGGGCTCTCACGGTCGCAGACGCTGCCGGCGGTGCAATCGACGATGGCCCTGTAGACAGGAGCCCAGCGCGCCGCGACCGGAAAGTTGCGCATCGACAAAGCCACCGAGCCGAAGACGCCGGGGATGATCGCGGCGGTCTGGATCGGGTCGATGCCGGGATCGGTCTTGGCGTGCGCTTCAGCCTCGTAACGCGCCGCCGGCGTGTAGCCCACAGAAACGTCCGCGATCCGGTATGCGGACGCCGGCTGCCAAGGCAGCGGCCGGGCCAGCGAAACGCCGCCGAGGCTCGCCGGCGCAGGCACCTTTTGCAGGACCGGAACCGCGCCCGAATTCCCGCTTGCCGACGATGGATCTGCCTGAGCGGCAAGGCCGATCGCCAGCAAGAGTACCTTGATCCCCGTCGGGGCTGCTTTTTGTATTTTCATAACGTCCACCTTTGACTGTGGACGCTACCAATCTTGTCTCAAATTATCGGAAAGGAAGGTGGGTAAGTTTCCGCGAATCACACTATTCTGTTTTGCATCAAATTTTATTCAAAATTATACTTCTATTTACCAAGACGGAAGGCGTGCGGCGCGGTCATTCCCACCCTCGTTAAGGTCATGCATATCCAGATATATCATCGCAATTTACCAAGTGTAAAAAATGCGATTCTCTACATATTCGAATATATGAAATAGATTGAACGTCTGTTGCAAAGCCCGGGCCTGACATGTCTCTTTCCGGGAAATGCCGGAGGGGCTTTAGCTATGACGACCAATATCGAATTCGACGCCGTTTCAAATTCCTGGGACGAGCACACCAGCGCTGGTGAAAATCATATCTCGACGGGTGTGCAGGTTGCGCAGGCGACCGCCGCCCAGGCGGCGAGCGAACCGGTGCCGGTCGATGTCGGCAGCGGCGCGCCGGCCCAAGGCGCGGCCAATGCGCCGGCCGCAAACCAGCCGGCCGATGCCAAGGCTGCTGCGCCCGCGAACGCACCGGCGGCAAATGCAGCGGCAGGCAATACGCCGCATGAATATCATGTCGAGGCCGGCAATGTCGTGAAGCTTCCGGCCAGCGTGTCAATCGACAACATCAAGGTCGACGGACATGATCTCGTCCTCACGCAGCCCGACGGATCCCAGATCGTCATCAAGGACGCCGCGCTGAATGTGCCGACCTTCATTCTCGGCGACGTCGAGGTGCCGCGCGTGGCCCTGATCGCCGCGCTCGAGGCCAGCCATGTCGATATCGCCTTCGGCGCCGACGGCTCGATCTCGGCCGGCGGCAACGGCTCGCCGGGCAGCGCAGGGGGCAATTTCGAACATCCCGCAGGCGGCATCGGCGACGGCTTCGGCCTGACGTCGCTGCTGCCGCCGACGGACCTTGCCTTCGGCCAGCCGGACCATCGCGAGCTGTTCCCGGGATTGCTGCCCGATTCGACGCCGACGATCCTCGACCTGACGCCCTCGACCAGCGGCGGCGACACCAGCGTCGATGAAAAAGGCCTCGAGACCGCCGGCGCGACGGGGTCCGGCGAAGCGGGCACCGACCCCGCAATGGACAACGACCCGTCCGAGCACAACACCGGTACCTTCACCATCACCTCGCCCGACGGCATCGGCTCGGTGGACATTAATGGCCATGTGATCACCGCCGCTGAGCTTGCCAACAGCGCGTCGACACCGATCAACATTGCGACGCCCTTCGGCAACACGCTGACCATCAACGGCTACGACGCCGCCACCGGCCAGGTGAGCTACACCTATACGCTGGTGCACAGCGAGCAGCATTCCGGTGCGGGCACCGATTCCATCTTCGACAACATGACGGTGACGGTCACCGACAGCGATGGCGACGTTTCGCTTCCGGGAACGCTGTCCGTCGAAATTATTGACGACGTGCCGACGGCGCATGACGATACCGACAGCGTGGCTGCGGGTTCGCATACGCCAATCGATGGCAACGTCATCACCGGAGCCGGCAGCGACGGCAACGCCGCAGGCGCTGATTTCAAGGGCGCCGATGACGCCAGTGTGACATCGGCCTATGGCAAGAACGGCGCCGGCTCCGCGCAGACTGTGACGGACGCCGGCGTCTCGATCGCAGGCCAATACGGCACGCTGCTTTTGCACTCGGACGGCAGCTACACCTACACCCGTGCGGCAAACACGCCGGGCGGCGTGGACGACGTGTTCCACTACACGCTGACTGATGGCGATGGCGATCAGTCGTCGACGACGCTGACGATCGGTATCGGCAATGAGCCGCCGACCATCGACGGCCTGACGCCCGAAGCTCAGGGCGGCGACGCAACAGTTAATGAAGCAGCCCTCAATATCGGCACGCCAGGCGGGCCCGGCTCCGACCCAGCAAGTACGGCCGAGACCGGCGCTGGCAGCTTCAACATCAGCTCGCCCGACGGCATCGCCTCGCTCAGCATCGAGGGCCATGCCTTCATCACCAACGGCGT
>NZ_JAIUHV010000025.1:0-23188 GCF_020165285.1 Mesorhizobium sp. CA10
CAACACCCCCCCGCCCATGCCGTCGGTTGCCCTGTTGCGCGCTTTTCTGAGCCCGGACGGCTGCGTCAGCTGCGGCTAATCATCGGCTGGAATTAAGCTTCTGGATACGTCCCTTATCCAGCCGGAACACGCCGTCGGTACCGCCTTGCTGCTCGAAGTCGGTTTGAAGCTCGTCCCACGTGCCGAGATATGCGCCGCACTCGGCGCAATGGATCGGTGTTGCTGGCTGGGCATCGGCCGGGATCTGCAGACGAATGGTGCCGCAAAACGGGCATTCCAGTTTGTGGTCCAGATATTCGCCAGCCATTTTGCGGAGCATCGCGCAACAAGCACGTCTTCGCAAGCAGGGAATTTCCGGCGAGCTTTGCTTCAGCCGAAAGCAGCCGGTCGCGAAATGCCGCCGCCAGATCCGACGGGCATCCGTCGCATTCAGCCGGTCACACGCGGCTTGAGGTGGACGTCTGAACACGCGCCCTTATGATGCGTGCTTCTCGCAGAAGCGACGGTCGGTCGCGCCCAACGGCCTTTATCAGCCTTCTGGCTTGAGCCTCCGAGATGCCGGTTTTCTCTTTCAGCAGAATGACGAGCTGCTTGTCGTCAATTCGACCGTGGGAACTCCCTTCACCGGGTTCAGTCATATCAAGATCCTCCTTCCAACCGAACTGGGAAGACCGTTGAAAGTTTCAATGCGGCTTTGCTTGCCTAGCCGCTCTGTGGCGGCATTATCCGCCCAGCAGTCTTCGCAAGGCGAATCGAGTTGGCGGAAAGCCGTCCGGCTTTTGGCTGTCGAGCCCGGAGCTCGCCCGTTAAAGCGGCTCGATCTCCGAAAACAGCCAATCGCGAAACGCCTTCACCTTGCGCTGGCGGATTGCCTCCGGCGGATAGACCAGATAGAAGCTCGACACCGCCTTCAGCGCGTGGTCGAACGGCCGCACCAGCCTGCCGGTGGCGAGGTCGGCGGAGACGAGCATGGTCCGGCCGAGCACCACGCCTTCGCCCTGCACGGCCGACTCCACCGCGAAAGTGGCTGAATCGAAAGTGAGCCCGCTATTCGGGTCGACATCTTCGACGCCGGCGCTGGCCAGCCACGCGGCCCAGTCGATGCGGTAGCCGTCGCGGATCAGCGTGTGGTGCTTGAGGTCCTGCGGCTGCTTGAGCGGATGCGGCCCTTCCAGAAGCTTCGGGCTGCAGACCGGAAAGACTTCCTCGCCGGTGAGAAACTCCGACGTCAGTCCGTGATAGTGGCCGGCGCCGTAGCGGATGGCGACGTCGATGCCGTCGCCGCGGAAATTGGTCAGTCGCCCGGTGGTCGAGACGCGCACGTCGATATCGCCATGCGCGCGATGAAAGCGGTAGAGCCTCGGCACCAGCCATTTTCCGGCGAAGCCGTCCGAGGTGCTGACGTTGAGCGTCGAGCCGGAATGGCGCGAGGTCGCGGTTTGCGTCGCCAGCGCGAGCTGGTCGAGCGCCTCGCGCACGGCAACCGCATAAGGCTCGCCGACCGGGGTGAGTCGCACCGAACGCGTCGCGCGCTCAAAGAGCTGCACGCCAAGCTGGTCCTCCAGATGCTTCACCGCGCGGCTGATCGCGCCATGGGTGAGGTTCAGCTCGTCGGCGGCCCGCGAAAAATTCAAATGCCGTGCAGCGGCCTCGAAGGCCGGCAAGGCGTTGAGCGGCGGCAGTCTGCGGGCCATGACGACAAAGCCATTTGTGAGTTATGGTAACAAATACTTGCCAAATTTTGGTTTGTCCGTCGAGCCTTTTCCAATCAAAAATCCTCACAGAATTTGTGATCAATACTCACTTAAGATCAAACCTGCGAGGACATCATGGCCAACGTTCATCCCTTCCTCTGGTTCAACCTCGATGCCGAAGCCGCGCGAGATTTCTATCTCTCGGTCTTCAAGAACAGCCGCGCGCTGCGGACCATCGAGTTCACCGACAAGCCGCATGCGATCTTCGATTTCGAGCTCGAAGGCCAGCGCTTCACCGCGCTCAACGCCGGCGAAGTGCCGCCCTTCAACGAGCGGATTTCGCTCTACATCGAAACCAAGGACCAGGCCGGAACCGATTATTTTTGGAACGCGCTGACCGCCGGCGGCGGCTCGGAGCAGCCCTGCGGCTGGCTGAAGGACAAGTTCGGCGTCTATTGGCAGGTCATTCCCGAACCGACGCTGCGCCTGATGAACGACCCCGACCGCGCCAAGGCCGACCGGGCGCGTCAGGCGATGTATTCGATGAAGAAGATCATCCTCGCCGATATCGAAGCGGCCCACGCCGGCCGCGCCTGATTTTGAACCCATCGCGGAAAGACGGAGAAGACCCATGACCAATCTCCCCATGACATCGCTCAATGGAAAGAAGATCATTGTCGTCGGCGGCAGCTCCGGCATCGGCTTCGGCGTCGCGGCAGCGGCGCTTGAAAGCGGCGCGGAGGTGGTGATCGCCGGCCGTTCGGCCGAAAAGCTGAAGGCCGCCGAAAAGCGGCTCGGCGGGGCAGGGCGCGTGACAGGCATCGCCGCCGACATGGTCAATGAGGCCGAGGTGTCCGGCTTGTTCGAGCAAGCCGGCGCTTTCGATCATTTGGTGGCGACGGCCGGCACGCCGCCGCCCAATTATCCGATCGGCGGGACCGATATGGATTTCGTGCGCCAATTTGTCGACGGCAAGCTGATCGGCGCAGTGATGCTGGCCAAGCACGCCGTGCGCACGCTGAACATGGGCGGCTCGATGATCTTCACCTCCGGCATCAACAAGGACCGCCCGCCGGTGCCTGGCGGCTCGGTGGTTTCGGCGGTCGCCGGTTCCTTCACCTATTTCGCCCGGGCGCTGGCGCTGGAGCTCGCGCCGACCCGCGTCAACATCGTCTCGCCCGGGTGGGTGGATACCGAAATGTGGGACGAGATCGTCGGCGCCGCTAAATCAGGCTATTTCGAGCAGATGGGTTCCCGCATCCCGGCTGGAAAGATCGCCAGGCCCGCCGATATCGCGCCGGCCTATCTCTATCTCATGCAGAACGAGTTCATGACCGGCGAGACCGTCCACATCGACGGCGGGCAAAGGCTGGTGTGAGCGGTAGAGCCGGACCTCGATTTGAAGGTTCCGGCTTCACCTATTGCCGTCCACAAGGGCCGGCGTCGCCTTCCAGACCGTCGCGGCCAATGGCGTTTCCGGCGGAACGCTAATATAGATGATGCTCGAATGAGCAGCGCCTCCGCACCGTCGAGGAACGCCATGCGAAGGGTCATCGTCACAGCCATGTGGATTGTCGCCGCGACAGGCGCCGATGCTCATGACTGGTACGAAAACAAGGTCGACCCGGTGACGAATTTCAAATGTTGCGGCGGCACGGATTGCCGCCCCATCCCCGAGTCTGCCGTGCAATCCGGGGCCGACGGCGGCTATGTCTATCTACCCGATGGCTTCAACATCCCGCCAGACCGCGTGCAGGAATCGCCGGACGGCCGATACCATATCTGCGAGAACCATTACGTCATAACCAACCAGCCCTATCTGCGCTGCTTCTTCGCGCCGCGGCTCAAGGTCTCCCGGCTGCTCCCGCGCTAGTCACGGCCCTCGACATCTGCATGGCACCTGACACTGGTCATCGCGACCATTTGAGCTTTCACTTTCGTGCGAAGCTGAAGGTGAAATGGCTGCCGCGGTGATAGACGGCGGCATGGACGACCGGGGCTCCGGTCCCATCGAAACAGGTTTCCGTAATGAGCAGGGCTGGCCCGAAGTCGCGCAAGTCGTTGCGCTGCACGATTTCCTCGGGCAGCGTTACGGCTGCAACGGAGGCGGCCGACATACGCGGCTGATGGCGGTGCTTTTCCAGCAGGGCGAGCAGCGAGCCGCTCCATTCGATGTCGAAAAGGCGCCCCGGCAAAAAGCTGCGCGGTACGTAGTCGAGCGAATAGATGAGGGGCAGATCGTTGTGCAGCCGCAGCCGTTCAAGCCGGATGACGCGCTCTCCGTCCGCTAGCCGCAATTGCTGCTGGATAAATGGATCAGGCGTTTCCTCGGCGATGGAAAGAACCTTGTTGACGGTGTTGTAGCCATAGTGGCGCGACATGTCGGTCACGCTTTCGAACACCGTGATTGGACGGTCGACCTGGACGGCGGAGTTCGCGGTCACGAAGCGGCCGAGACCATGAGTGACGGAGATGATGCCGTCCTGTTCGAGAAGCTTCAGCGCTTCGCGCAGGGCAGGGCGCGAGATGCGGAAGCGCTGCGTCAGCTGGGATTCCGTTGGCAGCCGGTCGCCGGGCTTGAGCCCTTCGGTCCTGATGAGGTCGGCCATGCGGTCGCGCAGCTGAACCGCCAATGTGCGCGCGTCCCGAAGCGGCTCGTCCAAGTCCCTCTTCCCCATTGTGCCAACTCTCCTTTTGTTGTCGGACAATCGCGCTCAGGTCAAGCGGGGGCATGCCGTGGCGATCGCATGTCGCATAGGCAACTCATGCGAATCTTTCGCAAAATTTCTCTTGAAATGCGCTCCCGTAGATGTCAGTTGTCTTACAACTGAATTGATCGAGGGAACGATGCTCAATTTCGACGAAGCCCGGTTTATGCGCATCCAATCGGGGGCGGTGGCCTTGCGCGAGCGCATTGAAGCCGTTGTGGCGCAGTGCCTCGCCGCCGGGGCGCAAAACATCTTCTTTCTCGGCACCGGCGGTGCAGCGATCCTGATGCATCCGGCGGCGCAATTGCTGCAGCGCCGATCTGGCTTTCCGGCCTTCGTCGACATCACCGCCGAGCTGCAGCTTGTCCAATCCGTGCACCTGACCGACAAATCGATCGTCGTGTTGCCCTCGCTCTCCGGCACCACCAAGGAAAGCGTGGCACTGCTGTCCCGGATCAAGGACGTCGGGGCGACGGTGATCACGTTGGTCGGACATGAGGAGACGCCGCTCGGCAAGGGCGGGGACCATGTCTTCGTCAACTTCGCTGAGGACGACACGTCCTGCGAGTCCTTCTATCTCCAGTCGCTCTTCATCGCGCTTGCAGTGCTGAAGCATCGCGGCGAGCTCGCCGAATCCGAACGGATTTTCACCGAACTGGAGCAGTTGCCGCGACTGTTGCTGGAGGTGAAGCGGAGCTATGAACAGGAAGCCGCCGGCTTCGCGCACAAACTCGCCGCCTCCGACTATCACATCATAACCGGCGCCGGGAATGTCTGGCCGCAGGCCTGGTATTATGGCATGTGCATCCTGGAGGAGATGCAGTGGATCCGGACCCGCCCCGTGCATGCTTCCGACTTTTTCCATGGCACGCTGGAGCTGGTGGACAAAGACGTCAGCGTGGTGCTCTTCAAGGGCGAGGACAGCGCCCGGCCGCTGGCCGATCGCGTCGAGAAATTCACCCCTACCTATACGGACAAGTTGACGGTGCTCGACACGGCCGATTTTGAACTGCCCGGCATTTCGCCGGATGTGCGCGCGCTGGTTTCGCCGATCGTGCTCGCGACCGCCCTCGAACGGGTCAGCGGGCATCTCGAGGTGATCCGCAACCACCCGCTGACGACGCGCCGCTACTATAAGCGCGTTGCCTATTGAGCTTAGCTCTCGGCGTCAGCTTGATCGCAGCGCAGGATATGAGCAGCCTTCGATTTGCCGTCGTCGGCGACAACTGCATCGACCGCCTCGGAGCGCCGATCGGCCGCTCGCTGGTCGGCGGCAACGCACTCAACGTTGCCGTCCAGCTCGCGCGGCTTGGCCATAACAGCTTCTATTTCGGCGCGGTCGGCCGCGACGCCGAGGGCGAACGCACCTGCGCTGAGCTCGAAGCCAATCGGGTGGCGGTCAAGCACCTGCGCGTGGGCCAGCGCAACACCGCTTGGACCGACATCAAAGTCTTGCCGTCCGGCGAGCGTTTGATTGCGGCCGAGGATTTCGGCGTCTGCGCCGGTTATGCGCCGGACGAGGCCGAACTGGCGATCCTGGCGATGATGGATCACGTCCATATCGGCTGGCTGGATGATGGCGGCGCCTTGCGCAGGCGCCTGTCGCGGGCAGGCGTCAGCGTCTCGCAGGATATTTCGGTCAACGCCGATCCCGCCGATCTCGGCGTGGAGGGTTTGAACATAGTTTTCTGCTCGGCTGGCCAACCTCGCGACGCGGCCGAAGCAATGGCCGCGGATCTCCTGTCGCGCGGCGCAGGCTGCGCCGTCGTCATGCGCGGGGCCGAGGGGTCGATGGCGCTGACGGCCAGCGAACGCGCCGAGACCGGCATCCGCCCGGTCGAGGTCGTCGACACGACCGGCGCCGGCGACAGTTTCATTGCCGGTTTCCTGCATGCATGGCTTGCCAGGAGGCCGCTGGTGCAATGCCTCGAAAGCGGCCGCGATCATGCCGCTCTGGCCTGCTGCCATCTCGGCGGCTTTCCCCAGGAGGGGATGCCCCATTGAAGCTCAGCGTTTGAGCGATCGCCCGAACCGTTCCTCGATGCGGGACTGCAGGAATTCGAGCCCGATGGACAAAATCCAATAGATCATCGAGGCGGTGATCAGCATCTCGATATGCCGGAACTCGGTCTGGCCCTGTGTGCGCGCCAGATACATGATCTCCCAGACCCCGACCACCGAGACCAGGGAGGAATCCTTCAGCATCGCGATGAACTGATTGCCCGTCGGCGGCACGATGACGCGCATCGCCTGCGGCAGGATCACCAGGAACATCGTCTGGTTGGGGCTGAGGCCAAGTGCGGTGGCGCCTTCCGTCTGGCCGCGCGGGATGCTTTCGATGCCGGCACGGAAAATCTCGGTCATATAGGCGCCGTAGCAAAGCGACAGCGCCATGATCCCGGCAGGCACGGCCCCGATCACATAACCGACCTGCGGCAGGCCGAGATAGATGATGTAGATCTGCATCAGCAGCGGCAGCCCGCGGAACAGCGAAGTGTAGAACGTTGCCAGGCCATAGACGATGCCGTTCTTGGAGAGCTTGGCTATGGCGCCGATGAAGGCGATGACTGTCGCGATGGCGATCGAAATGGCGGAGATGTAGAGCGTGGTCACCACGCCCTGCGAGATGAGGAAACCGATCTTCCGGGCGATGAAAGAAAAGGACAGATCAAAGGAATAGAAGAACAGCATCAGCAGCACGAACAGCTCGATCCATACCGCCACGATCTGCTGCTTGCGCCCGAGTTGCTGCAGCGCCTTCCAGTTGGCGGCCACGATCAGCGCGATCAGCACCGCTGAGACGGCTCGCGCCACCACGGGATTGGTCGCAAGCCATTCGATCGAGCTCGGGATCAGCTTGCCGATCCAGTCTGCCTTGATGCCGAGACCGTAGAGGCCCGCGGCGAAAGCGGCTAGCGCCAGGCACACGCCGATGCGGCGTGCGGCGTCCGGATAGTTGAGCAGCAGTCTGCCGATCACCTGTCGATCTCCCTTCTGGTTAGCGGGCTCGTTCGCGCCACCAATCTTGCGCCTGCAGCTTCCAATATGTGAGTTGCGCCGCGGCAAGCCCTACCGGCCCGCCCGCCCAGGCCAGTCCGAACGGCGCGAACAGAAGGTGGCGGTCCGACTGGCCGAGTACCGCCTCGGCGACCACCTTGCCGGCTATGGCCGTCGTGTTGATGCCGTGCCCGCCAAACGCGGTGAGATACCAGGCGCCTGGCTGCAGCTGCCCGATCTGGGGCATCAGGTGGCGGGCGTAGGCCATCAGCCCTGACCAGGCGAGTTCGGTCTTGAGCGCAGCGAGCTGGGGGTAGGTTCCAACCATCTCCCGGCGCAATTCCCTGGCCAGCGCCGCCGGCGAAGCGGCCCGCGTAGTGATGCGCCCGCCCCAGAGCAGCCGCTTTCCATCCTCCACGACACGGTAGTAGTCGCCGGCCCGGCGGTTGTCGCCGACGGCATCCGTGGTCGCGATGGCGTCGGCGATGAGATCGGGGGCTTCCTCGCTCAGCATCACATAGGTCGCGATCGGTAAAATGGCCCGCTTCAGCCGACCGACCAGCGGTCCTGAATAGCCGCCGGTGGCAAACACCGCTTGCCGCGCGCGTACTTCGCCGCTTGCGGTGCGTAGCGTCTTGTGCGGGCCATCGAGTTTAGCCTCGATCGCGCTGGAGCCCTCGTAAATCCTGCCGCCCAGCCGCTCGATCTCCGCCCCGATGGCGCGCAGATAGTTCAGCGGATGCATGTGGAAGGCGTTGCCATCGCGCAGGCCCTGGTAGTAGCGCTCGGAACGCAGCACAGCGCGCACCTGGTCGCGCTCGAGATATTCGAGCGGATAGTCGAAATCCCGCGCCAGCTTCTCTGCATGAGCCTTCAGTTCGGCGCCGCCGTCATGGCGCAGCACGCCCATGATTCCGGGGCGAGGCTTCGCTGCCGTGATGTCGAGATCCTTGATCGTCTGCCGTACGAAATCGACGCCTTCGATCGACAGCCGGTGCAGCTCTCGTGCCGCCGCCGCGCCGGCCATCGCGGCGATCTTGTCGCTGCCGGTCGCGAAGCCGGGGCTGACGAAGCCGCCGTTGCGGCCCGAGGCGCCGAAGCCGATACTCTCGGCTTCGAGCAGCACGACCTGCTGCCCGGCGCGCGCCAGCTGCAGCGCCGTCGTCAGACCGGCCAGTCCGCCGCCGACAATGACCGTGTCGCATTCGGCCGGACCCGCGAGCGGTGGTCTGACCTTCTCGTCGGCAAGTGTACGGCGATAATAGGTGTCGGGATAAGTCATGATAGGTTCTGACGGAAGCAGGCGGCCTTGAGGGGCCGCCCGCGATGAGCGTCAATCGGCGCTGTAGTTCTTGCCGTACCACTTGGTGGTCAGCGTGGCGAGCGTGCCGTCTTTCTTCATCTGGTCGATGATGCCGCCGATCTTGGTGGTCCACTCGGCATCGCCCTTGTCGGCGATCACCACCAGCGGCTCGCGGAAGGCGTAGTCGCCCTCGATGATGCGCAGCGGATAACCGTTTTTGATGGCGTTTTGAGCGGTCTGCTCGGGCGCGATGACCGCGTCGAGCCGCACGCCGTCCCCAAGTCTCAAATCGTCGAACGGCAGCATGGAATCGGCGAAAGTCCGGATTTCGCCAGGCTGCAGCTTGTATTCGATTGGCGGAAGGCCGGGAGCGTCGATCTCCAATTGGCGGCGGATGAAATCTTCCGAAGTGGTGGCGGTCTCGACGCCGATCACCTTGCCGTTCAGATCGCTCACCGATTTTGCCTTGCTGTCCTTGTGGACCACATAGACATAAGGGCTGTAATAATAGATGCCGGCGAAATCGATCACCCTGGCCCGGGCCTTGGTCGGCGTCACCGAGCCGACGCCAAGATCATAGCGGCCCTGCCAGTGGCCGCCGGTCATGGTCGCCCAATCGGGCGTCTCGAAGCTGACCTCGACGCCGAGGCGCTTGGCGATTTCTTTCGAAACGTCGATATCGAACCCGACCAGCTGGTTGCTCTCGTCGAGAAAGCTCTGCGGTGGCCAGCCGCTGTTGGTCGCGACCACCATGGCCTTCTTGGTTGTGACGCGATCCAGGGTTTCTCCCGCCCACGCTGCCGACGCAAATGCGAGCGCGCCGGCAGCCAGCGCGAAACAAGCGATAAATCTCCTCACGAAACCTCCCTCTCGTATGTAAGATGTCTGACAACGCAACTTGTCCGTAAGGGGGAGGGCGAGTCAAGCGTCTTTATCGGCGCATCGTGAGTTTGGCCTGCGATACGCGTTCCCGGCGTTGGCCGGATCGGCATTGGTCGAATTTCCTGGGCTTTTATGCGATCGGCAGCCGGCTGCTGTGCGAATTCGCGGATCAGTCGGGCCGCCACCAGTTCTCGGCGCTCGGGTGCTGATTACCGGGCGCGCCCAATCCATGCTGAAGACGTTGCTGGTTCATGGCAGGCACGCGCGCTCGCCAATACGTCGGCGCAGGCTGCTGCTTCTCGGACAGTTGCTTCCGATCTGTCGCAGCACAAAAGGTCGCTTCTCGACTACGCTTAGGTCTGGTGATCGACACCTGCCGGACGATCGGCCTGCGCGTATCCGAAATAGCCCATGATTTCCCGCGCTTCGCCGGCGTCGAAACGGCAAGCCACTTCCATAGGCAGGCTGGATCGCCAACTGCCCCGATAGTCGGTGATCGGCTGGTTCACCTGGGCGTGCCGGCGAGCGGAATGGGGCGTGCGCACCGCCTTTTCGCGCCCCCATATGACGGGCTGCTGGTGATAGTTCAGAATGCCTGGATCGAAGGCCACGCCGATGAAGCGGCATAGCCGTTCGATGGAAAGCGCAGGCGATTCGATGAAGTCTTCATAACGCCACAGGATGCTTTCGCCCTTTTCGATGCGCTCCATCGAGGCCTTGCTGTCGGCGATCCATCTTTGGAAAGCCTTGTCGAAATCGCCCTCGTAACGCTGCCCGAGCGAGGCCACGATGTCCCTGCCGTCGCGCGTGACAACGATGAAGCGCGCGCCCGGGATCGTCTCGATGATCTGCCTCGTATAGTGGATATGGTTCGGGGTCTTTTCGACCCAGACGCTGCGGCGTGAAATGGCTGCCTGCAGCAAAACCGCGCTTAGCTTGGTCCATCGCGCCCCATCGCTTGAGACAAACGCGCTTGTCTCGCGGCGGATAGAGAAAATTTCCGGATGCGCAGCCAGTATCCGGGCGAGCAAAGTTGACCCCGTATGCCCGCATCCGCAAATGAATATTGAAACCTTGGGCTTCGGAAGAAGCCGCACCACGCCTCTATTCACGATTTCGTTTCCCCCGGAGATTCTAAACAACCTTTTTCTTCCGGGGATTGCAATAGGGAATGCCTATATGCGGTCAGTGACGAACAGCTAATTGCTGCCGGCGCTTTGACCTGGAGGCAGGGCGGCTGGAGTGAAAGGCTCCGTTGTCAGGCCGGCAGCCCGAGCTGCTTTCGCAGGCTCTTGTCGAATGCGGATGCCGGAACGAAACGGCGCAGGACACTGACCCGGCGTGCCATCTTTCCCGCCGCATAGCGCCGCTTCGGCGTTGGATCGGTCGCAGCCGCCAGAACGGTGTCGGCCACCACTTCGGGCGCATCGCCTTTGTCCATTGCCTTCCGCACGGCTACGGTCATGCCGGCGCGCGCGGCGTCATAGATCTCGAGCAACTGGTCCGGCTTGGCGAGGTTGTCTTCGAAGGAGGTACGCGTATAGGCCGGCTCGACCAATGCGACGCGAATTCCAAACGGCCGCACTTCGTGGTCAAGCGATTCGGAATACCCTTCAACGGCATGTTTGGTCGATGAATAAAGCGCGAAATAGGGGGCGGGGATGAACCCCTGCACTGAGCTCAAGTTGACGATCCTGCCCTTTCCTTGACGTCGCATGATCGGCAGCACCGCGTTGATCATACGGATGACACCGAAGACGTTCACGTCGAACAGAGCCTGGGCCTGTGCAGTCGAGGATTCCTCCGCGCCGCCGAGCAGGCCGATGCCGGCATTGTTGACCAGCACGTCGATGCGCCCAGCATCGGCCAGCACCTCATCGATCAGCTTCGCCACGGAGGCGTCATCGGTCACGTCGCAGGTCAGCATGGTAATACCGTCGGTTTTCTTGGAGGCCGCGCGACGGCTGGTTCCGAACACGCGAAAGCCGGCGCTCTGCAGCGCCTTGGCCGTTGCGTGCCCGATTCCGCTGGATGCCCCTGTGACAATGGCAACGCCAGGATTGGTCCTGTTCATGGAGATCACTTTCTTTGGGTTGGACTGGAAAGCAGGAAAGGCTGGAGCAAAGAGCGTCAATCACGAGCGGCTCGACCGTTTACGCCGTGCTTGTCCCAGCGCCGGAACAGCACGCTGGCATTGACGCCGCCGAAGCCGAAGCCATTGGCGATCGCGTAGTCCATCTCCATCGGCCGGGCCCGGTTTGCGACGAAGTCTATTCCGTCGCCGGCCGGATCGGGGGCGCTCAAATTGAGGGTCGGCGGCGCCACCTGGTCCCTCAGCGCCAGGATGGTGAAGATCGCGCCAATCCCGCCGGCGGCACCGAGCAGGTGTCCGGTCGCCGACTTCGTTCCGCTGACGGCTATGGAGAAATCCGTGCCGAAGACGGTTTTGATCGCTTCGATTTCTCCCAGATCGCCCACCGGCGTGGAGGTCGCGTGCGCGTTGAGATGGCGGACCTCGTGCGGTGAAATGCCGGCCTGGGCAATCGCGATCTCCATCGCGCGGCGCGCGCCGTCCCCGTCTTCAGGGCCGGAAGTGACGTGATGCGCATCCGCCGTCGTGCCGTAGCCAACGACCTCGGCGAGCGGTTGTGCCCCGCGCGCCAGTGCATGGTTCAATTCCTCGATGACAAGGATACCGGCGCCTTCGCCCATGACGAAGCCGTCCCGCGTCATGTCGAACGGACGCGAGGCTTGATCGGGACGGTGATTGAAGGAGGTTGAAAGCGAGCGCGCCGCCGCGAAGCCGCCCAGACTGACGACGTTCATGCAGGCTTCCGTGCCGCCGCACACGGCGATGTCGGCTTCATCGGCGCGGATGATGCGCGCCGCATCGCCGATCGCCTGAATGCCGGCGGCGCACGCCGTTACCGGCGCGCCGATGTGGCCCTTGAAGCCGTAACGAATCGTGATGTGGCCGGCGGCGAGGTTCACCAGGAAAGACGGCACCGTGAACGGCGAAAGACGCCGAACGCCGCGCTGGTCGACGGTCCGCACCGCCTCGGTTATGGCGGGGAACCCTCCGATACCTGAAGCAATGATCGTCGCGGTGCGAAGCCGATCCTTTTCCGACTCCGGCTTCCATCCCGCCTGGGCAAGCGCCTCTTCCGCCGCCGCCAGCGCGAATAGGATGAAGCGATCGATCTTGCGCTGATCCTTCGGCGCCAGGAAGGCATTCGCATCGAGGCCGGCCTCGGGATCCTCCTCCAGGGAAAGAACCGTTCCGCCGATCTTTGTCGGCAGGGTTTCCACCATGTCCTCAGGAAGCCTTCGGATGCCCGAGCGGCCGGCCAGGAGACGCGACCACGACGCCTCGATATTTGCGGCAAGGGGCGTGACCGCGCCCATGCCCGTGACAACAATCCGTCGCATCTATTCTCCTATCCATCTGAGTAGCCAGCCCGCGCCGGTCAAACGGTGACGGTGTCGCGAACCTGTTCGGCCGCTGCATCCAGAAAGGCCTGGGCGAGGTCGGGATCATTGACGATGCGCGAGAGAACCACCGCACCGACCATCGTCGAGAGGACGGCCATGGCTTTTTCACCGGTTTCCTCCTTCTCAGTCCTGGCAATCATCCTGCCGAGCACTTCAAGATATGCTTTGATGCCGACTTCGAACGACGCTTTCACCTCGGTCCCCTGTCTGGCCGCATCCGACCCGAGCGCCGCGACCGGGCAGCCGTCCATCCTTTCCTCGCGATGGCCCATGCTGAGATAGAACTCGATCACCGCCCCAAGCGGATCGCCGGGATTCGCTGCGGTCGCCGCCGTCCATCTGTCGGCAGCGCTCTCCATCGCGCGCCTGGAAGCTTGCGCCGCAAGGTCCTCCTTTGACGCGAACTGCTTATAGAAAGCGCCTTGGGTCAGCCCGGCGCTCTTCATCAAATCCTTAAGGCCGATACCGTCAAAGCCGTGCTCCCGAAAAAGCCGGCTTGCGACATCGATCACGGTTTGCCGGTTCTGCTCAGCCTGAATGCGGCTCACTCGCATCGTCGATCTCCATTTAGATTACGAACGACATCTATACGTCAGTTAGAAGCCGAACGCAATCTATCAATGGGCGACGCGCCACGTGGCGGTTTGCTACGGGCTGAATGTGCCTGCGGCAGGCCCAGATCAGCTTCGATGCCGAAGCGCTGCGACGATCACCGCCATCGTCTCGGCGTTGCCGGCGGCGACGGCGGCAAAGGCAAGCGCCGATGCAAAAAGGCCCATTGCCGAAAGACGAAATGCAGCCATTGTGACCTCCTCAGACCGGCCGGAGCAAAATCCGCGGGAAACCGTTAGGTCCCATTAAAACCATGCAGGAAACCGCAAGGATGGCACAATCTGTCGACAAACAGGAACCGCTCGCCTTCCGCTTCGCAGATGACGGGCTGGTGCCCAATCATCCGCGCTGGCCCATGCTCGTCTATCCCGGCGCCGTGCAGCTGCCGGACGAAGGCGATCCGGCTGCCGTTTTCGAGGATATTTTCGGCGCCAATGGCTGGGGCGACAGCTGGCGCAACGGCATCTACGACTTCGTCCACTATCACTCGCGCATTCACGAGGTGCTGGGCATCGCGCGCGGCACCGCCGAGGTCCGCTTCGGCGGCGACAAGGGCAAGGTGCTGGAGGTGAAGGCGGGCGACGTGGCGGTCCTGCCGGCCGGCACCGGCCATCAGCGCCTGTCCGGCTCGGCCGATCTTCTGGTGGTCGGCGCCTATCCGCCCTTCGGCACCTATGATTTGTGCCGGAGCCCGGAGCAGCACGCCGAGGCGATGCGCACCATCCCGAAGGTCGGCCGGCCCGACAAGGATCCGCTCTTCGGCGGCGACGGGCCGCTGCTGAAAGCCTGGAGCGAAGGCTGAAATGGCAAGCATCGTCGCCATCGAGCATGTGACGCTGGACGGTGTCTTCCAGGCGCCGGGGCGCGCCGACGAAGACACGCGTAATGGTTTTGCGCACGGCGGTTGGGGCAATCCAGGCAGCGACCCGAAGATGCAGGAGGTCATCGGCCACGCCATGGCCGGCGGCTGGTCGTTGCTCGCCGGCCGCACGACTTACGAGGATCTTCACGAAGCCTGGGCTGTTCGTCAGCCGGCCAGTCCGATGACCAGGGCGCTGACCGGCGCACGGAAGTTCGTCGCCTCGCATGACGCCGGTTATGAGCCGCGCTGGGAGAATTCGACGCTGCTTGCCGGCGATGCCGGGGAGACGGTGCGCGCGCTGAAGCAAGGTCACAACGAGGCGCTGATTGTGTTCGGCAGCGGCAAGCTGCTGCGCGCGCTGATGCGGCACGGGCTTGTCGATGAGCTGGTGCTGATGGTCCACCCTCTGGTGCTGGGCACAGGCTCGCGCCTTTTCGAGCCGGGTCAGGCGCCCTCGATGCTGAAGCTGTCCAACCAGGTGTCGACCGCGACGGGGGTGGCGATCCTCACTTATGCATTCGATGGCAAGGCCGCGGCGGAGCGGCCAGAATAACCGGAACCCGCGGTCCTTCCTCTATGGATAATGCGTTTTCTTCGGCGCGTAGCTTGCCGGATCGAAATCGAGTTCCTTCGGCAGCGGCTTGCTCGAGCATTGCAGATGCATCTGGCGGGCAAGAAGCCGTCGCTGCTGATGCTCATGTTCCTTGACCGCCGCCACCATCCCCATGCTGTAAGGGCCAAGCAGCACACCGAACCCCCAGCCGGGATGGTCCTTCTCGCGCTGGGCGTAGTCCGATGCCGCGGCGCGGGCCTGCTGGCATTCCGGCGATGACCATTTCGGATCCTGCTGCGACAGCGAAGCGCCATTATCGGCGGCAGAGGACACGCATCCAGCCACTGCCGCGCAGAGCGCAACGAGCACCGCAATTCTCATCGTTTGAGTCCCTGCTAATTCAAGGCGGAGAGAACACAGAACGCTCCTTCGCACAAGCGAGATAGCTGCGAAAAGCAACGGGCAGGGCGGGATAGCCGCCATCGTCGTCCTTCGGCGCTCCCGAGATTTTTTCAACGTGCCGTTCCGTTTGCCCCCACCATTTCGTCCTTGGTTCCGTCCCACCGAAAAAGGAGAACCGCAATGGCTGGAATGGTCGTCATCTACAAGCAGCCGGCTGACGCGGAGGCGTTCGACAAGCATTATTTCGAGACGCACATACCGCTGGCCAAGAAGATCCCAGGTCTGAGGAAATACGAGGTCAGCCAGGGGCCGATCACGGTGGTGGCCGGCCCATCCGATGTCTACCTGATCGGGACAATTTATTTTGACGATCTCGAAGCGATGAAGAGGGCTTTCGCAAGCCCGGAGGGAAAGGCGGCCGGGGCGCACCGCCGGCTTTACGCACCCGACGAATCGGGCATCCAGATGTTCCTCTTCGACAGCAGGGAAGTTTGAGCCCGCGGCCGAGAGAGGACGATCGGCCGCCGAGAACCGCGGCCGCGTCGCTGCTCATGTCGACTTTGCCCGCTCGATGTCGATGCGTTTTTGCTCCGCCACGGCGATCGCGGTTTCCATCGCGGCATCCAGATCGGCCATCGCTTCCAGATGGCCGTGATCGACGATCGACTTGCGCAGCATGCGCATGGCCAGCAACGCGTCGTCCAATGCCTGTTCGACGTTTTTGACCATGGCCGGGTCAGCCTTTGCGCCGGCTGCGCTTGTTCGGCGCCGGATCGTCGGCGGCCGGCTTGTCCGGACGATTTGCCAGGGCCTTGCGCGCCAGCGCCTCGGCCGCCGACCGGTCCGGATTGCCGGCCGGTATCGTGACCGCGCCGGGCATCGCAGCACCCGGCTGTTCGCCCAAGCCGTTGTCCTCGCGCTCGATTTCCTCGCAAGCCTGATGCCAGTGCTCCTCGTCCTGGCCATTCGCTTCGCCGCTGCGTTGCCAGATCTCATAGGCGCGGCGCTTGATGCGTTCGTATTTGTCGGTCGCCATTGTCCGATCCTCCGTCATCTGTTCAAACGCGCGCTGGCCGCGAATGATCCGTGACGGGGACAGGGAATGGATAAGGTTGCGGCTCAGAACCTGCGGCTGAGATAGGCCGATCCGCCGAGGCCAAATCGCCACTCGGCTTCCACGCCCTTGGTGAGGCCGATCCGGCGACCGGCGAGGATTGCGGCCGGGTCGGCCTCGGAACGGGCGAACTCGAACGGCGGCGCGGTAAGCGAGAGCCCGTTATGCGAACCGTCGATGCCCAGCGCCTGGCAGAGCTTGCCGGGACCGGAGCACAGCAGCCGGTCGTCATCCGTTCCGCGCCGCTCGCGCATCGCGGCGATGCCGGATTGCGGCTGGATGGCGCGGATCAGCACGGCGCTGCCCGGCAGGCACACCGCGTTCAGGCACCAATGCAGCCCGTAGGAACGATAGACATAGGCGTCGCCGGGCACGCCATACATCGGCGCGTTGCGCGGCGTGCGGCCGCGAAAGCTGTGCGATGCGGGGTCGTCGGGCCGGTAAGCCTCGGTCTCGACGATGATCCCGCCGACGCCGGCGAGCCCAAGCCTGGCGCCGATCAGGGCGTGCGCGACGATAACCGCGTCGCGGGCAAAGAAATCGGGCCCGACACTAGGCGGCATGGCGATCGGCGTCGTTCGGACAGCTCATCATCGGCGTCCGCTCAGCCCAAAAGATTGCGCGCCGCGCGCATGAAGATCCGCGAGCCGATCGGGATAAGATCATCCGGGAAATCATAGTCGGGGTTGTGCAGGGAAGGGTGCCTTTCGCCGGCGCCGAGAAAGAACATCGCCGACCTCGCATTGTGGCCGAAAATACCGAAATCCTCCGAGGCGCGCATCGGCAGCGCCTCTTCGCTGCGCGCAATGCCTTCCTCGTCGAGCGCGCGGTTGAGATGCTCGACCGCGTCCGGCGCATTGACGCTGGCGACGAAGATCTCGTGATAGTCGAAACGCACGGCAAGGCCGTGCTTCGCGGCGATCTTCCTGGCAAGCGCTTCCGCGGCGGCGACCTGCTCGGCCATGCGCTCGTCACGGCGGGTGCGCAGCGTCGCCCACACTTCGGCATAGCCGGGCGCAATGCCGAACACGGCTTCGCCCATCGCGCAATGGGTGACGGTCACCATGCCGAAATCCTCGTCGGTGAAGGTCCCGCGCCCGAGCGCCGGCAGCGCCGGCATCAGCTCGCTCACCGCCGGCATCGGCGATACACCTGTCTCCGGCATCGAGGAATGCGCTGTCTTGCCCTCGAGCACGACGCGCATGCCGCGCGAGGCGCAGTTGACGGTGCCGGCCTTCAGCCGCACCTCGCCCAACGGCACGCCCGGCAGATTGTGCAGCGAAAACGCAAAATCCGGCTGGATCTCGCCAAAGCGCGGATCGGCGACGACCCCGGCCGCGCCGTTGCCGGTTTCCTCCGCCGGCTGGAACATCAAGACGACGCGGCCGCGCGCCGGTCTTTCGCGTCCGAATTGGCGACCGAGCGCCGCCAGGATCGCGGTGTGCCCGTCATGGCCGCACATATGCGACTTGCCCGGCACCTGCGAGGCATGCGCCACACCCGAAAGCTCCGCGATCGGCAGCGCGTCGAGCTCCGAGCGGAACAGCACCGTCGGTCCGGCCTGTCCGCTGTCATAGACCGCCGCGACGCCGTGGCCGCCGAGCCCGGTCAGCACCTTGTCCGGCCCGGTATCGGCGAGGAAACTCACCACCTCTTTCGCGGTCCTTTCCTCCTCATTCGAAATTTCCGGCTGCCGGTGCAGCTTGCGCCGCCATTCGGTGAGCTCGACGATGTCTCGATTGGTCAGGGTCATGGGTTGGGGCTCCGATCGGCTTGCGGGTCACACCAAACACGATAGGGCTTTTCTCGCGCCGTGCCATGCCGAGCATTTCAAATAGTCCATCGGCGAATTCGTGCAAGAAATGCCACGTAAACCGCTGAAATCCTTAACACGATTTTCATTCCGCTCGCCTACCCATTAGAGACATGAAAAGGCATGACGAGCGGCTGGTGTCGGGTCCCTCATCCGAGGGAAGGAGCGAAGCCGTGGAAGCCGGCATCCTGCGCGACCAGCTTGCGGATCTGAGCAAGGGCGTCTTCATCTCGATGCCGATCGGCACGGTGCTCTCGGCCTTGATCCTGGCGGTGCAGCTCTTGTCGGGGGGCGGCCTCGCCGCGGTGCTGTGGTTCGTGGCGATCGCCTTGATCAACGGCGCGCGCGTGGCGCTTGCCGTCACCCAATCGGAAGCCGCCGGTGACAACCCGAGGGCGGTGGGCGCCCGGCTTTCGCTTTATGGCCTGATGGCGCTTGCCTCGGGTGTCGCCTGGTCTTTTCTGGCGCTGCTGAGCGACGGATACACGACCAGCCAGGCGCCGCTCTATCTGATCGTGCTCGCCGGCACTTCGGCCGGTTCGGTCACCTACGGAACCTCCTATGCGCCGGCTTCGATCAATTTCATTATCCTGCCGCTCCTCACCGCCGCCGGCTGCGTGCTTGCCAAGGGCGGCGTTGAAAATTACGTGCTCGCCTTCACCGTGCTGCTTTTCCTTGGCGGCATGGTCAGGAGCGCGCTGCTCGGGCAATTCCGCTTTCGCGAGACGAGCCGGCTTAAATACGAGGCGCGCGAATTCGCCGCCGAGATGGAGCGCAACTCCAGGCGCGACCCGCTGACGAATCTGCTCAACCGCTATGGCCTGGAGCAGGCGATTGCCAAGCTCGGGCTCTCCGACGGCCCGTTCGTAGCCATGCTGATCGACCTCGACGGCTTCAAATCCGTCAACGACACCTATGGCCACAACATCGGCGACGACCTTTTGGTCAGGGTGGCGCGCCGGATCGAGGACCACGCTCCGCAAGGTGCCACGATCGCGCGCATCGGCGGCGACGAGTTCGTGCTGCTTTTCTCCGCCGGCAGGTCGCAGCAAGCGGCCGGCGAGCTTGCATCCGCCATCATCACAGCCATCGCCAATCCGGATCCGGAGTTGAATTCGGTGCGCGTCGGCGCCTCGATCGGCATCTACCAATCGGAAAAGCCGCGACTGACCGAGATGCTGCTCAAGGCGGATTTCGCGCTCTATGCCGCCAAGCGCGGCGGTAGGAACGAATATTGTCTCTTCGACGCCGGGCTGGACGCCGCGCTGGAACGCAAGAATTGCATCGAGCGCGACCTGCGCGGCGCCATCGAAACCGGCACGCTCTGCTCCTGGTTCCAGCCTTTGGTGCGGCTCGATACCAACGCGGTGGTCGGTTTCGAGGCGCTGCTGCGCTGGCACCATGATGTCCATGGCGCCATCTCGCCACCCGAGATCGTCACTGCCGCGCGCGAAACCGGGCTGCTTTCGCTTCTGACCGAGACGGTGTTCTTCAATTGCTGCGCCATCATCGCAGAGCTCGTGAAGCATGGGCGCCGCGATGTTCGCGTCGCGATGAACCTCTCGCCGCGCGAGCTCGAGGCCGGCAATGTCGACGACATGATCCTCGACGGCCTGAAGGCCAAGGACGTGCCTGCCGCGATGCTCGAGATCGAGATCACCGAGGAGGCGCCGGTCGACCGCGACCGGGTCGACGAAAAGGTCGGGCGCCTGGCGGATGCGGGCATATCGATCGTGCTCGACGATTTCGGCACCGGCTTCTCGACCCTGGTTTCACTCAAGGACAGCCGCATCCGCAAGATCAAGATCGACAAGGATTTCGTGCGCGACCTGGCGAAATCCCTCGAGGACCAGGCCGTGGTCGAGGCGGTGATCGGCCTCGGCCGGACGCTGGGCATCGAGGTGATGGCCGAGGGGGTCGAGACCGACGCCGACCGTATGATCCTGCGCTCGCTGGGCTGCGTGATTGGGCAAGGCTATCTTTTCTCGGCCGCGCTCCCCCTGGGCGATGCGCTCGCCTTCGACGCGACCGGTAGTTCCGCCACCGAGGCCCTTTTCGAGCCACGGCGCACGCCCAAGAGCGGCAGCGCCGCCTGATTGGCCACCGCCAAGGGCATTCATTGACTTGGCGGGCAACCGGCATCGGAAGGACAGGGTAGCCGCGGCCCGCGTGAAACCTTTTGATTTTTGGGCCGTTGTGGCGCGATGTCCCCGGCCAAGCACAAACCGAAACCGGCCGACAGCGCCACGCAGCGCGGTGCAAGCAAGCCGCGTTCGGCGCCGCCGCGCCAGGACAAGCCGCGCCAGTCGGAACCGCGTGGCGCCGCTAAGTCGCGCGCCGAGAGGGCGCGGGAAGACACACGGCACGAAGACCGGCTGAAAGACGACAAGGCACAGCAACGCAAGCCGCAGGCCGGCGAGGCCGAAGAAAAGGCATCCGCCGACGCCGCGCCGGAAGCCATCGGCCATGCCGGGTCGCCGCCGCCCGAGGCGATCGAGCCGGATCCCGAGCTTTCCCCCGAGGAGGCCGTGCGGGCGCGCAAGAGATATCTGCTGCGGCGCTTCTGGATCAGCGGGCGCGGCTATTGGGGTCTGCGTGGCGACAGGCTTGCCTGGCCGCTGACGATCGGGCTGCTCACGCTGATCTGCGTCAATGTCGGCTTCCAATATGGCATCAACCGCTGGAACCGCGCGATCTTCGACGCCATCGAGCTGCGCGACGCGCACACCGTCTACTGGTTGAGCGCCGTCTTCCTGCCGCTGGTCGCCGGCAGCATCAGCCTGGTGGTCGCGCAAGTGTACCTGCGCATGACCATGCAGCGCCGCTGGCGCTCCTGGCTGACCACGGCCGTGATCCAGCGCTGGCTGGCCAGCGGCCGCTACTACCAGCTCAACCTCGTCAAGGGCGACCATGCCAACCCGGAGGCCCGCCTCACCGAGGATCTGCGCATCGCCACCGAATCGCCGGTCGACTTCATCGCCGGCGTCCTCAACGCCTTCCTGTCGGCCTCGACCTTCATCGTCGTGCTGTGGACGATCGGCGGCGCGCTGAGCTTTTCGCTGGGCGGTTCCACCATCACCGTGCCCGGCTTCCTCGTCGTCACCGCGGTCATCTACGCGGCGATCACCTCGACCTCGATGTTCGCCATCGGCCGCCGCTTCGTCCAGCTTTCCGAGGACAAGAACCAGGCCGAGGCCGAGTTCCGCTATGTGCTGACGCGCGTGCGCGAGAATGGCGAGAGCATCGCGCTGCTGGGCGGCGAGGAGGAGGAGAATGCCGGCATCGACCGCACCTTCGCCGGCGTGCTCGGCCGCTGGGCGCGGCTCACCGGCCAGCACATGCGCACGGCACTGGTCTCGCAAGGCTCCAGCCTGTTCGCGCCGGTGGTGCCGGTGCTTCTGTGCGCGCCGAAATTCCTCGACGGCTCGATGACGCTGGGCCAGGTGATGCAGGCGGCCTCCGCCTTCGCCATCGTGCAGGGCGCCTTCGGCTGGCTGGTCGACAATTATCCGCGCCTGGCCGACTGGAACGCCTCGGCCCACCGCATCGCCTCGCTGATGATGTCGCTGGACGGGCTGGAGCGCGCCGAGGAGAACGACAAGCTCGGCCGCATTCAGCGCGGCGAGACCGCAGACGGCGCGATGCTCAGCCTCAACAATGTTTCCGTGACGCTCGACGACGGCACCGCCGTGGTCAAGGAAACAGAGGTGGAGATCGCGCCTGGCGAGCGCGTGCTGGTCTCGGGCGAATCCGGCTCGGGCAAGTCTACGCTGGTGCGCGCCATCGCCGGCCTCTGGCCCTGGGGCAGCGGCAGCGTCGATTTCCACCCGGGCAAGCGCCTCTTCATGCTGCCGCAGCGCCCCTACATCCCGTCCGGCACGCTGCGCCGCGCCACGGCCTATCCCGCCGCCGCCGAGAACTGGAAGACGAAAGAGATCAATACGGCCCTCGACAAGGTCGGCCTCGGCTATCTGAAGAGCCGGCTGGAGGAAGAGGCGCCTTGGGACCAGACGCTGTCGGGCGGCGAGAAGCAGCGTCTCGCCTTTGCCCGCCTGCTGCTGCACGCGCCGGACATCGTGGTGCTCGACGAGGCGACCTCGGCGCTGGACGAGAAGAGCCAGGACAAGATGATGCGGACGGTGATCAAGGTGCTGCCCCAGGTGACCATCATCAGCGTCGCCCATCGCGCCGAGCTGGAAGCCTTCCACACGCGAAAGATCACGCTGGAGAGGCGTGAGGGCGGGGCGCGGCTGGTGAGCGATGTCGAACTCGCGCCGAAGAAGCGCGCACCGGGCCTGCTGCAGCGCGCGCTGTGGGGCAGCGGCGGCGATAAGGGATAGCGCACTCTGATGTCGTGCGTAATCGCCGGCGGCGCTTCCCCAAGCGCCAAGCGCGGCCTTCGCCAGCCTGGGTTCCTCGCCCCGCAAAGTGGGCTATGCTGTGCACATCTTCTGTGACTGGCGCGACTGATCAGGCCGAGGCTTGATCGCCAGGTGGTTCCCCCAATCCGTCGCTGCTTCGCAGCGCCACCTTTCCCCCTCCGGAGGGAAAGGAAGAGCGTTGCTGGACGGGCGTTGACGGTAAAAAAGCCTGGCGCCTTTCCTCTCCCTCGTCGATCGGGGGAGAGGTGGCTCGGCGAAGCCGAGACGGAGTGGGGGTCGACCAGCGCTGCATAAGATGCCGAGGCTTGATTGCCACGTGGTTCCCCCAATCCGTCGCTGCTTCGCAGCGCCACCTTTCCCCCCTCCGGAGGGAA
>NZ_JAIUHV010000026.1:0-22274 GCF_020165285.1 Mesorhizobium sp. CA10
GAGATGGTGATGCCCGGCGACAACATCACCGTCGACGTCGAGCTGATCGTGCCGATCGCGATGGAAGAGAAGCTGCGATTCGCCATCCGTGAAGGCGGCCGCACCGTCGGTGCCGGCATCGTCGTCACCATCAAGGAGTAATCGGTCCGGCTTTTGCCGGTTCGGCAGGAAAGGGCGGTCTTCGGGCCGCCCTTTTGTTTGAAGCAGTGCTGCCAGGCCCTGTTCAATTCTGTTGCAACCATCGTCGCCGCAACTAGTATGGGTTGCGCCGAGGGGCTTGCCAGACGTGGTTTCAACATTCCGTTCAAAGACCATGCGGTGTTGGCGCGAGCTGCTTCGGCTGGGATTGGCCGCTGCCGCAGGGCTGGCCACCCTCAACGCCGCCGCGAAGGAGACACCTCAGGACTACGGTCCGGCGATGCGTTTCGTCGTCGTGCGCAGCAGCGCGCCGGGCTGCGAGCCGAACTGCCCGGAATGGATTTCTGCCGAAGGCACGATCGAGGCCGGCACGCCGGCGCTACTGAAACGCCTGCTGAAGACGCTCGGCGGGCGGCAATTGCCCATCGTCGTCAATTCTCCCGGCGGCAACGTCGATGCCGCGCTCCAGCTTGGCCGCATGGTCCGCAAGAACAAGCTCGATATCGCGGTCGGCATCACGGAATTTTCCGGCTGCTCGCCGGGGACGAAAAATTGCCGGGACAATGACGGCAGGGGTCAGCCCTATTCCGGCGTCGCTTACGACAGCGGTGCGATGTGCAATTCGGCCTGTCCGCTGATGTTTGCCGGCGGCATCCACCGTGTCGTCGGCGAATGGGCCTATCTCGGCGTCCATCAGATCACCACCACCTACCAGCGCGAAAAACTGCTCTACCGCACCACCTACCGGGTTGTGAACGGCAAGAAGAAGATCATCGGCACCAAGATCGTCAGCCGCAAGAATGCCGGCAGCTACAAGACCTATGAGATGAGCAAGGCGATCGAGAAGCGGCTGTCGGCCTATTTGAAGGAGATGGGCGTCGAGCAGGGCGTGCTGGGCGTGATGAAGGCCACACCTGCCAGCGACATCAGGCAGATCGAGCCCGATGACATGCTGGAGATGAAGCTCGTGACCAGCCTCGATTCGCTCGATCTGCTGACCGAGAGAACCATTTGCCAGCGCCATCCGGCACCGGCGAATTGTCGCGAGATTCCCGCGAACGGCGCGCCCGTCGCGGTCGCGGCAGTAGAGGCCGGACCTTCTTATACAGCGCCGGCGCCGCCGCCGACACCGCAAGCCCACGAACAGCAGATGCGTTTCGTTCTTGTTCGCGGCAGCAACCCGCTCTGCAATCCCGATTGTCCGGAATGGATTTCGGCGGAAGGCACGATCGCTGCAGATACGGCCGACAAGCTGCGCCAACTGCTCGATACGATCCGTGAGCGCCGGTTGCCGGTCGTAATCAACTCGCCGGGTGGAGATGCGCAGGCTGCGCTCGCCGCGGGCAGGCTGATCCGCGAGCACGGCTTGGATATCGCGGTCGCGCGAACGGATTTTCTCGACTGCGATCCGGGCGCCGTGGGGTGCGTCGCGGCCGACGGTCTCCATGCCGGGCTCACCATGGATGCCGGCGCCGAATGCGACGCCGCCTGCGCGGTTATGGTCGCCGGCGGCGTCCGGCGCCTCGTTGGCGCCGGTGCGCACTTCCTCGTGCATTCCATGGGCATGGAAGACAAGGTCAGGGCCTATCTCGACGAGATGGCGGTCGGCTCGGGCTTTTTCGCCGCCATGCAGTCGGCCGAATATGCAAAGCACAGGGAACTCAGCCGGGACGAACTGAAGGCATTCGGGCTGACGACCGGACCGCAATCAGTGGACGCGCTGACGGGCGCCACCATTTGCAGATCCGCACCCAGGCCGGACAATTGCCGGGTTCTTCCGTCCGCCGATGCCGAGGCGAAGGCGCCGGCGAAGCTGTAGATCAGGATGACGTTTCGCTGAATCGCCATCCTGATCTAACTCTTTGTTGGAGCATGATCTTCTCCGAAAACAGGTTTCCACTTTTTGCATTCGCTGACCTTCGGTTCGGGATCATGCTCTAGCTGCGCACTGGCCATCGAGGCAGGTTGAGCGGGGCAGGGCGCTGCCGCTATCTTGCTGTATGCACAGGAAGGAGCGGCGATGAGCGAGGACATCCCGACTTTGTACGAATGGGCCGGCAGCAGCGAGGCGCTGAACCGGCTGACACGAACCTTTTATGACAAGGTGGCGGCGGATCCGGTCGTCGGTCCGGTGTTCAGGATGATGTCGCCGGATCACCCGGCGCATGTCGCCGCCTTCATCGGCGAGGTCTTCGGCGGCCCGAAAACCTACAGCGAGAAGCATGGCGGCCATCGCGAGATGGTGATGCATCATCTCGGCAAGCATCTGACCGAGGAGCAGCGCCGCCGCTGGATCAGTCTCCTTGCCGATGCGGCGGATGAGGTCGGCCTGCCCGATGACCCCGAGTTCCGCTCGGCCTTCATGGGTTATGTCGAGTGGGGATCGCGGCTGGCGAAGATGAACTCGAATCTGGGCGAGACCTGCGATCCCGAGACCGAGCCGATGCCCGCCTGGGGCTGGGGCGTGCCGGGCGGGCCTTACAAGCCGCCGGCCGGCAAGTCGTAGGCGCGGGGGTTGTTTGGCGAGCGCGATCGGTCGCCGGCGGTAATGGAATCCAGATTTCCGGCAAAGGGTTTCAAAACCACTGCAGAGTGCTCTTTACAGAGCGCACGGAAGCTTTTAGGAAGCGCCTGCGCCGAACAAGCGCATGCACGGGCATAGCTCAGTTGGTAGAGCGGCGGTCTCCAAAACCGCAGGTCGTAGGTTCGAGCCCTGCTGCCCGTGCCATTCCTTCAAGAGGGCAGGCATCTGGCAACGCCCTCTCGATGTCCGAAATCAGCCTATTTCTTCCGCGCGTCTGCCGGCCCTTGAGGTCATCTACCTGCCGGCCCCCGTCGCGGGCCTGTGAGTGGCAAAATCGTTGCGCCTTAAGACCAACGATGTACGGTTTCGTCCTTAGTGCTTGACTGCAACCGCCGTTCTTACGCCGCCAAGCAGGGATGTAACTCTCCCCTTTCTTGACGCAACATAGGTGGCGGGTCTTGATAGCCAAGGGCGCAAAGAGCGACACCTCGTTCTGGTGGGAGGACAAAATGCATCCCCTGGTCATCGACGCGAAGCCTCAACCTATTTCGATTGATCTTGCTAACGCCGCAGTTCTCGTCGTGGACATGCAGAATGACTTCGGCTCGCAAGGTGGAATGTTCGACAGAGCCGGAATCGATATCTCCGGGATTCAACGGGCTGTCGGCCCTACGGCCAGAGTAATAGCTGCCGCTCGCGGTTTGAGAGTGCCGGTTATCTATCTGAAGATGGGGTATTGTTCCGACCTCTCGGACCTCGGAACATCGGACGCCCCCAATCGTCTCCGACATCTCCAGATCTTTGGGGTCGGTGAGAGCATGATGGCCCCGGATGGCAGCGAGAGCCGGATTCTGATCCGCGACACCTGGGGAACGGATATTGTTAACGACCTCAAGCCAGAGGCAGGGGATGTGGTCGTCTACAAAACGCGGTTCAGCGGTTTCTACGAGACCGAACTCGATTCTGTTCTGAAAACCGCAGGTATCAAACACCTCATCGTGACAGGATGCACGACCAGCGTGTGCGTGGAATCGACAATTCGGGATGCCTTCTTTAGGGACTACCACTGCATACTGCTGACGGATTGCACCAGCGAGCCCATCGCCTGGGACGCATCAAGGAGCAATCATGAAGCCTCGATCACGCTCGTGCAGATACTCTTTGGATGGACATCGACGTCCGACGATTTCCTGAAGGCGATCGAGGAGCGGGTTCAGGGACGTCTTGAACTGGCCGAATGAGCTGGCGAGGCGGCGTATCGCCACGATCCGCGCCTTCTCTTCCGGTAGCCACGTCGTCGACCCCGAACCTGTCAAGATCTCCAGCCGACGGACCGGTTCCTCGCTCCTGGATCTAAGCTTAATCTCTGAAATCGTCATATGTCGAGGCCTTCAAGGCTCCGCAGCGGCCGCTCCGGCGTTGAAAATCGGCGGACGGCTTGCCATATGGCGGGAATTGGGGCATAAGCCCCGTATAGCCGGGACGGGACGACTGGATGGTTCCGAGGCGGCGTTGAGACATAAAGCGGACCCTTGCCACTTGCGTGGATTAAGAATCGGTTTTATGTAGACAAGACAGACACGCGACGCGTGGAGCTGGGAAGCCGGCTTTACGCGTCTGATTTGCGTGGGTGAAATAGCAGCGCTGATTCGCGCCGCATGGAGCCCAGGCGGCACGTCCCGGTCAGCGGGATCATCCAGGAGGCCCGGCCAACGGGTCTCGAAAACAGGCGGCGCATGGCTTCGAAAACCACTAATCCCTTCACCTTTCTCCAGCAGGTTCGCGCGGAGACGGCCAAGGTGACATGGCCTTCGCGGCGCGAAACCATGATCTCGACCGTGATGGTCCTGATATTCGCGGTGATCGCGATGCTGTTCTTCTTCGCTGCCGATATTCTGATGGGCTATGCGATCGAGTGGATCCTGGGTCTCGGGCATTAATTCGGCGGATTACGGAGAGGTCGTGAAATGACTGCGCGGTGGTATATCGTCCACGCCTATTCGAACTTCGAGAAGAAGGTCGCCGAGGACATCGAGAACAAGGCCAAGCAGAAGGGCTTGTCCGGGGATATTGAGCAGATCGTGGTCCCGACCGAGAAGGTCGTCGAGATCCGTCGCGGCCGCAAGGTCGATGCCGAGCGTAAGTTCTTCCCGGGCTATGTGCTCTTGAAGGCCAATCTGACCGACGCCGTGTTCTCGCTGGTCAAGAACACGCCGAAGGTCACCGGCTTCCTGGGCGACTCCAAGCCCGTGCCGATCACCGAGACCGAGGCGCAGCGCATCCTGAACCAGGTCCAGGAAGGCGTCGAGCGGCCGAAGCCTTCGGTCACCTTCGAGATCGGCGAGGCTATTCGCGTTTCGGACGGTCCTTTCGCGTCGTTCAACGGCGTCGTCCAGGAGGTGGATGAGGAGCGGGCTCGCCTCAAGGTGGAAGTTTCGATCTTCGGGCGCGCCGTGCCCGTCGATCTGGAGTTCGGGCAGGTCGAAAAGGGCTGATCCGCATACCCGCGCCCGAAAGGGCGTCGGGATACCGCGCCGTAAGGCGTCGGGTGGCGGCGTGAACAGACGCCGCATGAACGGGTGGGAGGCGAAGGCGGCATAGCCGGCCGTCGGAACCGCACCACCAGACTGCAACCGCCGCGTTTCCCGGGTAACGGGGCCGGCATGAGAAAAGGCAGGAATAGAGATGGCTAAAAAAGTTGCAGGCCAGCTCAAGCTCCAGGTTGCCGCGGGCTCGGCCACGCCGTCGCCCCCGATCGGCCCGGCGCTTGGTCAGCGCGGCATCAACATCATGGAATTCTGCAAGGCGTTCAACGCGCAGACCCAGGAGCTCGAGAAGGGATCGCCGATCCCGGTCGTCATCACCTACTACCAGGACAAGTCGTTCACCTTCGTCATGAAGACGCCGCCGGTGAGCTACTTCCTGAAGAAGGCCGCCAACCTGAAGTCGGGCTCCAAGGAGCCGGGCAAGGTCAAGGCCGGCACGATCAGCCGCGACAAGGTGCGCGCGATTGCCGAGCAGAAGATGAAGGACCTGAACGCAAACGACGTCGAGGCGGCCATGCGCATGGTCGAGGGCTCCGCCCGCTCGATGGGCCTGGAAGTGGTGGGCTAAGATCATGGCAAAGATTGCAAAGCGTGTTGCCAAGAGCCGCGAAGGCATCGATCCGAACAAGGCTTACGCCCTCTCCGAGGCGCTGCAGCTGCTTAAGGACCGGTCCGCGGTGAAGTTCGACGAGACCGTCGAGATCTCGATGAACCTCGGCGTCGATCCGCGCCATGCCGACCAGATGGTCCGCGGCGTGGTCAACCTGCCGAACGGCACCGGCCGCTCGGTGCGTGTCGCCGTGTTTGCGCGTGGCGACAAAGCCGAGGAAGCCAAGGCCGCCGGCGCCGATATCGTCGGCGCCGAGGACCTTGTCGACATCGTCCAGAAGGGCACGATCGATTTCGATCGCTGCATCGCCACGCCGGACATGATGCCGCTGGTCGGTCGTCTGGGTAAGGTTCTCGGCCCGCGCGGCATGATGCCGAACCCGAAGGTCGGCACTGTGACCACCGATGTGGCCGCGGCCGTCAAGGCTTCGAAAGGCGGCGCCGTCGAGTTCCGCGTCGAGAAGGCCGGCATCGTCCAGGCCGGCGTCGGCAAGGTCTCGTTCGACGTCAAGGCGCTGGAAGAAAATGTCCGCGCCTTCGCCGACGCGGTGACCAAGGCCAAGCCCGCGGGCGCCAAGGGCAACTACGTCAAGAAGGTGTCGGTCACCTCGACGATGGGCCCCGGCCTCAAGCTCGACATCGCGACGCTCGCCGCGTCGTAAGTGTCGGCCGATCGGGTAAGGCCGATCGCTAGGGCATGATCCTGAAAAGCGGGAACATGCTCCAGCAAGAAAGAATTCCGGACCGCCGATCCGTCGGCGGCCCGGTATCCCGGAAGCCGAAAGGTTTCCGGATATCCTGTCCGAGATTGCAGGCGGCCCAAAAGCCTTAATTCGATTTGGGCCTGCATGAGACGGGTGAAGACCCGACAAAGGAGCCAAGCTCCAATGAAAGGTTCGAACCGTGTTTGCCTTTTGTCTGCGCACTATCCGGCGTGCCGGCTGGTGTGGCGAAAGGGGGCAGGATCCTCGAGCGTCGTTCGGGAGATCCGTTACTGGATGGCCCGGCCGGCAAAAGGCAACCGACGCCTGACCTCGTCAAATGGGGCAGGGGTCAACTGGAGATAGGCAGTGGACAGAGCGGAAAAACGCGAACTCGTCACGGGCCTGAATGATGCGTTTTCAAGCGCTGGTTCAGTCGTCGTGGCCCACTACGCCGGTATCACCGTCGCGCAAATGAACGACCTTCGGTCGAAGATGCGCGCCGCCGGTGGCACCGTCAAAGTCGCGAAGAACCGTCTCGCCAAGATCGCTCTTCAGGGCACGGACTCCGCATCGATCATCGATCTGTTCAAGGGACAGACGCTGGTCGCTTATTCGGAGGATCCGATTGCGGCGCCGAAGGTCGCGTCCGATTTCGCCAAGGGGAATGACAAGTTGATCATTCTCGGTGGCGCGATGGGTGCGACCTCGCTCGACGCCGACGGTGTGAAGGCACTCGCCACACTACCGTCGCTCGACGAGCTGCGCGCCAAGCTGGTTGGCATGATCGCCACGCCGGCTACCCGGATCGCCCAGATCGTCAATGCGCCCGCGGCTTCGGTCGCGCGTGTCATCGGCGCTTACGCCCGGAAGGACGAGGCGGCATGAGGCCGTTCCTCGCTGTCAACAACACACGTTCGAACCTAGTGAAGGAATACAAAAATGGCTGATCTTGCAAAGATCGTAGACGACCTTTCGAAGCTGACCGTCCTCGAGGCGGCCGAGCTGTCGAAGCTCCTGGAAGAGAAGTGGGGCGTTTCGGCCGCCGCTCCGGTGGCGGTTGCCGCTGCCGGCGGCGCTGGTGCCGCTGCCGCTGCTCCGGCTGAAGAGAAGACGGAATTCGACGTCGTTCTCTCCGATGCCGGCGCCCAGAAGATCAACGTCATCAAGGAAGTCCGCGCCATCACCGGCCTTGGCCTCAAGGAAGCCAAGGACCTGGTCGAAGCGGCTCCGAAGCCGGTCAAGGAAGGCGTTTCCAAGGCCGACGCCGACAAGTTCAAGGCTCAGCTGGAAGCAGCTGGCGCCAAGGTCGAGCTGAAGTAAGCCTGTTAGGCGAGGGCGGACGGTCTCGCGCCGTCCGCCCCTCCCTTGGACTGAGGGAGGGTTCTGTCACGCGAGGCGTTTGAAAACCTCTTTCCTGAGGGCCGAAAAGCGGCCTTCCGGAAACGGGTTTTCTCCCGTTTTAGCCGGTAGCCGCCAAGCGATTGGCCCAAGAAATTGGCAGGGGCGGCCGGAAAAACAGATAGGGGCAGCCGCCGAGGCAGCCCGTTGGTGCAAGGCGAGCCGCGGCGAGGTTCGTCCCGAGTTTATAGCTAAGGAGCGACGATGGCCCAGACCCAGACTTTCAATGGCCGCAGACGCGTACGCAAGTTCTTCGGAAAGATCCCGGAAGTTGCGGAGATGCCGAACCTCATTGAGGTCCAGAAGGCATCCTATGACCAGTTCCTGATGGTGGACGAGCCCAAGGGCGGCCGTCCGGACGAAGGACTGCAGGCCGTTTTCAAGTCGGTCTTCCCGATCTCCGACTTTTCCGGCTCCTCGATGCTGGAGTTCGTGAAGTACGAGTTCGAGGCACCGAAATTCGACGTTGACGAGTGCCGTCAGCGCGACCTGACCTATGCGGCGCCGCTGAAGGTGACGCTGCGCCTCATCGTGTTCGATATCGACGAGGATACCGGCGCCAAGTCGATCAAGGACATCAAGGAGCAGGACGTCTACATGGGCGACATGCCGCTCATGACGTCGAACGGCACCTTCATCGTCAACGGCACCGAGCGCGTCATCGTCTCGCAGATGCACCGTTCGCCGGGCGTCTTCTTCGACCATGACAAGGGCAAGTCGCACTCGTCGGGCAAGCTTCTGTTTGCCGCGCGTGTCATTCCCTATCGCGGTTCGTGGCTCGACATCGAGTTCGACTCCAAGGATGTCGTGCACGCCCGCATCGACCGCCGCCGCAAGATTCCGGTGACGTCGCTGCTGATGGCGCTCGGCATGGACGGCGAGGAGATCCTGTCGACCTTCTACAACAAGATCACCTACAAGCGCGCCGGCGACCACTGGCGCATTCCGTTCAACGTCGAGCGTTTCCGCGGCCTCAAGGCCGTCGGCGACCTGGTCGACGCCGACACCGGCGAGATCGTGGTCGAGCAAGGCAAGAAGATCACCGCCCGCCAGGCACGTCAGCTCGGCGAGAAGGGTCTCAAGGCCATCAAGGCGACCGACGAGGACCTGCTTGGCAACTACCTTGCCGAGGACATCGTCAACTACGGCACCGGCGAGATCTTCCTCGAAGCCGGCGACGAGATCGACGACAAGACGCTGAAGGTGCTGCTCAGCACCGGCGAGGACGAGATCCAGATCCTGGACATCGACCACGTCAATGTCGGCGCCTACATCCGAAACACGCTCAACGTCGACAAGAACGAGAGCCGCCAGGACGCGCTGTTCGACATCTACCGTGTCATGCGCCCGGGCGAGCCGCCGACGCTCGAGACCGCCGAAGCCATGTTCAACTCGCTGTTCTTCGACAGCGAGCGCTACGATCTGTCGGCCGTAGGCCGCGTCAAGATGAACATGCGCCTCGAGCTCAAGGCTGAGGACACCGTGCGCGTCCTGCGCAAGGAAGACATCCTGGCCGTGGTCAAGACGCTTGTCGAGCTGCGTGACGGCAAGGGCGAGATCGACGACATCGACAATCTCGGCAACCGCCGCGTGCGTTCGGTCGGCGAGTTGATGGAGAACCAGTACCGCGTCGGCCTGCTGCGCATGGAGCGCGCGATCAAGGAACGCATGTCCTCGATCGAGATCGACACGGTCATGCCGCAGGACCTGATCAACGCCAAGCCGGCGGCCGCCGCCGTGCGCGAGTTCTTCGGTTCCTCGCAGCTGTCGCAGTTCATGGACCAGACCAACCCGCTCTCGGAGATCACCCACAAGCGTCGCCTGTCGGCGCTTGGACCGGGCGGTCTGACCCGCGAGCGCGCCGGCTTCGAGGTGCGCGACGTGCATCCGACGCATTACGGCCGCATCTGCCCGATCGAGACGCCGGAAGGCCCGAATATCGGTCTGATCAACTCTTTGGCCACTTTCGCGCGCGTCAACAAGTACGGCTTCATCGAAAGCCCGTACCGCAAGATCGTGGGCGGCAAGCTGACCAACGAGGTTGTCTACCTGTCGGCGATGGAAGAGGCCAAGCACTATGTCGCGCAGGCCAACGCCGAGCTCGACAAGAACGGCAGTTTTGTCGACGAGTTCGTGATTTGCCGTAATGCCGGCGAAGTGATGATGGCGCCGCGCGAGAACGTCGACCTGATGGACGTCTCGCCGAAGCAGATGGTGTCCGTCGCTGCGGCGCTCATCCCGTTCCTCGAGAACGACGACGCCAACCGCGCGCTGATGGGCTCGAACATGCAGCGTCAGGCCGTGCCGCTGGTGCGCGCCGAAGCGCCGTTCGTCGGCACCGGCATGGAGCCGGTCGTCGCCCGTGACTCGGGCGCTGCCATCGGCGCCCGCCGCGGCGGCGTGGTCGACCAGGTGGACGCCACCCGTATCGTCATCCGCGCCACGGAAGATCTCGATCCCGGCAAGTCCGGCGTCGATATCTACCGGCTGATGAAGTTCCAGCGTTCGAACCAGAACACCTGCATCAACCAGCGTCCGCTGGTGCGCATGGGCGACCGCGTCAACAAGGGCGACATCATTGCCGACGGTCCGTCGACCGAGCTCGGCGATCTGGCGCTCGGCCGCAACGTGCTGGTCGCGTTCATGCCGTGGAACGGCTACAACTACGAGGACTCGATCCTGCTCTCCGAGCGCATCGTGGCCGACGACGTCTTCACCTCGATCCACATCGAGGAGTTCGAGGTCATGGCGCGCGACACCAAGCTCGGGCCGGAGGAAATCACGCGCGACATTCCGAACGTTTCGGAAGAGGCGCTGAAGAACCTCGACGAGGCCGGCATCGTCTATATCGGTGCCGAAGTGCAGCCGGGCGACATCCTGGTCGGCAAGATCACGCCGAAGGGCGAAAGCCCGATGACGCCGGAAGAAAAGCTCCTGCGCGCCATCTTCGGTGAAAAGGCCTCGGACGTTCGCGACACCTCCATGCGCATGCCTCCGGGCACCTTCGGCACGGTCGTCGAAGTGCGCGTCTTCAACCGCCACGGCGTGGAGAAGGACGAGCGCGCGATGGCGATCGAGCGCGAGGAGATCGAGCGTCTGGCCAAGGACCGCGACGACGAACAGGCGATCCTCGACCGCAACGTCTATGCGCGTCTTTCCGACGTGCTGGTCGGCAAGGAGGCGATCGCCGGACCGAAGGGCTTCAAGAAGGGCTCGAAGCTGTCGAAGGACACGCTCGACGAGTATCCGCGTTCGCAGTGGTGGCAGTTCGCCGTGGAGAACGAGAAGCTCCAGGGCGAGCTCGAGGCTCTGCGCGGCCAGTACGACGAGTCCAAGAAGGCGCTCGAGCAGCGCTTCATGGACAAGGTCGAGAAGGTGCAGCGCGGCGACGAAATGCCTCCGGGCGTCATGAAGATGGTCAAGGTCTTTGTGGCGGTGAAGCGCAAGATGCAGCCGGGCGACAAGATGGCCGGTCGTCACGGCAACAAGGGTGTCGTGTCGCGCATCGTTCCGGTCGAGGACATGCCTTTCCTCGAGGACGGCACGCATGCCGATATCGTGCTCAACCCGCTGGGTGTGCCGAGCCGCATGAATGTCGGCCAGATCCTGGAAACGCATCTGGGCTGGGCCTGCGCCGGCATGGGCAGGAAGATCGGCGAGCTGATCGACGCGTACAAGGGTGGCGGCGACATCAAGCCGCTGCGCAAGACGCTGGAAAGCTTCATGCCGGCCAACGACCGCAACGAGCCGATCCGCGAGTATGACGACGAGAGCATCGTTCGCCTGAGCGAGCAGATGCGCCGCGGCGTTTCGATCGCGACACCGGTGTTCGACGGCGCGCATGAGGCCGACATCAACACCATGCTGGAGCAGGCTGGCCTGCACACCAGCGGTCAGTCGCAGCTCTATGACGGCCGCACTGGCGAGCCGTTCGATCGCAAGGTGACGATGGGCTATATCTATATGCTCAAGCTGCATCACCTGGTGGACGACAAGATCCACGCGCGTTCGATCGGTCCGTACTCGCTCGTCACCCAGCAGCCGCTGGGCGGCAAGGCGCAGTTCGGCGGCCAGCGCTTCGGCGAAATGGAGGTCTGGGCGCTCGAAGCCTACGGCGCGGCCTACACGCTGCAGGAAATGCTGACGGTGAAGTCGGACGACGTCGCCGGCCGCACCAAGGTCTACGAGGCGATCGTGCGCGGCGACGACACGTTCGAGGCGGGCATCCCCGAGAGCTTCAACGTTCTCGTCAAGGAAATGCGCTCGCTCGGCCTCAATGTGGAGCTGGAGAACACCCAGGTCGAAGAGACCCCGACGCGTCTGCCCGACGCGGCCGAATAAGGCACCGGCGCGCGCCGCGTCATAAGCGCGGCGCGCCCTGAGCATGATCCCGAGAAGCGGTCACCGGTTTTCGGCCGAGACCATGCTCAACCAAGAAGTCTTCGGCCGGTTCGACCGGCCAGTCTGCGGACATTTCGTCCGCGATCGATGCAAGGGGTTATCGAGGACCCCGAAAAGGAGAACGGCATGAACCAAGAGGTCATGAATCTCTTCAACCCGCAGGCGCCTGCGCAGGTGTTCGATTCCATCCGGATCTCGCTTGCCAGCCCAGAGAAGATTCTGTCCTGGTCGTTCGGCGAGATCAAGAAGCCGGAGACCATCAACTACCGCACCTTCAAGCCGGAGCGTGACGGCCTGTTCTGCGCGCGCATTTTTGGTCCGATCAAGGACTATGAGTGCCTGTGCGGCAAGTACAAGCGCATGAAGTACAAGGGCGTCATCTGCGAAAAGTGCGGCGTCGAAGTCACGCTGTCGCGCGTTCGCCGCGAGCGCATGGGCCATATCGAGCTCGCCGCGCCCGTCGCCCATATCTGGTTCCTGAAGTCGCTGCCTTCGCGCATCGGCACGCTGCTCGACATGACGCTCAAGGACATCGAGCGCGTGCTCTACTTCGAGAACTACATCGTCACCGAGCCGGGTCTCACCGCGCTGAAGGAGAACCAGCTCCTCAGCGAGGAAGAGTACATGATTGCCGTCGACGAGTACGGCGAGGACTCTTTCACCGCCATGATCGGCGCTGAGGCCATTCATGACCTTCTGGCCGGCATGGACCTGGAGAAGATTGCCGGCGACCTGCGTTCGGAGCTGGCCTCGACCACGTCCGAGCTCAAGCAGAAGAAATACCTGAAGCGGCTCAAGGTCGTCGAGAACTTCATGGAATCCGGCAACCGTCCGGAATGGATGATCATGAAGGTGGTTCCGGTGATCCCGCCGGACCTGCGCCCGCTTGTCCCGCTGGACGGCGGCCGCTTCGCCACGTCGGACCTCAACGACCTCTACCGCCGCGTCATCAACCGCAACAACCGCCTGAAGCGGCTGATCGAGCTGCGCGCGCCCGGCATCATCGTGCGTAACGAAAAGCGCATGCTGCAGGAAGCCGTCGATGCGCTGTTCGACAACGGCCGTCGCGGCCGCGTCATCACCGGCGCCAACAAGCGTCCGCTGAAGTCGCTGTCCGACATGCTGAAGGGCAAGCAGGGCCGGTTCCGCCAGAACCTGCTCGGCAAGCGCGTCGACTATTCCGGCCGCTCGGTCATCGTGACCGGTCCGGAGCTCAAGCTGCATCAGTGCGGCCTGCCGAAGAAGATGGCGCTGGAGCTCTTCAAGCCCTTCATCTACGCCCGCCTCGACGCCAAGGGTTTCTCCTCGACCGTCAAGCAGGCGAAGAAGCTGGTCGAGAAGGAGCGTCCGGAGGTTTGGGATATCCTCGACGAGGTCATCCGCGAGCATCCGGTGCTCTTGAACCGGGCGCCGACGCTGCACCGCCTCGGCATCCAGGCGTTCGAGCCGATCTTGATCGAAGGCAAGGCGATCCAGCTGCATCCGCTGGTCTGCACCGCCTTCAATGCCGACTTCGACGGCGACCAGATGGCGGTCCACGTGCCGCTGTCCCTGGAAGCGCAGCTTGAAGCCCGCGTGCTAATGATGTCGACCAACAACATCCTGCACCCGGCCTCCGGCGCGCCGATCATCGTGCCGTCGCAGGACATGGTTCTCGGTCTCTACTATCTCTCGATCGTCAACCAGAACGAGCCTGGCGAAGGCATGATGTTTGCCGACATGGGCGAGCTCCAGCATGCGCTGGAGACCAAGGCCGTGACGCTGCACGCCAAGATCAAGGGCCGCTTCCGCAGCGTCGACGCGGAAGGCAACGTCGTGTCGAAGATCTACGACACCACGCCTGGCCGCATGATCATCGGCGAGCTTCTGCCGAAGAACGTCAACGTGCCCTATGAGACCGCCAACCAGGAGATGACCAAGAAGAACATCTCCAAGATGATCGACACCGTCTACCGCCACTGCGGTCAGAAGGAGACGGTCATCTTCTGCGACCGCATCATGGCGCTCGGTTTTGCGCACGCCTGCCGTGCCGGCATTTCGTTCGGCAAGGACGACATGCTGATCCCGGACACCAAGCTGAAGCTCGTTTCCGACACTGAGGCTTTGGCCAAGGAATACGAGCAGCAGTACAATGACGGCCTGATCACGCAGGGCGAGAAGTACAACAAGGTCGTCGACGCCTGGGCCAAGTGCTCGGAAAAGGTCGCCGACGAGATGATGGCGCGCATCAAGGCGGTGGAGTTCGAGGACAACGGCCGTCAGAAGCCGATGAACTCGATCTACATGATGTCGCATTCGGGTGCGCGCGGTTCGCCCACCCAGATGCGTCAGCTCGCCGGCATGCGTGGCCTGATGGCCAAGCCCTCGGGTGAAATCATCGAGACGCCGATCATCTCGAACTTCAAGGAAGGCCTCACCGTGCTCGAGTATTTCAACTCGACCCACGGCGCCCGCAAGGGTCTGGCCGACACCGCCTTGAAGACGGCGAACTCGGGTTACCTCACCCGCCGCCTGGTCGACGTGGCGCAGGACTGCATCGTCAACTCCGTGGATTGCGGCACCGACAAGGGCCTCACCATGCAGCCGATCGTCGATGCCGGTCAGATCGTTGCCTCGGTCGGCCAGCGCGTGCTGGGCCGCACTTCGCTCGACGACATCAATCATCCGGTCACCGGCGACCTGCTGGTCAAGGCCGGAACGTTGATGGACGAGCGCGATGTGGAGCAGATCGAGAAGGCCGGCGTGCAGTCGGTCCGCATCCGTTCGGCGCTGACCTGCGAGGTCAGGACCGGTGTGTGCGCGGTCTGCTACGGTCGCGACCTGGCCCGCGGTACCCCCGTCAACCAGGGCGAGGCCGTCGGCGTCATCGCGGCGCAGTCGATCGGCGAGCCGGGCACCCAGCTCACCATGCGTACCTTCCACATGGGCGGCACGGCGCAGGTGGTGGATTCCTCGTTCCTTGAAGCCTCCTATGAGGGCAAGGTGCAGATCCGCAACCGCAACGTGGTCCGCAACTCGGAAGGCCAGCAGATGGTCATGGGCCGCAACATGGCGGTGCTCATCCTCGATGAGACCGGTAAGGAGCGCGCCACGCATCGCGTCGCCTATGGTTCGCGTATTTTCGTGGACGATGGCGACAAGGTGAAGCGCGGCCAGCGTATCGCCGAGTGGGATCCCTATACCCGCCCGATCCTCACCGAAATCGAGGGCAGGGTGGCGTTCGAGGATCTGGTCGACGGCATCTCCGTGCAGGAAACGGCCGACGAGTCGACAGGCATCACCAAGCGCGAGGTCATCGACTGGCGTTCGACGCCGCGCGGCAACGACCTGAAGCCCGCGATCGCCATCCAGGACGCCAAGGGCAAG
Organism: Mesorhizobium sp. CA10; assembly: GCF_020165285.1. Classification (NCBI taxonomy): domain Bacteria; kingdom Pseudomonadati; phylum Pseudomonadota; class Alphaproteobacteria; order Hyphomicrobiales; family Phyllobacteriaceae; genus Mesorhizobium; species Mesorhizobium sp. CA10. Next base: position 15,687 of record NZ_JAIUHV010000026.1, read on the forward strand.
GTCGGCAAGCTGTCGAAGGGCGGCGATGCACGCTTCCTGCTCTCGGTCGAGGCCATCCTCTCGGTCGAGCCGGGCGCACATGTGAAGCCTGGCGACGTGCTGGCGCGTATCCCGATGGAAAGCGCCAAGACCAAGGACATCACCGGTGGTCTGCCGCGCGTTGCGGAACTGTTCGAGGCTCGCCGTCCGAAGGATCACGCCATCATCGCCGAGATCGATGGCACGATCCGCTTCGGCCGCGACTACAAGAACAAGCGTCGCATCATCATCGAGCCGCATGACTCGACGCTCGAGCCGGTGGAGTACCTGATCCCGAAGGGCAAGCCGTTCCATCTCCAGGACGGCGACGTCATCGAGAAGGGCGACTACATCCTCGACGGCAATCCGGCGCCGCACGACATTCTGGCGATCAAGGGCGTGGAGGCGCTTGCCTCCTACCTCGTCAACGAGATCCAGGAGGTCTACCGTCTGCAGGGCGTGTCGATCAACGACAAGCACATCGAGGTGATCGTTCGCCAGATGCTGCAGAAGGTCGAGATCACCGCGCAGGGCGATTCGACCTACATCCCGGGCGACCACGTCGATGTGATCGAACTGGAGGAGGTCAACGAGCGCCTGATCGAGGACGGCAAGAAGCCGGCCGAAGGTCAGCCGGTGCTGCTTGGCATCACCAAGGCCTCGCTGCAGACGCCGTCCTTCATCTCGGCCGCCTCCTTCCAGGAGACGACCAGGGTGCTCACCGAGGCTGCGGTTGCCGGCAAGACCGACATGCTGCAGGGCCTGAAGGAAAATGTCATCGTCGGCCGTCTGATCCCGGCCGGCACGGGCGGCACGATGAGCCAGATAAGGCGCATCGCCACCTCGCGCGACGAGCTCATCATCGACGAGCGCCGCAAGGCCTCCGGTGTCGAGGTCGCCGAGCCGATGCTGACCGACATGGTCAACGCCGCGCAGTAAGCGCGATGAAATGAGAGACAAAAAAAGGGGCCCACGTGGCCCCTTTTTTCGTATTAGTTACACCAACGAGGAAGAGCGAAGAGCTATGAGCCGCAAAACCTGGACCACTGTCGACGACTACATCGTCTCCTCTCTTTTCGAAGCGGACCCCGTGCTCGATGCCACGCTGGCGGCCAACCGCGACCACGGCCTGCCGGCGATCGACGTCTCGGCCGCGCAGGGAAAACTGTTATCGCTGCTGGTGCGTATTCGCGGCGCCAAGAAGGTGCTGGAGGTCGGCACGCTAGGCGGCTACTCGACCATCTGGATGGCAAGGGGATTGCCGGCGGACGGCAAGGTGGTGACGCTGGAGCTCGATCCGCACCACGCTAAGGTCGCGCGTTCGAACTTCGAGCGGGCAGGAGTTTCCGACAAGGTCGACCTGCGGGTCGGTCCAGCGCTGCAATCGCTTGCCGCGCTGGCAGCCGAAAATGCCGGTCCGTTCGACTTGATCTTCATCGATGCCGACAAGCCGAACAACCCGAATTATCTCGACTGGGCGGTGAAACTCTCTCGCTCAGGCACGGTCATCGTCTGCGACAACGTCATCCGCGACGGCGCGGTCGTGAAAAAGAACAGCGGCGACGCCAATGTCGAAGGCGCTCGCGCCGCTTTTTCGTTCATCGGCGGCGAGAAGCGGCTGGACGGCACCGCTATCCAGACCGTCGGCGCCAAGGGCTATGACGGGTTTACCATCGCGATCGTAGAATGAGGACGCCTCAGTCGAAGAACGCCTCGACCACGTTGCGCTTGCCCAGCATGAACGCATCGGCGACGTGCTGCAGCGGCGCGAGGTCGACATCGGACGTTCCTGCGCGAACAATCTCGGCGAAGCGCTTGTAAAGCATCGGGTATTCGGCTTCCGGCTCGTCATGGATCATGCGCCCGTCGACGGCGAGCTTAGCGCCGCCGCCGGACAGCACCATTCTGCCCTTGTCGGTCTCGGCGACGATGTCCCAGCTTTGCGGGCCGGTCTGCAGCCAGTCGAGTTCCAACGTCACCGGCAAGCCGGTCGACGTGCGGAAGGCGACATGCGCCGCGACCGGTGCTGCGCGGTTCTCGGGAAAATCGAGCACGGCCGAGGTGATGAACATCGCAGGCAAGATGTGTGTGGCGATCGACAGCGCGTTGATGCCGGGATCGAACACGCCGAAGCCGCCCGGCTCCCAGATCCATTCCTGGTTCGGATGCCAGCGCCGCACGTCTTCCTTCCAGTTGATGGCCGCCGAAGTCAGTCTGGCCGAGGCAAGGAAAGCGCGCGCGGCCTCCACCGCCGGCGCGTAGCGCGAATGCCAGCTGGCAAAGAGCGAGACGCCGTTCCTATCGGCAAGCGTCTTGAGGTGCTCGACCTCGCTGACCGTGGCGCCCGGCGGCTTTTCGAGGAACGCGTGCTTCCTTGCTTCCAGCGCGGTGCGCGCCGCGTCGTAACGGAACTGAGGCGGCATGCAGAGTGAGACCGCCTCTAGGCCGGGTTCGGCCGCAAGCATCGCTTCGATGCTGGGATAGTTCGCAATGCCGTCCACCTTGCCGTGGCGGCTGGCCGCCGCTGTCAGTTGATAGTTGCCGTCCTTGGCGACCGCCGGCAGGTGCTGGTCGCGGACGATCTTTCCCACGCCGACGATGCCGAGCTTGATGGGATTGCTGGTCATGGGAACTCCAAGGAATGAAAGGGTGTGTCTAGGCAGGGCAGGTTTGTCCGGCAAGTCTGGCAAATATGACGCTGGCCGCGCTTTTCAGATAGGCTCTTCAAAGGTGACGATCGAAACCTCGCCCTCCAGTGCGCCCTGATAGGCCGACAGATGCGGCTCGTCGTCGGGCTCGCCCTCCATGTCGCCGATCTGGTCGAGCTCGGCCTCGGCGTAACCTTCGGCGGCAAGCGATTCGAGCGCGCGGCGCACGGCAGAATCATCGTCGGGCGCCACAAGCATCACATGAACGCCTTCCGGCTTGCCGCCTTTCTTCTTCCAGACCCGTCCGGTGATGATCGTGACCGGCCGTTCTTCATTGTCGTTCACGGGCTGATTCCTCGTTTTCCCCGAGATTGTCCGATGCAAGCCGCCTTTTGGCACGAAGCCGGGCCACAGGACAGCGCAAAGCCGGTCACTTTCTTCCTCGCTCTTGAAAAAAGACGCAAGAAAATTACATGCGTTTTCCGCATGGCTGCCCAGCCCCGGATTGAGCGCAATATTTGCCCCGCCGGGGTTGACGGACCCTGGGGTTGCGAGTAGAAGCCGCGACGTCAGAACCGATGTGAGGCTCTCCTGTCCGAAGCGACACGCTTTGGAGTTTGCCTCAAACAGGGTTCGTTTTACGAGCGAAAAGACATTTCCGGCGCGCATGAAGCGGCTTCCGCTTCCTCTGCAATTTGTTCGGGCAGGACCGCGAGACGCGGTGTGTTGCCCGAATTTGCGTATGGAAATGACGCTTTGAGCGGCCCCGTGACAGGGCAGACACGGAATTGAGAGACAAGAGGGTTTAATGCCTACCGTCAACCAGCTGATCCGCAAGCCGCGCCTGGCGCCGGTGAAGCGCAACAAGGTCCCGGCCATGCAGCAGAACCCGCAGAAGCGGGGCGTCTGCACGCGCGTCTACACCACGACGCCGAAGAAGCCGAACTCGGCGCTGCGCAAGGTGGCCAAGATTCGCCTGACCAACGGTTTTGAAGTGATCGGCTACATCCCCGGCGAAGGTCACAACCTGCAGGAACACTCGGTGGTCATGATCCGCGGCGGTCGCGTCAAGGATCTGCCGGGCGTCCGCTACCACATCATCCGCGGCGTGCTCGACACGCAGGGTGTGAAGAACCGCAAGCAGCGTCGTTCGAAATACGGCGCCAAGCGTCCGAAGTAAGGGTTTCCCATGTCCCGTCGTCACAGTGCAGAAAAGCGTGAGATCAATCCGGACCCCAAGTTCGGCGATCTGATCGTCACCAAGTTCATGAACGCCGTCATGTATGACGGCAAGAAGTCGGTTGCCGAGACCATCGTCTACGGCGCGCTGGACCAGGTCCAGGCCAAGACCAAGCAGGAGCCGGTCACCGTCTTCCATCAGGCGCTGGACAATGTCGCGCCGCATGTGGAAGTGCGCTCGCGTCGTGTCGGCGGCGCCACCTATCAGGTTCCGGTCGATGTGCGCCCCGAGCGTCGTCAGGCGTTGGCCATCCGCTGGCTGATCGCCGCCGCGCGCAACCGCAACGAGACCACCATGGTCGACCGCCTCTCGGGCGAGCTGATGGACGCGGCCAACAACCGCGGCACGGCCGTCAAGAAGCGTGAAGACACCCACAAGATGGCGGAAGCCAACCGCGCCTTCGCGCACTACCGCTGGTAAAGCGCGAACGAGACTGAGAGGCACCTCCCATGGCCCGCGAATACAAGATCGAAGACTACCGCAATTTCGGTATCATGGCGCATATCGACGCCGGCAAGACGACGACGACCGAGCGCGTCCTCTATTATACGGGCAAGTCGCACAAGATCGGCGAAGTCCATGACGGCGCTGCCACCATGGATTGGATGGAGCAGGAGCAGGAGCGCGGCATCACCATCACTTCGGCCGCGACCACGACCTTCTGGAAGGGTCGCGACGGCAAGATGCGCCGCTTCAACATCATCGACACCCCCGGACACGTCGACTTCACCATCGAAGTCGAGCGTTCGCTGCGCGTGCTCGACGGTGCCATCGCGCTGCTCGACGCCAACGCCGGCGTGGAGCCGCAGACCGAGACCGTGTGGCGCCAGGCCGACAAGTACCACGTGCCGCGCATGATCTTCTGCAACAAGATGGACAAGATCGGCGCCGACTTCTACCGCTCCGAGGAAATGATCGGTTCGCGCCTCGGAGCGCAGGCAGTCGTCATGCAGCTGCCGATCGGCGCTGAGACCGAGTTCAAGGGCGTCGTCGATCTCGTCGAGATGAACGCGCTCGTCTGGCGTGACGAGACTCTTGGCGCTGCCTGGGACGTCGTCGAGATCCCGGCCGACCTCAAGGACAAGGCTGAGCAGTACCGCGAGAAGATGATCGAAGCCGCCGTCGAGATGGACGAGACCGCGCTCGAGAATTACCTCGAAGGCAAGATGCCGTCGAATGATGAGATCCGCGCGCTGATCCGCAAGGGCACCATCGCGGTCAAGTTCTTCCCGATGTTCTGCGGTTCGGCCTTCAAGAACAAGGGCGTGCAGCCGCTGCTCGACGCCGTTGTGGAATACCTGCCGTCGCCGATCGACGTGCCGGCCATCAAGGGCGTCGATGCCAAGACCGACGCCGAGATCGAGCGTCATGCCGATGACAACGAGCCGCTGTCGATGCTGGCGTTCAAGATCATGAACGACCCGTTCGTCGGCTCGCTGACCTTTGCCCGCATCTATTCGGGCAAGCTCACCAAGGGCACCTCGCTCGACAACACGGTGAAGGGCAAGAAGGAGCGCATCGGCCGCATGCTGCAGATGCATGCGAACTCGCGCGCCGACATCGAGGAAGCCTATGCCGGCGACATCGTCGCCCTGGCTGGCCTCAAGGACACGACCACCGGCGACACGCTCTGCGATCCGCTGCATCCGGTCATCCTGGAGCGCATGGAATTCCCCGATCCGGTCATCCAGATCGCCATCGAGCCGAAGACCAAAAACGACCAGGAAAAGATGGGCCTCGCGCTGCATCGCCTGGCGGCTGAGGATCCGTCCTTCCGCGTCAAGACCGACGAGGAAAGCGGCCAGACCATCATCGCCGGCATGGGCGAGCTGCATCTCGACATCATCGTCGACCGCATGCGCCGCGAGTTCAAGGTCGAAGCCAATGTCGGCGCCCCGCAGGTGGCCTATCGCGAGACGATCACCCGCACGCACGAGCAGGACTACACGCACAAGAAGCAGACCGGCGGTACCGGCCAGTTCGCCCGCGTCAAGATCATCTTCGAGCCGAACACCGAGAGCGAAGAGTTCGTGTTCGAGTCCAAGATCGTCGGCGGTGCGGTTCCGAAAGAATACATTCCGGGCGTCGAGAAGGGCATCAACAGCGTCATGGGTTCCGGCCCGTTCGCCGGCTTCCCGATGATCGGTGTCAAGGCCACGTTGGTCGATGGCGCCTTCCACGACGTCGACTCCTCGGTGTTGGCGTTCGAAATCGCCTCCCGCGCCTGCTTCAAGGAAGCCGCTCCGCGCCTCGGCGTGCAGCTTCTGGAGCCGATCATGAAGGTCGAGGTCGTGACGCCGGAAGATTACGTCGGCGGCGTCATCGGCGATCTCAACGGCCGTCGTGGCCAGATCCAGGGTCAGGAAGCGCGCGGCGTTGCGGTCGTCATCAATGCGATGGTGCCTTTGGCCAACATGTTCAAATACGTCGACAATCTGCGTTCGATGTCGCAGGGCCGCGCCCAGTACACGATGCAGTTCGACCACTACGAGCCGGTTCCGACCGCGGTCGCCCAAGAAGTTCAGAAGAAATACGCGTAACTCGAGCGGGTTGCACGAGACCTTAATTCAAGGCCCGCACGGGCAAGCAGGATTGGAGAGATCACATGGCAAAAGGTAAATTCGAGCGCACCAAGCCGCATGTGAACATTGGCACGATCGGTCACGTCGATCATGGCAAGAC
>NZ_JAIUHV010000027.1:0-18457 GCF_020165285.1 Mesorhizobium sp. CA10
GGTGGAGCAGCCCGGTAGCTCGTCAGGCTCATAACCTGAAGGTCACAGGTTCAAATCCTGTCCCCGCAACCAATTTTATCATAAATCAATAACCGTCCCGGTCTAACCGGGACGGTTTTTGCGCTTTAGCAAGGGACGTCTCGAGTGGTGACCTGCTCCCTGATTTGTCCCCGTTTATGAGTTAGCCCAGTTCACGTTGTGATCCTTCACGGACGCGTTGACAATCAAAAGGCCTTCGCCGATCGCCGTTTTCTCAATCCCCTTCGCTCGGAGCCGGATCGCCTGCTTCAACGCTTCGAGGTAGTTCAAATGCTGCAATTTGATGGAAACTGGCGCTTCGACAGTCCCGGCCCGATTGAGCCGACGGTCAACCATGCGTTTCGCGATCTGATTGACCGCATTTGTAGCCAAGGCGATCGGCGCGCGATTCTGGAACGCTTCAAGTCTCGCTTTGCCGGTGCGGGCGGTGCGCCATACTACCCGAGCAGCAGCGTGAGCTGGGCTTCCGACGATCTCGACAAACTCATGAAAGCGGCGAGCGGAAATGCTCCGCTATTCATTGAAGCCTTTTGCGATGGCTGCAGCGACATCGCCAATCTGTGGTCCCACATAACCTTACCGGACGTCGCGCGCCTCAACCGTATTCTTGCCGACTCGGGCGCCGGCTACCAAATTGATCCGCCGGCTTTGCGCGCGACCCGAGCCCATATTCCGATCGCTGTTCCTGAGCAGCCGCCGTCTCTCGACGCGCAAGCATCGACGCTGATCGCTGCAGCGCTCGACGCGTCCGAGCGGGCTCTGTCGCAGGGAAACGGGCGACAGGCCGTTCAGGAGGTTCTGTGGTTGCTGGAGACCATCGCCACCGCCTTCCGCGGACTTGACGTCCCGGACGGTAGCATCCAGGGGCGCTACTTCAATAAGATCATTGGTGAGCTCCGTACGCGCGGCCGCGGCCATCAGGAGCAGATCCTGCAATGGATGATGACACTGCACGGCTACCTGTCTTCTCCGACTGGTGGCGGCGTGCGGCATGGCACCGATCTGAAGGAGGGGCTCGCACTTGGCATCGACGAAGCTCGCCTCTACTGCAATCTCATCCGCAGCTACCTGACATTCCTGATCGCCGAGCATGACCGTGTCAGCCGGCGAACGGCGTGATACTTCGAAAAGGATAATCGTGGCTCGCATCTTCGACTTCGACGGCCCTAACCTGAACAAGGGCTTCATCAACCTCAGGGCCGCTGAGCATCCGGAGGAAAAGCGGCTGCACAGCATCATCGAGGGCATGTGGGAGCGCTACGAGCCCTATGCCGATCCAGATTTTCGCGACGGCTTCGCTCGCGATGTCGATGCCCGCTTCTGGGAGATGTATCTCGGTTGGAGTTTCCTTGAGGCTGGGCATGCGCTGCTGCCGACGTCCGAACGGTTGCGCGAAGGCGGGCAACCGGACCTCTGCGTCCTGACTGATAGTGGGCGTATCTGGATCGAGGCCATTGCTCCGGATGAGGGTAATCGCGGCCCAGACCAGGTCACGCGCCCCGTCCCGATGAACGAAGGCGGCGGCCTTTCTGCGGCGCCCGTGCGCCAGGCTCAGCTACGCATGACGAGCGCATTCTGGACGAAGTTCAAGGTCATAAGAAAATATCTGGAAGATGGCGTCATCGGTGCGGATGACATGCGTCTGATTGCAATCAGCGCCGGCCGCTTCGGTGTCTATGTCCCCGAAAAGCCCCCGCTGATCCTGACATCGTTGTTCCCCATCGGTGACGCCTACATCACCATCGATCGCGCAACAGACGAGATAGTCGAGGAAGGATTCCACGCGTCGCCTGAAATTGCGCGCCAGGGTAAGCCGGTCGAGCGCACTGCTTTCCTCAACCCACTTTTCAGCGACGTCTCCGGTGTTCTCTGGTCTCGCATCAGTCTCGGAAATCTTTCCCGGAAGACGCGCCCGCTGACCTACGTCCACAACCCCTTGGCGACGCGTCCGCTGCAGCAGCGATTTGGCGTTTGGGACCGGGAGTTTGTAACGGTGATCGACGGCGAGGGTTGGGAGGTAACCGACATCCTCGCGCCCCAGGTTGAGATGAATCAGGCGGGCGTGTGAAGGCCCGCCAATCTACGAAGGCCGGCCTTGCACCGCGTTTTGGATCTCTTCAACGAAGGCCTTGATCAGGTCCGCCGTCTCTTGGACGAACGTCTTCGTGAAGACGTCGATCTCCTTTCCCTCCTTGTCGAAGCCGTTACGGTGGACGCAATCGTGACGAAGCAAGACGGCCTTGAAGAGGCTGGCTTTGTCGCTGGCGAGGTTCAGAATTCGCACGCCCAGAGCGATGTTGTAGAGAACGTCGACCTTTTTGAGATTGTGATACATGACAGAACGCAGGTGTTCCCGGACCCTGCGTTCGACCAACTCGGGCTCCTTTGACACCTCGGACAGTGTGAATTTCTTCTTCCCCAGATCCTCGTCCTGATCCATCAAACGCTGCATAGCCGCTTTGTCGCTCATAACCTCATTGAGCAGAGTGTCGCCGAGATAGGCTTCCAGCGCCGTGACCTGGTGGGAGAAAATCATCCGGTTCACGAGATGGTCGCCGCGATAGCCACCATGATCGGCGAGCAGATCACCCGTGTGGTGGTAGGAGTCCATGAAAACCCGATAAGGGTTGGACGGTGCCTCATAGTCGAGCCAATCGTCCGGTTCCTGCTCACCATGCTCAAGCCCGTAGTCGAAGTCTTCGACAAGCTCGTGCCTGCCAACATCCGTGTTGTGATAGTTTTCGATGCCGACGGGATACTCCCAAAGCCCCCAGGTCAGCTCGCCAAGCTCGGGATGGTCGATCACCGCCTCATAGTGGATTTCAGGTCCCATCTGGCGCTCATCGCCCCCAACGGCGTCCCAATCCAACTCTTCCGTTTCGACTTCAAAGATCTCCCCACTGGACGTGTGACGGATACGGGCAACGCCCTTGCAGTAAACTTCCATGTGCCCACCCACTGACTCGCTTTCGCCAACTTAAACAATCGACGAACCGGGTGGCACAGAAAATCGAAAGGCACTTCGTTCTGCGTCACCAGCAGTTGTTATTCGAACATGCATGCTTGCGTGTTTGTCTGGCTCGCGGAAAACAGTGTTGAGGGGCCTGTATTGTTGACGCGCCCCCGCCAATCGATGTGAAGCTGGCGCTCTGCAGCAGCAGGGCGTCCGCAACGAGGGAGTGGGGATGCGCAAAATCCCGCAGTGGGAATTTGATTTCTATGCGATAGCGCTACCGCGCGGGCACGCCTTTGGCGAGGAGCCGCCCGTTGCGGCATGGGGCTCAAACGACGGAAATGGATGTGGCATTGTCGCGCACAACTCCGAGAGCGATTCATTCCACGTAAGCGTCATGCGACGGCGAGTGGATTCCGTTTGGACGGTTACCACGCGCGCCGGTGGGTTCGCTACGATAGACGCGGCAGCCACGGCCCTTGAGCCCGAGCTTGCCGATGCCGACCTTGATGGGCAGGTTACAAATGATGGCGCGCCTTGGCTGGACCGAGAACTGTCCTCACCAGATCGGACGCCGCACGCATCGTGAAGCTTCGGGCAGGAGATCGCCGCATACCTCAACTGGCGCGGGGCAAAGCCTCAATCGACACGGGCTAAGCCACCGGTTTAGGATCGCGGGGTCCGGGAGTTGCGAGACCTACTTCAGCCCTTTGAACAGACTGCGATCGCCCACGTCGGCCGTAGGATGGCGGCCGAGCGTGGGCTCAGCATCATCCAGCGCCAACCCTAGCGACTTTGTCACTGGCCGCCCTTGCCGGTGCCGCCAACCTGGCCTCTGGCCGCTTTGCAACGATCGGCGGCGGACTGGCTTCTAGTTGGTACCTTAGCAGCTACTATTCGCTAGGTGCATCGGATAGTACCTCAAAGGGCTCGCTCGTGGCCGACGCGCATCGACTGGAGCCTCGGCAGATGCCGCGGGTTGGAAGTTTGCGACCTTGTGCGACCGCGGTATCTGGTTGCCGAAAAATCTGCTCACTTCCTCAACCTGCGGCGGTAGTCCGCATCGGCTTAAAAATGGTGGCTGACGTGCGCCATGCTCGGTTGAACTCGCCACCTGACCGCATCACAACAATGTGAAGTGCCGATTCAAGCTCTCTCGGCTGGACGGGAAGTATGAAGGTATGTATCGATATTTCTACTGGGCGTTGTGACAAGTTCACAAAAATATGGGGAGGGTGATGCCGTCTCGGTTGCGTGAAAAGCGAGTCGAAAGACCCGGTTGATATAAGACGGCAAAGTTGATTTTGTTCCAAAGAGGCGCTTATCGAGGAACAGTTGAGACGTGTTCCTAGCCGCGCATAGGATACGGACTGCGTAGACGGATGTCACTGAGTCACGACAGCTTGGATTCACTCTGACTAACTGACGACGAAGCTTTTGATCTACCTGTTCATGAAGACTAAGCGCTGCGAGTGCATTCGCCGTCCCGGGATTGGCAGAAAGAGGATGCCACCAAAGATGAGTCCGTCGTCTACAAAGAGAGTTGCATGCTGACTTTGGATGAGATCCTCAAAAGGGACCCAAAGTCGGTTCCTCTCGAAGAATATGAGAGGGCTTTCAAGTTCCTTAAGGTATCCAGGCTCCCTGACGCTGCAGAGGACAGGAAGCACCGATATCTGACGATATACAGGTTTCGCGTATTCGTGAGATCCTCAATTATTCCTGTCGTGTCTACGGCCATTGCTGTTGCTGTCTATTATTTCCTCTGCTATGTCATGCAACTTAGCAATTTTATTGTTAACTCTAAGTATATTTCCATCTTTTGGCCGCCGGCGCTCTACAGTATCTCTGCATCCAAGGTCACGCCTTTGGTTTCATCGATGCCATTGGGATCAAGTCCAGACGATATCTTGTTTTACGCCAATTCGTGCGGTCTTGCTAGTATAGTGTGGTTATCTTGGCTGCTTTGGCGTATCTACCGAGATGTCACTGACATCGGAAATTACGCACCGAGTGATAATGAAAGTGGTGTTACTAATTTAACTGCAAAGGTTATGGGCCTGTCGACATTCTATCTGATTGTTGCACTGTGTCTATTTTATGTATCCTCGATGGGATTTGCGACTGAAAGGTCTCTTTATTTAGCTTCTATCTATGATGGGGTTTTGGCATATACAACAAAGAAGATTTTTTTGATATCTTCAGGCTACTGGTTGCTCGGTTTCTTCTCGATTCTATTGTCGATTACTGTTCGTGGATCACGCCGCAGGCCGGCAAACGGGGGGCTAGATGAGTGAAAATGAGGACGCCAGAAACGAAGTAGCTAGTCACCTGATGGCGGCGGCATTGGCATTTGACGATGCTGTGGCAGGGGCCTCGGCGGCGGTCGCGCCGAATTTGGAAACCGCGGCTGCTGCGTTCGAGACGGCCGCAAGATTCACTGGCCCCATTGGCATCGGCGTTTCGGCAATGCTTGGCGCGATTACGGAAGGGCCGAAAGGCGCACTGAAGGAATTCGCCGCTGCGTATGCAGGCGTTAAGGTGACTGAGGTTACCTACAGTTTGAGTCGGGTAGCTCTTGCTGCTTACTTTGGTGATGCGGTCGAAGTTGGGGTCGCCGCAGCCGCGGCAGCGTCGTTGGCCGGATTTCTGGCGGCCATCGCCGTCGGCAGTATAGCTGGTGTGGCAATAGCGGCTATAGCTAATACTGACCCAACCTATCGTGATGATCCCGCATCCCCGCTTTCGGGCTTTGAGCCAGACGGGATGGGTGGATTCGACCTAAATGATCCCGTCTATCATCTTCCGAATTATACCGGGGCTGGTACGGGCCTCGACTCTCCTGGCGAACACACTCCGGCCGGCCGCGGTGGTAGCGAATTCGGGGGCACGTCACAGCTTGGTGGCGGCGCGCCAAGCGGAGATTCTCGCGGCGAAAACCCTGATGATTCCGGTGTCAACGGCACCGCCGGGGAGCCTGGTCCATCGCGGGGTTCGAGGCGAGGCGGCACGCAATTGGATGGAGCGCAGGCGCCAGTACCCGGTGACGACACTGGCCTTTTCGATCCGAATCACAGTCAGGGCCATCCACCTGGCGGTTTAATCAACGAGGGGACCTATTCGGTCCCGAGTCCCCTCGACCCTGTCTATGGTGTGCCTCCGGATCTTCAGGACAAACCAGTCCAGATTGACACGTACACCACGTCATCGATCCATGGGTTTTCGGATAATCGCGGCGGTGGCAGCGACGGTGCAGGCGGCGGCTACGCCCAGGGCGGAAATGGCGGCCTAATCTCAACGCCAGTGGGCGATCATGCAGGCCATCCCAACGGTGTTTCCGGGAACCGAGACAATGGTTGGAATGGGCACCCCGTCCTTCTCGACCTCTCTGGCAGCGGCCTGTCAATCGATCCATTATCGTCATCCACGCAGTTTCTCGATTTGAACGGCGATGGTTATGAACACCGCACGGCTTGGGCGGGCAAAGGCAACGGAGTTCTGGTTCTGGATCTCTATGGCGATGGCAAGATACATCAGAAGAACCAACTTGCCTTCACACAATGGGATCCCTCTGCGGCAAGCGATCTTCAGGCGCTCAAAGACGTTTTTGATACCAACCATGACGGAAAGCTGGATGCCGGTGATGCCGATTGGTCCATGTTCAAGGTCATGGTCAATGGCCAGATGGTGTCGCTGGCCTCGCTTGGCATCACCTCGATTGATCTCACGCCGACTGGGAGTGGCCGGACGTTCAATGATGGTTCGGCAATAACCGGCACGACAACTTATACCAAGTCGGACGGCACGACCGGTCAGGTCGGCGATGCGATCTTGGCGAGCGACAGCAATGGCTACCTGATCAATCAGGCCCAGACTACGAATGCCGACGGCTCGGTGACCAAGGACATTCTGGGCTATAACACCGACGGGTCGAAAGCCTTCGAGAACGTGGTTACGGTCAGCGCCAACGGCCAGAACAAGACCACCAGATACGACGACAACGGCGACGGCGTGTTCGATCGGAACCAGACCGACATTATAGTCCTCAATGCCGACGGCTCTTCGACGGAGACGATCACCGATCTTAACGCTGACGGCTCCAAAGCGGATGCAACTGCGACTACGACCAGCGCTGACACCAAGACGATTACGACTCTCGTTGACCAGAACGGCGATAGTATTTGGGACCAGTCCGAGACATTCGTCACCAATGCAGACGGCTCGACCAGCACGACGACGAAGCAGCTTGCCGCGAATGGGACCACGATTAACCAGATTGCGGTCACCACAAGCGCCGACGGCCAGACCAAGACCACCAAGACCGATCACACCGGCTCAGGCAGCTTCGATTTCATCACGACAGATGCCACGGTTGTGAATGCCGATGGCAGCCGTGTTGAGACCGTGACGGATACCGGCAACAATGGGACTCTGCTCGACAAGACGGTGACGACCACCAGCGCCGACTCGCATAGCAAGACCGTCCACATCGACCATGCCGGCTCCGGCTCATTCGACACTGACGAGACGACTTCAATTGTCATCAATTCCGACAACTCGGTGACGACTACCGTCTCGACCTACAACGGCGCCGGTACCACTCAGATCTCCAAGACCGTCACTACCACCAGTGCCGACGGCCTGACGAAGACGGTTTCTCGTTACCTTGACGGTGGCACCTCGCCGGTTGACCAGGTCACAGACATCGTGACCGTCGCAGCGGACGGCTCGCGGACAGAGGCGGTTTCGGATTATGCGCTGGGTGGCACACCACTGAGCAAGACCGTCACGGCAACCAGCGGCGACAAGAAAAGCATCACCACCACCATAGATTCCAACGGTGACGGCGCGACCGACCAGGCCAAGACCATTGTCATCAATGCCGACGGTTCGACCACCACGACGTTGTCGAACTTCGCCAGCAACGGCACGCTGATCAATCGCACGCTGACAACAGCTTCCGCCGGCGGTCTGTCGACGACGATCAAGACCGACATCAATGGCGAGGGCACCTACGATCTCGTCGAGACAGACGTCATCGTCGCCAATGCGGATGGCTCTCGCACCGAGACGGTGACGGACACCAGCGCCAACGGCACGTCGATCGGCAAGACCATCACCGCCACCACCGCCAACGGCCTGACGCAGACCAAGCAGGAGGATCTCAATGGCGATGGCATCATCGACCGGACGGTAACGGACGCGATCGTGCTCAACGCCGACGGCAGCCGCACGCAGACGCTCTCGACGACCAGCAACACGGGCGTCCTGCTTTCCAAGACCGTGACGACCGACAGTGCCGACCGCAAGACCTCCACGGTGACAATCGACCGCAATGGCGACGGCCATGCCGACCAGACCCGCGTCAGCGTGCTCAATGTCGACGGCTCGACCACGCAGACGGTAACGGATACCAGCGCCAGCGGCGTGCAGATCGATCAGATGGTGACTGCGACCAGTGCCAATGGGCTATCAACCACGGTTTCGCGCAATATCGACGGAGCGATCGACGACACAGTTTCGAACGCAACGGTGCTGAATGCGGACGGCTCGAAGACGGAGACCATCAGCGACACTAGCCGTAATGGTACCTTGCTCAGCAAGCGCATCGTCACCGCGAGCGGCAACGGCTTGTCGGTGACGATGCTGAACGATGCCAATGGCGACGGTGTGCTGGACAGCGACATTGCCGACGTGACGGTGTTCAACGCCGATGGTTCGAAGACCGAAACGGTATCGACTTACAATGGCGCCGGCACCACCTTGATTAGCAAGACTGTCACCACCAGCAGTGGCGATGGCCTAACGAAGTCGGTGGCTCATTATCTCGATGGCAGCAGCACGCCCGTGGACACCGCCTTGGTCGTGGTGTCCTACGGCACGGCTGGCTCCGTGACCGAAACGGTCTCCGACTACAGCGGCAACAATACGCTGCTGAGCAAGACCGTCACAGTCTCCAGTGGCGATAAGAAGACGGTTACGGTCACTACCGATATCGACGGCAACGGCGTCAACGACGTTTCTACCACAGCCGTCACCAACGCCGATGGTTCGGTGACCACAGTCACTTCTGCCTATAGCGCGACTGGTATCCTGGTTTCGAAGTCAACCAAAACCGTCAGTGCCACCGGCATGTCAACAACGATTGCGACCGACCTCAACGGTGATGGCGTAGTCGATCAATCAAAGACTGATGTCATTGTGCTCAACGCCGATGGCTCCCGGAGCGAGACGATCTCCGATCTCAATGCGAGCGGCGGGCTGAAAGACAAGACTGTCATCACGACGAGCGCCAACGGCTTGTCCATCACGACACAGATGGATGGAACGGGAGCGGGCACCTTCAGCCGCACCACGAACGACGTCGAAACTCTGAATGCCGACGGATCGATAACTGAGGTCTTATCAGATCTTAACCCCAACGGCAGCCTTCACGACAAGACCACGACCACTACGAGCGCCAGCCGGATGACGATCACGACCGCCCGTGATGTCAATGGCGACGGCACCGTAGATCAGACAGTACTTAAGCAGGTCAACACCGATGGTTCGGTCACAACTTACAACATGGACGGGACGGTAAACCAGAATGTTTACGGCCTAATTTGGGGGGGGACGAACGGTCGTTACGAGACGGATAGCGCGAATGGGTTGTCGAAGACCGTGCAATATGACGCCAATGGCGACACCCGTTTCGAAAACCAAACGACCGACGTCACGGTTCTGAATGCGGATGGGTCCAAAGTTGACACGATCACAGACTCAGCCCTGACGGTGACTGGTCGAGTCTGGGAAAACAACGGCTGGTGGAACGCCTATAGTGCAACCACCAAGGACAAGGAAGTTATCTCCACCAGCAAGGATGGCCTGACCGTTACCAAGCAATTTGATTTGACGGGCTCAGGCACCTTCGGCAAGACCAGCACCGATCAAACCGTGCTGAATGCCGATGGCTCCAAGACGGAAACGATTGCCGAAGCCCAGGCCGGTGCTCAAATGGGCAAGTACGCTCAGACCACCAGCGCCGACGGCCTCAGCAGAACCAAGCAATGGTACTTTGGCGGTTCTTCCACCCCGAGCGAAACCTCGACGGACGTCAAAGTCATCAATGCAACTGGGTCGAGCACCGAGACGTTCACCAATACCGGGAGCAACGGAGCCCTGCTCTCGAAGTCGGTAAGCACGACCAGTGCCAATGGTCTCAATGTGTGGATTCAGCGCGACACGACCGGTTCAGGAAGCTTCAACCAGAGCGAAGCCGATGGCTCTTATACCTTGGCCGACGGCTCGATCGTCACGATGGTCGGCCATTATAATGGCAGTTGGGTTTTGAAGGACCAGACCGTCACAACGAGAAGTGCAGACGGGCGCATCACCAGCGTCAGTCGCGACGCCAACGGCGATGGAATTGTTGATCAGACGGAGGCGATCACGAAACTGGTCGACGGCAGCTCTCAAACCAGCATTTGGGACCTGCTGCCTACCGGAGCTGTGGCGGACTGGATGAGCTCGACTACGAGCTTCGACGGTCTGACAACCAATACAAGCTGGGACTTCAATAATGATGGTACGGTCGATCGTTCCCGTTCCGATACTCGCGTATACAATGCGAATGGCTCCTATAGCGAGACCGTTAAGGACTATCAGACGAGCACCAAAATCAGCACGGGCTGGGGATCTTCCAAAACGCCTGTCTTGCTGAAGACCACGTCGGTGACTGTAAGCGCTGACGGCAAAACCAAGATGACCAATGTCACGTTGAACAGCGACACCAGCGTCGATGAGACGTCGACGACGGTCACGGCTATCGATGGCTCGACGGTGACGACCGCGACCAACGACGCCGCCGCCAAGGCCGTCGCGCCGCTTCCGGGCAAGGTGCTCTGGAGTTCGGCGATCTCAACCAGCAACAAAACAGTAGCTTCAAAGGTAATTACGTCCGTCAGCGCCGACGGCCTCTCGAAGATCGTCCAGGCGGACTACGATGGCAACGGGGCCTACGAACACACCGAGACGTGGCAGACTCAGATCGACGGCTCGCAGATCGGCACCATCCAGGATGTGAATTCCTCTGGCACTGTGGTTGCCAAAGGCACCGAGAACATCAGTGCAGACGGATTGACCACAACCCTGAACGAGGACACTGACAACAACGGCACCACGGATCACGTAGACGCGGCAACCACCCATATTGACGGCACCATCACCGAGACCGTCACCAACTTCAACACCAATGGCACCCTCAAGCAGACCATCGTCACCAATGTCAGTGCCGACGGACAATCGACGTCGGTAATCACGACAACCCCGCCAGCCTCTTCCGGCGCACTTGCCACATCGACCACTGCCGTGAATGGCGTAGGCATGACGACGACCGAGTCGAACTCCACTGACACGGCTACGGTCAATGGCAACAACAATATCCTGACCGTGACCTCGGGTCAGGAGACGGCGACGGTGACCGGAACGGGTAATATCGTAAACGTTAATGGCACCGCCGCCGCGAGCGTGACGGGCGGAACAGGGACGGTGGTCAATTTCAACAGTTCTGGCAGTTCGCTGACTGCTACATCTGAGACGATCAATCTGGCCGCAGGAAGCAATGTGACGATCGGCGGTACCAGCGATACGATTATCATGAACCAGAACGAAACCGTAACACTGGCTTCTGTGAGCAGTCCTCCCTGGTCATATACAGGCCACTCGGATACGTTTGTCTTTCAACCAAATTTTGGGCATGAGACCATCTCGGGTTTCATCGGCTCGGGAAACGTCGGTACGTTCGGCTTCGGTGGGACGTCCCCTGATCAGATCGACATTAATCACGCCGTGTTCGCGGATTGGGCGCATCTCTTGGCGGCATCGTCGCAGTCGGGGAGCGACGTCATCATAACCGCGGATGCCAACGACACGATCACCTTGAAGAACACCACCTTGGCCCAGTTGCAAGGGGATCAAAGCCAGTTCCATTTCACCTGAAATCCGAAGACGGTCGATGATAGCGCCCTCGGATAAGTCGGTCGCGATGCCCGCATAACACCTTGAGACGTGATGATGCCAAGGAACTTCATCTTTGCTCTGGTGGCGATGATCGATTGGCTGCTCTGTGCAAGCGCCATGGCTGATGACGCGGATTTCACCGAAACCCGCCAATTTCTTCATGTGGTGATTGGAGGGAAACTCTATCATCTCGACAGCCTCGTCGTGAAGGCAGTGGGAACGAAAGGGCCACTGCCGGTCGCATTGATCACAGGTGGAACCGGGCACTCGGGGGCTGAGGTGAAAGGCGAACGCGCCGAAAACTATGCTCCGCAGGCCCGCGATCTTGCCCTTCGCGGCTGGCTCACCGTGGTCGTCATCCGCAGGGTATCGGCAAGTCGGACGGCACGTGGCACGCCTATTTTCAGTATGACGGAAGAGCCGGCATGGCCGCCGATCGCGGTGTGGAAATGTCCCGATGCGATAAGGCAGGAAACGCCGATTGCCGCCTCGTCATGGAAAACAATCGCTGGGTGGGGTCGCTGACACAATGAGAGGGCGCCGGCGTGGATAGCCCCGAGATGATCCCCGCGCGGGCACAGCCGCTCGACTCCGGCCTCCGGGCGGTCTGCGGCATAGCCGCCTTCTACCGGATCGCGGCCGATCCACTGCACCTCGCCAACCAGTTGGCGCTGACCGGGCGCCTTGCAAACGAGCGCGATCTCGTCCGCGCGGCCGCGTCGATCGGCCTCAAGGCGCGCATCGTCGGCAGCTTGACCCCAAAGCGCATCGAGACCCTTCCGGTACCGGCGATCGTGCGTGTCGCCGACGGCTCCTTTCAGGTCTTCGGTGGCAAAAATCCGAGCGGCCGGTTCCGCCTCGTCGATCCCATCACGCGCATCGATAAGGAACTCACGATCGATACTCTGCTGCCGGAAATCGGCGGCGAGATCGTCCTGATCGGCAGGCGCCTTGGAGGGCAGGGGTCCGACCCACGCACTTTTGGCCTCGGCTGGTTCCTGCCCTCGATCTGGCGTTACCGCAAACCGCTTGCCCATGTGCTGCTTGCATCGCTTTTCGTGCAGATCTTCGCGTTGGTAACGCCCTTGTTCTTCCAGGTGGTGGTCGACAAAGTACTGACTCACAAGGGTTATTCCACCTTGTTCGTGCTTGTGGCGGGCATGGCTATCATCGGCTTGTTCGACGTCATACTGCAGTATCTGCGCAGCTACGCGCTCTCGCACACCACCAACCGCATCGATGTCGAGCTGGGGCAAAAGCTGTTTCAGCACCTGCTGCGTCTGCCGCTGGGTTATTTCGAGACGCGGTCGGCCGGCCAGACAGTGGCGCGGGTGCGCGAGCTTGAGACTATCCGCAACTTTCTGACGGGACAGGGGCTTTTTTCGGCAATCGACCTCGTATTCACGATCGTCTTCATCGCGGTGCTTTATGCGTACTCGTGGAAGCTGACCATGATCGTCGTCGGATCAATCCCGCTTTACGTCCTGATTGCGGTCTTGGTGCGGCCCTCGCTACGGGCGATGATCAAGGAGAAGTTCAACCGGGGCGCGGTGAGCCAGCAGTTTCTGGTCGAAGCCATCGTCGGCATCCAGACGGTCAAGGCCGGCGCCGTCGAGCCGGTGATGCAAGCGCAATGGGCCGAACGCCTCGCCGCCTATGTTCGCACGTCATTCGATGCCACGATGCTGAGCGCCGGCGGCCAGAATGCCATACAGTATGTTTCCAAGCTCTCGACGGCGTTGCTGCTTCTCTTCGGAGCAAAGGCCGTTATCGACGGCGAGCTTTCTGTTGGGGCGCTCGTGGCCTTCAACATGATCGCCAACCAGACGGTACAGCCAATCCTGCGGTTGTCACAACTCTGGCAGGACTTCCAGCAGGTGCAGATCTCTGTCGACCGGCTCGGCGACATCCTCAACACGCCCATGGAGCGGATGCCGCAAACAAGCCTGGTCCTGCCGCCTCCGAAAGGCGCGATCGAGCTGCGCAACATCAGCTTCCGCTATCGGCCGGGCTCACCTGAGGTGCTCAAGTCCATATCGCTCGCGATTCAACCGGGCGAAGTCATTGGCATTGTCGGCGCGTCAGGATCGGGCAAATCCACCCTGACTAAATTGATCCAGCGTCTCTACACTCCTGAAGAAGGGCAGGTGCTACTCGATGGAGCGGACTTGTCCCAGGTCGACCCAGCGTGGTTGCGCAGTCAGATCGGAGTGGTGCTGCAGGAGAACCTGCTGTTTAACCGCACCATTCACGACAACATTGCCTTCGCTAACCCGGCATTGCCACGCGCCAATGTCATCGCGATCGCCAGATTGGCCGGAGCCGATGAGTTCATCGCCAGGCTGCCGGCAGGTTATGATACGGTCATTGAGGAGCGCGGGGCCAATCTCTCGGGCGGCCAGCGCCAGCGCATCGCAATCGCCAGGGCGCTTGCTACCAACCCACCGATCCTGATCTTCGACGAGGCAACCTCAGCGCTCGACTACGAAAGCGAGCGCGTGATCCAGGCTAATATGCGCCAGATCGTGCAAGGGCGTACCGTGATTATCATTGCCCATCGGCTGGCGGCGGTGCGGCCATGTCACCGCATCATCGGCATGGCCGACGGCCGTGTTGTCGAGATCGGCAGCCACGCTGAACTTATAGCTCAACCGAATGGCGTCTATGCCAGGCTCTGGGCGCTGCAGAACGATCAGGTGTTCGCCTGATGAACGCCATTCCTCAGCCGCCGCCTGCCGCTGGCCAACCAGTACCTCAACGGCCGTTCCGCCGGCTGAGACCAAGACGCTCGGATCAAGAATTCTTAGCGCCGGCGCTGGAAATTCTGGAAACGCCACCATCGCCGGTGCGCTTGGCCTTTATCGTGATCGTCTGCGCGTTCGTCGCAGTCGCGCTCATCTGGGCTTATTTCGGGCGCATCGACATCATCGCCTCGGCGCAGGGGAAATTCGAGCCGACAGGAAAGGTCAAGATCATCCAGCCGCTGGAGACCGGCCGGGTGAAGGCTCTTCCGCCTCCAGATGGCACCCATGTTCGCCAGGGTGACATCCTGCTTGAACTCGATGCCGCCGAGGAACTCGCCGATGAGGCTGGCTTCAGACGCGCTCTCGCGTCCTACCTCGCCGAGGCTACGCGCCGACGCGCTGCCATCGGCGCGGCGCGCCAAAGGAGTTTCTCGCCGGCGCCTTCTATCGCTTGGGAAGATGATGTTCCCGATCTGCTGCGCATTCGCGAGCAGAATATACTGAACAGCGATCTCGGCCAACTCACATCAAACCTGGATTCACTCGGCGCTCAGCGCCAACAGAAGCTGACAGAGGAACAGCAATTTGCGCAAACAATCGAGACGCAAAAATCATTGATCTCGACTTTGCAGGATCGCGTGACCATGCGCTCCACCGCCGCGGCCGCCGACGCCGATACGAAGTCAAATGTCATCGACGCCACGGAAACGCTTAAATACCAGGTCACACAGCTGGCCATCCAGAAAGGCCAAATGGCCGATGCCGAGGCGGGTGCCGAAGTGGTGGAACGCGAGATCGCCAAGACGATCGAGGAATTCATCACCGACAACACCCAGAAGCTGGGAGATGCCGAAAGGCAGATCGATGACCTCACTCAGAAGCTTGCCAAAGCCACCGCCGAGCGCGAGCGCAAGACGATAGTTAGCCCGATCTCCGGAACGGTGGAAGAATCCGTAATTACCAACATCGGCCAGGTCGTCACGGTGGGCCAGGAGGTCATGCGAATTGTTCCCGACGATTCCAAGTTGGAATTGCGGGTTTATGTCCTCAACACCGACATCGGCTTCGTGAAAGTAGGACAGCAGTCGGTAGTCAAGGTCCAGTCTTTTCCGTTTACTCGCTACGGCACCATCAACGCGACGGTGACCAATGTGGCGACTGACGCCATTCCCGAACCGGATGCAGCCCAGCTAGAAGGCAATCCGGCAGCTCAGATATCCAATGCAACTTTTGCCGGCGCTGAGCGAACCCAGAACCTGGTGTTTCCCGTCACTCTGACGCCGGACAAGACTGTTGTGAGCGCCGACGGCCACGACGTGCAACTGACGCCGGGCATGGCTGCAACTGTGGAAATAAGAACCGATAGCCGGCGAATTCTGGAATACGTGTTCTCGCCAATGGTTGAAGTAACGTCAGAGGCGTTCAAGGAGAGATGATGCAGCGACGACTCACACCGAAGGTTGATGACGTGTTCTTTCTAAGCAGTTAGACGTCTCTGTCATCGAGGTGCCTGTTATAAGGCGGCTGCGGCTCAGGAATAAGAGTGATCACCGTGGGGTTTGCCGACGGCGCTTGAAGCCGCTCAGATACTGCTGAGCGTGTTCAACGTCTTCCTGCATCAGGTCTGTCTCTCGCCCGAATACGCGCGAAATTTTTTCCAACCGGCTGACGCTTGTCCATACGTCGGGCAATCGAGGTTTACACACCCTAAATTATCAAGTTCTCTATTCGTCAAGCTCAGACTTCGATCTCTGAGGACCATCTGAGGGTCGTTTCAGCAATTCTGCGATATCCACATCCAGCACTTCAGCCAGCCGGTCAACGACATCGATGCTTGCGTTGTATACGTTACGTTCCAACGCGCTGATATAAGTGCGATCGATCCCAGCCTGGTGCGCAAGCTCTTCCTGTGACAGGCCTCTAGCCCGCCGCAAGGCTCTTAGGTTTTGCGCAAACGCTTCTCGTATTTCCATAAATCCGAGAACAGCGCCTTGCAGAGTATTTCACCACGGAGTATTCTCTACAAATCACATTCGAAAAATCAGGTTCCGTGATTGGTATTGACCCACTCAGCGGGAAACTTGCCCCACGGAAGGAGACTGTGCTGTGGCAGCGAAAAAGCCGACTCTTCTCGCCACAAGCCGCAACGGCACGGAATTGCAATCTGCAGCCATAGGCGATCCTGCGCTTCTGCTAATGAGTGATTGGCAAATGGCTCGATACATCTCCCTGCTATTATGCCGCGTGCAGCAGCGGTTGGAGAGTCAAATGATGGTCAATCCCGGAATTCAGGGATTGACCGCAGATTCACCGACGCGAGTTCAAGACCAACGATCGCGCACTCTTGGTGGCCCATGGGCGTATGCGGTTGCGCGTGAGGCCGAGGTCTTTGCGATGACCGAAGCTCTTAAGCTTCAAGATTCTCTCCCCGAAGTCGCGGCTACGTCGCTCGTCGGCGTCATTGCCAAGTTAGAAATGATCGTCGGCGCCGACCGGGATATTGGTGACCCTACGGACTTCCCGTGGCCGCACATAGCTTCGGCGCTAAGTGACTTAAGGGCGATCGCGGGAACTTTGCCGGTTGGTCGCCCGAGCCGGGAAAGGACGCGGAGCGATGTTGCCAAGCATTGGGAGTCCGCAGTCAAGCTGATCGCTGCGCTCGAAGCGGAAGGCGCGGCGGAGTACTGTGGCGATGTAGCGATCTTCTGACACGCCCCTCCCTGAAATGTATCTTCAAATGTGCAACTCGCAGGCGATATCGAAGGTCAACAACCCGGGACTGTCGAGTGGCGGCAGACTGATTGCCACGGTTCGCGCCCCACTAATGGTTTGGCTGGATGTCGGCATCAGAACGTTCCCATTTGTCGCCCGTAGCCCGACCTTGACGATTGAGAGAAACCGCACGGCGCAAGTCATTGCACGCTGTGGCCCTACGACATGAACTTCGTGCTTTTCCTGGCCGTCCGGACACCTCTGATGGCAGGTCGATCCACCATTGGGAGAGCGACCGGCATGTCAGAGGAAACCAGGACCGGGCCGCAGGCGTTGGTTCCGGCGAACGACAACGGCGACCTCGCCAGCCCCGAGGGCCCTGAAAACATGGCGGCCAAGCTGGACCGGGTAGTGCTGGATATCGCCGGGTTGATCGGCCGGCAGTTGGCGCGGCAGGCATTCGAGGCGGGGCTGGCGGCCAACGACAATCGGCCGGGCCACCAAGAAGAAGAGGGCAGGGGACAGGATGGCAAACCCCTTCAGAACAAGAGAGAGGATCCGTCGCCGTGACTCGTGTCGCACTCTATGCCCGCTATTCTTCCGACAGCCAGCGAGATGCCTCCATCGAGGACCAGTTCAGGCTGTGCCGCGAGCAGGCGGAGCGTGAGGGCTGGAGTGTAGCGGGAACCTACGAGGATGCGGCGATCTCTGGCGCCAGCACCGTGCTCCGGCCCGGTATCCAGCATTTGGTACGTGATGCCCAGCGCTGCCGCTTCGAAGTGGTGCTGGCCGAAGCACTCGATCGCATCAGCCGCGACCAGGCAGATGTCGCCACGCTCTTCAAGCATCTCAAATTCGCCGGCGTTGCCATCGTCACTTTAGCCGAGGGCGAGATCAGCGAACTGCATGTCGGCCTCAAGGGCACGATGAATGCCCTGTTCCTCAAGGATCTTGCTCTCAAGACCCATCGTGGCCTGCGGGGGAGGGTGGAGATGGGCAAGGCCGGGGG
>NZ_JAIUHV010000028.1:0-6007 GCF_020165285.1 Mesorhizobium sp. CA10
AGGAAGCTCCTGGTCGTCCTCAACGCTATCATTCGCGACAAAACCGCATTCGCGTGAACACAGTTGCCATTCCGTGACTTGGAAGCGACGCCACGGTGCAGAATTTTGCTCTGTTGCATTCCTGGGTGAAGGCAACGGCTGGATTCCAGGGTCTTCGCGACGGAGCTTCGCTCCTGCTCTGCCCTGCAAACGATCGCGATGGGCGTTTCGGCCAATCTCCAACGCGTGCCACCTGCCAACACGAACAGAGCCGACCGGTCAAAATCTCAATGCAGTGCCTCTAATCGACACCGCGCTTGCGTGCTTGCAGATCGCGCGCCGCTTGCTCGATCGCAGCGCGGTCGTTGCCCAGCCTGTCGAGCAGTTCCTGCGCCTCGTCGCCCGAAATGCCGGTGCGCATGGCAAGCGCCTCCACCGTCAGCACATCCGCGCTGGCGATCTCGCGCGTTTCGGGCAGCGCATCGTCTGCCGTCATCGGCAGGGCGGCCTCGCGGTCGATCTCCAACTCCGCCTGATGCCAGTGCCGTTCATGATTGCCAAGGATGCCGCCCTCGCGCTGAAAGATCTCATAGGCACGCTGCCTGATCTTTTCGGTCCGATCGTCGTCCATCGCCGTTCCTCCTTGCGTGTCACAAGAACGCAGGACAGGGCGGAACGATCCGCGTCGTTCACGAAGTGATCGGGTGCTGTGCTGCCGGTCAACATGCCGGGCGTGGCGACAATCGCGCAGGTGGTTCCCCCACTCCGTCTCGGCGCTGCGCGCCGAGCCACCTCTCCCCCCTCCGGAGGGAGAGGAAACGCCAATCGCCGGAGGCGAGCAATGGCAATCGCCAAGTAGAGAGGAAATAGCAATGCCGAGGTCGCGACGTTGCCGGTCAGCATTTCCTCTCCCTCCGGAGGGGGGAGAGGTGGCTCGGCGAAGCCGAGACGGAGTGGGGGACGGCGCTGAAAATTATCGGCCACGTCCGCGGCCATTCCGATCCGAATAGTAAGCCTGGCTGCCCGCCGCTTGCCCCTTACGGCCCGTATATCGCCACCGCTTTGCCGAACATGCCAGGCTCCGGCTTTACGCCGAGCCCCGGCCGTTGCGGCACGGCGATGTGCCCTTGCTTGATGACGACCGGCTGCTTCTGGTCGAAATGGCCCTTGATGTATTCCTGGGCGATCCAGGCTCCTTCCATGCGGCGCGGCTCGACGGTGGCGGCCAGATGCACGCAGGCCGCCGCGATGATGTCGCCGCCCCAGGCGTCGTCGCAACTGTGCGGCAGCGAGCGGATGGCGCAGAGATCGCGCACGGTCGTCATCTTCGTCAATCCGCCCAGGCGCGTCACCTTGAAGCCGAAGCCGTCGGCGATGCCCAGCGAGATCGCCCGCAGCACCGCGTTCTGATCCTCGGTGCTCTCGTCGAGATAGATCGGATGCGTCATGCGGCCTTTCAGCGTCGCGATCTCGTCCATCGTGTTGCAGGGCTGCTCGAAGACGAAGGGAATTTGCTGGCAGACCCGGTCGAGATGGATCGCTGCGGCCACCGTCAGGCCTCGGTTGCCGTCGACCGCGATGCGCGCTTTGTAACCGACCGCTTCCCAGACCTTATGGATGACGGCGACGTCTTCCTCCAGGTTGCGGCCTCCGATCTTCACCTGTAGGCGCGGATAGCCGGCCTTCACCTTATCGGCGGCGATCCTCGCCGTCTCGTCCGGGGCGCCCACGATCAGCGAATAATAGGCCGGCACGCGGTCGGTCAGCGCGCCGCCCAGCAGCATCGAGACCGGCACGCCGAGTTTTTGGCCGAGCAGGTCGAGGAACGCCATGTCGAAGGCGGCCTTGGCATAACCGTGGCCGTTGAGCCGCTCTTCCATCTGTTTGGCGAGCAGCCTGATCGAGGCGATCTCCGAACCGATCAGCCCCGGGGCGATTTCGGCGATCGCGGCGCGGGCGCCCAGCGCATGATGCGGCTGGTAGACCGGGCCGATCGGGCAGGTCTCGCCCCAGCCGGCAAAACCGTCATCGGTAACGATCTCGACCAGCGTCGAGTCCAGCGCCTCCACATCGGCGCTGGCCATCCGGTAGACGCCGCCTTTGACCGGCAATTGCGCCGAATAGACGTTGATCCGATCGATACGCATACGGGCTTCCCTCCGAAGGACACGTCGGCAACGGGGCCTTTGCAGGCCCCGCCTATTACATCCGCGCCCTGGCCGAGGTCGGATCGTAAGGCGAATCCGCGATCACCTCGGCGACCTTCCAGTCGCCCAGGATCGCGACGTCGAGCTTGGTGCCGGGTTTCGAAAACGGTTCAGGCAGCAGCGCTAGCGCCACGTCATGGCCGAGCGCGTAGCCGTAGCCGCCCGACGTAATGCGCCCGACCAGCGCGCCGTCGCTGTAGAGCCCTTCATTGGCAAGCGTGCTGGCGCCGTCGGTTTCGATCCTGAGCGTCACGGATCGCCGCTGGTCGTTACGCTCCTTGTATTTCAGAACCGCGTCGCGCCCGACGAAGTCGCCCTTGTCGAGCCGGATGAAGCGCTCCAGCCCGCTCTCCAGCGCGTTGAGCTCCGGGTTCATGTCGCGATACATGGCGCGATAGGATTTCTCGAGCCTGAGCGACTCCAGCGCGTGCAGCCCGACCAGCCGCATGCCGTGCTTCTCGCCTTCCTTGAGGATCGCGTCGAGCAATCGCCGCTGGTAGGGCAGGGGATGATAGAGTTCCCAACCGAGCTCGCCCTCATAGTTCACCCGCAGCAGCCGCACGTCGCTTGCCAAGGCGACGCTGCCGGTCTTGACGCCGAACCAGGGAAAACTTTCGTTGGAAAGGTCGATCTCCGTGAGGGGCTGCAGCACGGCCCGCGCGTTCGGCCCGACGACGGTAAAGCAGCCGCGGTCGTTGGTGACGTTCTTCAAGGATACGCTGCCGTCGGCGGGAAGCAGTCTTGAAAGGTCGTCGAAGTTCCAGCGTTCGGCGCGCGGCGTCGAGATCAGGTAGAACAGGTCCTCGCCAAGCCGCGCCACCATATATTCCGCCTGCACGCCACCGCTGGTGGTGAGGTGATGCGCCAGCGTCACCTTGCCGACCGCCGGCAGGCGGTTGGCGATGATCCGGTCCAGCCAGGCGGCCGCGCTGGGACCTGACACCTCGAACTTGGTCATCGGCGTCATCTCGACCAGGCCGACGGCGTTGCGTACCGCCTGTACTTCCTCGCCGACAAGATTCCCCTTGGGCGTCCAGCGCCAGCTATATTGGTCCTTGGCCTCGACGCCGTCGCGCGCGAACCAGTTGGGCATTTCCCAGCCATTGAGCACGCCCCAGACCGCTCCCAGTTCCGTCAGCCTGTCATAGGAAGGCGCGGTCTTCTGCGACCGCGCGGCGGGCATGTCCTGGCCCGGATACTTCTGTTCGGCATGCGTGCCCCACGCCTCGCGCACCTTCTCGCGCGTCCATTCCTTGTTGGCGTAGTCGCCGAAGCGGCGCGGATCGAGATCGGATGTATCGATACTGTTGCCGCCTTCGACGATCCGCTCCGACAAATAGTAGCCGATCGCTCCGCCCCACAGGATGCCGCCCGGCACGCCTTCGGCCAGCCAGACATGGGGCAGGCCCCAAGCCTGCCCCATCAAGGGCAGCTCGTCCGCCGTCATCTGGAACGGGCCACGCACATTGGCCTTGATGCCGACGCGCCCGAGCGCAGGCACCAGCTGCAGCGCCTGCTCCCAGTTCCACGACACCGCCTCGAAATCCTCTTCCAGCAGATCGGCGCCGAACCAGTCGGGAACGCCATCCTCGGCGAAGAGCTTGAGGTGTTCGGTGCGCTCATAGGGCCCGAACATCAGCCCGTCGCCTTCCTCGCGCAGATAGCCCTCGAAACCCTCGTCGCGCAGGATCGGCATTTCGGGCCGGCCGGCGCGCTTGCGCTCCACCACCTCCGGCACCGCCTCGGTGATCCAGTACTGGTGCAGGATGGGGATCGCCGGGATCTCCAAGCCAAGCATCGCGCCGGTCTGGCGCGCGTAATTGCCGGTGGCGCAAATCACATGTTCGCAGGTGATGTCGCCCTTGTTGGTCTCGACCAGCCATTCGCCGGAAGCGGTCCGCTTGAAGCCGGTGACCTCGGTGTTGAGATAGACTTTTGCGCCGAGATCCCGCGCGCCCTTGGCCATGGCATGCGTCACATCGGCCGGCGCGATATGCCCGTCATCGGGATGGTAGAGCGCGCCCAGCATGTCCTTGTTGTCGAGCAGCGGCCAGAGCTTGTGCGCCTCATCGGGGGTGAGCAATTGCGCCCGCATGCCCTGCACCTCGGCCACGCTCATATAGCTCTTGAACTCGTCGAGTCGGTCTCTCGAATTGGCGATGCGCAACTGTCCGCATTTGTGCCATCCGACCGGCTGCCCGGTCTCCGCTTCGAGACCCTCATAGATTTCGATCGTCTTTTTGATCATCCGCCCAACATTGATGTTGCGGGAATAGGACGGAATCAGCCCCGCCGCATGCCAGGTCGAGCCGGCGGTGAGCTGCGTGCGCTCGAGGAGCGCGACATCGGTCCAGCCGCGCTTGGCCAGGCCATAAAGAATACCCGCGCCAACGCATCCGCCGCCGACGATCACCACCCGCGCATGTGCTTGCATCGAACCACCAAATCCGGACCATTCTCCAAACCGCGCCGTCGAAGCTACAGGCGAGGCAAGGCGGTGTAACGTTCTGAAAAACTGAGGATGACGATAAATTGGGCTTATGCAGCGATCCGCGCTTGGCGGATCGCGACCCGCCGGCATCTCACTGCACTTGCCCGTCCTGCGCCGTCTCGTCCTTGAAGTCGACTTTGGTGCCCGGCTTGACCATGGCGGCGAGGTCCTCGGCGTCCCAGTTGGTCAGCCGGATGCAGCCATGCGAGAAGGTGGTTCCGATCTTGCCCGGGTCAGGCGTGCCGTGAATGCCGTAGCTCTCGATCGAGAGATCGATCCACACCGATCCGACGGGATTGTTCGGCCCCTTGGCGATGGTGAAGGGCCGCTTGCTCTTGACGCCCTTGAAGGCGAATTTCGGATTGTAACGATAGGTCGGATTGTGCACCACGCGCTTGACCTCGGCCGTGCCGCTCGGCGCCGGCTTTTCCTCGCTGCCGATCGAGGCGGGATAGACCGCGAGCGCTTTGCCCGACGCATCGAGCGCGCGCACCTGGCGGGCGCCTTTGTCGACCTCGACGCTGGCGACGGCCGCGGGAGGATCGCCACGGCCGACATCGGGCACCACCAATGTGGTGTCAGCCTTCCTGAAACCGGCTTTGGGATTGAGCAGCCTCAGCAACTGTTCGCTGACATGGAAACGCTCTGCCAGTTTTTCCCGCGCGTTGCGATAGCCGAGCCGCTTCAGACGCGCCATCCGCTCCATGCGGGCGGGGATGCGCCTGGTGAACGGCCCGCGCACATCCTTGGCCGTGACCTCGTAGCTTATCAGCACCGGCCCGGCGAAAGTCGCCGCGAGCTTGTCCCAGGTTTCGCGGGTGAGCTTGCCGTCGGAGGGCAGTCCGTTGGCCGCCTGGAAGGCCGCGACGGCCTTGGAGAAATTGTCGGACAGGCGGCCGTCGATCAGGCCGGGGGACAAGCGGGCGCGATCGAGAAGGATCTGCGCTCTGAGCACCATCGGATCGACGCCCTTCGGCTCGCCCTCGCTGAATTGCGCCTGGTTAACAGCGGCGAGGTCGAGCTTGGCTGCCAGCGTCCCGCCGCACGCGAGCACCAGCGCTAATCCAGCGATAACAAGCAGCCTGATCATCGACGTCACTCCAGGGTCGCGGCAAGAGCCTGTCTCTATGACGCGGCACGGCCGATGTGGTTCCTGTCGCGAGGAGCCGCACGAAGATCATCACGAGTGTGCGCTTTCTCCCATATATGTTTGAATTTTAAGCTGGAAACCAGTTCCCATGAAAGCAGAGAACTGGCATTATGGTCTCAGGGCCTGCGCATTTTCTTATTCCATGGCCCCTTGTCCTGGTAACCGGCGGCTCCCCAACAC
>NZ_JAIUHV010000029.1:0-2500 GCF_020165285.1 Mesorhizobium sp. CA10
TGCGTTTTGCATACGGGCGAAGCCCGCAAGCGCGACTGCGCGTCGCCGGTCGTCCGGCGCCCTCGCGGAGCATAGGCCCCGAAGGGGCCGCTCATGCGTGAGCGCTGGTAGACCATCCGACTTGTCGGATGGATATAAGTAATGAGAACGATCAAGCCTATCGAACTATTAGTACCGGTAAGCTTCAAGCGTTGCCGCTCTTCCACACCCGGCCTATCAACGTGGTCGTCTTCCACGGTTCTCAGGGAATACTCGTTTCAAGGTGGGTTTCCCGCTTAGATGCCTTCAGCGGTTATCCCGTCCGGATATAGCTACCCTGCAATGCGGCTGGCGCCACAACAGGTCCACCAGAGATCCGTCCATCCCGGTCCTCTCGTACTAGGGACAGATCCTTTCAATATTCCTACACCCACGGCAGATAGGGACCGAACTGTCTCACGACGTTCTGAACCCAACTCACGTACCGCTTTAAATGGCGAACAGCCATACCCTTGGGACCTGCTCCAGCCCCAGGATGCGATGAGTCGACATCGAGGTGCCAAACAACCCCGTCGATATGGACTCTTGGGGGTCATCAGCCTGTTATCCCCGGCGTACCTTTTATCCGTTGAGCGATGGCCCTTCCACGCGGGACCACCGGATCACTATGACCGACTTTCGTCTCTGCTCGACTTGTCAGTCTCGCAGTCAGGCAGGCTTATGCCATTGCACTCAGCGAACGATTTCCGACCGTTCTGAGCCCACCATCGCGCGCCTCCGTTACTCTTTAGGAGGCGACCGCCCCAGTCAAACTACCCACCATACATTGTCCCGGACCCGGATAACGGGCCGCGGTTAGACATCCATAGTGATAAGGGTGGTATTTCAAGGGTGGCTCCACCTGAGCTGGCGCCCAGGCTTCAAAGCCTACCACCTATCCTACACATGCCACTACGAATGCCAATGTAAAGCTATAGTAAAGGTGCACGGGGTCTTTCCGTCTAACCGCAGGAACCCCGCATCTTCACGGGGAATTCAATTTCACTGAGTCTATGCTGGAGACAGCGGGGAAGTCGTTACGCCATTCGTGCAGGTCGGAACTTACCCGACAAGGAATTTCGCTACCTTAGGACCGTTATAGTTACGGCCGCCGTTTACTGGGGCTTCGATTCAGAGCTTGCACCCCTCCTCTTAACCTTCCAGCACCGGGCAGGCGTCAGACCCTATACGTCGCCTTGCGGCTTCGCAGAGCCCTGTGTTTTTGATAAACAGTCGCTACCCCCTGGTCTGTGCCACCCTCCTCTGCTTGCGCAGAAAAGGGTCACGCTTCTTCCGAAGTTACGCGTGCAATTTGCCGAGTTCCTTCAGCATAGTTCTCTCAAGCGCCTTGGTATACTCTACCTGACCACCAGTGTCGGTTTCGGGTACGGTCTATAAGGAGGAGCTATTTCCTGGAACCACTCCGCTGCCCTTTCAATCCGATAAGATTGGACAACTTGTGTGATCCGTCACTACCTCCAGGCCCACGAATATTAACGTGGTTCCCATCGACTACGCGTTTCCGCCTCGTCTTAGGGGCCGGCTAACCCTGCTCAGATTAACTTTAAGCAGGAACCCTTGGTCTTTCGGCGGGGGAGTCTCTCACTCCCCTTACGTTACTCATGTCAGCATTCGCACTTCTGATACCTCCACCGCCCCTCACGGGTACGGCTTCATCAGCTTACAGAACGCTCCGCTACCGCTCGTGATTGCTCACGAACCCTAAGCTTCGGTGTATGGCTTTAGCCCCGTTACATTTTCGGCGCAAAGACCCTTATTTAGACCAGTGAGCTGTTACGCTTTCTTTAAATGATGGCTGCTTCTAAGCCAACATCCTGGTTGTTTTGGGATCCTCACATCCTTTCCCACTTAGCCATAACTTGGGGACCTTAGCTGTAGGTCAGGGTTGTTTCCCTTTTCACGACGGACGTTAGCACCCGCCGTGTGTCTGCCGACTAGTACTCCCAGGTATTCGGAGTTTGGTTAGGTTTGGTAATCCGGTGAGGACCCCTAGCCCATCCAGTGCTCTACCCCCTGGGGTATTCGGTCGACGCTCTACCTAAATAGATTTCGCGGAGAACCAGCTATTTCCGAGTTTGATTGGCCTTTCACCCCTAGCCACAAGTCATCCCGAACTATTGCAACAGTTATGGGTTCGGTCCTCCAGTAAGTGTTACCTTACCTTCAACCTGCTCATGGCTAGATCACTCGGTTTCGGGTCTAATGCGACGAACTGAACGCCCTGTTCAGACTCGCTTTCGCTGCGCCTACACCTACCGGTTTAAGCTTGCTCGTCACACTAAGTCGCTGACCCATTATACAAAAGGTACGTGGTCACCCTTGCGGGCTCCCACTGTTTGTAGGCAATCGGTTTCAGGTACTCTTTCACTCCCCTTGTCGGGGTGCTTTTCACCTTTCCCTCACGGTACTAGTTCGCTATCGGTCATGCACGAGTACTTAGGCTTGGAAGGTGGTCCTCCCA
>NZ_JAIUHV010000003.1:0-673742 GCF_020165285.1 Mesorhizobium sp. CA10
ACCAGTTGATCGCGGTAGCGGGCAAGCGATTGAAGCTGCTCGACTTCTTCGCGCGGCGCCGGCTCGGCCTCAGGCTGATAGCGGCGGCCGTAGTCGCTCAGCATCCTAGCATCGAGAGGATCGGTCTTGGCGCGCCGTCGCGTCGACTTGGCATAGTGGTGGGTGTGCGCCGGGTTGTGCCGCGAGAACGGCACGCCGGCCCTGGCCAGCGCATGGCGCAACAGCCGGTCATGGACGCCTGTCGCCTCCATGACGACGAAGTCGCGGCTGGGATCAAGGCCCGCCACATAGGCCGCGATCGTGTCGGCCTGGTTGTCGATGCGCCGAAGACGGCCGCTTGTCTCATCGAAAAAGTCGAGCCACTGTTTTGAGATGTCGCAGCCGACATAGTTCTGCATTATCATGTCCACGCCTCTTCCTGTGGTGCGGGGTCTGCTTGGAACAGCCCCGTGCAACTGTTCAGGTTGATGGGTCACCGGTGGGAAGGGACCGAGCCATGCCACGGCCTGTCCGAAAGGACGACCAGGATTCATTCGGTCTCCTTCCCACTTCAACCATACACCAGAACCAACACACAGGATTTCTATGGTCTGCGCCGCGTCGCTTCGCTCCTTGCTCCGCCATAGAATGACGAAGCCATCGGCGTGTTGACTAATCGCAAACGGCTGCGGTGTGCCCGCGGAGCAAGGCCCTCAACCTTTCCTTAACCCTGCCCAAAGGGATCGCGCGGTTTCGCTCCAGCGCGCCCGAGACGATCGTTGACATTCGAACAAAATTAGAACAAATTACGAACATTCCAACAACGGAGAGAGTTATGTCTGATCTGGTTCAGGATGTTGTCTCGCTGGTTTGCATGAGCACCTTTCTCGTTTCCATGGCGATCTGGATCGGCGCCATGTGATCAGGCGGTTTCGCCGCCGTACGGGACGGGCAGATGACTGCCCGTCGTTGGGGCAGGCAGGAGTCCGCCCATGTCGGGATGGGGAGACCACCTGGAACGGGCAAGAGCCCACCCGCGGGACGGACAGAGCCCGCCCGCTGTTAAGCCTTTCTTGGCCGCGTCGCCGCTAGGCTGCTCCTTCAAGATAGGGAGCCAAGGCAAGTGTCGGTCATCGTCACGGTCACGCTCGTGGCCGGCAATCTCGGACTGATCTTTCTTTTGATGACCGTGCCGCTTGGACTGCGCACGGTGACGGTCAGGCGCGTGATCAAGGCCGACCGCAATCGCCTTTGGCAGGCGCTGTGGCCGTTCGGCAGCGACGCCGGCTGGTCGGGCGAAATCCTTGCCGCCGAGCCTCTGGATAGCGAAGGGATGGCGCTGATCCGGCTCTCCTGGGAAGGACGGGACGGCCGGCCGATCGACCGCAAGGCGCGGCTCGAGGATGTGGTGGAGGGAAGCTGCTTCTCGATGACGGTCCTCGAGGATACGGCGCTCGATCCATCATTCTGGGCGAACTATCGCGAGACCGTCGAACTCGTACAGGAAGGTGATGCCACGCAGGTGACGCTCAGCCAGACAGATCGCTATCGCGGTGTCGCGTTCCTGATCTTCCGTTTCTTCGCCATGCGTCGCGAATTGCGCAAGCTCGACGTCTGGGCGGCGACGGGCACTTATCGCAGGGGCGGCTGGTTCGAGCATCCGCTGAGCCAGGTCGGCTTCGCCGTGCTTTCGGCCCTGATCCTGTGGCCGTTCTTCGGGCTCAATCTTGGCGGCCTGGCGCTGGCGGCGATCCTCATCTCGGTGGTCGCCCTGCACGAGCTTGGCCATATGGCCGCCTTTCGCCTGACGGGGCATCGCCGGGCGCGGATGATCTTCATTCCGCTGCTGGGCGGCATCGCCATCGGCGCCAGGCCCTATGACAGCCGCTTCGAGGTCGCCTTCGTGGCGCTTATGGGCGCCGGCTTCTCCGCCTTCCTGGTGCCGGTGCTGATCGCCGCCAGCGGCTTCGCCAATGGCGAAGGACATCGACTGGCCGCCATGCTTTTGGCCACGCTTGCCGGCTGCGCGTCGCTGTTCAACATCGCCAACCTCGTGCCGGTGTGGAAATTCGACGGCGGCCAAGTGCTGCGCCAGATCTGCCCGGGGCCGGCCGCACTTGCGCTGGCGTCCTTCCTGCTGCTCTTGGCGCTTCTGTCGCTCGGCTGGCGGGCTGGTTTCTCGCCGGGCTTCCTGCTGATCGCCGGCGCGGTGTTCGCGATGCTGAGCCTGATCACAGTGGGCAGCGGCGTGAAACCGCGCCATGAGCTGAAGCCGATCCGGCCCTTCGACCGGCTTGCCATGGCCGGCGCGCTGCTCGCCGTCTTTACCATCCATGGCTACGGCATGCTGTGGGCCTCGGCGCAGCTCATGTAGGGTGTGTCGACATTCAGGTGAGGCCGGTCTGCAAATGGCGGCTTCCTGCGCTTCCGGTGCTCACGTACGAAAAGTACGCTCCGCTCCGGTTCTCGGACCCCGCCATTTTCGACTCGGCCTGACCTGAATCTCGACACACCTAGGCGGAGCGGCTTAGCTAGCCTTGCGAGCGGGCTCAGCGACCGGAACGGCGGCAGGTCCGAACACATCCTCGAACGCAGCTTTCAGCGCGAGGTCGAGATCGGCCATGGTGACGGGCAGCCCGAGATCGACAAGGCTGGTCACGCCATGGTCCGAGACGCCGCAGGGCACGATGCCGCTGAAATGGCCGAGATCCGGCTCGACATTGATGGCGATGCCGTGAAAGCTCACCCAGCGCCGCAGCCGGATGCCGATGGCCGCGATCTTGTCTTCGGCGGGCGTGCCGTCCGGCAGGGCGGGCCGGTCCGGCCGTACCACCCAGACGCCGACGCGGTCCTCGCGCCGCTCGCCGCGCACGTTGAAGGCGGCGAGCGTGGCGATGATCCATTGCTCGAGCGCCGCGACGAAGGCGCGCACATCCTCGCGCCGGCGCTTCAGGTCGAGCATCACATAGGCCACGCGCTGGCCAGGACCGTGATAGGTGTATTCGCCGCCGCGCCCGGCGGCAAAAACTGGAAACCGGTTGGGATCGATCAGGTCATCGATTCGCGCGCTGGTTCCGGCGGTGTAGAGCGGCGGATGCTCGACCAGCCAGACCATCTCGTCGGCAGCACCGCTGCGGATCGCCTCGGCGCGCGCCTCCATGAAGGCCAGCGCGTCCGGATAGGACGTAAGGCCAGGTTCGATCACCCATTCCACCGGCGCCGAACCAGGCAGGGGAACGAACGACGTGGCGATCTGGCTGCGTTCTGTCATGGAACTTTCTCGATGCTCCTCTCATATGGCGGCAATCGGCCAAAACGTCCAGTTCCGCCAGTGTGAAGCCGAGCCGCGGAGGCTTGTGCCAGCCGCTTTGCCTGATGCACGTCGTCCTCCCCAAACCTCTGCGCACTTGTGGGCGATACGCATTCGCGAATATTCCGCTCGGCGCACTTGTTTCGCCGGAAACGATTTGCTACAGGCCCCGGGCCGGTCGGTTCCGGCTCCTACCACGTGCGGTCGTGGCGGAATTGGTAGACGCGCAGCGTTGAGGTCGCTGTGGGGCAACCCGTGGAAGTTCGAGTCTTCTCGACCGCACCATTCTCTCGCTTTTAGCGGTTTAGATCTGCCGAGCAGTTCCAGGCAGCCGGCCAACAGTGAACTGCCGGTAAGTTCAGATCGCGTCCGGAAATACGGATTGTTGTGCCTGTTCGACGAACGCAAGAGCCTGACGCCTCTTTGAAAGCGTTTCATGATACTCCTGAGCCTCAATATCCTTGAAGAAAGGTGCGTTGGGTGCGAGACGCTTCACCGCCGCCTCTACGTCATCAAGGGTCGCTCTGAAGAACTCCTTTCGATGATTCTGAGCATTCACCCGCGTTGGCTCAAACTCTCCGTGAAGCGCACGTTCCAAAGCTGGGGCATCGTCGCTGTAGATGATTGCGTGGGTATCGAAAACAAATGGCACGCTCGCATCGCCTAGCTCCCGGACGCGGTCCAATGGATCGAGTCTCCGCGTGAGCCCTATCTTAACGACATCACCGCCAAAGGAACCTATGTTCGATATGATATAGACGTACCCTGACCGCGTCTTTTCTGCCATCGCTTGCGCACGTTCGACTTTAGCATGAGCGGCAGCAAGGTCTTTCTCCAGCAGCTTGATCTGGTCTGCGAAAGCGTCGAGTTTTGGCCCGACGATGCTTGCAGCTTCAGCTTTGGCCTTTTCGAGCAGGCGCTGATAGTGCTCCTCCTCATCCTGAGCCTGCTCCATGTCACGGATGAGGCGCTGCTCCTCCCGCGCGAGTCGAGCAGCTTCTGTACGCTCTTCCTTCTCTGCCTTCAGCTTCTCGCGATACTCATGTGAGAGATAGAGCTCCTTCAGCTTTAATTGCACGAAATCGCCGGTGACAAAGATAGAATTAGATGCGTTGTGTTTGTCGATTTGAGCCTGCGCATTCAGAATACGCTTTTCCATCGCATTCACGTTGTTCCAACGGGTGTTGGCAATTGCGGCGTCGCATTCGTTGTTGAACGCCCTTAGTGTAAGACGGATGTTCCGGCGGGTCATCGTCTGACCTTTCGCGGCGCTCCCATCGACAGACCATTTGGTGGTGCAGATTACTGCGGCTTCAGCCGAGATCATGGCCTTTTGCTGCTCCCGAACTGATAGGATCGCGGACTTGTATTCCTCGCTGTCCGTGAAATCGAAGTGCGGTTCGTAGACGCCCATTTCAGCGAAGGCGAGCCTGTGATCGAATACTGCAACTTCCTTGAGCAATCGATCGTAGATTGATTTCTTGTCCGCATAGTCGGAACGCAAGTTTGCGATTCTATTCTCCTCAAACTTCACGTTTTTCGACAGGCGGGCTACCTCGGCTTCAATATCCATTATTGGCTTGTACCTTGCCTCCATTCGGTGGATTTGCTCTGCCTGAGAAACCTCATTCTGTAAGGCGCTCTTCCGCTCGTTTCGCATCTGAAAGAATTGCCATACGACTATTACAAGTAGGGCAGGGCAAGCGGCTACCGCTGCCAAAAGGATATTGGTAAGCATCGTGTCCCCCAACCTGCTTCCTATCCTTTTAGCGTTGCGCAATAATTATCGCCGATCAATCGATTTTTGGCATCGGTGGATGATCGTCGACATCGTTCCTCTCTATGCGAGTGTCCTCAAGTCACGGTTCCCATCTCAAATCTACGATCATGGACGACATGCAACGCAAACGCCTTGCAATCCATGCGGGTGAGACCAAGCTGCGAATGAATTCTTCAGTGCTCACGCAATGGCGTAGGGCGGAAGAACAAGCAGTCGGCCGCGACGATCCACCCCTTGTTCAGCTATTTGTTGATATCGAGAGCGTTACGGAAATACGAAACTGTGTTGCACAGGGTATTTCAGCGTCAGCAAATCCGTGGCGCGGCGAAGAAGCGGCAGTTGTTGCGTTATGCCGGAGGGAACTCGCCGACACTTAACGATATCTGAGATGCAAGATGCATAAGATTGACCAACCGCATTCGTAATCTGGCTCGAAGCTCACTTCATCAAGGTCGCGCAATTCGGCACGGAAAGGCGGCGATGTGAGCCACTAGTCTAACCCCTGAACAAAACCGGAGGTGATATAAGCAGGCGGAGAAAACCCGCCTATCCCGTCCACCCCAGACCGGCCGAGATGCAGTTGATCGAGACGAGCAGCGCGTCGGTCGCCCGCTTCTGATCTGCGCCCGTGCTTGTCCGGACCTCACGCAGCAGCTCGACCTGCAGCCGGTGAATATCGTCCATCTGCCGGCGCAGATTGTCGAAACGCCTTTTGAACATCGGGAAGCGCGCGGAAAGGTCGCCTCCCGTAAGGTCGCCGATCAGGCGCCGGGTCAGCTCGTATTCGGCCGCGATGCGGGCGTGGATTCTTGCCGCCGCATCGCTGTCGGACACCAGGTCGGCATAGAGCCGTGCGATCTCCATGTCGGACTGGCAGAGCGTCTTTTCGGCCTCGTCGACGATCAGGCGGAAAAAGCGCGAGTGCTCGAACATGCGGGTCAGAAGCTCGCGCCCGGCCTCGCCGCGCACCGTGACGAACGCGCTCAGCGCGCTGCCGATGCCGTACCAGCCGGTCAAGAGATGTCGGTTCTGGCTCCACGCGAACACCCACGGAATGGCGCGCAGGTCGGCAATGCCGCTGGCGCCGAAACGGCGATCCGGCCGTGAGCCCATTTTCAAGAGCGCCAGTTCGGCGACCGGGCTCGCCTGGTTGAAATAATCGAGGAAGCCCGGCTCGGCCATCAACCCGGCATAAGACGCCTGCGACATGCCGGCCAGCGCTTCCAGCGCTTCGTCGAACTCCGGCGATTCCTTCGGCCCGGCATCGCCGGGCGATCGGACCCCGTGCGCCAGCACGGCGGCGGCGAGAACCTCAAGCTGGTTAAGGCCAGTGCCGCGATTGGCGAATTTCGACGACACGACCTCGCCCTGCTCGGTCACCCGCATGGTTCCGGCGACGGTGCCTTGCGGCTGCGCCGCGATCGCGCGGCCGGTCGGCGCGCCGCCCCGGCTGACGGAGCCGCCGCGGCCGTGAAAGAATCCGATCCTGACCTTGTGCTTGCGGCCGATGGCGGCGAGGCGCTTCTGCGCCTTTGCCAGTTCCCAATTGGAAGCGAGGAATCCGCCATCCTTGTTGGAGTCCGAATAGCCAAGCATGATTTCCTGGCGCGCGCCGAAATCGCGCACCGTCCGCCGCACCAGCGAGACGCCGAGCAGTTCGTTCAGGATGGCAGGGGCTGCCTGCAGGTCGGCGATGGTCTCGAACAACGGCACGATCCGCAGCCTAATCGTGCCGTCGCCGCCGGGCGCGGTGGAGAGCCCGCAATATTGCGCCAGCAGATAGACCGCGAGCAGATCGTCGGCCGAGCGGGTCATGCTGAGCACGAAAGAGCCGATGGCGTCGGCATCCGCGCTGGATATTTGTTCGCGGATGACAGCGAATGTCGACAGCAGTTCACCTGCCTCCGGCGAGATTTGGCTTGCCTCGATCTGCAGCCGCTCGCCCTGGCTGAGCGCCGCGCGGATGCGCGCCGACCATTGCGGCGTGCCGGCGGCGATCGGATCGGCGGCGTCTATCAGCGCAAACAGCTCGGCCAGCACCCGATTGACGACTGTGGAGTTCTGCCGGATGTCGAGCGAGACCGTGCGGAAGCCAAAGCTTCCGACCTGCCAAACGAGCGGCTGGACGAAACGCCTGGCGACCGCGCGGCCGCCGATCGCTTCGAGGACTGATGAGAGGGCGTTGAGATCGGCGCGAAACGCCTCCGCCGAGGGGTAGGCCGCCTTGCCGCCGTCACGCGTGGCGACCAGCCGGGCCAGCAGGGCCGAAGCGAACTGGCGCAGCGGTTCGTCAGGGTTGCGGGCGGCTATCTCTTGCGCCTCTCCACTCTTATCCAGCGCTGTCTGCAGCACCGGCCTGAAGCCGGCCGGCAGGTCGATGACGTTCGAACTGGCGCTGAGCACCGTCACCAGCCGCTGCACCTGCGCCAGATACCAGCCTATGGCGGTGTTGCGGTATTCGGCCATGGCATGGGCCGTGACCGCAGCCGTCACGTTCGGATTACCGTCGCGGTCGCCACCGATCCAGGAGGCATAGCGCATGAAGGAAGGAATTCGGATCGGCTCGCCCGGATAGTGGCGCTCGCAGGCGCTCTGAAGCTTGCCATAGAGCTGCGGCGTTGCCTCGAAGATGACTTCGCGGAAGAAATGCAGTCCCCAGGCGATCTCGCGCTCGACCGTCGGTCGCTCCAGCCGCAGCTCGCCGGTCATCCACAGAAGCTCTATCTCGCTTTCCAGATCGGCGACCAAAAGATCGCGCTCGCGCGGCGCCCAGCGCGGCTGGTCGAGCTCGGTCAGCTTGCGATAGATGCGGCGGTGGATTTCCAGCACCGTGACGCGTTTGGCCTCCGTCGGATGCGCGGTCATGGTCGGGCCGACGCAAAGTTCGTCGAGCATCGCCTGGACATCGTCCGCCGAGTGGCCGCTCGCCGCCATCTCGGCAATCACGCTGGCGAAGGAGCCAGGCACTTCGTCGGCGCCCGCGCCTTGCTCGAGCTCGCGCCGCGCCCGCATAGCAAGCAACTCGTCGACAATGGTCAGCAACTGGAACCACACGCCGCTCGCCTGGAGCGCCGGGATGCGCTGCTCGGGAGCCAGCGAAACGAGTGACCTGCGTCCGTTCAGGACCGCGGCGATCTCGGGCTCACGCGCGCTTGCGACCTGAAGCAGCAGGCGTAACAGCAGGCTGCGCTCGTCCTCACGAAACTTGATGGGTTTGCTCTGTTCCAAAGCCGCTTTCCCGATCGCCAGCCGATTTGCCGCTGCGCTGCTAAGCAGGTGTCTTCAGGCAACCCCAGGCGGCCGCAGCGCACGTTTCCTGGAATTGCTCTTCATAGGGCAGCGCCGAGCGCACGGGCCGACGACCATCGAGGAGGCCGGCCCGGAACAGGCTTCCCATCCTGTCGCGATTCTCGCCTGGTCGGCCGTCAAGCCGCCTTCTTCGTCCGCGCCAGCGTATCGGCCACCACCTCGCCGAAGGAGGCGGGGGTCGGCACGATGACGACGCCGGCTTCCTTGAGGATCTCGACCTTTTCCTGCGCCGACTCGCCGAAGGCGGAGATGATCGCGCCGGCATGGCCCATGCGGCGGCCCTTCGGGGCGGAGAGGCCGGCGATGTAGGCGATCAGCGGCTTCCTCATGTTGTCGCGCGCCCAGATCGCGGCTTCGGCTTCCTGCGGGCCGCCGATCTCGCCGATCATCACC
Source organism: Mesorhizobium sp. CA10 (assembly GCF_020165285.1). Taxonomy (NCBI): domain Bacteria; kingdom Pseudomonadati; phylum Pseudomonadota; class Alphaproteobacteria; order Hyphomicrobiales; family Phyllobacteriaceae; genus Mesorhizobium; species Mesorhizobium sp. CA10. The sequence goes on from NZ_JAIUHV010000003.1 coordinate 8,772, forward strand.
ACGGCGTCGGTGTCGTCGTCGCGCTCGAAGAGCTGCAGGATGTCCTTGAAGGACGAGCCGTTGATCGGATCGCCGCCGATGCCGACGCTGGTCGACACGCCGATGCCCAGCGCCTTCATCTGCGAGGCCGCCTCGTAGCCCAGTGTGCCGGAACGGCCGACGATGCCGACGCGTCCCGGCAGATAGATGCTGCCCGGCATGATGCCCATCAGCGCCTGTCCGGGCGTGATGACGCCGGCGCAGTTCGGGCCGACCAGCCGCATGCGATCCTCGAAGCGGTAGCGGCGCATGTAGCGCTTGACCTGCATCATGTCCTGCGAGGGGATGCCGTCGGTGATGCAGACGCAAAGCTTGATGCCGGCGTCGGCGGCTTCCATGATCGAATCGGCGGCGAAGGGCGGCGGCACGAAGACGATGCTCGCCTCGGCGCGGGTCTCGCGCACGGCGCCCTTGACAGTGTTGAAGACGGGCAGGCCGAGATGCGTCTGGCCGCCCTTACCGGGGGTGACGCCGCCGACCAGCTTGGTGCCGTAGCGCTTCATGTCGTCGGCGTGGAAGCTGCCGATCTTGCCGGTGAAACCTTGCACGATGACGCGCGTGCTGCGGTTGAGCAGGATTGCCATTTCTCGACCTCCCTCAGGCTGCTTTTTTGTTCTTGGCGGCTTCGCGCCAGGCGGCGACGGCCTTTTCGGCGGCTTCGGCCAGCGTGTCGGCGACGATCACCTTCTCGCCGGAATCGGCCAGGATCTTGCGTCCTTCCTCGACCTTGGTGCCGGATAGGCGCACCACCAACGGCACGTCGACACCGACCTCGCGGATCGCCTTGATGACGCCTTCCGCCACCCAGTCGCAGCGGTTGATGCCGGCGAAGATGTTGACCAGGATTGTCTCGACATTCTTATCGCCGAGCACGGCGCGGAAGGATTTCGCCACCCGCTCCGGCGAGGCGCCACCGCCGATATCGAGGAAATTGGCCGGCTCGCCGCCGGCGATCTTGATCATGTCCATCGTCGCCATGGCCAGGCCGGCGCCGTTGATGATGCAGCCGATATTGCCCTCGAGCCCGACATAGGAGAGGCCGCGGTCGCTGGCGAAAGTCTCGCGCGGATCTTCCTGGCTCTTGTCGCGCAGCTCGGAAATCTCCGGCCGGCGAAACAGCGCGTTCTCGTCGAACGACATTTTTGCGTCGAGCGCGACCAGGCTGCCGTCGCGCGTCACCACCAGCGGGTTGATCTCCAGCATCGAGGCATCGTAGTCGCGGAACACCTGGTAGCAGCCGAGGATGGTTTCGGTCGCCTTGCCGATCAGGTTGCTTTCGAGGCCTAGTCCGAAGGCGATCTCGCGCGCCTGGAAGCCTTGCATGCCGACGCCCGGATCGACGGTGGCGCGGATGATGGAGTCCGGCTTCTTTTCGGAGATGTCCTCGATCTCCATGCCGCCGGCGGCCGACGCCACGATCATGACGCGCTCTTCCTTGCGGTCGAGGACGAAGCCGAGATAGAGCTCCTGCGCGATGTCGACCGCTTCCTCGAGATAAAGGCGCGAGATCAGCTTGCCGCGCGGGCCGGTCTGCTGGGTCACCAGCTTGCGCCCGAGCATGGCTTCTGCCGCGTTGGAGATCTCCTCGTCGTTCGAGCAGAGTTTTATCCCGCCGGCCTTGCCGCGCGCGCCGGAATGGACCTGCGCCTTTAGCACCCATTTGGCGCCGCCGATCTCCCTGGCACGATAGGTCGCCTGTTCGGGGCTGTAGGCGAGGCCGCCGCGCGGCACATGCACGCCGTGGCGGGCAAGCAGTTCCTTGGCCTGGTATTCGTGGATGTCCATCATGTCCTCCCGGTAATTTTTTAGCGCGCCGCGCTATGCGCCTGGCCGGCGCTCGATCGCCTCGCTCACCACCAGCACGTTGCGCGCCATGCGCTCCGAAGCCGCGTCGATCATCTTGCCGTCGAGGGCCGCCGCGCCCTTGCCGAGCGCCTCGGCCTCCTTCAGCACCTCGAGGATACGCCTGGCCCGCGTGACTTCTTTCTCCGGCGGCGAGAACACATCGTTGGCCAAGGCGATCTGCGAAGGGTGGATCGCCCATTTGCCTTCAATGCCGAGCGCCGCGGCACGCCTCGCGGCCGCGTTGTAGCCTTCCGGATCGGAAAAATCGCCGAATGGACCGTCGATGGCGCGCAGGCCGTAGGCGCGGCAGGCGACCGTCATGCGCGACAAAGCGAAATGCCACTGGTCGCCGGGATAATCGGGGTTGAGCCCGCCGATGTTGACCGTGCGCGCCTTGTTGCTTGCGGCATAGTCGGCGACGCCGAAATGCATGGCTTCCAGCCGGCCCGGCGTGGCGGCGATCGCCTCGACATTGGCCATGCCAAGCGCCGTCTCGATCAATGCCTCGAGGCCGACACGGGTCTTGAAACCCTTGGCCATCTCGATCTGATTGACCATGGCCTCGACCATATAGAGGTCGGCCGGCACGCCGACCTTCGGCACCAGGATCGTGTCCAGCCGGTCGCCGGCCTGCTCCATGACGTCGACGACGTCGCGGTACATGTAATGCGTGTCGAGGCCGTTGATGCGCACCGAGACGGTCTTGCCCTTGGCGCGCCAGTCGATGTCGTTCAGCGCCTGGATGATGTTCTTGCGGGCGCGTTCCTTGTCGGGCGGCGCCACCGCATCCTCGATGTCGAGGAAGACGAAGTCGGCGGCGCTGTTGGCCGCCTTGTCGATCATCTCCGGGCTGGAGCCCGGCACCGCGAGCTCGCTGCGCTGCAGCCTCAGCTTCTTCAGATGGTTGATGGTGTGGCTCATGGTACCCCTCACGCCGCTCTGGCGACCGGCACGTCGGCCGTGCGGCGGAAATGCTCGATCGCCGCCGCCACGCCCGAGCCGGGCGCCAGGCGCACGCCGCAATCGAGCAGCGCCATTTCGGCGGCCGACAGCGAGGCGCAGACCATAACCTCGTTCAGCCAGCCAAGATGACCGATGCGGAAGACTTTTCCGAACACCTTGTTCAAGCCGCCGCCGAGGGAGGTGTTGTATTGCTGGTAGGCGCGCTTGACGACATTGGCGCTGTCGATGCCTTCCGGCACCAGGATGGCGCTGACCGTGTCGGAGTGCCATTGCGGTGTCTTGGCGCAGAGCTTCAGGCCCCAGGCGTCGACGGCCTTGCGCACGCCCTCGGCCAGGCGATGGTGGCGGGCGAAGATGTTTTCCAACCCTTCCTCGGCAATCAGGTCGAGCGAAGCGCGCAGGCCGCGCAGCAACTGGGTGGCCGGCGTATAGGGGAAATAGCCCGCGTCATTGGCGCGGATCATGTCCTCGAAGGAAAAGTAGCAATGCCGGTGTGTCGCCACTCGCGAAGCGGCAAGCGCCTTCTTGCTGACCGACAGGAAGCCGAGGCCGGCCGGCAGCATGAAGCCTTTCTGCGAACCGCTGACAGCGCAGTCGACGCCCCATTCCTCCTGGCGGAAGTCGATCGAGCCGATCGAGGAAACTCCGTCGACGAAGAGAAGGGCAGGATGGTTCGCCGCGTCGAGCGCGGCGCGGCAGCCGGCGACGTCGCTGGTGACGCCGGTCGCGGTCTCGTTCTGGGTGCAGAAGACAGCCTTGATGCGGTGCGCCTTGTCGGCCCGAAGCTTCTCGACATAGAGCTCGAGCGGGACGCCAGTGCCCCATTCGCAATCGATGACATCGACATCGAAGCCGAGCCGCTCGGCCATGTCGACCCATAGATGGGAGAATTGGCCGAAGCGCGACATCAACACCCTGTCGCCGGGGCTGAGCACATTGGTCATCGCCGCTTCCCAGGCGCCGGTGCCCGAGGAGGGGTAGATGAAGACGCGGCCGGTCTCGTTCTTGAAGACCTTTTTGATGTCCTCGAACAGCGGTAGCGTCAGGTTGGGGAAGGAGGAGGCGCGCATATCCTCCATCGGCAGGTTCATGGCTTGCCGGACCTGTTCCGGAATGTTGGTGGGTCCTGGGATAAAGAGATGGGTAAACCCAGCCATGCGCGAAACTCCTCCGATCGTTGGGATATTGGAGGCAGTTTCGTTTCGATGAGGCCTTGCAACAACACCTTCCCGGGTAAGTTGTTGGCCCTTGCGGGTGGGATGATCCTACCCGGTTGGCCTACCCGATAGGCGATTTGGAGGTGCGGCGTTTCTCGCTCGAATAGAGCGCGACGGCCATGGCGCGGTTGCGGACGTCCAGCTTGTCGTAGAGGTTCTTCAGGTGATACTTCACCGTGTTCTCGGAAATCCCGGTCCGCGTCGCGATCTGCAAATTGGTCCAGCCGTCGGAAAGCACCGCCAGCAACTCGCGCTCGCGCACGGTGAGCCTGGACAACGGCGTGTCGTTGACCTTGTTGATGTCGATATAGGGAATGCAGATACGCCCGTGGGCGACCGCCAGGATCGTCTCGAAGATCACCGGCGGATCGTCGAACTGGAAGCAGTAGCCTTGAGCGCCCAGGCGCACGCATTGCTTCAGGATGCCGATGTCGTGGTCGTTGGAGAAGATCGCGATGCGCACGCCAAGCTCGCGGCTCTGGACTTCCGTAAGCACATCGGCGCCGTCCATGTCGGCCAGCTTCCAGCCGACGACGGCGACATCGAATTGCGTGGCGGCGGCCAGTTCCAGGAATTGCGCGCCGCTGTGCACGACACCGAGCAAATCGAAGCGGCCGTCGCATTCCAGCATCTCGCGCAGCGCCGAAACGACGAATGGATTGCGTTCGGCGACGACCACGCGAACGCGCCGCTCGGCATTGCCCTCGTTCGTTTTTGCGGACTTGATGTTCAAGGCCAGCGTTTTTCCCCGGACCGATTGGCGATGCGCTGATCCCGCTGGATCATGCATCATGACAATTCTGCCTCAATGGGGAAGGGGTGCTCTTTCCCCAGCGACATGCGCTGTCGCGCCGGCTGAAGCCATTGCCACACCTGCGGGCCGCGCTCCACGCCGCTTCCGGGAGGTGGCGAGGCGACGGCGACCGTCCCATTTCCTTGGCTATTCCGCGCGCTAGAGCGGCATCTTTCCAAGACGAATCCTGTTGCCGCGCTATCTGCCGCACAGGGTTTGGATTTCCCGAAAAGCGGTTTCCCCTTTTCGGGATCATGCACTAGACCTCGTTTAGGGATTCCTCGTTGCGGGAGGCGCTGGTGGAAGGCCAGGACACACAGACGACCGGCGCCGCGCCCGCCGAGGAGCGCCACGCCGACATCTATGGCGAGGACGGCGCGGTGCGCGCCTCCTTCCTTGCCCAGATCGGCGCGGCGATCGCCGACCGCGACACGGTCACCCTCAAGCGCGAAGTCGACGACCTGCACCAGTCGGAGCTCGGCGACGTGCTGGAGGCGCTTCATCCTGAACAGCGCCGCGCTTTGGTCGAACTGCTCGGCTCCGATTTCGACTTCTCCGCGCTGACCGAGGTCGACGAGGCGATCCGCCTCGACATTGTAGACAATCTGCCCAACGCACAGATCGCGCAGGCGGTGCAGGAGCTCGATTCGGACGACGCCGTCTACATCCTCGAGGATCTCGAGAAGGAAGACCAGGACGAGATCCTGTCGCAACTGCCTTTCACGGAGCGCATCAGGCTCAGGCGCGCCCTCGATTATCCGGAAGAGACCGCCGGCCGGCGCATGCAGACCGAGTTTGTCGCCGTGCCGCCATTCTGGACGATCGGCCAAACCATCGACTACATGCGCGAGGACAAGAACCTTCCCGAGCGCTTCAGCCAGATCTTCGTCATCGACCCGAGTTTCAAGCTGCTCGGCGCCATCGACCTCGACCAGATCCTGCGCAGCAAGCGCGCGGTCAAGGTCGAGCAGGTCATGCATGAGACCCTGCACGCGATCCCGGCTACGATGGACCAGGAAGAGGCGGCGCGCGAGTTCGAGCAGTACAACCTCCTCTCCGCCGCCGTGGTCGACGAGAACGGGCGGCTAGTCGGCGTGCTGACCATCGACGACGTGGTCGACGTCATCCAGGAAGAGGCGGAAGAGGACCTTCTGCGCATGGGCGGCGTCGGCGACGAGGAATTATCCGACACCGTGCTCGCCACCTCGCGCTCGCGCGTGCCCTGGCTGCTGGTCAACCTTGTGACCGCCTTCCTTGCCGCCTCGGTCATCGGCCTGTTCGACCGCACGATCGAGCATATCGTGGCGCTGGCGGTGCTGATGCCGATCGTCGCCGGAATGGGCGGCAATGCCGGCTCGCAGACCATGACCGTCACCGTGCGCGCGCTGGCGACCAGGGACCTCGATATCTACAACGCCGCCCGCATCATCCGCCGCGAGCTCGGTGTCGGTTTCGTCAACGGGGTGGTGTTTGCCGTGCTCATCGGCATGGTTGCCGGTTTTTGGTTCCGCGATCCCAATCTGGGCGGCATCATCGCGGCGGCTATGATCATCAACATGTTTGCGGCTGCGCTTGCCGGGATACTCATCCCCCTGCTGCTTGACCGTTTCAAGATCGACCCGGCCGTGGCCTCCGCCGTCTTCGTCACCACCGTCACCGATGTCGTCGGCTTCTTTGCTTTCCTTGGCTTGGCTACCTGGTGGTTCAGCATTCGCTAAAGCAATAAAGCGCCGTTAATTGACTTTTACGTAAGTGCCGTGCGAGGGTTGCCGCGGGGTCACGTGCCGATTCCGGCGCTGGATGGGTATCATCGGAGGGAAGGGCGACGCTTCAAGCGGCGATGCCCGGGCTTGGGAGCGGGAATGCGGGAATATTACACGATCACCGAGCTGACGCGCGAGTTCGACGTCTCGACGCGGACATTGCGCTTTTACGAGGACGAGGGGCTGGTGCAGCCGGTAAGGCGCGGCCGCACGCGGCTGTTTCGGCCGTCGGACCGGCATCTCATCCGCCAGATCATGCGGGGAAAAAGGCTCGGCTTCTCGATCAACGAGATCCGCGAGATCATTCAGATGTACAAGGAGCCGCCCGGCGAGGTCGGCCAGCTCAAGCTGATGATCAAGCGCATCGAGGAGAAGCGCGAGGACCTGCGCCAGAAGCGGCGCGACCTGGAAGAGACGCTGGCCGAGTTGGACCAGGCCGAAGAGTCCTGCGTGGAGCGGCTGGCCGAGTTGGGCGTGAATACGTAGGGAGTCGAACGAATATTGGCGATTGGCCTGAGCCTCTGAATTTCGTCATCCTAGGGCGGAGCAAGGAGCGTAGCGACGCGCGCAGACCCTAGGATCCATGCCGTGGCGCTAAGGCATTGCAACGATTACAGAATTCTGCACCGTTGCACCTTACGTCATAGGTCACGGAATGGATCCTCGGGTCAAGCCCGAGGATGACGACGTCCGGAACGCTTAGGCTAATCGCAGGCCACTCAGGAAGCAGCCCTCAAATCCAACGCCGCACCCGCTTGGCATAATCGCGGTATTTCTTGCCGAACTTCTCCGCCAGGATCTTTTCCTCCTTCTCGATCGCCAGCTTCTGCGTGGCGAAGGCGGCCAGGAAGGCGAAGAGCAGGAACCAGGCGATGCCGGTGATGAAGGCGACGCCGATCAGCAGCAGCGTGTTGGCGAGATACATCGGATTGCGGGTGATGCCGAAGGGGCCCGACGTCACCAGGTGATCGGGCTCGGCATTGGGGTCAAATGTCGTCTTGGCCCGCATCATCACGCGGATGGCCGTGATCCAGAGCATGGCGACGCCGAACAGCGCCACCCAGCCGACGCCGAACAGGAGATCGCCGAGGATGTCACCGATCCAGGGCAGCGGGTAGAGCATGCCGAGGACGATGCTCGCCGCAATCGCCGCGACATAGATCACCGGCGGCCAGGGAATGATCCCGTGTCTGGGCTTTGTGATGCCCGTCATTGCTGCCCTCCCTCCATCTGGTCCTGCGTCGCGGCGGTGCAGGTCTCCGCCATGTCGGCCAGATGCGATTTCCAGACGCTGGACTGATCGTTGGCGTAGAGCTTGTCGAGTGACCCTTCGCCCTTCAGCGTGTCCAGCATGCAGCCACAATAGCTCGTACAGAACTTGCTGTCCCGCTGTTGTTCGCACTGCGCCTGGCAAGCCGGCAGGAAGCCGGCTTCCCGATCCTGAGGGACTGCCGGCATGACCTGCGAGAACAGCCACACCGAGCCGAACAGAAGCGGCTGGTGGATGAGGTAAAAGGCGAGGCTGTGCCGGCCGATGAAGGTCAGCGGCTTAGACCAGCGGCCGGGCAGCCACCTTCCCAGACGGGCGAGCAAGCCCGATGCGGAAGCGAGCTTCACCGTGGCGATGCCCGCAAGCACCGCGCCGAACCACGGGAAGAGCGGCACGTAGTCGTTGGAACGCGGGTTGGTGGCGGAAAGGCCCACCCACCACAGCGCCGGATGGTCGAAGAACTCCGACCGCAGATAGTAAGGGGCGGCAATGACCGCCGCGGCGATGATCGCCGTCACCAGCCAGGGCAGCCTTAGAAAGGCGAGGCCGAGCAGGCTCGCCAGCGCGATCTCATGCAGGATGCCGAAGAAGATGAACCCGTCCGGGGTGACGATGTGGGTGACTGCCGAGATGGCGGCCGCTGCGATGGCCACCATGGCAAAGCGCTTCCAGAAGCCTGGCCAACGGATCTGACGGCCGTGGGCGAGGAAGAGGCTGACGCCGACCAGAAACAGGAAAGTCGAGGCAATGCAGCGCGCGTAGAATTTCCACCAGCCGAAGGCGGTGAGGGCGGGCGCGGTGTAGCCGAAGTTTTCGAGGTCCCAGGTGAAGTGGTAGCTCGCCATCGCGATCAGCGCGATGCCGCGCAGGATGTCGATGGCCTGGATGCGGCCGTGCTTTGGCGCGTCCTGAACAGGGCCGCTCGTCGTTTGAAGGCTCATCATCTCGATCCGATTCAGTCCTGCCAAACGACCTATCACGGTTCAAGTGGACGACAGAAGCAGGCGGCCATCAATGCTGTTCATGGCAGCCATGAAATTTCGCTTTAGGCCAGAGCTGGAAAGCCTTTGGCAGGCTCCGCTTTTCGGCCTCTCGGAGTCGGTTTCCTGCTACTGGCCGGCAGCTGGCCCGGCCAGATTCGGGCGGTGATTCACGTCTCGGAGGGCCGATGTCCACCCATGTGCGCCATCCGATCTGGCTTCCGGCCCTGCGGCCGGCGGACGCGCGCACCTTCGCCTCACTCTATGCGGTTGAATCCTTCGCCCGCGCCACGATCTCCAGCGTGATCCCGATCCAGGCGTACGAGATCCTGCACAATGAGCGGATCGTCTCGGTCCTCTACACGATCGTGTCCCTGATGGGCCTCTCGGTCACGCTGTTCATGCCGGTGCTCATTCGCCGCTTCGCGCGGCGCTGGGTCTACACGGCCGGCTGCGTGCTGCTGGCGCTCGGCTCCGCCTTCTTCATCACCCACTCGCTGCCCGGCCAGATTGCCGGCATGCTGTGCCGCGTCATGGGGGCGAGCGCGCTGTCGATCACGCTCAACCTCTACATCATGGATCACATACGCAAGACCGACTTCATGCAGGCAGAATCGCTGCGCATGGCGTGGTCGATGTTCGCCTGGACAGGCGGGCCGACGCTCGGCATCTTCCTCTACACCCATTTCGGCATCTATGCCGCGCATGGCGCGGTCGTCGTGTTTGCGTTCGCGCTGCTTTGCCTGTTCTGGTTCTACCGGTTGAGCGACAACCAGTCGATCCGGCCCGGCAGGTCGCGGCCCGCCAATCCGCTCGCCAATATCGGCCGCTTCGTGAAGCAGCCAAGGCTCAGGCTTGCCTGGCTGATCGCCTTCGGCCGCTCCTGCTTCTGGACGACGTTCTTCGTCTACGGCCCGCTGTTCATGGTGATCACCGGCCAGGGCGAGCTCGCCGGCGGCTTGCTGGTTTCGGCCGGCAACGCGCTCCTGTTCGCGGCGATCTTCTGGGGCAGGGCCGGCAAGCGCTTTGGCGGGCGCAAGGTCATGACTTTCGCCTATTTCGCCATGTCGGCCATGTTGTTTGCCGCGGGCGCAATCGGCGAGGCGGCGCCGTTGCTCACCGGCGCGCTGCTGCTTTGCGGCGCGCTCTTCACCATCGCGCTCGACGCGCTCGGCTCGACCGCCTTCATGCGCTCGGTGCGCGCTTACGAGAAGGCGCAGATGGCGGCGGTCTACCGCACCTATCTCGATTTCTCCGAGCTGACGCCGCCGCTCGTCTATTCGGTGGTGCTCGCCTTCTTCGGGCTGGGCTCGGTGTTCGTCACGCTCGGCATCCTGGCCGCCTTTTGCGGCTTCGTCACCTGGCGCTACCTGCCGAAGGCGTTTTGAACGCTGCGTGACGACCGCGCACCCAATCGTGGAAGCGGTGCAGATCGTATTCCTCCGGCATCAGCACGCCGGCCTCGTGGCGCATCGAGCGCAGCCCCTTCTGGTTGATCTCGCAGATCACGGCGTCTTCTTCGAGCACCTGGGTGCCGAAGGCGACGATGTTTTCGACATCGGTCTCAGCCAACGCTTCCGCGGCGAACAGCCATTCGGCGGTGAGCTCGGTCTGCTCGGGACCGAGCGGGGCCAGCCGCACGGTGCGCATATAATCGATATGGCCGACGATGAACATCGACGGCAGCGAGGTGGCGTAGGTCTGGCCGGCGGCGCGCTCGGCCGGCGTCAGGCCGGAAAAGACAGGGCCATGGACATGGCCGTCCTTGGACCAGGTTTCGGCGCCGGGGCGCAGCCGGCCGGAGAATTCCGGGGCGTCATTGTCGGCGTGGCGCGACCATTCGGGATCGTCACGCCTGGCCATCAGGCCGCGGCCGTAGATCGGCACCAGCCGCGACAAGTCCTTATGCACGCCCGGGCAGTGCAGGCATTCGTTGAAGTTCTCCCAGAAGACCTTCCAGTTGCAGTTCATCACCCTGGTGAGCCGGTGGCCGGTGACGAGGCTTTCCAGCGGCCAGTTGAAAAGATCGCCGGAGGCGCGGTCAAAGGCGCTTTCCGCCGAGCCGTCGGGATGCTCGGCGAGATTGACGAAGACGAAACCGCGCCAAACCGAGAGCGCCACGCGGTAGAGCGGATAATCGGCCTTGTCGAAGCCCTCGGGCAGCGATTTCGACGGCACACGCACGAGATCGCCGCGCAGCGAATAGGACCATGCGTGGTAGGGGCAGGTGAGCAGCCTGGCCTTCAGCCGCCCCGCGCTTTCCTGGCAAAGCTGCGAGCCGCGATGCCGGCAGGTGTTGTGGAAGGCGCGCAAGGCGCCGGTCTCGTCGCACAGCACGACGATCTCCTGGCTGCCGATGCGGAACGTTCGGAAGGAGAGGGGCTCGGCTATATCGGCCTCGCGGCAGACCATCAGCCAGCTTCGGTACCAGATCGCCTCCAGATCGCGGCGATACTCGTCGGCGCCCCAGTAGGAGGCGGACGGCAAGGTCGGCTGGAGACTGGTCAGGCCGTTGTAAGACGCGCGTTCGCTCGGATCGGGCTGCATCGGCTTCTCCGTGGCTGCCGACAGCCGACACCCGGGCCAAGGAGTTGTCAACCGCGAGGCGGCCGCATAGTTTCGGTCGCGCAGGAACCTTAAGGTCGCGCGCATGCTGCCAAGAACCATGTCGCTTACCGAGGAACTGGTCGCTCGCTGCTTCCGCGCGGTCGAGGATGCGGGACCGGATCCCGACGCGGCGCATCTGGATGACAGCGACTATGCGGCGATGACGCGTGAGCTGGAGGCTCAACTCCTGGCCAACGAACCGCTCTGGCTGTTTGGCTACGGCTCTCTGATCTGGAAGCCCGAGATCGAGCATGTCGAGGAGCGCGTGGCCCTGCTGCGCGGCTGGCACAGATCCTTTTGCATGAACATGACGCGCTGGCGCGGCACCAAGGAAAGTCCGGGCCTGATGATGGCGCTGGACCGTGGCGGACAATGCGAGGGCGTCGCCTTTCGGCTCGGCGACGGCGACAGGCGCGAGCAACTCGACAAGATCCTGCGGCGAGAGGTGACACTGAAGCCGACCAGCTATCATCCGCGCCTGCTCGATATGACGAGCGATGGCGGCCCGCTGCGGGCGCTGGCCTTCGTCATCAACCGCCAGGGCACCACCTATGCCGGTCCATTAAGCGAGGAAGCGGTTGCCGAAAGGCTGGCGACCTCCTGCGGCCATTGGGGGTCGGGCGCCGACTATCTCTACAACACGGTGAAGAATCTCGAGCAGCGCGGCATCCACGATACGCATTTGTGGCGGCTTCAGCAGCTGGTCGCGGCGCGGATTGCCGGCTCGTAGCACCGCAAGTCGCGCCGCAATCGCGCCGGGCGGTGCCGGAATTGGGTTTGCCGGTGGTTGCGCTTCTGCCTAAGGTTCGCGCACCGTCGGCCTCTGGGCCGCAACACGATTCCAACCTGGAAGGCAAGAATGACCGGCGCGACAGCCGCGAGCGGCAATAGAGCTTCCGATGGGAAGCTGACCTTCATCCTGGGCGGTGCCCGTTCGGGCAAGAGCACGCATGCCGAGGCGCTGACAACCGCCCATCCATCGCCCTGGACCTACATTGCCACGGCGCAGGCTTATGACGACGAGATGCGCGAGCGCATCGCGCTGCATCGGTCGCGGCGCGGCGAAGGCTGGGTCACCGTCGATGCGCCGCTCGATCTGGTTGGCGCCATCGAGGCTTTGCCGACCCACCAACCTGTGCTGATCGATTGCCTGACATTATGGCTCACCAACCACATGCTGGCCGAACATGACATCGAGGCCGAATGCCGGCGGCTCAAGGATGCTCTGTCGCGGCCGCGCGGGCCATGGTTCGTGGTCTCCAACGAAGTCGGATTGGGCATCGTGCCCGACAACGCGCTGGCGCGCCGGTTCCGCGACGCCGCGGGCCGGCTCAACCAGCAGGTGGCGGCCGCTGCCGACAGCGTTCTCATGATGGTGGCGGGATTGCCACTCAAGGTGAAGTGACATGGCCGAAATCGAAGACAAGACCATTGACGACAAGGACGCCGAGCGCCACCGCGCCAAGATGGCCAAGCGCAAGGCGGTGCAGGATGCCGAAGTGGCCGGCAAGACCGTCGAAAAGGGGCTGCTGATCGTCAACACCGGGCCGGGCAAGGGCAAGACCACGGCCGCCTTCGGCTTGGCGCTGAGAATGCTGGGCTATGGCAAGCGCGTCGGCGTCGTGCAGTTCATCAAAGGCAAATGGCATACCGGCGAGAAGGATGCTTTCGCGGCCTTCGGTGACCGTGTCGTCTGGCATGCGATGGGCGAGGGTTTTACCTGGGAGACGCAGGACCTGAAGCGCGACATCGCCGCCGCCGAAGCTGCCTGGGCCAAGGCGTTGGAGCTGATGGCCGATCCCTCGATGAGCCTCGTGGTGCTCGACGAGCTCAACATCGCGCTGCGCTACGACTATCTCGATCTGGAAAAGGTGGTCGCGGCGCTGAAGGCGCGCCGGGGCGACCTGCATGTGATCGTCACCGGCCGCAACGCCAAGCCGCTGCTTGTCGAGGCGGCCGATCTCGTCACCGAGATGGGGCTGACCAAGCACCATTTCGCCGCCGGCGTGAAGGCGCAGCAGGGAATTGAGTTTTAGCCGCTGATCAAAATGGTCAGGTAGATCACGATCGCCGAGACGACCGCGAACAGGCCGAGCAGCAGCCAGTCGGCTACGCGATAGAGCTTGAGCGCCTGGCGGATGTCGGTGCTTTCGGCCTCGCGGCGGCCGCCTTCGCCCATGAAGGCGTCCTCGACGACTTCGCCGCCATAGCTGCGCGGTCCGGCGAGGGACAGCCCCAGCGCGCCGGCCATCGCCGCCTCCGGCCAGCCGGCATTGGGCGAACGGTGCTTCCTCGCGTCGCGGCGCATGACATGCCAGGCGCCATGCGGATCGGCGCCCGGGACGAGAAAGGCCGCCAGCACGATGAGCAGGCCGGTCAGCCGCGATGCGGGCAGGTTGACCAGATCGTCGAAACGGGCGGCAGCACGGCCGAAGGCTTCGTATTTCGGCGTGCGGTGGCCGATCATCGAATCGGCGGTGTTGGCGGCCTTATAGGCAGCACCTCCGCCCAGTCCGCCGATGCCGGTCCAGAAGGCGGGCGCAACAATGCCGTCCGAAAAATTCTCGGCCAGGCTTTCGATCGCGGCACGCGCGACACCGCCCTTGTCGAGCTTTTCCGGATCGCGGCCGACAATGCGCGATACGGCGATGCGGCCGAGGGTCAGGCCGCCGGTCTCCAACGCATCGGCGACGTCCTCGACATGCTCCGCGAGGCTCTTCTGCGACAGCAGCGAGGAACCGAGGATGGCGGCGATGACGAGGCCCGTAGGGAACATCATCCAGAGCAGGACATGCAGCACCAAGCCGACCAGGCCGGGCACCAGCAGAATGACGAGCAGGGCCTGGACGCCGCGTCGGCGACGCAATTCGTCGGAATCCGTAGCGTGGTTGAGCCGGCGATCGAGAAAGGATATCAGCCTGCCGATCCAGGTGACCGGATGGCCGATGGCGCCGAACAGCCAGTCCGGGTAGCCGAGGGCGCGTTCGATGGCGAGTGATAGGAAAGCGATCAGGACGGACATGAAACTTCTAAGCGGAGCGATTGCAGCGGTTGATCATGGCGGCAGCCTTGGCCGGGCAAACGCGCTTTTTCCTCATGCGCCAAAACCTTTCGTGGACCTCTCGACAGGTATCAATCCGCACTCCTATCCGCTTTTCGACCTGCCCGCCACAGCGCTGTCCCGATTGCCGGAGGCAGGACAACTGCGCGAATTGGCCGAAATTGCGGCCAAGGCCTATGGCGCGCCGTCGGCGGCGCATGTGGCGGCGGCGCCCGGCACGCAGATTCTCCTGCCGCGCGTCGCTTCGCTGCTGCGGCCCGGCAAGGCGCTGGTGCTCGGCCCAACCTATGCCGAACATGCCCGGGCCGCGGCTATCGCCGGCCATGCGGTCGCGGAGGTCAGCGATTTCGACGCGCTGGCCGAGGCGGACCTTGCGGTGCTGGTCAATCCCAACAATCCGGACGGGCGGGTGATCGAAAAGGCCCGTCTGCTCGACCTTGCGGCGCGACTTCGCGCCAAGGGCGGGCTGCTGGTCGTCGACGAAGCTTTCATGGATGTCGGCCCGATCGAGCAAAGCTTGGCCGGCGATGTCGGGGAGGGGGGCATCGTCGTGCTGCGCTCCTTCGGCAAATTCTTCGGCCTCGCCGGTGTTCGGCTCGGCTTCGCGCTGGCGGATCCGCTGACGGCCGAGCGGCTGGATGTGCAGCTCGGGCCCTGGGCGGTCGCCGGCCCGGCGCTCGAATATGGCATCCGCGCCTTGTCGGATGCGGCGTGGCAGGCGGATGTGCGGCAACGCCTGGCGCAGGATGCCGGGCGGCTCGACGCGCTGCTTGGCCGATTCGATGTTCCGGTCGCCGGCGGCACCAGCCTGTTCCGCTATCTGTCGTTTCCCGAGGCCGCAGGCCTTTTTTCGGCACTTGGCTCGAGCGGCGTGCTGGTCCGCCATTTTGCCGAGCGGCCTCAAGTGCTGCGTGTCGGTTTGCCGGGCAATGAAGCGGAATGGCAACGCCTCGAAGGCGCCCTTGCCACGTGGGCCGCGCGGCGCAAGGATGCGCCAAAGGAGTTCGGGCAATGATCCACGTCTGTTCGCTGTCGAAGGTCGACGAGGCCGTGGCAAGGACCGGTGCGCAGCGGTTGTTGTCGCTGCTCGCCGCAGGCACCGAAGTGATCCGCCCGGCCTCGATCCTGGCGGAAAACCACCTGCATCTGGTCATGCACGACATCGCTGTCGCGCAGGAAGGCATGACGATGCCCGGCGAGGAGCATGTGCGGGCCTTGCTCGATTTCGCCTATCGCTGGGACCGGGTAAAGCCGCTGGTGGTGCATTGCTATGCCGGCGTCAGCCGCTCGACGGCGTCGGCCTACATCATCGCCGCGGCGCTGGCGCCCAAGCGTGACGAGATGGAGCTCGCCCGAACGCTGCGCTTTCTCTCGCCGACGGCTACGCCCAATCCGCGGCTGATCGCCGTCGCCGACACGCTGCTTGAGCGCGACGGCCGCATGATCGCGGCGATCGAGGCCATCGGGCGCGGCGCCGACGCGTTCGAAGGGATACCCTTCGAACTGGGGATCGACGCCTAAGTCAAAGCGGACCAGCCGCTACGACAGCCACTCGGCAAGCTTCGCCTTGCGCACATCCCTGACCAGGTTGATAAAACCGTCGGCCTGCATTTCCGCCGTCAGCCGGCCCTTCTCGGCCGTGGCGATGGAGGCGTCGCCGACCACGCCGTTCGGATTGAGGTCGCTGGCGATCCAGGCGAAGGCATGCGTGCCGGTGTGGCGCAGCAGGGCGAATTCCTTTTCGGCGCGGCCGACATTGGAGACGAAATTCTCCGCCTTGCTGATGTCGACGAGGTCGGGCCGGAAGTGCAGCATCAGCGAGGTCTCGACATCGCCGCCATGGATGCCGTGACGGTCCTCGAGCTCGGTGTACATGCCGGCCGGGCGGCCGAAGCGCTGCCAGCTCGTCTTCACCGACAGCATTTTGGCGCGCACGCGCAATTCGCGCGAAATGATGCCCATGATCTCTTCATTACCGCCATGCGAGTTAACGACGATCAGCTTTCTTACTCCGGCGCGGGCGACCGACAGGCCGAGTTCGGTCCAGGCGTCGACCAAGGTGGTGGCGGGCAAGGTGAGCGTTCCCGGCGCATGCAGATGCTCGTTCGACTTGCCGACCGCCTGCACGGGTAGGATGCGGATGTCGAGATCGTCGGGCAGGCGCGCGATCACCGTCTCCAGCATGCCCATCATGATCGAGGTGTCGGTCGAGACCGGAAGGTGAGGGCCATGCTGCTCGATCGCCGCCACCGGCAGCACGGCGATGGTCGCTTCGGCGTCGATCGAGGCGTATTCGGTCGTCCGGTAATCGCCCCACCACACGCGTCTTGTCGTCACGTTTCGTCTCCCGATTGGTCTGCTGTCCGGCCTGAAGGTCTAGAGCCTATCCCCTGAAACAGCTAGCCCGCTGCCAGAACTTCGACCTCGACCTTGAATTCCGGGCGGGCGAAGCCGGAGACGATCATCAGCGTGGAGGCCGGCGCCGGATCGGAAAAGAGCCGGTTGCGGACATCCATATAGGCCTGCAGGTGCTCGCGGCCGATGACGAAGGCGTTGATGCGCACGATGTCGTTCAAGGTCAGCCCGGCCTCGCTCAGAATCGCGGCGATGTTCTTGAAGCAGAGCTCGGCCTGCGCGCCGGCGTCCTCCGGCACGGCATCGTCGGGGCCGATTCCCAATTGACCCGAGCAGAGCACCAGGCGCTTTCCGGCCGGTATTTCGACGCCGTGGCTGTAGCGGGCGAAAGGCGGCTTGATCGACTTGGGGGCGAGGTATTTGAGCATGGCATTCTCCTGTCGGCCGACAGCCTAGTGGCGGATTCATGAAACATTCAAGATGCCGTGGACGCCGCCAGGAGCGATTATGGACAGGCGTCCAAAAAATAGGCACGATGCCTCGCGTACGGCATGACCCGTCCGGTCTCGGCAACGACTGCCGCACGAGCAGGCGGCCCTGGCGGTGGCATGTGTCTTGCTTCTTGAATCAATGGTGTCGAGCCCAGCGCGTTGCGCGCCGGAGCCAAGAGAGGGTGAGTTTATGATCGGACAAGGAAAGATCCTGGCGGGCGCCGTCGTCCTGCTGGCTGCGGGCACGCTGACTGCTGCCGCGAACGAGAAGGTGACGTTCGGCACCAACTGGCTGGCCGAGCCGGAGCATGGCGGCTACTACCAGGCGATCGCCGACGGCACCTATGCCGCCTGCGGCCTTGATGTCACCATCATGCAGGGCGGCCCGCAGGTCAGCGGCCGGCCGATGCTGCTTGCCGGCAAGATCGATTTCTACATGGGCGGCAACCTGCTGTCGGCCTTCGATGCCGTGCAGCAGGGTATTCCGATGCGCGTCGTTGCCGCCGATTTCCAGAAGGATCCGCAAGTCATCATGTCCCATCCGGGAGAGGGGCTGGACAAGTGGGAAGACCTGAAGAACGCCGACCAGTACATCATGGGTGACGAAGGCGCGCAGACCTTCTTCCAGTGGATGGTCACCGATCTAGGCTTCGACGCCGCCAAGCGCGTGCCCTACACGTTCAATCCGGCGCCCTTCATCGCCAACAAGAAGTCGATTCAGCAAGGCTATGTGACCTCCGAGCCGTTCGCGGTGCAGAAGCAGGGCGGCTTCACGCCGAACCAGTTCCTGCTTGCCGACAATGGCTGGGACACCTATGCGACGACCATCGAGGTGATGCAGGATACGATCGACAAGCGGCCGGAGGTGGTCCAGTGCTTCGTCGATGGCTCGGCCAAGGGCTGGTACAAGTACCTCTATGGCGACAACAAGGCCGCCAACGACATGATCAAGAAGGACAATCCCGACATGACGGACGAGCAGATCGCCTTCTCGATCGAGCAGTTGAAGAAGTTCGGCATTGTCGATTCGGGCGATTCGGAAAAGCTCGGCATCGGCACGATGAACGAAGCCCGCATCCAGAGTTTCTACGACAAGATGGTCAAGGCCAAGGTCGCGCAGCCGGGTCTCGACATCAAGAAGGCCTATACGCTGGCCTTCATCAACAAAGCTGTCGGGCTGGAGCTGAAGAAGTAAGGCGGCCGGCCTGAGATGATCCAGGAGAAAGTGGCTGAGACGCCGGCGGCATCGGGCGAGGCTCCGATGCTGCTGGCATTGCGCAATGTCGGCAAGGTTTTTTCCAACGGCGTGACGGCGCTGAGCAAGGTCGACCTGGCGATCCGCGAAGGCGATTTCCTGAGCCTGCTCGGCCCCTCGGGCTGCGGCAAGTCGACCGCGCTCAGGTTGATCGCGGGTCTCTCGACGCCGACCTCCGGCCAGCTCGACTGGCGCGGCTCCATCGACCGCTCGAACATCGGTTTCGTCTTCCAGGAGCCGACGCTGCTGCCTTGGGCCAGTGTCTTCGACAATGTCTGGCTGCCGCTGAGGCTGAAGGGCGTGTCGCGCGCCAAGGCGGAACCGGCGGTGATGGAGATGCTGTCGCGCGTCCATCTCACCGGCTTCGAGAACGCCGTGCCGCGCGAGCTTTCCGGCGGCATGAAGATGCGCGTCTCGATCGCGCGGGCCATGGTGACGAAGCCGCGCATCCTTCTGATGGACGAGCCTTTCGCCGCGCTCGACGAGATCACCCGCTTCAAGCTCAACAACGATCTTTTGGAGCTGTGGCAGGACGAGCGCTTCACCGTCGTCTTCGTCACCCACAGTGTGTTCGAAAGCGTGTTCCTGTCCAGCCGCGTCGTCGTCATGGCCGCGCGGCCGGGCCGCGTCCATGGCGAACTCCCCATCAACGCGCCCTATCCGCGCGACGAGGCGTTCCGCACCTCGCCGGGCTATGCTGCGCTTTGCCGGCAGGCCTCGGGCGTGCTGGTCGACGCAATCAACTCAACCGCCGGATCGCAAAATGACGGCCATTGAAGACAATGTCTTGACGCTCGATCCGGAAGAGGCGCGCCGCGCCCGCCAGGAGCGGCTGGAGCGCATCGGCAAATGGGTGCTGCCGCTGGCGATCATGGTGCTGGCGATCGTGGTGTGGGACCGCATCTGCGTCTGGAACGAGATCCCGCAATATATCCTGCCGCGGCCGGGCGTGGTGCTGCAGACGCTGCACAACGATGCGGGGCTGTTGTTCTCCTCACTGCTGGTGACGCTCAGGATCACCTTTTTCAGCTTGGCTCTCGCTGTGATCGGTGGCGTCGGACTGGCGGTGCTGTTCGCGCAATCGAAATGGGTGGAGATGTCGTTCTTCCCCTTCGCCATCGTGCTGCAGGTGACGCCAATCGTCGCCATCTTCCCTTTGATCAACATCTATGTGGACAACCAGACCGTCAAACTGCTGCTCTGCGCCTGGATCGTCGCCTTCTTTCCGATCCTCTCCAACACCACGCTCGGCCTGAACTCGGTCGATCGGAACCTGCGGGACCTGTTCAAGCTCAACGGCGCGACGCGCTGGCAGCAATTGCGCTATCTGCGGCTGCCGGCGGCGATGCCCTATTTCCTCGGCGGGCTGAAGATCGCCGGCGGCCTGTCGCTGATCGGCGCGGTGGTGGCGGAATTCGTCGCCGGCGCGCAGGGGCAGTCATCGGGGCTCGCGTCCCGCATCATCGAGGCCGGCTACCGGCTTAACGCGCCGCGCCTGTTCGCGGCGCTGATCCTGATCTCGCTCACCGGCATCCTTATCTTCCTGGTGCTGTCGCTGGTGTCGCATCTCATCCTGCGCCGCTGGCACGAGAGTGCGCTGAAACAGGAGCGGTAAGGTGCGCGATGCGATTGAGAATAGTGAGGCGCCCATTTGTGGACCAGTTCTGCATAAGACAGCGGGGGCCAGGCCTTGATACCAACCTCTGGTTCTTATTGCCTGGCTAACGTTCGGCTTCATCGATCGCTCACGCCGGGTCTTGCCGCCGCTTTCGACTCGGACGGGTTTGCGCTTGCCAACATTACCATCACCAACGGCAAGATCGCCGATCTTGCCGCGCACGACCAGGCAGAGGCGCACCCCGGCGCGATCGACCTTGCCGGCCGCATCGTGATGCCGTGCTTCGTCGACTGCCATACCCATATCGACAAGGGCCATATCTGGCCGCGAAAGCCCAATCCGGACGGCACTTTCATGGGCGCACTCAATGCCACCGGCGCCGACCGCACCACGCGCTGGAGCGCCGAGGATGTCGCGCGCCGCATGGACTTCTCGCTGCGCTCGGCCTACGCGCACGGCACCAAGGCTATGCGCACGCATCTCGACAGCGTGCCGCCGCAGGAGGAGATCTCCTGGCCGGTGTTCGAAACGATGCGGGAAAAATGGCGCGGGCGCATCGAGCTGCAGGCGGCCTGCCTGCTCGGCATCGAAGGCGTGCGCGACAAAGCCTGGTTCGAACGGTTGGCGAAGCGCGTCGCCGCGGCCAAGGGCGTGCTCGGCGTCGTCACCTATATGGTACCCGATCTCGAGGAACTGCTCGACAAGGTGTTCGCCCAGGCGATCGAGCATGGGCTCGATCTCGATTTCCATGCCGACGAGACCGACGATGTCGCGGCCATCT
Organism: Mesorhizobium sp. CA10; assembly: GCF_020165285.1. Lineage (NCBI taxonomy): Bacteria > Pseudomonadati > Pseudomonadota > Alphaproteobacteria > Hyphomicrobiales > Phyllobacteriaceae > Mesorhizobium > Mesorhizobium sp. CA10. The sequence goes on from NZ_JAIUHV010000003.1 coordinate 29,810, forward strand.
CGCTGAAGAAGATCGCCGAGGCGTCGCTGTGGAACGGTTTCGAGGGCAACATCCTGGTCGGCCATTGCTGCTCGTTGGCGCGCCAGCCGGACCTCGAGGTGCTCGACACGCTGGACAAGATGGCGAAGGCGCGGCTTGCCGTGGTGTCGCTGCCGATGTGCAATCTCTATCTGCAGGACCGCCGCAGCGATCACACCACCCCGCGCTGGCGCGGCGTGACGCTGCTGCACGAGATGAAGGCGCGCGGCATCAAGGTGGCGGTTGCTTCCGACAACACGCGCGATCCCTTCTACGCCTATGGCGATCTCGATATGCTGGAGGTCTACCGCATGGCGACGCGCATCCTGCATTTCGACCATCCGGTAGGCGACTGGCCGAAGGCGGTGGCGGCAACGCCGGCCGAGGTGATGCGGCTCGACGGCGCCGGTACGCTTGCCGTCGGCGGCTCAGCCGATTTCATCGTCTTCAGGGGGCGCAGCTGGACCGAATTGCTGTCGCGGCCCGAATCGGATCGCATCGTGGTGCGCGACGGCAGGGCGATCGAACGCCAATTGCCCGACTATGCCGAACTCGACGAACTGATGGTGTGATGATGGATATCGCAGCGCTGAAGCGCGATCTCGACGGGATCAAGCTCGACGACCATCCGGCCATCGTCCAGCAGAAGAGCCGCGACTTCTACTGGTACAGCCCGGTGCTGAAGGCGCAACTCGATCACATCAAAGGCGACCTGATCGTCACGCCGAAGAACGAAGATGAAGTCATCCGCGCGCTTGCCGCATGCCACAGGCACGGCGTTCCGGTGACGCCGCGCGGCAGCGGCACCGGCAATTATGGGCAGGCGATGCCGCTATCGGGCGGCGTGGTGCTGAACCTCGCCGAGATGAACGAGATCAAGACGATCGCGCCGGGGCGGGTGGTGACCGGGCCGGGCGCGGTGCTGGCCGACATCGACAAGGCGACGCGGGCGCATTCCGGACAGGAGCTGAGGCTCTCGCCCTCGACCTACAACACCGCCTCGATCGGCGGCTTCATCGCTGGCGGTTCGGGCGGCGTCGGCTCGATCAATTTCGGCGGCTTGCGCGATTTCGGCAATGTGCTGCGGCTGCGCGTCGTCACCATGGAGGCCGAGCCCAAGGCGCTCGAGCTCACCGGCGAGGATCTGCACAAGGTGACCCATGCCTACGGCACCAACGGCATCATCACCGAGGTCGAGATGCCGCTGACCGCCGCCTATGATTGGATCGACGTTATCGTCGGCTTCGACAAATTCATGGGTGCAGCCCGCTACGGCAACGCGCTGGCCTGCCAGGACGGCATCCTGACCAAGCTGATCACGCCGATCGCCGCACCCGTGCCGCAGCTCTATTTCAAGCGACACCAGAAATTCCTGGGCGAGGGGCAAAGCATCTGCGTCGTCATGGTCGCGAAGCATGGGCTCGACGCCTTCCTGGCCTTCACCCGACGCGCCGGCGGCGAGGTCATCTTCAATGTGGCGACCGCGACGGACGAGGACAAGAAGGGCCTGCCGCCGGCCTATGAGCTTGCCTGGAACCACACGACCCTGCGCGCACTGCGCGTCGACCCGTCGATCACCTATCTGCAGTCGCTCTATCCGTTCCCCAACCAACTGGCGCTGGTCGAGAAGATGGACGCGATGTTCCCGGGCGAGGTGTTCTCGCATCTGGAATTCGTGCGGCTCGACGGCAACATCACCTGCTTCGGCCTGCCGCTGGTCAAGTTCACCACCGAGGCGCGGCTCAACGAAATCATCCGCCTGCATGAGGAGAATGGCTGCCCGATCTTCAACCCGCACCGCTACACGCTGGAAGAGGGCGGCATGAAGCAGACCGACGAGATCCAGCTTGCCTTCAAGCGCCAGACCGATCCGCAAGGGCTGCTCAATCCCGGCAAGATGATCGCCTGGGAAAACCCGGACTATGATTATCGCTCCGGCCGCACGTTCCTGTTCAAGGGATTGCAGAAGGCGGGGTGATGAAAATCCTCGTGCTTTACGCTCATCCGGTGGAGACCAGCTTCAACGCCGGCCTGCACAAGACGATCGTCGAGCGGCTCGCCGCGGCGGGGCATGCGGTCGACGACTGCGACCTCTATGCCGAGGATTTCGACCCAAGGCTGACACGCGCCGAGCGGCTCGGCTATCACGACCCGCGCGGGCCGGACGACGCGGTCGCCGGCTATGTCGAAAGGCTGAAGAATGCCGAAGCGCTGGTGCTGTCGTTTCCGGTCTGGAACTATGGCTATCCGGCAATCCTGAAAGGTTTTTTCGACCGCGTCTTTCTGCCCGGCGTGTCGTTCAAGCTGGTCGACGGCAAGGTGCGGCCGACGCTGCACAACATCCGCAAGCTCGCAGTCATCACCACCTATGGCGGCAGCCGCTTTCGCGCCATGCTGATGGGCGACCCGCCGCGCAAGATCGTCAAGCGCATGCTGCGGGCGACCATCAAGCCAGGCGCTCCCGTCTCCTATCTCGCGCATTATTCGATGAACCTATCCACCGACGAGACGCGCAAAGTCTTCATGGCGAAGGTCGCGGCCACGATGGACGCGTTCTGATGCGCGTGCTGGTGGTCTATTGCCATCCGGTGCCGGAAAGCTATTGCGCGGCGATCCGCGACCTGGCGATCGAGGTGCTGAAAGGACGGGGCTGGGACGTGCGGCTGCTCGACCTCTATGCCGAGAATTTCGACCCTGTGATGAGTTGCGAGGAGCGGCGCTTCTACAATGATCGCGCGCCGGAAGATCCTGCGCTGACGCCGCATTTCGAACATCTGCAATGGGCGCAGGCGATCCTCTTCATCTATCCGACCTGGTGGTACGGGTTGCCGGCGATGCTGAAGGGCTGGTTCGACCGCGTGTGGGCGACCGACATCGCCTTCAAGCTACCAGCCGGCAAGGGGCGGATCACGTCGCTGATGCGGCACGTCACCAAGGTCGGCGTCATCACCACCTGCGGCGCGCCGACCTGGTGGAGCGTGGTCGTCGGCCAGCCGGGACGCAAGACGATTTTACGCGGCATGCGGGCGCTATGCGCCACGCGCTGCAAGACGTTTTTCCTGGCGCACTACTTGATGGATGCCTCGACGCCGAAGAGCAGGGCGGGGTTTCTGGTCAAAGTCCGCAGGACGCTTGAGCGGTTTTAGGGGGCCTTCAGCTATCCTGCGGGATTGTGGCGAACGCCTTTTTTTATGCGGAAATGAAGTGCATAATAAGGGCATGACCAAGCTTTTCGAGCATGCAGTCCAACGTGTTCGCACCTTGCCTCCTGAATTGCAGGACGAGTACGCACGTGTCCTCTTGCGCCTCGCGGGTGATGTGGGGGACGAACCTATTCACCAACTGAGCCGAGAGGAAAAAGCCTCGCTCGCAATGTCCCGAGCGCAGGCTGCGCGTGGTGAATTTGCAACCGACGAGGAAGTCCGCGCTGTTTGGGCGAAGCACGGCCTGTGAAGCTTCGTTACACGCCGGCGGCGTTAGCCGAGTTAGACGAGGTTCTCGGCAATATCGCGTTGCAGTCACCCAAAGGGGCGGAGCGGATCCAAGCCAGACTCCACGCAGTCATCAATCTATTGCTTGAACATCCCCAGGCCGGCGTTGCCACAGACGAAAGGCCGATGCGCCGGATTGTCGTGCGGCCTTATCCTATCTGATCTACTATGAGCCTTCCGCCGCCGAAATTGTGATTGTCGGTATTCGACATGGTGCTCGCGATCCGTCAACGATGCCGGACAACTAATAGCGACTCTTGGTCACGCCTGCGGGCAATCCTGCCCCGAAGCCGCGAGAGGAAAGGCTACATCCTCACCCGTTCCGCCTTCGGATCATACATCGGCTTCAGCGAGGCTTCCGCCGTGAAACGCTCGCCGGCGATCTCCACCTCATAGGATGAGCCCAGCACATCCGCCTCGCTCTCGTCCTGGCAGGGCACATAGCCAAGCCCGATCGCGCCGCCGAGATGGTGGCCGTAATTGCCTGATGTGATCGGGCCGACGATCTTGCCGTCGCGCAGGATGGCCTCGTTGTGGAAGAGCAGCGGCTGCGGGTCCTTCAAGCGGAACTGTACCAGCCGGCGTGACAGGCCGGCTTCCTTCTTCCTGAGCACAGCGTCGCGGCCGATGAAGCCGGATTTGCTCGTCTTCACCGCAAAGCCGAGGCCCGCCTCCAGCACATTGTCCTCGTCGGTGATGTCGTGGCCGAAATGCCGGAAGGCCTTTTCAATGCGGCAGGAATCGAGCGTGTGCAGGCCGCATAGTTTCAGGCCGACATCGGCGCCGGCTTGAGTGATCGCCTCGAACACATGGGCCGCCTGCTCGGTCGAGACATAGAGTTCCCAGCCGAGCTCGCCGACATAGGTGACGCGGTGGGCGCGGGCGAGACCCATGCCGATCTCGATCTCCTGGAAAGTGCCGAACGGATTGGTCTCGTTGGAAAAATCGTTCGGGCTGACCTTCTGGATCAGTTTTCGCGCCTCCGGACCCATGACGCAGATCACGGCTTCGGCGGCGGTGACGTCGGTGATGACGACGAACTCGTCGGCGACATGCTTTCTCAGCCAGGCGAAGTCGCGCTGCAGCGTGGCACCCGGCACGACCAGGAAATAGGCCGTATCCGAAAGCCGCGTCACGGTGAGGTCGCTCTCGATGCCGCCGCGCTGGTTGAGCATCTGCGTGTAGACGATCTTGCCCGGCGCCACGTCCATGTCGTTGGCGCAGAGCCGCTGCAGGAAGGCGCAGGCATCGCGACCCTCGACGCGGATCTTGCCGAAGGAAGTCATGTCGAACAGGCCGACGCCGTTGCGCACCGCGAGATGTTCCTCGCGCTGGTTGTCGAACCAGTTCTGCCGCTTCCAGGAATAGCGGTATTCGCGCTCCTGGCCTTCGCGCGCGAACCAGTTGGCGCGCTCCCAGCCCGCCACCTCGCCGAAGACGGCGCCGCGCGCCTTCAGGTGCTCGTGCAAGGGCGAGCGGCGCACGCCGCGCGAGGTCGCCATCTGGCGATAGGGGAAATGGTCGGCATAGAGCAGGCCGAGCGTTTCGGAGACGCGCTCCTTGAGGTAGCGGCGGTTCTTCTGGAAAGGCTGGGCGCGGCGGATATCGACCTCCCACAGGTCGAAGGGCGCCTCGCCGTCATTGATCCATTGCGCCAGCGCCATGCCGGCGCCGCCGGAGGAGACGATGCCGATCGAGTTATAGCCGGTCGCCATCCAGTAGCCGGAAAGCTCGGGCGTCTCGCCGAGATAGTAGCGGTCGTCCGGCGTGAAACTCTCCGGGCCGTTGAAGAAGGTGTGGATGCCGGCGGTGCCCAGCATCGGCATGCGGTTAACGCCCATTTCGAGGATGGGCTCGAAATGGTCCATGTCCTCGGGCAACTGGTCGAAGCAGAAATCCTCGCGGATGCCGTCCATGCCCCAGGGCTTCGCCACCGGCTCGAAGGCGCCGAGCATCATCTTGCCGGCATCCTCCTTGTAGTAGGCGCACTCGTCCGGCACGCGCAGCACCGGCAGGCGCGACAGGCCGGGGATCGGCTCGGTGACGAGATAGAAATGCTCGCAGGCATGCAGCGGGATGGTGACGCCGTTCTGCCGGCCAAGCTCGCGCGCCCACATGCCGGCGCAGTTGACCACGATGTCGGTCTCGATCGTGCCTTGCTCCTCGCCCTGCATCCAGGAGACGCCGGAGACGCGGCCGTTTTTGGTATGGACCTTGGTGACCTTGACGTTCTCGATGATCGTCGCACCGCGCTGGCGCGCGCCCTTGGCCAGCGCCATTGCAATGTTGGCCGGGTCGCACTGGCCGTCGAGCGGCAGATGCACCGCGCCGACCACATCCGAGACGTTGAGATGCGGGTACATCTCCTTGACCTCGCGCGGCGAAATCTCGCGCACGTCGACATCGAAAGCGCGGGCGAGCGACGCCTGCCGGTAGATCTCGTGCTTGCGCTCCTCCGTCAGCGCGACGGTGATCGAGCCGACCTGGCGCATGCCGGTGCCGACATCGGTCTCGGCTTCGAGCTTGACGTAGAGATCGGCCGAATATTTCGCCAGTCGCGTCATGTTCTGGGAGCCGCGCAACTGGCCGATCAGCCCGGCCGCATGCCAGGTGGTGCCTGAGGTGAGCTGCTTGCGCTCCAAGAGCACGATGTCGGTCCAGCCGAGCTTGGCCAGATGATAGGCGACCGAGCAGCCGGAGACGCCGCCGCCGATAATTACCGCGCGGGCTTTGGCCGGGATGGTCTTGGTCATGCGGCCTCGCGGCGATAGTTGGAAGCGAAACGGCGAACGCGAAGCGCTGCTTCCTTGAGGACGGGTTCGGGCTGGCAGAGGCTGATGCGGATGTGGCCGGCGGCGGCTTCCCCGAAGCTCGATCCGGGCATTACGCCGACCTTTTCCTTGTCGAGCAGCGCCCAGGCGAATTTCTCGTCGTCAGGCTCGACCGCGGAGACATCGAGCATGATGTACATGCCGCCTTCGGAGCCGCGCACGGTGACTTCATTGGCTCCGCGTATGGCATCGAGGAAGATCGTGCGCCGCGCGGCGTAACGCTCGGCGATATCCTTCACGCCATAGTGGTTTTCGAGTGCCTCGGCGCAGGCGATGGAGATGAAGGCCGGCAGGCCGTAGGTCGTGACCAGATTGAGATCGGTCATCAGCGCGATCATCGCTTTCGGCCCGGTCAGCCAGCCCATGCGCCAGCCGGTCATGCCGTGGCTCTTCGACATGGAGTTGATGACCAGCGTGCGCTCGGCCATGCCGGGCAGCGAGCGCGGCGAGATGTGCTCGCCGCCGCCGAGCGTCCAGTAAACCTCGTCCGACAGCAGCCAGAGATCGTTCTCCTTGCAGATTTCGGCCAGCTGCTCGAGCCGTTCGCGCGAATAGACGGCACCGGTCGGATTGTTCGGCGTGTTGATCAGGATGGCGCGGGTGTTGGGTTGAAGCGCGGCGCGGATCATCTCCGCGCGAGGTTGAAATCCATCTTCGGCCGGCGTCTCGACCACCGTGAAGCTGGCGCCCGCGGCGCTGAAGGTGTTGGGGTAGGTGGCGTAGTAAGGCGCGACTACAATGGCGTGGTCGCCTGGGTCGAGCACGCCCTGCACGGCGGCGTAAAGCGCTGCCTGGCCGCCAGGCGTGGCGATGACCTCGTCGGGTTCCGTGAGGATGCCGGCGCAAACGGTCGCGGCGGCGGCCATCGCCTTGCGCAGGCGCGGCAGGCCGGGCAGCGGCGTGTAGTGATGGTTGCTGCCGCGCACGGCAGTCACGCAGGCTTCGATGGTTTCCGACGGCGTGTCGAAATCATGGTCGCCGACCGAGAGCACAATGATGTCTTCGCCGGCCTGCTTGCGATTCCAGGCGGCGAAATGGACCTCCCAGCCGTCCTTGCCGGAAGGCACGATACCGGTAATGCGTTTTGATGGTTTTGGCATCAGGAAACTCCCGAAATCTGGTGGCCGGCCTGCGTGAGCTTGTCGCGCAGGGCGGCGATATGGGCGGGGCCGACTTCGCAACAGCCGCCGACAATGCCGGCGCCGGCATCGACCCAGCCGATGGCCTGGTCCGCATAGGCTTGCGGATGGAGATCATGGCGGGCGTGCAGCACGTCCACCGTCCCGCCATGCTCCAATGCCTCGACCGAAGTGAAGCCGTTGGCATAGGCACCTACCTGTCCACCCAGGGCAACGAGTTCGGGCAATGCGGCGGCGATGGCTTCGGGCCGGCAGCAGTTGAGCAGCCGGGCCGCGACCGGCACATCGTCGAGAGCGTTGGCGGCGGCAGCAATGGTTTCGCCGCTGCGCAGGCGCGGCGTGCCATGATCGGCGAGCGTCCAGGACACCCATACGGGCTTGCCGCTTTCCGAGGCCGCGGTGACCGCTGCGCGCGCCTCCTCGGCGGAAGCCATCGTCTCGCACAGGAACAGATCGACGCCGTCGGCCTGCTCGGCGACGATACGGCGATAGATATCGAGCGTGTCCTCGAATGAGATGGTCAGCGCCGGTGCGTAGCTGCCGAACAGAGGCGACAGACAGCCGGCTATGGCTGCGTCGCCCGCCTCGTCGCGAGCCTGGCGCGCCAGTTCGACGCCGCGCTTCTGCAACGGCCTGAACAGATCTTCGGCACCCTCGCGCGCCAGGCGCTCCGGCGTTGCCGAATAGGTGTTTATGGTGATGACGCGGGCGCCGGCACGGATGAATTCCGCATGCAGGTCACGCACAAGTTCCGGCTCGTCGATCAGCACTCTGGCCGACCACAGTGGCGTCGGCTCGGACTTGCTGCGCCGGACCAGTTCCTGTCCCATGCCGCCGTCAGTGAGGATGACGGAAGTCATGCCCGCAACCTCTCATTCTTCGGATCCCACAGCGGCTCGTCCTTCTGGACGACGGCTATGAAGCGATCGCCAAAAATCTCGACCTCGACCGCCGTGCCCGGCTCCGTGAGATCCGTGCGCAGCATGCCAAGCGCAATCGACTTGCCGACCCGGTGGCCCCAGCCGCCCGACGTCGTCTCACCGACGATCGTGCCGTCATGCCAGAGCGTCGACATATAGGGCGCATCGCAGTCGCCGGGGTTCTCGACGACCAAAGTGACGAAGCGCTTCTTCACGCCCTGCTGCTTCTCATTGAGCAAAGCCGCCTTGCCGCGGAAGTCCGGCTTGTCCCATTTGACGAAGCGCTCCAGCCCGCCCTGCAGGATCGAATAGTCGGTCGACAGATCGCCCTTCCAGGTGCGGTAGCCTTTTTCCAGCCGCAGCGAATCCAGCGCATACATGCCGAAGGGTTTCAGCCCGTGCTTCCGGCCGGCGGCCCAGACGGCGTCGAAGACGGTCGCCGTGTCCGCGACCTTGGTGTGGATTTCCCAGCCGAGCTCGCCGGCGAAGGAGACGCGCACCAGCTTCGCCCAGCGCCCGGCAATGGTTGTTTCCTGATGCGTCAGCCAGGGCAGCGTCAGGTCGGCGTCGCAGACTTCGGCCAGGATTATTCGCGAGTTCGGGCCGGTCAGAATCTCCGTCGAATATTCCTCCGTCCGGTCGGTCAGCGTGAAGGCCGCGTCGGCCGGCATGCGCGACTTCAGCCATTCGAAATCGTGCCACTGCGCCACCGCGGCGGTGATCAGCGTCATCTGATCCTCGCCATGGCGCACCACCGACATCTCGGTGACGATGCGGCCCTTGTCGTCGGCGAAATAGACGAGGCCGATGCGGCCGGGTTTCGGCACAAGCCCGGTGACCTGCAGCGCCAACCAATCGGCCGCGCCCCGACCTTCGAGGTTGAAGCGCGAGAAGCCGGGCAAGTCGAGGATGCCGGCGGCGTCGCGCACGGCAAGGCATTCCTCGCGCACGCGCTGCTGCCACGGGCCGTCGCGGCGGAAGGTGAGGGTAGACTCTTCGGAAGTATCATCGCCGGGTTGTGCGTACCAAGTGGCGCGCTCCCAGCCATTATAGGCGTCGAACTGACCGCCAAGCGCCTTGATGCGCTCATGCAGCGGCGACAGCTTGCGGTTGCGCCCCTCCGGCCAGGCATGGCGCGGGAACTGGATGGCGTATTCGTTGCCGTAGATCTCCATGCCCTTGGCGACGCAATAGTCAGGCGCCGAGGCGAAGCTGGTGAAACGGCGCGGATCGCAGGACCACATGTCCCATTCGGTCTGGCCTTCGGTGACCCATTCGGCCAGCACCTTGCCGGCGCCGCCGCCCTGCGCGATGCCGAAGGTGAACACGCAGGCCTCGAAGGCGTTCGGCACGCCGGGCATCGGCCCGATCAGCGGATTGCCGTCCGGCGCGTAAGGAATCGGGCCGTTGATCACCTTGGAGAGGCCGGCGGTGCCGAGGATCGGCACGCGGGCGACGGCGTCGGCGAGGTAATGCTCGAGGCGGTCGAGATCGTCGGGGAAAAGCTGGAAGGAGAAATCCTCCGGCATCGGATCGTTGTGGGTCGCCCAATGCGCACGGCAATTGCGCTCATAGGGGCCGAGATTCATGCCGCTCTTTTCCTGGCGCAAGTAATAAGATGTGTCGACGTCGCGCAGCAGCGGCAGCTTGTGGCCCTGTTCCTTCGTCCACGCGGCAAGTTCGGGGATTTCCTCGAACAATATGTACTGATGACTCATCACCATCATCGGCACGTCGCGCCCAAACATCTTGCCGACTTCGGCGGCGCGGTAGCCTGCCGCGTTGATGATGATCTCGCAGCGGATCTCGCCTTGCGGTGTGGCGATCACCCATTCGCCGTTCTCGCGGCGCACGCCGGTGACCGGGCAGAAGCGGATGATCTTGGCGCCCATGTCACGCGCGCCTTTGGCCAGCGCCTGAGTCAACTGAGCCGGGTCGATGTCGCCGTCGCTCGGGTCATAGAGCGCGCCCTTCAACTCATGCGTCTCGATAAAGGGATAGCGGCGCTTGATCTCGTCCAGTCCGACGACGTCGATATCCATGCCCTGGTAGCGGCCCATGCCCTTGGCGCGCTGGAACTCCTGCATGCGCTCCTTGGTATGGGCGAGCCGGAGCGAGCCGGTTACATGGTAGTTCATCGGATAGTCGACCGATTCGGCCAGACCCCGGTAAAGCTCGGTCGAATAGCGCTGCATGTTCATCAGCGACCAGGACGAGGAGAAGGTCGGCACGTTGCCGGCGGCATGCCAGGTCGAGCCTGAGGTCAGCTCGTTTTTTTCCAGAAGCACGCAATCGGTCCAGCCCGCCTTGCAGAGGTGATAGAGCGAGGAGGTGCCGACGACGCCGCCTCCGATGATCACCACGCGTGCCGTGGTCGGCAAACCGGCCATTTCTTCCTCCAGAGTCTCAGCGCTTCGCGCTTCGATTTTTGTTTTTGATGCATGTCGTTATCCCAAAACCGCTTCGCACTTTTGGTTGACATGCATTGTCAGTATACCGGTGGCGAAACCACCCAGATGACCACTGCCGGCTCGGCGCCGGGATTGCGCCAGCGGAACGGCTTGCCCTCGAAGCGGAACGAGTCGCCTTCGCCGAGACGATGCCAGACGCCGTCGATCTCGATCTCGAATGTGCCCGACGCGACATAGCCCGCTTCTTCCGTCGGGCGGCGCGTTTCTGTTTCCAGCTCCGCGCCCGGCGCGAACACCGAGCGCAGCATCTCGAAGCTACCGCCGAGATCGGGCGACAGAAGCTCCTCCACCAGGCCGGATTCGCTTGTGCCAAGCGAACGGCGGCTGCCGGCGCGCACGACCACGCCGCGTTCCTGCTCGACAGGCGCGTCATGGCTGAAGAACAGGCTGATCGGAACATCGAAGAGGCTGGCGAATGCCCGCAAGTCACCCAGCGAGGGAACCGAGAGGCCGCGCTCGACCTGGCTGACCCAGCCGACCGACCGGCCGAGCTTGAGGGCGATCTCGGCCAGCGTGAGGCCGCGCGCCTTGCGAAGCGCACGGATGTCGCCGGCCAGCAGCCGGTCGCCATTGTCCTGCTCCGATCTGGCTGTAGTCGAGCTCAAACGTATCTCGTGAAAAAATCCGTGTAAATTTCATGAAGCGCAAAGTCATGAAAAAATCAAGGAGATTTTCATAACCCGCAAGATTTACTTGCGCGATTTTTGAGGTTGAGGCAAAGCCACGATCACGAACGGCGAGTGGGGACGTCCGGTCGGGGACCAATACAGTTTAGTGTCTGCGGATGGTCGCCATGGAACCGGTTGCAGTTCCGGCCATGCGCGAAGGGACGGCCCATGCTGGAGAAGAATAGCCGAATCGCCATGGACGCGGCGATCGTCGACGATGCGATCCTGTCGCGCCGGTCGGTGCGCGCGTTTCTGCCCGATATGGTCGATGACGATACGATCCGCGCGATCCTGGCGGTCGCCGCGCGCGCGCCTTCGGGCACTAACATGCAGCCCTGGCGCGTCTATGTGACCAAGGGCGAGGTCAAGCAGCGCATCAGCGACGCCATCCTCAATTCCGGCATCCGTGCCGAAAAGGCGGAGTGGGACGAGTACCGCTACTATCCCGACCAGTTCTTCGAACCATATCTCACGCGCCGCCGCGCCAACGGCTTCGGGCTCTATGGCGTGCTGGGCATCGGCCGCCGCGAAGTCGACAGGATGCGCGCCCAGCACGACCGCAATTTCATCTTCTTCGACGCTCCGGTCGGCATGATTTTCACGATCGACCGGAGGCTGAATCAGGGCTCCTGGATCGACTACGGCATGTTCCTGCAGAACATCATGGTCGCGGCGCGGGGCAGGGGACTGCATACCTGCCCGCAGGCGGCCTTCGCGCCCTATCACCGTCAGATCAGGCCTGTGCTCGATATCCCCGACGAGGAGATCGTCGTCTGCGGCATGGCGCTGGGCTATGAGGACACATCCAAGCCGGAGAACGAGTTTCGCACCGACCGCGCGCCCCTCGAGGACTGGGTGACGTTCGCGAAGTAGCGTCGGCGGAGGCGTCAGTCGGTGCTCATATGCGCGCCATGGCCGCTGACATGGGCGCCGTCCTGCGGCGTCAGCCTCAGATAGGCCGACAGCGCGCAAAGCGTGATCAATCCTTCGATGACGAACAGGATGCGGTAGTCGTTGATGCCGGCCTTGCCGCCGCCGGCAAGCAGCGACAGCAGCGCGGCCGCGAGGCCGACGCTGATCGCCACCGCCAGCTGCCACAGGATGTAATAGAGCGCGCTGAAGCGCGCGAGCTGCTCCGGCGCGATGTCCGAATAGGAGAGATTGCCGGTCGAGGCCCATTGCACCGAGCGGAAGACGCCGAAGGCGAAAATATAGGCAAGCACGATCCATGCCGGCAGGCTCTCCTGCATCAAGGCGAAGCCCGCGACCAGCAAAGCGACGATCGGCGTATTGGTGACCAGCACGCGCTTGAAGCCGAAACGGTTCAAAAGGCGCGGCATAAAGAAGCGCATGATCAACGACCCGATCGCGGCCACGAAGGTCAGCGATCCCGCCTGCACGGCGCTCATGCCGAAGCCGAGCTGGAACATCAGCGGCAAGAGGAAGACCACCGAGCTCAGGCCGATCGTGTCGAGGCCGCCGCCGGTGAGGAAGGAGATGCGGAAGGTGCGGATGCGCAAGAGATTGAGGTCTAGCAGCGGGTTGCGCGCGCGCAGGCAGTAGAAGGCGGCAACCGTCAGGATAACGATCGCCAAGCCGAGTTCCAGCGCCATACCGCTGGCGGCCACATCTTTCGCGGCGACCGAATCCATGCCGAAGACCAGAAGCGTCATGCCGCAGCCGACGAGCAGGAAGCCAGGCAGATCGAACGGCGTGCGCACCGGCTTGGTCGTCGTCGGAAACAGAGAGGCGGCCAGCAGCGCCGCGGTCAGCGCGATCGGGATGTTGATGTAGAAGATCCAGCGCCAGGAGACGTAAGTGGTGAGCGCGCCACCGACGAGCGGCCCGACCAGCGGCCCGGATTGGCCGGCGAGCGAAATGTACATGTTGATCTTCAGCGTGCGGTCGCGCGGGAAGCTCGACAGGATCACGACCTGACCAAGCGTGCCCATCAGCGCGCCGCCGCAGCCTTGCAGGGCGCGCGAGCCGACCAGCATCCAGATGTTTTCCGAAAGGCCGCATAAGGCCGAGGCGCCGGCGAAGACGAGCAGCGCCAAGCAATAGACGTTGCGCAGCCCAAAACGGTCGGCCAGCCAGCCGCCGAGCGGCATGGTGACGATGAGGCTGGCGACATAGACGGTGATCAAAAGGCCAAGCTGGCTTGGCGGCCGGTCGAGGCTCTCGCCGATGCCGGGCAGCGCTGTGACCACGACGTTCTGGTCAAGACTGGTCATGAACACGCCGCAAGCGACGGTTGCCGGCAACAGCATCGACGGACCCTCCGCCGGAGCAAAGCGGGTCGTGGCCGTCGCCGAAGTCTCAACAGTCATGGAAGGGTATGGTCGAACTGGTTGCCGGTGCGGACGTTTGCCCTGGCAAACGCCCGTGATTCCTTACCTATCGCGCTGCTGGCCCAGCGCTCAAGCAGCAGTTGTAGCCGTCGATAATGCCAGATGCCGCCTGGACCAATGCTAAGCCAGCAACGCCCGAGCGGGCTATTGCACTTCGTAACCGACTTCCTCCGAGGCGTGGCACAAGGCCTTCCAGAAGGAGCGCGCGAAGGAGCGGAAGACGTAGATGTCGAACTGGTCTGGGCCGCTGCGCTGGATCTGGGCGAAGATGTCGTGATGGTTGGTCGAACGTCCGGCGCCGAGTGGAAAGGCCGGCAAGGCGAAATCGATAGCGAAGAACTTCGCCATCACCCATTCAGCCTTCGGACCGGCGATGCGGATCGCGGTACGGCCATGCGAGAGGTCCGTCAGCGTGCCGGTGGCCGGCGTGATGGCGCCGGCGAAGGCCGCGGCCAGGCCTTCGGCCTCGTCCACCACGGTGAATTTTCCCGGCGCGAAGCCGAAGGCGGCACGCGCGCCGTTGCTCACGCCGCCGCCGGCGCCGTCGGGCAGGGCAAGGCCCGTGACCCTACCGATAACTTCAATCAGCCGCTTCTCTTCGCCCGGCCATGCGGCGAGCTGCAGGATCGAGCCTTGCCGCGTCTCGGACAGGATGACATCGACGCCATGTTCGAAATTGCCGTGCGAACCCGGATGATACTCCGGCTCAAGCGGCGATTGGCGTTCGGGCAAATGTTGCTCAGCCATGCATGCGGCTCCCGTCCGGATCGTAGAAATGGTTGGAGACGATCTCGACCGGCCCGAACCGGTTGCGCAGCGGGTCGGAGACGAAGGCGCGGGTCCCCTGACGCGCCTTGCCGCCCTTGACTAAGGCCAGGGCGACATATTTGCCCAGCGCCGGCGAATAGCAGCAGGCGGTGATGTGGCCGAGCGAGTCGTGCGGATTGTCCTCGTCCAGTTCCTCGACGATATGGCCGCCGCCGTTGAGCGGCCGGTTGTCGAGGGCGATCAGGCCGACCAGCTCGAGCCGGTCGGGCGCGATCAGGCCTTCGCGGTCCATCATGGCCGAGCCGATGAAGGGCTTCTTCTTCGACAGCATCCAGTCGAGATGGAGGTCGCGCGCTGTGGTGCGGCCGTCGATCTCGGCGCCGGTGACGTGGCCCTTCTCGATGCGCATCGTGCCCAGCGCCTCGAGCCCGTAGGTCACAAGGCCAAACGGCTTGCCGGCCTCGATCAGGGCCTCCCAGACGCGGGTGCCGTAGCCGGCGCCGGAATAGACCTCGAATGCCATTTCGCCGGAGAAAGACAGCCGGCAGATCATCACCGGCACGCCGGCGATCCGGCCGTGGACGATGCCCATGAAGGGCAGAGTAGCGTTGTCAACGGCGGTGCCGGTGACGCAGGAAGCAAGGATTGGCCGCGCGTTCGGCCCGCCGATCGCCGCGCCCGCCCATTCGTCCGTGACGGAGGTGACGGTGACCTTCAGCTCCGGCCAGATGACGTCGAGGAAGTATTCCAGATGCTGCATCACCTTGCCGGCATTGGCGGTGGTGGTGGTCATCAGGAATTCCTGCTCGCCGAGCCGCCAGGTGGTGCCATCGTCGAAGGCAAGCCCGTCCTCGCGCAGCATCAAGCCGTAGCGGGCCTTGCCGACGGCCAAAGTGGAGAACATGTTGGTGTAGACGCGGTCGAGGAACTCGGCCGCGTCCGGCCCCTGCACGGCGATCTTGCCCAGCGTCGAAACATCGACGATGCCGGCGCTTTCACGCGTCGCCCTGGCCTCGCGGACATAGGCCTGCTCGACCGTCTCGCCGGGAAGGCCGTATATCATCGGCCGGTACCATAGGCCGGCCGAATACATGGTTGCGCCATTGGCGATGTGCCAGTCGTGCATCGGCGTCAGCCGCTCGGGCTTGAGGTCGCCGAAACGCTCGGCTGCAAGGGAGCCGATCGAGACCGCCGTGTAAGGCGGGCGAAAGCGCGTCGTGCCGACTTCGGGGATCGGCTTGCCGAGCGCCTCGGCCATGATCGCCAGGCCAGGCACATTGGAGTTCTTGCCCTGGTCTGTCGCCATGCCGAGCGTGGTGTAGCGCTTCAGGTGCTCGACCGATACGAAGCCTTCGCGATGCGCCAGCCGCACGTCCTCGGCGGTGACATCGTGCTGGAAGTCGACGAAGCTCTTGCCCTTGGCCTTGATCTCGAAGACCGGCGCCGGATCTGGATCGCCTGGGGCGGCTTCGACGATCGGCAGGGCTGCGGGCGCCGCCGTTCCGCCGGCGGCCGAAACGCCGGCCGCGCGGCCCTCGGCGATGGCTTCGGCGGTGGAGAAGCTGCCGGTGAAGGCGCCTGCGCCGATCCAGCGCTGCGTCGGCTTGGGCGGCAGGAACGCCTGCCTGGCCGGGTCCCATTCAGCCTTGGCGCCCGCTTGGCTGGCGAGATGAATGGTCGGCGACCAGCCGCCCGACATCAAAAGGCTGTCGGCATGGATGCTGCGGGCATCGCCGCTGAGCGCACCGCTTATGGCGTCGAAGCGCTGCACCTTGAGACCGGCAAGGGCCTTGCCGCCCTCGGTCGCAACCACGGCGTGGCCGTCCAGCAGCTCGGCCTCGGCCTCGCCGGCGAGCCGGCGCATGTCGTTCGAGACGTCGGCGCGGACATCGACGATGGCAACAATGGTCGCGCCGGCCTTCTTTAACGCAACGGCCGAGCGGTAGGCGCTGTCGTTGTTGGTGAAGAGCGCGATGCGCTGTCCCGGCAGCACGCCATATTCATTGACGTAACGTTCCGCCGCATGTGCCAGCATGACGCCGGGACGGTCGTTGCCCGGAAACACCAGCGGCCGCTCGAAGGAACCGGTGGCGAGCACCACCGTGCCGGCGCGGATCGCCCAGTAGCGCTGGCGCGGCTCGCCCTTGGCTGGCGTTTCCTTATGATCGGTCACCCGTTCGAGGGCGGCCAGCGTGTTGCCGTCGTAATAGCCCCACACCGTCGTGCGCGGCAAAAGCCGCACATTGTCGTTGCCTCCGAGCTGCGCGACCGTGCGCTGGGCCCATTCGGCGGCAGGCATGCCGTCGATGGTTTCGTCCGACCAGTTGGCGGAGCCGCCAAAATGGGCTTCGAGATCGGCGAGGATGACGCGGGCACCCTGGTCGGTGGCGGCTTTCGCCGCCATCAGGCCGGCCGGACCGGAGCCGACGACCAGCACGTCGCAAAAGGCGTTCATGCGCTCGTAGCGAGACGGATCGGGAGCGGTGCCAGCCTTGCCAAGGCCGGCGGCGCGACGGATGAAATGCTCGCAGAACATCCAGAAGCGCGTGCCCTTCAGCGGGCCGATCACCGGCCCCATGAAGGTCTTGTAGTAGAAGCCGGCCGACAGGAGCTTGCCGCCGAGCTGGTTGAGAGCGCCGATATCCCAGGCGAGCGAGGGGGTACGGTTCTGGCTGACGGCGACGAGCCCGTCATCGATTTCAACCATGGTGGCGGCGATGTTGGGCTCGCGCACCTCACCGCGCAGCACCGTCACCAGCGCGTTCGGCTCCTCGACGCCGGCGGCGAGCAGGCCGCGCGGGCGGTGATATTTGAACGAGCGGCCGAACAGCGTCACGCCATTGGCGAGCAGCGCCGAGGCCAGCGTGTCGCCGGCATGACCGGTGTAAGGCGCGCCGTCGAAGGTGAAGCGGATGGTGCGCAGCCGGTCGATCCGGCCGCCGGTCTCTGTGCGGCGGGGGCTCACGAGCGGCCCTCCGCCCTGTGGCCGCGAGCGAAGGCGGTGCTCAGTATCTCATGCGTGAGCGTGTTGCGCACGACCCTGAGATGCGCGCGGCAACCGCCGGAATGCTGCCAAATCTCGTTGTGATCGCCGGCCGGATTCAGCCGGTCGTAGACATAGGCGTTCCAGGCGTCGAGGTCTTGCGAGGCGGGCTGCGGCCGCTCGCGGTTGCCGTCGCCCTGGTAGGTGAATTCGATAACGTCGCGTGGGCCGCAATAGGGACAGGTGATCAGCATTTTTCAATCCAAACCCTAGTGCAATCTGGGCGTCGCGCCCTGGCCTTTGTCGTCGATGACCAGGCCGCGGTGGAAACGGTCGAGCGTGAAGGGCGCGTTGAACTCGTGCGGCTCGTCCTTGGCAATGGTGTAGGCAAAGCACCAGCCGGAGGCTGGCGTCGCCTTGAAGCCGCCATAGCACCAGCCGCAATTGAGATACATGCCCGGCAGCGGACCAGTGGTGATGATCGGCGAGCCGTCCATCGTCATGTCGCACAGCCCGCCCCAGGAGCGCAGCATGCGCACGCGCGCCAGGCCGGGAAACAGCGCCACCATCTCGCTCATCACCTCGTCGACGATCGGCAGGCTGCCGCGCTGGGCGTAGCTGTTGTAGCCGTCGAGGTCGCCGCCATAGACCAGGCCGCCCTTGTCGGACTGCGAGATGTAGAAATGGCCCATGCCGAAGGTGAGAACGGTGTCGACGACAGGCTTCAGCGATTCCGAGACGAAGGCCTGCAGCACATGGCTTTCGATCGGCATGTGCGAGATGCCGGCAAGCTGCATGACGCGGCCGGTGCTGCCGGCAACCGCAAGCGCGACCTTCTTGGCGCGGATTTCGCCGCGCGTCGTCGAAACGCCAGTGATGCGGTCGCCGTCGCGCAGGAAGCCGGTGACCTCGCAATTCTCGATAATATCGACGCCGCGCCGGTCGGCGCCGCGCGCATAGCCCCAGGCGACCGCGTCGTGCCGGGCCGTGCCGGCGCGCGGCTGCATCAGCCCGCCAAGGACGGGAAAGCGCGCTGACCCGGAGACATCCAGCGCCGGGACAAGCCGCTTGATACGGTCGACGCTCATCAGTTCGGCGTCGACGCCGAGATGGCGCATGGCATTGCCGCGCCTGGCATAGTCATCGAGCTGGGCTGGCGTGTGCGCGAGGTTCAGGCAGCCGCGCTGCGAGAACATAACGTTGTAGTTGAGGTCGTGCGAGAGATTCTCCCACAGCTTCATCGAATGTTCGTAGAAGCGGGTGTTCTGCGGCAGGAGATAGTTGGAGCGCACCGCCGTGGTGTTGCGGCCGACATTGCCGGAGCCGAGCCAGCCCTTTTCCAGCACCGCGACGTTGGTGATGCCGTGTTCCTTGGCGAGATAATAGGCGGTCGAAAGACCATGGCCGCCGCCGCCGATGACGATCACGTCATAGGAAGCCTTGGGGTCCGGCTTGCGCCAGGCGGGCTTCCAATCCTTGTTGCCGGTCAGCGCGTTCTTGAGCAGCGAGAAGGCTGAATATTCCGCCATTCTTCCTATCGTCCTTATGATGCGAGGCGGCAGACTATAGAGCAGGCGGGAAGCGCAAAGCCAAGATTGCGCCATCGCTTTTCGACAGGCCGACTATCGCCGGCACGATCGGGACGGCTTGCCGCCCGATATGCCGGTCTTTATCAAGGGCGGAAATTTCGAGAATTTTTCGGCCGCGAGTCGCCAACAAAATCATGTTCTTCCGCCTGCTGCGCCTGCTTCTGGTCGTCATCGTCGCTGTCTTCGCGCAGCCGGCGCTGGACGCGTCGGCGCAGGCGATCGGCCATGGCTCGTCGCAACTCATCGCCGACCAGACGAAGGCCATCCAGGACCTGACGGCCAGGACCGACGGCCTGGAAAAGAAACTGAGCGACCCCGACCAGGACGATGCGGGGCTCGTCGACATCCGGTTGCAGCTCGAGGATATTTCGCGCGCGGCGCTGAACAGCGCCCTGGCATTCCGGCAGCGCCTCACCGACATCAACAATCGCGCGGAGGTTCTCGGCCAGCCGCCAGCGCAGGGGCAACCCCCGGAGCCGGTGATCGTGAGCAACGAGCGCGGCGCGCTCGCCACGGAAAAAGCTCAGATCAACGCAGTCGTCGCCAGCGCGCAAAACCTGTCGATTCGCGTCAACGGCTTGGTCGACAAGATCGCCGTCATGCGCAGCGAGCTTTTCCGCAGCGTCATCACCAAGCACTACGACTTGACGGACGCACTGAGCCCGCAGGCCTTTTCCGACGCGCATGACCAGTTCACGGGCCTTTACAAGGCGGTGTCGTCGTGGGCGAGCTTCGCGGTCCGGTTCAAGTTCCAGGCGATCCTCGCGGCGACGCTTATGGCGCTGGCGCTGGCGGCGGTGCTTTTGATCGGCGGCCGGCGCCTGTTCGGCCGGATATTCGAGGCCGACCCGACCGTGGAGGATCCTTCCTATCTCAGCCGGCTGTCGGTGGCGTTCTGGTCGACGCTGCTGCCGACCCTGGCGCTCGGCGTCTTCTTCGCCTCGGCCGTGTTCTTCTTCAACTATTACAATGTGCTGCGCGGCGATATCGGCACGTTCCTCAATGCCTTGCTGACGGTGATCGCCATGGTGTTCTGCGTGAACCGGCTGACCAACGCTGCGCTAGAGCCGCGCCTGCCCAATTGGCGCCTGATCCCGGTCGCGACCGGTTCCGCGCGCTGGCTCGTCGGACTGACGACCGCCATGGCGCTGGTACTCGGGTTCAATTACTTCCTGTCGGTCGTCAACGAGAAGATGGGTTCGCCACTTTCGCTGACGATCGCGAGGGGCGTTGTCGCCAGCATCATCGTCGGCGTCATCCTTGTGCTGATGGGGTTGCTGCGGCCGTTCAGGGCGGCCGACGGCTCATGGCGCCCCTGGCCGGCCTGGCTTCGTTTCATCGCCATCGGGCTCGGGCTGTTCACCATCGCGGCGGCGCTGCTTGGCTATATCGGCCTGGCGCTTTTCGTCTCGTTCCAGGTCGTGGTGACCGGCACGGTGCTGGTGACGGCCTATATCGGCTTCCTGTCGGCACGCGCGATCGGAGAGGAGGGCGGCTTCGCCGACACTTCGGTCGGGCGATGGCTTTCGGAAAACTCCAGCTACGAGGATACCGCCCTCGACCAGCTCGGGCTGGTCGTCAGCATCGCCATCAACCTGATGATCGTGGTGGTGTTCCTGCCGCTGATCCTGTTGATGTGGGGCTTTCAGCCCGGCGATATCGAGGCCTGGGCCTACAAGCTGGCGACCGGCGTCACGATCGGTTCGGTGACCATCTCCTTTCTCGGCATCCTCAGCGGCATCGTCGTATTCGTCATAGGCTATTTCCTGACGCGCTGGTTCCAGGGCTGGCTGGACGGATCGGTGATGGCGCGCGGCAAGGTCGATGCCGGCGTGCGCAACTCGATCCGGCTCGGCGTCGGCTATGCCGGCGTGGCGGTCGCGGGCCTGGTCGGCATCTCGGCGGCAGGTATCGATCTTTCCAATCTGGCGCTGGTTGCCGGCGCGCTTTCGCTGGGTATCGGCTTCGGCCTGCAGAACGTCGTCTCGAATTTCGTTTCGGGCCTGATCCTGCTTGCCGAGCGGCCGTTCAAGGTCGGCGACTGGATCGTGGCGGGCGACGTCAGCGGCACGGTGCGGAAGATCAGCGTGCGTGCCACCGAGATAGAGACCTTCCAGCGGCAGGCGGTGATCCTGCCCAACTCGAACCTCATCAACAATGCGGTCGGCAACTGGACGCATCGCAACAAGCTCGGGCGCATCGACATCAAGGTCGGCGTTGCCTATGGCAGCGACGTCAAACGCGTCCATGCCGTCCTGATGGATATTGCGCGCGCCCATCCGATGGTGCTGAAGAATCCCGAACCATTCGTTCTCTTCGCCAATTTCGGGGCGGCCGCGCTCGAATTCGAGATCCGCGTGTTCGTCGCCGACATCATGAATGGCAGCGTCGTCCAGAACGATATCCGCTTCGCCATCTTCGATATCTTCGAGCAGGAGCAGATCGAGATACCCTCGACGCCGCGCGCCGTGGTCGAGAGCAAGAAGCACGAAGCCTGGCCGATCGACGACGACAAGATCGAAGCCGAATTCGCCGAGCGCGAAAGGCTGGAGGCGGAAGCCGCGGCCGAGCGGGAACGGCTGGCCAAGATGAAGCGCAAGGGCCGCAAGCCGGACCCCGGCTGAGGTGCGTTGATATTCAGGTGAGGCCGGCCTGCAAATGGCAGTTTCCTGCGCTTCCGGTGCTCACGTACTTCAAGTACGCTCTGCTCCGGTTCTCGGAACCCGCCATTTTCGGCTCGGCCTGACCTGAATTTCAATACACCTGGACGACGGCTTATCCGACAGCGAAACCGATTGTGGCATGAATGCGGCATTCAGTTGCGGTTCAGGTAACATCTCATATAAGCTTCGATGCAAAGGGCGAGAATGCCTTGCAAATTTGAACAGAGGCGGTGTGCGAACACCGGAATTGCAATGTGGAAGTCTGTCGTTGCCGCCATCGCTTTGCTGGCCCTGGGCGGTTCGGCTTTCGCCGCCAGCGCGATCAACAGGGACGCTCAGACGCGGACCCTGGTCGTGACCGAAGGCGGCGCCAAGAGCGAGCTGACGCTTGCCGCCGGCGAGACGGTGGAGTTCTGCTCGAGCGGCTGCTTCGTCACCCTGCCCAATGGGGACCTCGAAGCCCTGACCGGCTCGGAAACGGTCGAAATCTCGGGCGGCGCGGCCCGCATCAAGTAACCGTCCCCGCAAGATTGGCGGGGCCAGATTGGCAAAGGCCGGACCGATGTCCGGCCTTTTATCGTTTCCGGCAGCCGACGCTTAATGATGACGGCGAAAAACCGGTAGGCCGACTGGATGGTGTTCGAGCAGCTCGACCTTGAGCGCTACCGCCCCGGCATGATCAAGATCGAAGTCGGCACGCTGCCAGCCGCCGAGATCGGCCAGGTCGTGGTCAAGCTGAAGACTGCCGGCTACCAGGTCGGCTTCCAGGCCGAGGACATCTGGGCCTTCGCCTAGCCAAATTCATCTCAGCGTGCCGGGTCGCGCCGTACCTGCGGCGTGTCGCAAACAGGCGGTAGCTCAATCCGCGTCCTCTGCATATTGTGCGCCATTCGAAGGGCGCGCAAACGCGCCCGTCCATCATTCCGGAGTCGCGGGCTATGGCAGAGTTTCCGAAAAAGGCGAAGGTCGTCATCGTCGGCCTGGGCGGTATCGTCGGCGCTTCGGTCGCGCATCACCTGATCGAGCGCGGCTGGGACGACATCGTCGGCATCGACAAGTCGGGCATCCCGACCGATATCGGCTCGACGGCGCACGCCTCGGACTTCTGCTACACGACCAGCCACGACTTCCTGTCCTGCTGGACGACGCTCTACTCGATCGATTTCTACGAGAAGATGGGCCACTACGCCCGCGTCGGGGGCCTCGAAGTGGCGCGTGTCGGCGACGACGCCCGCATGGACGAGATCAAGCGCAAGATCGCCTCGGCAAAATCCTTCGGCACCCGGGCGCGGCTGATCGAGCCGGCCGAGATCAAGAAGAAATTCCCGCTGATCGAGGAGCATCTGGTGCAAGGCGGCCTGTGGGATCCGGATGCCGGCCTCGTCATCCCGCGCTCGCAGACGGTGGCCGGCAAGCTGGTCGACCAAGGGGTTGCCACAGGCAAGCTGCAGGCCTTCGCGAACACCTCGGCCAAGGAGCTGGTCGTCGAGAACGGCCGCATCAAGGGCGTGGTGACCGAGCGCGGCACGATCGAGGCCGATTATGTCGTGGTTTGCACCGGCATCTGGGGCCGGCTCACCGCGGCGCTGGTCGGCGAGGACCTGCCGGTCATGCCGATCGACCATCCGCTGACATTCTTCGGCCCCTACAACGAGTTCGCCGGCACCGGCAAGGAGATCGGCTGGCCGCTGCTGCGCGACCAGGGCAACTCTGCCTATATGCGCGACACCGGCGACCCGAAGACCGCCGAGGGCGGCCAGATCGAATGGGGTTATTACGAGGAGACCAATCCGCGTCTGTGCCATCCGCGCGATCTTCTCGAAAAAGACCAGGCGCGGCTCTCGCCGTCGCAGCGCGACCTCGACATGGAGCAGATCATAGCGCCGCTGGAGCGCGCCATGGAGCTGACGCCGATCCTCGGCGAGCTCGGCTACAATGAAGGCCATTCCTTCAACGGCCTGCTGCAGGTGACCACCGATGGCGGCCCGTCGATGGGCGAAAGCCAGAAGGTGAGGGGGCTGTGGTATGCCGTCGCCATCTGGGTCAAGGACGGCCCGGGCATGGGCAAGCTGATCGCCGACTGGATGACCGACGGCCGTACTTCGATCGACCATCACGCGATAGACTATTCGCGCTTCTACCCGCACCAGACCAAGGAACAGTTCATCTGGGATCGCTGCACGGAAACGGCGATGAAGGTCTACAATCCGGCGGTGCATCCGCGCGAGCCCTTTTCCAAGGGCCGCTACATCCGCCGCTCGCCGTTCTACGAGCGCGAGAAGGAACTCGGCGGCTATTTCATGGAGTTGGGCGGCTGGGAGCGCGCGCATGGCTACGCGGCCAACGAGCATCTGCTGGAGAAGTATGGCAACCGCGTGCCGGTGCGCGAGAACGAGTGGGACAACCGCCACTTCTGGCGCGTCTCGAACGCCGAGCACCTGGCGATGAGCGAGGATTGCGGCATCGTCAACCTGTCGCATTTCTCGATGTATGACATCGAGGGACCCGACCATGTCGCGCTGCTGGAATGGCTGTGCGCGGCCAAGATCGGCGGCGACAACAATATCGGCAAGGGCATCTACACCCACTTCCTCGACGAGGAAGGCATGGTGCGCGCCGACTTTACCGTCATCCGCATGGCCGATCGGTGCCGGCTGATCGACGGCGCCGACGCCGGCCCGCGCGACTTCCGCTACATGCAGCGCACCGCGCAGGACAAAGGCTTCGACGTCACCGTCACCGACGTGACGGAGAAATACGTCACCATCGGCATCTGGGGACCGAATGCGCGCACGACCCTGCAGAAAGTGGTCGAGGATCCGAACGGGCTGACGCCGGAGAATTTCCCGTTCGCGGCAATCAAGCCGATCCGCATCGGCGGCAAGGACGTCACCGCCTTCCGCATCTCCTATGTCGGCGAGCAGGGCTGGGAATTGCATATGCGCTACGAGGATGGGCTCGCCGTCTGGGACGCGCTGCGCTCCACCGGCGTCATGCCTTTCGGCGTCGAGACCTATGCCAACACGCGCCGCATGGAAAAGAGCCTCAGGCTGCAGAACGCCGATCTGCTCACGGAGTACAATCTGCTTGAGGCCGACCTCGCCCGCCCGAAGGTCAAGGACAACGACTTCTGCGGCAAGGCCAAGCATCTGGAGTATCGCGCCCGCGAGCATCAGCCGGCGATGCTGTGCACGCTGGTAATGACCGACAACAAGGACGCCAAGGGCGTCGCGCGATATCCAGTCGGCACCATGCCGGTCCTCGATCCCGCCACCGGCGAGACGCTGGTCGACGAGCTCGGCCGCCGCTCCTTCACCACTTCGGTCGCCTACGGCCCGACCATCGGCAAGAACATCGCGCTCGCCTATCTGCCCTGGGACTATTGTCAGGAAGGCCGCAAGCTCAACGTGGAATATTTCGGCGAGACCTATCCGGTCGAGGTGGCCGGTGTCGGCTACAAGCCGCTCTACGACCCGGAGAACCTCAAGCCGCGGAGCTGACAACCGGCGCAATAGCGGCAACTGGTCGGAAAAGCTTGGCCTTCCTCGGAAGGCCTTCAAGCTTGGCTTGATGTGCCGGGGGCCAGCGGCTTATGTGGCCCATCAGCAGCCCGCGAAAGCAACACGCCCCATGCGCATCCTGTCCGACGCCTTCATTCCCGAACTGCCCAACCGCTACAATGGCAAGGTGCGTGAGAATTACGATCTGCCGGACGGGCGCCGCATCATCATCGCAACCGATCGTCTGAGCGCGTTCGATACGATCCTGGCCTCGATCCCATTCAAGGGGCAGGTCCTCACCCAGACGGCGCGCTACTGGTTCGAGGAAACAGCCGACATCTGTCCCAATCACGTGCTGGAATATCCCGATCCCAATGTCGTGGTTGGCAGGCGGCTCGACATGCTGCCGGTCGAGATCGTGGTGCGCGGCTATCTGGCGGGGACCACCAGCACCTCGATCCTGACCAAATACAGGAAGGGCGAACGGAGCTTCTACGGTCACACCTTTCCCGATGGGCTGCGCGACAATGAAAAGCTGCCGCAAGCAATCATCACCCCGACCAGCAAGGCCGCCAGCGGCGGCCATGACGAGCCGCTGTCGGAAGCCGAGATCATCGAACAGCGGCTGCTCACGCAGGCGCAGTGGGACACGGTATCGCGTTATGCGCAGCAGCTGTTCGCGCGCGGCCAGCAGCGCGCCGCCGGACGCGGCCTGATCCTGGCCGACACCAAATATGAATTCGGCACCGCGCCGGACGGCGCCATCGTGCTGGCGGACGAGATCCACACGCCCGACAGCAGCCGCTACTGGATCGCGGCGAGCTACGACGAGGCATTCGAAAGCGGCGGGCGGCCGCAGAGTTTCGACAAGGATTTCGTCCGCTCGTGGGTGTCGGCGCGCTGCGATCCCTACACGGATCCGATTCCCAAAATTCCCGACGAGATCGTCAACCAGGCCTCGGCGGTCTATATCCAGGCCTACGAGGCGATCACGGGCGCGGAATTCGTGCCCGACCTTTCCGGTGACAGCGTGCTGGAACGCATCCGTGCGAATCTCGCGCGGTATTTTTGAACGGTTCCGCGGCGGCGGAATCCGATGCCCGGATTCCCGGCTTTTGCGCGCGGCGATTTTCGCCTAACCTTGCTCCATGTCTGCTTATGCCCGTGCAAGGCATATTTTTTCAGGCAGTGCCGCGCTGGCGCTGGCGCTCTGGCTGACACCGGCAGCTTCTCCTGCCGAGCCTGTCGATGTCGAACTGGTGCTGGCGGTCGATGTTTCGCTCTCGATGTCGCCGGCCGAGCTTGAGATCCAGCGTCATGGTTATGCCGCGGCGCTGACGCATGACAATGTGCTGAAGGCCATCGCCGACGGCGCCTACGGCAAGATCGCGGTAACCTATGTCGAGTGGGCAGGCACGACCTGGCAGCGCGTCATCGTGCCGTGGACGGTGATCGCCAACCGCGCCGATGCCGAGAAGGTGGTGGCGCAACTCGATGCCCGTCCGCCGGACAGCGCCCGGCGGACCTCGATCTCCGGCGCGCTGAGCTTCGGCAGCGATCTGTTCGCCGAGAGCGGATTCCAGGGAACCAAGCGCATCATCGACATCTCCGGCGACGGGCCCAACAATCAGGGCGCGCCGGTCGACCTCACGCGCGACGAGGTGGTCAGGCAAGGCATCACCATCAACGGGCTGCCGCTGATGACGCGCGGCGGTTTCAGCGGCGCCTTCGACGTTGAGAATCTCGACCGCTATTACAGCGACTGCGTCATCGGCGGACCGGGCGCCTTCATGATCCCGGTCAATGACTGGACGCAGTTTCCCGAAGCGATCCGCCGCAAGCTGGTGCTCGAGCTTGCCGGTCCCGCTTCGCTGCAATGGGCGGCGCAAGAGGCGGCGCATCCGCCGGTCGTGCTCGCCGACGACGGGCCGGCCGCGGATTGCCTGGCGGGCGAGAAGATGTGGCGCAACCGCGGCTGGGGCACGCCGTGAGCAATCGAGAAGCCCCTCAAGGTCCGCCGGCGGGCGTCGGATTGGATCATCGTCGAGTGCGGCTTCCGCTTCATTGACAAGCCTTTTGGGGTCTGTGAGACAATTCGCGCTCACCGCAAAAAGGGGAACCACAATGGTAAGAACCACCATTTTCGCGGCGGCGCTGACGGCGGCCGCCGTGCTCAGCGCGCCGGCGATGGCTGCGACGTCGCTCACCATCGGCATCAGCGGCTGGACCGGCTTCGCGCCCCTGACCTTGGCCAAGCAGGCGGGGCTTTTCGAAAAGCACGGGCTCAACGTCACACTCAAGAAAGTGCCGCAGGCGAGCCGTCCGCTGGCCATCGCCAGCGGCGACCTGCAATGCGCGGCGACCACGGTCGAGACCTGGATGGTGTGGAACGCCAGCGGCGTCACCACCAAGCAGATCTTCCAGCTCGACAAATCCTATGGCGCCGACGGCATCGTCGTGCGCAACGACATCAAGAGCGTCGCCGATCTCAAGGGCAAGAATGTCGCCTCGTCCGCGCCCGGAACCTCGCCCTATTTCCTGCTCGCCTGGGTGCTCAACAAGAACGGCATGTCGACCAAGGACGTGACCGTCGTCAACCTGGAGCCGGACGCGGCGGCGCAAGCCTTCCTCGCCGGCCAGAACGATGCCGCCGTCACCTATGAGCCCTTCATCTCAGCCGTGCGCGACAAGGCCGACCAGGGCCACATCCTGGCGACCACGCTCGATTATCCGATGGTGATGGATACGGTCGGCTGCACGCCGGACTTCCTCAAGGCCAATCCCGATGCCGCCAAGGCGCTCGCCGACAGCTATTTCGACGCGCTCGACATGATCAAGAAGGATCCGCAGAAATCCTACGAGATCATGGGCGCCGACGTGAAGCAGTCAGCCAAGGAGTTCGAGGAGTCGGCCAAGTACCTGAAGTGGGCTGACAAGGCCGAGAACAAGCAGTTCTTCACCAAGGATTTTCAGGACTTTTCCAAGACCGCGGCAGAGCTGCTGCTGCAAATGGGGCTGATCAAGGAAGCGCCGGATGTGTCGACGCTTGCAGACACCAGCGCGATCGCCGACTGATCGCGTATCGCCCGATCGGCGGCGTGACGCCGCCGATTCCTCCTCTCAAGGACTTTTCCTGATGCTGCGCCCCTTGCATCCCGTTGCGCCGGGCACGCGAACCGTGCTCGGCGTCGCCTTCTTCGTGCTGTTCGTGGCGTTCTGGGCGTGGATCACGCTCGGCAGCCATGTGAACCGGATCTTTCTTGCCGATCCGCTGTCGATGCTGAAGGATGGCTGGCGGTTGCTCGTCGAAGACCGGTTCTGGCTCGATATCCTGATCACTATCTGGCGCGTCTTCGGCGGCTTCGTGCTGGCGTCGATCGTGGCCGTGCCGATCGGCATCGCCATGGGCGCCTGGAAGCCGGTCGAAGCCTTCCTCGAACCGTTCGTGTCCTTTGCGCGCTACCTGCCGGCGTCGGCCTTCATCCCGCTGCTCATCCTGTGGGCCGGCATCGGGGAGCTCGAGAAGCTCCTGGTGATCTTCGTCGGCTCGGTGTTCCAGATCATCCTGATCGTCGCGGTCAAGGTCGGCGGCACGAGGCGGGACCTTGTCGAAGCCGCCTACACGCTGGGAGCGACCGACAATGGCATCGTCAAGCGCGTCATCATGCCGGCCAACGCGCCGGAGATCGCCGAGACGCTGCGGCTGGTGCTCGGCTGGGCCTGGACTTATGTCATCGTCGCCGAGCTGATCGGCTCCTCGTCGGGCATCGGCTACATGATCATCAACAGCCAGTCGCGGCTGGCGACGGGGCAGATCATCTTCGGCATCATCGTCATCGGGCTGATCGGGCTGTTGTCCGATTTCGCCTTCAAAGCGCTCAACCGCTGGCTCTACCCATGGAGCCTGGCGTGAGCAAGCTTCTGATCGAGGGCGTTTCGCGGACCTTTGCCGGGGTCAGGGGCGGGGAGCCGGTGCGAGCGCTGCAGCCAGTTGAGCTGTCCGTTTCGGCGAATGATTTCATCACCATCCTGGGGCCGTCCGGCTGCGGGAAGTCGACGCTGCTGAGGATCGTCGCCGGGCTGGAAGCGCCGAGCACCGGCCGCGTGCTGCTCGACGGCAAGGCGGTCACCAGGCCGGGACCGGACCGCGGCATGGTGTTCCAGTCCTACACGTTGTTTCCCTGGCTGACGGTTGCCGAGAACATCGGTTTCGGCCTGCGCGAGCAAGGCAGGCCCGAGCGCGAGCGCAACGAAGTCGTCGCTTCCTATATCGATCTCGTCGGTCTGAAGGGTTTCGAGAACCATTGGCCGAAGCAGCTGTCGGGCGGCATGCAGCAGCGCACGGCGATCGCGCGCGCCTTGGCCAACGATCCCGCGATCCTGCTGCTCGACGAGCCGTTCGGCGCGCTGGACAACCAGACGCGCGGGCTGATGCAGGAATTGCTGCTCGGTATCTGGGAGCGACGCAAGAAGACGGTGCTGTTTGTCACCCACGACATCGAGGAGGCGATCTTCATGGCGTCGCGGGTTATCGTGATGAGCGCCCGGCCCGGCCGCATCAAATCGGACGTGCCGGTCGACCTGCCGCATCCGCGCCTCTACACGCTGAAGACCAGCCCGGAATTTTCCGCGCTGAAGGCGCAACTCACCGAAGACATCCGCATCGAGGCGATGCGGACCGCGCAGACGCAGTCCGCCTAGACGACTTCGCCTCTGCCTCCTTAAGCTGCCAGCAACTGCTTGCGGTCGACGCGCTCCTGCTGCGGCGAGCGGGCGTAGAGCTCGCGGTAGCATTTGGAGAAATGCGAGGCGGAGACGAAGCCGCAGGCCACCGCCACTTCGACCACCGGCAGCGACGACTGGATGAGCAGGTGCCTGGCGCGGTCGAGTCGGATCTCCAGATAGTAGCGAGCGGGCGAGCGGCCCATCTCGGTGCGGAACAGGCGCTCGATCTGCCGGCGGGAAAGATCGACATGGTCGGCGATCTCGATCAGCGACAGCGGCTCGGCTAGGTTGGCTTCCATCAGCTCGATGATGGTGAGCACCTTCGAGTTCTGAACGCCGAGGCGGGCGCGCAGCGGCAGGCGCTGGCGATCGGTCGGGCTGCGCACGCGGTCAGTCAATACCTGCTCGCAGACGCGGTTGACGAGGCTTTCGTCGAAATCGTCGCCGATCAGCTTCAGCATCATGTCGAGCGCGGCGGTGCCGCCGGCGCAGGTGTAGACGTTCTGGTCGACCTCGAAGAGGTCGGCAAAGACATTGGCCTTCGGGAATGCCTCGGAAAAGCCCGGCAGGTTCTCCCAATGGATGGCGCAACGCTTGTTGGACAAGAGGCCGGCCGCGGCCAGGATATGCGCGCCGGTGCATAGGCCGCCGACGGCGACGCCGCGATTATATTCTTCGCGCAGCCAGGCGAAGGCCGACTTGTTGTGGTAGCGCTCGACATTGATGCCGCTGCAAACGATCGCCATGTTCGGCCGATCCGGCCCAGCCATCTTCTTGCGCTCTTCCTCGAGCGAGGTGTTGACGGCGCATTCGACGCCGTTCGAAGCGCGCACCGGTTTGCCGTCGATGCTGGCCAGCCGCCAACGATAGGCTTCGTAGCCGAGCATCCGGTTGGCCGAGCGCAGCGGATCGAGCGCCGTCGCAAAGGCGATCATGGTGAAATCGGGAATGAGGAAGAATACAAACGATCTCTTGATCGGATGCTTTACGGCATTCACGGGAAACCTCACGCAGCCATGACGCGAACAGGATGTCGCGAACAGCATAGCGACAACAGGAAAAATCATTCCTGTCAATCGGGTAGGCGGCTAAGTGAAGATTAAATTTGCGACATGGGTCGCAAATGGGCAATTCAGCTGGGCATAAAGCTCCATCGCCCGGGCAATGCAACGTCAACGCACATGAAAACGCCGCCTCGGTTCAACCGGGCGGCGTTGAATTCAGCTTCGGATGCCGATTGCCTCAGGCGACGAAGCCGAGACGGGCAGCATTCATGGCGCCGGTCTGGCCGGGCATGGTCTTGGCGAGACGCTGACGCTCGAGAGCGGTCGTCAGGTTCATTTCGCGGCGGGTGAACAGGCGGGCAAAAAGCTTCATCATCATCTCCATTCGGTTGCTCAGACGGGTCGCCTTCGCTTGATGGAGTGGGGCAGCTCGTTTGCTGGCGTGGATATAGGCTCGCTTCAGCAAAAACTAAATCGCAAAAGCGAAGCGCTTGTTATGAAAAGCGACATCATTTGCGACTTTTTTAGGCGGTGTGCTCAAAATTTCCGATAATTTACAGCGGCTTAATTCGAAAATTAACCCGCTATGCGACTTGTTCATATGCGTCATGCAGCGGCCGCATGGCTGGAAAAGTCATTTGAATGCAAATAAAAGGTCTAAACAAACGAAAGGCCTGCCGAGCTGATCCGGCAGGCCTTCAGAACTCTATACGCACTTGATTACTTCGCTCCGGCCCAGCTTCCGACGCCGAGGCGCATGCCGGTCTTGGCGTCGGCGGCTTCCGGCCAGCCGATATCCTTCTGCAGTTCGATCGGCAGCGCATGGATGGCGCGTTCGGTCTGGTAGCGGGCGCGGGCCGCGCTGAATTCGGTCGCAAGCCGACCGATGGAAGACAGGATAGACATTTCTTTCTCCTCTATGCGGGCAGGGAGGGGCGCCCGTCATTGCGTTAAACCAGGTCTGTTTCAGCTTCATTTCACGTCGATTGCAGGACTGTGTCAGGGTCGTTTCATGGCTGCTTTTGGCAGCATCCTGTATCGATCGAGTTGACTATGCGCTTGGAGTGATGTTCAATCAAACGAAATGGAATGATGGATTGCATCAGAAAAATTGAAGGCAAGCTGCCATGAACGCCCCGCTCAATCATCCTTTGCCGCTGCTTGACCTCGATGTGCTGCGCACCTTCGTGGCGATTGCCGAGACCGGCAGCTTCACCACCGCCGCCAATGCGGTGTTCCGCACGCCATCGGCCGTCTCCATGCAGATCAAGAAGCTCGAGGACATCCTCGGCCGTTCCGTCTTCGCGCGCGACGCGCGTTCGGTGACGCTGACCACGGATGGCGAGATGCTGCTCGGCTATGCGCGCCGGCTGTTGTCGATCAACCGCGAGGTGGTGTCGAAGTTCATCATTCCCGACATTGTCGGCGTGGTGCGGCTCGGTTCCCCGGACGACTATGGCGAGCGCGTGCTGCCGCATGTGCTGAAGCGTTTTGCCCAGTCGCATCCCTCGATCGCCGTCGACGTCACCATCGACCAGAGCATCAATCTGCGCCGCCGCATGGACGACCGCGCGCTCGACATCACGCTGCTCACCAATTCCTACAAGACCAGCGCGATCGGCGCTGAGGTGCTTTTGACCGAGCCGATCGTGTGGGCGGGCGCCAAGGGCGGCTGCGCGCATCTGCGCGAGCCGCTGCCGGTGTCGCTGTGGGAAGAAGGCTGCGCCTGGCGGGCGGGAGCGCTAGAAGCGCTCGGGCGCGAAGGCCGCAACTACCGCATCGCCTATATGAGCGCACACACGGCCGGCCAGCGCGCCGCGATCATGGCCGACCTCGCGGTGGCGCCGCTGCCGAAGTCTTTCCTCGGCGACGACATGGTCTCGCTGGGCGCCAAGGACGGCATGCCCGAGATCGGCACCTACAATCTTGCCATGGTGGTGGCGCCTGATGCGAGCGCGCCGGTGAAGGCCGTGGCCGACCATATCCGGGCGACGTTCGAAGTGTTCCGGGAAACCGGCAAGTTCTGAGCTATTCGGCCGCGGGCGCGGAGCGGGCTCCGAAAGCTGCTTTCGTTCTGCGTCGAGCGCGGGCTCGGGCTGGCGCCGGAACGCTGAGAAAGTCGACGATGCTGTCGCGAGCGCGGCGCGCCTCGGGCATCTCGATCAGCGGCCAGACGTGGAACATGCCTTCCTCGTAGACCAGGTCGACCTCGACACCGGCAGCACGCGCGCGTTCGGCGAAGATGAGATTATCTGGCGTCAGCATGTCGCGTGAACCGGTCAGCAGCAGCGTCTTGGGCAGCACGGACAGGTTGCCGTAGAGCGGGCTGATGTGCCAGTCGGTGCGGTCGAAACCGGCGCTGTAGAGCCGCACCGCTTCCAGCCCACCCGCAATAC
Organism: Mesorhizobium sp. CA10; assembly: GCF_020165285.1. Lineage (NCBI taxonomy): Bacteria > Pseudomonadati > Pseudomonadota > Alphaproteobacteria > Hyphomicrobiales > Phyllobacteriaceae > Mesorhizobium > Mesorhizobium sp. CA10. The sequence goes on from NZ_JAIUHV010000003.1 coordinate 63,327, forward strand.
CCAGCCACGGATCCTGCCGCTCGGCCTCGAAGACTTCGGGATTTGCAAGCGAAACGTCGAGACCGGGCGAGATCAGCACATGGCGCGACGGTGCCGGCAGCCCCTCCTCGGCGGCCATCATGGTCAGCACAACGGCCATGTTGCCGCCGGCGGAATCGCCCATGAAGACGATGTCTTGCGCCTCAGTCTCTTCGAGCATGCGCCGGTAGACGTTGCCGACCATGCCGAACATGTCATGGAAATTGTGCTCCGGCGCGATGGGATAGATCGGCACGGTGATGCCGAAACCGAGACGCTCGGCCATCTCGGCGATCAGCCCCCAATGGTAGGAGGTGATCTGAAAGACATAGGCGCCGCCATGCATGTAGAGGATGCGCCGACGCTCGCCCGCCTTCGGCGCGAGCTCATAGACGGGAAAGCCGTCGATCTCGGTCTCGGTGATGCCCAACCGTGCCCTGAGCAAGGCCGGCGGATGATAGTCCTCGGTTTTGCGGGCGTAGGCGATCCAGCGCTGCAGGTTCTCGGGACTGGAAAACGCCTTCTTGCGGCTGTGCCTGAGAACGAACGAAACGAGATGGCTTTTCAAACTGGGCATGCAGATACACGCGCTTCGGCAGAGCCGACTAAGAGAATTCCCCCCGCTCTGCGAAGATTGTACCTCAGTTAAAAATGTCAAGGATCACGCTGGCACATCGGCGTGATCGGATGGTGCCGGTTCTTTGTTTGCGCGATTTCGGGCGGAAGGCTACGGCGAATTGTCGAGCCTAACCGCTGCGCACTGTTCTGGAATTGCTCTAGCGCCACTTCGACAGCAGCGCCGAGCGCAGTTTGTTGTCGCCGGCAACCGAGGCCGCGTCGCGGCCCCGGCGCTTGCCGAGCAGCTTGCATTTGTCGGCGAAGGTCATCAGCGCGGCGTGCCCAGAAGCGGCGCATGAAGGGCTGCCTGCGGGTCGCTCGGCGGCGAGGCCGGCCAGCCGATATCCTTCTGGACATGCGCCGGCAGATCGTTGAGCGCGCGGATCGCCTTGTTCCTGGCATGAGCCTGCCTGATGGTGACACCGAAGCGGCTGAGATTTCCGAACATCGACATTTTCATCTCCCTTGAAGAGCGTGGCAGCCGAAGCTGCATGTCTTTGTCCCAAAGCCGCGAAGCGCTTTTGGGCGACATGCATAATCTTCAGCCGCCGTGCGATGGCCGCTAAATGCGTCACGCATGTATCGGGTCGATTTCGCGAAAACAGCGTTTCCGTTTCGAGATCGCGTGGATTCGGAAACATTTGCATACAAATGAATTGAGCAGACCGGCGCGCCCGTTCGATCCGAATAGCTGCCATCGGCGGTTGACAGAGGCGAACGGCTGCATTGTTATTGTGCAATGCGGCGTGGGGCGTGTGCATCGCAGCATGATGCGATCGGATCAAGGCATCGTGACGAGCATCCATAGTGTCCAATATCTGCGCGGCCTCGCCGCCTGCGCGGTGGTAGGCTTTCATGTCAGCGAGCAGTTCGGCGGTCCGTTCAACGTCGGAGCATCCGGCGTCGACGTCTTCTTCGTCATCAGCGGCTTCATCATGTGGGTGACGATGGCCGGCAGGCCGGCTGATCCTTGGCGCTTCATGGGGCGCCGGATCACCCGCATCGTGCCTCTCTACTGGATCGTCACGCTGCTGACCGCGGCCGGCATCCTGATCAAGCCGCAGTTCTTCTACGGCCATTTCTTCAGCGTCCCGAATTTCGTTGGTTCGCTGTTCTTCCTGCCGGTTCTGCAGGAGAACGCGCTGCATCCAATCGTTATACAAGGTTGGACGCTCTGCTATGAAATGATGTTCTATCTCGTTTTCGCGCTGGTTCTGTTTCTCGGGCAACGCTGGCGGTTCGGCGTCCTCGTGGGCGCCCTTGTTGCCATCGTCGCGCTGCATTTCGTGGTTCCTGCCGGATACGCACGCGCCTTCAGCGATCCTGTCGTGCTCGAATTCGCGGCCGGCGTCGTCGTTGGGCGTTTGTGGTTGCAGGGCGCCAGGCTGCCGCTCGGGGTGGGGCTGGCGATGGCTGGCGCGGGATTTCTTCTGCTTGCGGCCTGCTCGCTATTCGATGCCGATTTGCCGCGGGCCTTGCGCTGGGGACTCCCGGCCGCATTGATCGTGGCGGGTGCGGTTTTTGCCGAACGGTCGCGGCCGTTCAAGCCGGCTGCCTTGCCCACATTTCTCGGCGATGCGTCCTATTCGATTTATTTGTGGCATGTCGTGGTCGGCGTCCTGACGACTGGCGTCGTCCTGAGGACCGGCCTGCCGGCAGCGATGCAGCCGGCGACGATCCTGGTCGCCACACTGGCGCTTTCGGCGATGCTTTATCTGATCGTCGAAAAGCCATTGATCGGGCTGCTGCATCCGCAACGTCCCAAGGGCGCCGTCAAGGCAGCCAATGCCGCGGCCGCAGGGGCAGCGGAATGAACTGAGACGTTAGTCCCGACCGCGCCGTGCAGCGCGCTCCTCGCGGGAACGCCGGCGTGGGGTAGCGTCACCGGCGGTGCCGTCCTCGCTCATCGTTTTGCGCGGCGGCAGCTTCACCGCGGCCGCCAGCTTGGGGAAGGGGTCGACCTTGTTCGGCAGCGCCATGGCGTAGACGAAGTGCTCCTGGAATTTCGGCTCAAGCGCCGTCTCGATCTTCTCGATCCTGCTCACCGTCTCCTCGATCTCGCGCCGGTAACCGCGATTGAGCAGCGCCATGCGCGCGCCGGCGCCGGCGGCGTTGCCGACGGCCTGGACCTTGTCCAAGTCGCAATCCGGGATCAGGCCGAGCACCATGGCGTATTTCGGATCGATGAAGGAACCGAAGGCACCGGCGAAATGAATGCGGTCGACATGGTCGGTGTGCTGCTTTTCCATCAGAAGCTTGGTGCCGGCATAGAGTGCCGCCTTGGCAAGCTGGATGGCGCGCACGTCGTTCTGGGTGATGGTGATCTTGGGCTCGCCCTCCTTCAGCACGTAGGAGAAGGTGCGGCCGTTGGGCACGATGCGCGGCGAGCGCAGGCCGAGCGATCCGTCGACGACGCCGTCTTCCGAGATGATGCCGGCGAGATACATCTCCGCCACCACTTCGATGATGCCGGAGCCGCAGATGCCGGTGACGCCGGTGGCCTGCACGCTTTCGGTGAAGCCAGGCTGATCGGACCACAGTTCCGAGCCGATGACCCGATATTTCGGTTCCAGCGTTTCGGGGTCGATGCGAACGCGCTCGATGGCGCCAGGCGCCGCGCGCTGACCGCCGGAGATCTCCGCGCCTTCGAAGGCCGGGCCGGTCGGGGAGGAGGCCGCCACGACGCGCGTGGAGTTGCCGAGCACGATCTCGGCGTTGGTGCCGACATCGACGATCAGCATCATCTCGTCCTGGCGATGCGGGCCTTCCGACAGGGTGACGGCGGCCGCGTCGGCGCCGACATGGCCGGCAATGCAGGGCAGCATATAAAGGCGCGCGCCCTGGTTGAGCTTCAGACCGATGTCGGAGGCCTTGATGCGTACGGCGCCTGAGACGGCAAGCGCGAAAGGCGCGCCGCCCAACTCGGTCGGATCGATGCCGAGGAACAGATGATGCATGATCGGATTGCCGACAAAGACGGAATCCAGGATGTCGTTGCGCTGGACATTGCCTTCGGCACAGACCTTGTCGACGAGGCCGGAGATCGCCTCGCGCACGGCGACCGTCATGCCTTCGCGGCCGTCCGGGTTCATCATCACGTAGGAGACGCGGCTCATCAGATCCTCGCCGAAGCGGATCTGCGGATTGGACGTGCCGGAGGACGCAGCAACGCGACCCGACAGCAGCGACACCAGATGCATGGCAATGGTGGTCGAGCCGATGTCGCAGGCAAGGCCGTATGCCTCGTTCTTCAGGCCGGGCCACAGCGCGATGACGCGCGCGATGTCGCTGTCGGCGTCCTTGTGGATGGCGGCGGTGGCGGTCCAGTTGCCCTTGCGCAGAATGCCCTGCACCTGCGGCATGAGATAGAAGTCGAATTCGAGGTTCTTTAAACCCCAGTCCTTCATCAGGGCGATCTTCAACCGGTCGAGATCGCCGAGCGGCTTGTGCATATCGGGCTCTTCGATCTCGACATAGCACATGCGGATCGCCGTATCGCGGGCGATCACCCTGGTATCTGCGTCCTTGCGGATGGTCTGGGCGTTGATGACCGTGTCCTGCGGCACGTCGATGACGAGGTCGCCGAGGATCTGCGTCGAGCAGGAGAGGCGGCGCCGCTCGGGCAGGCCGCGCACGCGTTCGTAGCGCTCTTCCTTGGCGCCCTTGGGCGAGATGTGGTCATTGGACGAGACGATCTTGTGCTTGGCGAAATTGCCTTCCTGCACTTCAATCTGGCAGCGGCCGCAGGTGGCGCGGCCGCCGCAAACGCTTTCGACATAGACGCCGAGCTGGCGCGCGGCATCGAGCACCGGCGTGCCAACCGGAAAGCGGCCGCGCTTGCCGGACGGCATGAACAGCACGAGCGGATCGGTGATGTTGGGGGGAGGATTCATGCTGGCACGTGTCTCGATGGCAATCGCCGATGCCGTTTAACGGATCGTTTTACTATTGGGCGGAGAGTCCGTTGGTCCAGAGGCCAACCATGTCGGATCTGTTGCTCTCCGCCATCTTCACCGCGTTCACCATGGTGCGCGTGATCAAGGGCTCGTGGCTGCGCAATCCGCAATATCTCGCCACCGGGATCCTCGGCGCGATCGTCGGTGCGCTGCTGCTGCACGCGTTCTGGCCCGCCTATGACGATGATTTCATCGTCGGCGGCGTGACAGGCATTTTCGGATCGTGGGCGGGAATGGCGTTGTTCGACGCCATATTGGGCGTGGCCTGAACGCAAAGCAGAGCTGTCCGCCCGCATCCACGATGCGATCGGACCAGCCTTGTTTGCGGTGCGGCTCACGATTGCGCGCTTATCCTCTGGCCATGCGGGCTTCGCGGCCGCCGCGGCGCCGGCCGCCATTGCCGTTACCTTCGCCCGGCGCATTGACGGCCGTCGGAGCCGCAACCGCTTGGCCGCCTTCGGCCGGCTTATAATCCTTGTAGGTGCGGATCCAGTTGGTGCAGTTCTCGTCGGTGCCGTTCAGCACATTGGCGCCGCGCACGGCTTCCATTTCCTGCGGACGGACCGGGTTCATGATTGCCGAGGTCATGCCGGCGCCGATCACCATCGGGATGAAAGCGGCGTTGATGCCGTGGCGGTGCGGCAGCCCGAAGGAGATGTTGGAGAGGCCGCAAGTGGTGTTGACCTTGAGCTCTTCGCGCAACCGGCGCAGCAGCGCGAATACCTGGCGGCCGGCATCGCCCAGCGCGCCGATCGGCATCACCAGCGGGTCGACGACGACGTCATGCGCCGGGATGCCGAAATCGGCGCAGCGCTCGACGATCTTCTTGGCGACGGCGAAGCGGACGTCCGGGTCCATCGAGATGCCGGTCTCGTCGTTGGAGATGGCGACGACCGGAACGTTGTATTTCTTGACCAGCGGCAGGATTGCCTCGAGCTTTTCTTCCTCGCCGGTGACGGAGTTGACCAGAGGGCGGCCCTTGGCGACCTTCAGCGCGGCTTCGATCGCGGCGCTGACCGAGCTATCGATCGACAGCGGCAGGTCGACCAGACCCTGCACGATCTCCAGCGTCTGCACCAGAAGCGCCGGCTCGGTCGCATTGGGGTCTACGGCGGTGACGCCGGCATTGACGTCGAGCATGGTGGCGCCACAGGCGGCCTGCTCCAGCGCATCCTTGATGACGGTCTCGAAGTTGCCGGCCACCATCTCGGCGGCGAGCTTCTTGCGGCCGGTCGGGTTGATGCGTTCGCCGATCACGCAGAAGGGCTGATCGAAGCCAATGACGATTTCTCGGGTCGCCGAGGCGACGATGGTGCGGGTCATGCGATCTCTCCGTCGGGATATAAAGACTTCTTTATATCGTTATCTGATTTGGTTCAAGTGAATGCGTGCCGTCCGCGCTCTTAGGCTCTAGGTTCATGTGTGTCGTTGCCCAAACCGGTTTCCACTTTGGGGCGACATACATCAATGCGCGGTCTTCACCATGTCCACCTGGGTTTCGGTTATCTCGTCATGCAGCAGGTGGTCGAGCCGGTCGGCGACCAGCTGGTCGTCGCGGCGGATCTCCCGCTTCCAAGGCTGGCGGCCTTTCAGCACGCCGGATTCATCGACGATCTCGGCGACATATTCTTCCTGGCGATAGGCCATCACATGGATGCCGGCGACGCCCGGGATTTCCTTCACCTCGTTGATGATGTCGATGCAGAGCTGCTTGCCTTCCTTCTTCTGATCCTGCGCGCCTTCCAGCCGCTTGATAACCGCGTCGGGGATGTGGATGCCCGGCACGTTGGAGCGGATCCATTTCGCGGTCTTGGCGGAGGCGAGCGGGCCGACGCCGCAGAGTAGGAAGAGCTTTTCGGTGTGGCCGAGGTCGCGCGCCTTCTGCATGAAGGTTCTGAACATCGGCACGTCGAAGCAATACTGCGTCTGCGCGAACTGCGCGCCGGCGGCGATCTTCTTGCCGAGATGGATCGGGCGGAAGTCGTAGGGCGGCGCGAAGGGGTTGACGGCAGCACCCAGGAAGACCTGCGGCGGCGTCGTCAGCTTGCGGCCTGACAGGAACTTGCCATTGTCGCGCATGATGCGGATGGTTTCGAGCAGCGACATGGAATCGAGGTCGAATACCGGCTTGGCGCCCGGCTGGTCGCCGGCCTGCACGCCGTCGCCGGTGAGGCACAGCATATTGGCGACGCCCATGGCGGCGCCGCCCAGCACGTCGCCCTGGATGGCGATGCGGTTCTTGTCGCGGCAGGCGATCTGCATGATCGGCGCATAGCCCATGCGAGTGAGCAGCGCGCAGATGCCGACCGAGGACATGTGGCAGTTGGCGCCCGAGGCGTCGACCGCATTGATGGCGTCGACCCAGCCGTCGAAGATCTTGGCGCGGTTGTAGACGTCTTCCGGATCGGCGCTGTCGGGCGGATTGAGCTCGGTCGTTACAGCAAACTCGCCGCGGCGCAGCACGCGCTCCAGCCGGCCGCGCGACGTGTGGCCGGGCAGGGGCTCGAGCGGCAGGTGGATGCCGGCCGGGTTCTCGTCGATCTGGCGGATGGTCATGCCGAAGCTCCGGGATTCTTGGCCGCTTCGCGCGCGGCGGCGGCCTGCGCGGTCACGCGGAGCCAGGCCGAGGTTTCGCGCAGCGACTGATCGACCGGCTTCTGCACGGTGAGGATCTTGTCGCCGTGGACCATGTTGCGCGAGCCTTCCCAGGCCTTGACCCAGACGCAGGGCATGTCCGGCTCGACTTCGCAATTGCCGTTGGCGCGCACGCCGCCGCAAGGACCGTTGCGCAGTTGCTTGGGGCAGTTCATCGGGCACGACATGCCGGTGGAGGAGAGCACGCATTGGCCGCACATGCGGCAGTCGAACATGAAGCCCTTGACCCGCTTCTCGACGAATTTCACCGGGGCTTCGACGCGGCCGTAGCCGATGCCTTTCCAAAGAGGGTGCAAGAGCAGGAAGACGTCGGCGAACCGGCTGTAGAACCATTCGAGCAAGCGCGAGTGCCGGACCGACCAAAGCCGCACGGCAAAAGTGCGCTGAACGCGGCGCTGCGGCGACACGTCGGCAGGCTTGTAATCGGATTTCGGCGCGGCCTTCTTGACCAAGGTGGCCTGGGTGACCGCCGGCTGTTGCTCAGACATTTTCTTTCCCGCCAGCCTTGACCAGAGCGACCAGCCGCTCTCGGTCATATTTTGCGTCGAGTTCCTGATAGGCTTTCTCAACCTCGGCCTCGATGTCGTCGCCGACCGGAACCGGGTCGGCCTTGCGCCATTCCGCCAGATAGTCGTCGGTGCCGCCGGCGCCGGTGCGCATGGCGCACATGTCTATCGCCTCAGTGAAGCGCAGCGGCAATTCGCGCTTGGCGTTCTGCCGGCCCTTCTTGACGATGACCTGGGCTGGGATGTCGCGCCAGTAGACGACGATCAGATCGGCCATGAATTCTCAACTCCTCGAAGTCATGGAGCATTGCCGCATGCGTGGTTGAGCCGCTTGTTATGGGACGACGCGCGCGCCTTCAAAAGCGACGCTGGCGACGGCGCAAAGCGAATGCTGAAATCCGTTGCGACTGATCACCAGACGCGCTTGGTCAGGCCGGTCCAGAGATAGAACCAGATCGTCGGGTGATACCATTGCTTCGATGGCAGGCCCGTATCGATCGTTTCCAGTCTGCCGGCCAGCGCATTGCCGACCGCCTCGACGCAGATATCGCGCGAAAAGGCTGCCTGCCGCAGCGCGTAGCTGGCGATCGTATCGCCGGTCCTGGGCCTGCCGCGCGCCTGCTTCAGCACGCCGCCGGTGTCGACGCCGGCATCGACCAGGTGAACGGTGGTGCCGAAATTCCCTTGATCGCCGAAGGCCAGCGCCCAGTAGCCGCCATTCATGCCGCGATATTTCGGCGCGATGCCGGCATGGTAGTTGAGCACCGGGCAAGGCATTCTTGCCAGCGTTTCCTTCGACAACAGCCTGCAGCCGGCAAGCAGCACCACGCCCGGATTGATCCTGGCGACCGTCTCGAGGCATTCGGGCCCGTTGGCGGATGGCACATGGATGATCACCTGACCTTGCCGCGGTTCAGTGTCGAGCTTCTCCTCGGCGATCAGCCTCTCGGCATGACCGGCGAGGAACCGCTTGCCGAGCCTGGTCAGCACCATCGTGCCGAGCTGGCCTATGGCCGAGATCCAGCCCTGACGTCGCGCACGGCGGATGAGCAGGCGCTTTTTGGAATCGGCGGATTCGAGGATGACGCTGACGGGACCGACGCGGTCGGCAATCGCATTGACGATGGCCCAGATATGCGGGCCACCTTCGGTGACGACCACGACCGGTCGCGTATTCGAGTCCGACGCTGCCACGGCACCCACCCGCTTGAAATCGCGCGCATGCTATGCGGAGCAGGTTAATCCTTGGTGTGACGGCGCCGTTTCAACGAGGCAGCAGAGGACGGGCTCAGCGCTTGAATTCCATGATGTCGAGTTTCGATTCGTAATAGGGCGCCGGGAATTCGATCCGCCACTCGGTGGCGCTGTTGCGGAAGGCGTAGCCGACCTGGTCGCTTTCGGGACCGCTGCCATAGGGCTTGGCCTTGTCATCAATGACCGAGAACGAGCCGAGATAGATGGAGCGTTTCTCGCCGTCGTCGAAGAAGCGGCCGGTTGTGCGCTGCGAGCCGCTGATCTTGGCGAGGCGCCAACCGGAGCCGTCGTCGGTCACCTTGCACTTGAACCAGCCATAGATGATGAGCGGGCTCAGGCCGCCCGCCTTGATGGTGCGGCACTTCCAGTTGCCGGTGAGATCCTTGTCGGAGAAGGCGACGAGAGGTCTGGCGAGCAGTTCGTCCAACTGCTTGACCTCGGACGGATCGCCGGCTCTTGCCTCTTCGAGAGCCGCCTTGCGCGTATCGCCATATTTGTCCAATCGCGCCTTGTCGGCAGCCGTTATCAGCTTCTGCACCTCGCCGTCGGCAAGGGACGGCAAAGTGAGGGCTACGACACCGAGGGCGGCAAGGAACAGGCGAGCCATCATGAACGTGTTTCCTCAAATCAATAGCTGGAACAAAGTTCTTTCTATCGCTGGCGCACAACTTACCGGTTCGCGCTCACCTGTCATCCGTGCTTTACAGCGTGAGCCAGAGCCGGATGATTTCAGGTCGGGTCGACCTGAAATCTGAATCCGGCTCCAAATCAAAGAGATAGAGCATGATGTCGTCCGAAAACCGCTCCACACTTTTCGGCATCATGCTCTAGAAAATGGCGGTTGATCGATGCGAATCTTGCTCACGGGATCGTCCGGCTGGTTGGGCAGCGCGCTTCAGCCAAGGCTCGAAGCGCTCGACCATGAGGTGGTCGGTCTCGATCCGGTTGCCTCGGCGCGCACGCAGGTCGTCGGCTCGATCGCGGATCGCGATCTTGTCCTGAAGACCGTCCGCGAGAACAGCATTGAGGCCATTATTCACAGTGGGGCGCTGCACAAGCCGAATATCGAGCATCATGAGAACACGGCCTTTATCGCCACGAATGTGCAAGGCACGCTCAATCTGCTCGATGCTGCCGTGGCCTGCGGCGTGCAACGCTTCGTCTTCACCTCGACGACGTCACTTATGATCTCGCAGGCAATCCGCGCAGGGTTCCAGGGCGGCGCGCGCAAGGCCGCCTGGCTGACGGAAGAGATGTCGCCTGAGCCGCGCAACATCTATGGCGTGACGAAACTCTCGGCCGAGCATCTCTGTCGCCTCTACCATATCGAGCATGGACTGCCGGTGGTGGTGCTGCGCACGGCACGCTTCTTTCCCGAGGCGGACGACATGGCGCATGCCATCGAGCAGTCCGATGCCAACACCAAGGCCAACGAGTTGCTGTTCCGGCGACTGACGGTGGAGGATGCGGCGGAAGCCCATGTGGCGGCCCTGGAGAAGGCGCCGAGCCTTGGCTTCGACATCTTCATCATCTCGGCGCCGACGCCGTTCCGGCCGCAGGATTGCGCCGAGCTGATCGCCGACGCGCCGACGGTCGTCGCGCGCTATTTCCCGGATTATTCGAGGCTCTATGCGAGGAAGGGCTGGACGATGTTTTCCTCGATCGACCGCGTCTACGATCCGTCGCGGGCGAGGGAGCGGCTGGGCTTCGTCTGCAGGACCAGCTTCGCCGATATGCTTGCAGCGCTGGAACAGGCGTGACGGCTAGGCGTCTCGGGCAGCGCCCTGTGCCGTCCGCGCCAGCTCGCCGGTCAGGTCGCCATAGCCGGTCGAGCGGCGCTCATAGGCGAGGCCGAGCATGACGGCGGCTTTCTCGGCGACCTTGTCGAGCTCCGGATCGTCGGTCTGGGCGAGATAGATCAGCTTCTCGTAATTGCCGAAATAATCCTTTATCAGCTCGGGATGCCGGTCGAGGCCGAGCGGCTTGATGAAGAAGGCCTCGAACTGGCGGCAGAGGAAATCAGTCATGTAGAACGACATCATGTCGTCGTCGGCGACCTTCGCGTAGGCGTCCATGCCCTGGTAGAAGGCAAAGCAGTGCGGCCCGGCCATTCGCTCGACGCCGTGCTTCTCGATGACGCGATCGAGCAGGCCGCCGGTGCCGCAATCTGCATAGCCGACGAAAATGTGCCGGTAGCCTTCCGCCTTGGCTTTCTCGATCGCCTTGTCCATCGCCGGCGCGATGCGGTCCGGATAGAAATGGAACTCGGCCGGCAGGCAGGTCAGATCGAGATGGTCGAGCTTTAGCTGTTGCTTGACGGCCAAAACTTCGCGCGCAATCATCCCGCAGGCGATGACGAGCAGCCTGTCTGTTTGATTCGGTTCCGTTTTTTGCGTCTTGACCAAGTCGGGCCGGCTTTCGCTGCGGGGCTTAATATCTGTCGAGGGAGACACCGTCCATGAAACTGCTACGCATCGCGCCGATCGCCATCCTGGCATGCGCGCTTGCACTCACGGCCTGCGCCAACACCATCCGGGGCGTCGGTAAGGACGTCAAATCGACGGCAAGGGCGGTCAAAGACACCGTCAACTGATCGGCAGCCTCGCCTATCATCTGGGTACAAAAAAGCCGCGCTGCAAGGCGCGGCTTTTCTTGTCGATCCATCCTGATGCCTTGGGTCAGGCGGAAGCGCGAACGTTGTGCTTGCGCTTCATGAAGTCCTTGGCGGTCTCGACCGCCACCGCAGCATCGCGGCAATAGGCGTCGGCGCCGACGGCCTTGCCGAATTCCTCGTTGAGCGGCGCGCCGCCGACCAGCACGACATAGTCGTCGCGGATGCCCTTTTCCTTCATCGTGTCGATCACGACCTTCATATAGGGCATGGTGGTGGTGAGCAGCGCCGACATGCCGATAATGTCGGGCTGGTGCTGCTCGATGGCGTCCAGGTATTTCTCGACGGCGTTGTTGATGCCGAGGTCGATGACGTCGAAGCCGGCACCTTCCATCATCATGCCGACGAGGTTCTTGCCGATGTCGTGGATGTCGCCCTTGACGGTGCCGATCACCATCTTGCCTTGCTTGGGCGCGCCGGTGGCGGCGAGCAACGGGCGCAAGATGGCCATGCCGGCCTTCATCGCGTTGGCGGAGAGCAGCACTTCCGGCACGAACAGGATGCCGTCGCGAAAATCCTCGCCGACGATGCGCATGCCTTCGACCAACGCCTCGGTCAGCACCTTGTAAGGCGCCCAGCCGCGCTCGAGAAGGATATTGGTGCCTTCCTCGATCTCTTCCTTCAGGCCGTCATACAGGTCGTCGTGCATCTGCTGCACGAGCTCGTCGTCGGAAAGCTCGGAAAGGATGATCTCGTCGTCGGACATTTTCTCGGGCTCCTTGCTGCTCGGAATGACTGCGGCAGCCTAAAAATCAATGCGCCAATACCTAACCCGCGAGGGCAAGCTAGCCATAGCTGATTTGCGACTTCCCGCAAAAGGAAAGCGACTGGAAAGTTGGCGCTTTTCTTGTCGATTTTGCGACAGGCGTTGGCGCTGGCGGGCCGTTTCCAATAGGGTGCATGGTTACGATCCGGCGAGAAGCGGCGGTTGCGGGCCGCGAGCCAATCCAGACTAGGTTTTATAGGAAGCACGATCATGAGCGAGAACGCGGCAGTCGACCAGGAAGCGTCAAACGCACGGCGTGGGCGCGGTGCCAGCGGCGGCGCGGCGGCCCGGCGCGCGGCGCGCTCGGGCGGCGGTCCGGGCACACAGCTCACCTATATCAAGCGCAAGATCAACGTCTACGAGGTCCTCAACGAGGAAGGCCTGGCGCTGATCGAGAAGAATACCGACACGGTGCTGGAAGAAATCGGCATCATTTTCCGCGACGACGCCGAGGCGCTGGCGCTTTGGAAGGAAGCGGGCGCCGACGTCAAGGGCGAGCGCGTGCATTTTCCGAAAGGTCTTTGCCGCTCGCTGTTGAAGACCGCGCCTTCGATCTACACCCAGCATGCGCGCAACCCGGAGCGCTCGGTGCAGATCGGCGGCAACGCGACCGTGTTCGCGCCAGTCTACGGCCCGCCCTTCGTGCGCGACCTCGACGGCAACCGCCGCTACGCGACGATCGAGGATTTCCAGAATTTCGTGAAGCTCGCCTATATGGCGCCCTCGATCCACCATTCGGGCGGCACGGTGTGCGAGCCGGTGGACGTGCCGGTCAACAAGCGCCACCTCGACATGATCTACTCGCATATCCGGTATTCGGATAAACCGTTCATGGGCTCGGTGACGGCTCCGGAACGGGCCGAGGACACGGTGGCGATGGCCAAGCTCGTGTTCGGCGACGACTTCGTCGAGAACAACACGGTGCTGACCAGCCTGATCAACGCCAACTCGCCGATGGTGTTCGACGAGACCATGCTAGGCGCGCTGAAAGTCTATTCGCGCCATAACCAGGCCTGCATCGTCACGCCGTTCATCCTGGCCGGCGCGATGAGCCCGGTAACCGTCGCCGGCACGCTGACGCAGGTGCTGGCCGAAGTGCTCGCCGGCGCTTCGTTCACCCAGCTGATCAGGCCTGGCGCGCCGGTGCTGTTCGGCACCTTCGCCTCGTCGATCTCGATGCAGTCCGGCGCGCCGACCTTCGGCACGCCGGAGCCGTCGCTGGTTTCCTACGGCGCCGCGCAGCTCGCGCGCCGGCTCGGCCTGCCGTTCCGCACCGGCGGCTCGCTCTGCGCCTCGAAGGTCCCGGACGCGCAGGCAGCCTATGAGAGCGCCAACACGCTCAACTCGACGATCCTTGCCGGCACCAATTTCGTCCTGCATTCGGCTGGCTGGCTCGAGGGCGGTCTCGCGTCCTGCTACGAAAAATTCATGATGGATATCGACCAGCTCGGCATGCAGCAGAAGTTTGCCGAAGGTGTCGACCTGTCGGAAAACGGCCAGGCGATGGACGCCATCCGCCAGGTCGGTCCGGGCAGCCACTATCTCGGCTGCGACCACACGCAGGCGAATTTCCAGACGGCCTTCTACCGTTCCAGCATCGCCGACAACAATTCCTACGAGCAGTGGCTGGCCGAAGGCGAGAAGACCGCCCAGCAGCGCGCCAACGAGCTCGCACGCCGCTGGCTGGAAAGCTACGAGGCGCCGCATCTCGATCCGGCCATCGACGAGGCGCTGAAGGACTTCATCGCCAGGAAGAAGGGCTCGATGGCCGACGCCTTCACGTGAAAGGAGCCCGAGTCAGGCCGGGCTAAAGTGGCCGACATCATCCACAAGGAAGTCTGGCGGAGCGCGTTCTCCGACCCGGACCGGAAGGGATGACTTTTTTCCGCGGCACGGTCGAGGAGATTGCGGCCGCACTCGCGGCCAACGGCCTGATTCTCCGCGGCGGTTTCAGCTTCGGTGACGATGAGGTGGCGCCAGCCGGGCCTTCCGGCGCGCCGGCCAAATCCGTGCTGCTTGTCGGACAGGCGGGCGCGGCGCCCTGGCCGCATTTCCAGCGCTGGCGGGAACGACAGGCGAGGGACATCGCCAACCCACTCGACAGTTGGTCGCGCGAGGTGATCGGCGCGGTGGCGAAAGAATTCGGCGCCCGCGCGGTGTCGCCATCCGATCGGCCCTATCTGCCGTTCCAGCAGTGGGCGATGCGGGCCGAAGGGCTGAAGCCGTCGCCGCTCGGCATCCTCATGCATCCGACCTATGGACTTTGGCATGCCTATCGCGCCGCATTGCTGTTCGAGGACGAGATTTCTCTTCCAGAAGCTCATCAGCCGATTCACCTTTGCGACGCATGCGTCGAAAAACCCTGCCTGAAATGCTGTCCGGTCGGCGCATATTCGGTGGATGGCTTTGCGCACGGGGCGTGCCTGGTGCATGTGCGTGGCACGGATGGTGCACCCTGCCGCGCCGGCGGCTGCCTCGACCGCAACGCCTGTCCTTATGGCGCTAAGTATCGCTATCCGGCCGATGTCCAGGCTTTTCATATGGCGGCGTTCGCCGGACTGTAGGCATTCTTCCGAACCGCACGGAAACTTGACCGCGATCGAGAGGTTGCGGCTTGCCCTGCCGGGCGGTGCGGATATCTATCGCCTGGCAACCGGCGGAGCGCGCAATGACGAAGCAGGACATCGAGATCAAGACCCTGGACGGCACGGCGAAGGCACGGCTGTTTCGTCCAGCCACGCCGGCCAAGGCTGGCGTCATACTCTATATGGATATTTTCGGTCCGCGCCCGGCGCTCGACCAGATGGCCGAGCGCCTCGCGGAGCATGGCTATGCCGTGCTGGTGCCCGATCTCTTCTACCGCTATGCGCCCTATGGTTCGTTCGATCCCAAAACCGCCTTTGCCGAGGAAAAGACCAAGGCCCTGCTGTTGATACTGAGCGGCGGCACGACGCAGGGCATGACCATCCGCGACGGCAGCGCCTTCCTCGATGCTCTGGCCGCCGAGGGGATCGCCGGACCGATTGGCGTCGTCGGCTACTGCATGGGCGGCGCGCGGGCGCTAAACGCGGCGGCGAGCTATCCGGACCGGATCGTTGCCGCGGCAAGCTTCCATGGCGGCAATCTCGCCAGCGACGCGGCCGACAGCCCGCACCGCAAGGCGTCCTCGATCAAGGCGCGCGTCTATGTCGGCGTCGCCGGCGTCGACCGCAGCTTCCCGCCGGAGCAGTCGGGGCGGCTGGCAGAGGCGCTCAGGGTGGCAGAGGTTGACTACGTCATCGAAAACTATGTCGGCGTCGACCACGGCTGGTGCGTCAAGGACCACAGCGTCTATGACGAGGCGGGTGCTGAGAGGCATTGGAAGCGGCTGACGACATTTTTCCAAGAGACGCTGGGCTAGCCTTCTCTCGCAGATCGCGAAGGGGGCGCAGTGCAGCGCGAGCCTTCGAATGTTCGCGCTGCCCCTCATCCGCCTTCGGGCACCTTCTCCCCGTGAACGGGCAGAAGGAAATGCGCCTCCGCAAAAAAATCTTTCCATCGCCCCAAGGATTGGCCATTAGCCTTCGTCCAACAGGCAAATGATGGCGATGATGCTGGACGACGGCGAAGCCTCCGATGCCGAACTGATCGGGCGGGCGAGGGGCGGAGACAGGGGTGCTTTCGGCAGATTGCTCGAAAGGCATTACGGCTTCGTCTATCGCGCCGCCTTTCGCTGGTGCGGCCGCAAAGCCGACGCCGAGGACATCGCCCAGGACGTCTGCGTGCGGCTCGGCCGCGCGATCCGCGATTATCAGGGCAGCGGCGCCTTCACGACATGGCTCTATGCCATGACGCTGAACGCTTCGCGCGACATGATGCGCAAGCGCGCCCGCGACACCGCCAAGACCGATGCCTACGGCGCCTATGCGCTGATCGCGGGCGACGCGTCGGCGGAGATCGACGATCCGGCCGAGGCGCTGTGGGCGGCGGTGCGGATGCTGCCCGACAAGCAACGCGACGCGGTGCTGCTGGTCTATGGCGAAGGTCTCAACCACGCGGCGGCGGGCGAGATCATGGCGATCTCGGAGACGACGGTGTCCTGGCACATCCATGAAGCGAAGAAACGGCTGAAGCTGCTGATGCGCTCAGCCGGGGAAGTGTGACCATGGTCGACGACAACGAACTCGAAAGGCTGCGCGATATCGCGGTACCGGCGCCGGACGGCGAGGCGAAGGCGCGCGCGTTCGCCGCCGCGATGCAGGCTTTCGACCTCGACGAAAAAATCTCGCCTGTTCGCCAAGGAACGTTCGCAGGCCTTCGTCTCACGGAGCGAGCAAGAATGCTCTGGAGAGACATCATGCAACGGAAACTCATCGCCACGCCGGCCATCACCGCGCTGGTCGCGCTGCCTATCGCCGGCTATGCCGCTTTCGAGATGCTGAAGGACCACCCGCCCGTCGTCGGCGGCAACGGCACGGTCACCGAGACCTTGGCCGACAAGCCGGCGGCGCAGAAGCCTGCGCTGGAACAGCCCGCGATTAACGAGCCGCTGGCAGCGGCGCCGGCCAAGGAGAAGAAGACAGACGCCGACGCCGAGACTCGGGCCAATTCACAAGTGGCGGCGCCGAAGCCGGCGACAGAGGTCGACGGCCTGCTCAAGCAGGAGGCTGCGCCGGAGAGCAAGCGCGCCCTGCAGCCTGCGCCGGCGGAGAGCGGCCAGCTCGCGGCCGGCGGCAAGGACGGGTCGTCAAACAGAGTGATCATGTCGATGACACCGCCTAGCGTCGATGAGGCTGAGCGGGCCGACAAGGCGCCGGCAGGCGGCGCGGCCGCCGTTCCGGCGTCTCCGCCCGCCGTCGCCGATTCCAAGCTGATGGTGCAGCCCGCGCCCATGCCGGTCGACCAACTGCAGCCGCAGGAGGAAAACCGCGATCGCGTCGAGAATTTCAAAACCAATCCGGTGCATGAAACAGCCCAGGATCCGGTCTCGACTTTCTCGATCGACGTCGATACCGCCTCCTATTCTTTCGTGCGGCGCTCGCTGAAGGAAGGCAGTCTGCCCGAACCAGACACGGTCCGCGTCGAGGAGATGATCAACTACTTCCCCTATGACTGGAAGGGACCGGATTCGACCAAGACGCCGTTCAACTCGACCGTCACCGTCATGCCGACGCCGTGGAACGAGCATACCAAGCTCATGCATGTCGCGATCAAGGGTTTCGACGTTAAGCCGGCTGAGCAGCCGAAGGCCAATCTGGTCTTCCTGATCGACGTCTCGGGCTCGATGGACGAGCCCGACAAGCTGCCGCTGCTGAAATCCGCCTTCCGCTTGCTGGTGAGCAAGCTGAAGCCAGACGACACCGTCTCGGTCGTCACCTATGCCGGCAATGCCGGCACGGTGCTGATGCCGACCAAGGGGGCAGAAAAGCAGAAGATCCTTGCGGCAATCAACAATCTGGCGCCCGGCGGCTCGACGGCCGGCGAAGAAGGCATCCGCGAGGCCTACAAGCTTGCGCAGCAATCCTTCGTCAAGGATGGCGTCAACCGTGTGATGCTTGCCACCGACGGCGACTTCAATGTCGGCCAGACCGATGACGACGACCTCAAGCGGCTGATCGAGAAGGAGCGCAAGACGGGCGTGTTCCTCTCGGTGTTCGGCTTCGGCCGCGGCAATCTGAACGACCAGATGATGCAGACCATCGCGCAGAACGGCAATGGCACGGCGGCCTATATCGACACGCTGGCCGAAGCCGAGAAGGTGCTGGTCGAGGATGCCTCCTCGACGCTGTTCACCATCGCCAAAGACGTCAAGATTCAGGTCGAGTTCAACCCAGCCACGGTCTCCGAATACCGTCTCGTCGGTTATGAGACCCGCGCGCTGAAGCGCGAGGATTTCAACAATGACCGCGTCGATACCGGCGATATCGGCTCAGGCCATTCGGTGACCGCGGTCTATGAGATCACGCCTAAAGGCAGCGGTGGCGAGCAGGTCGATCCGCTGCGCTACGACCAGGCCAAGGTCGACAATGGCGGCGTCGCCAATGCCGGCGAATATGCCTTCGTCAAGATCCGCTACAAGCTGCCGGACGAGAACGTCTCGAAGCTCATCACCACACCGGTGACCGCCGCCAATGAGGTCTCGTCCTTCGATGCGGCCGGCGCCGACCAACGTTTTTCGGTTGCCGTCGCGGCCTTCGGGCAGAAGCTGCGCGACGAGGATCAGACCGCGAATTTCAGCTATGACCGCATCGCAGAGATCGCCAATGCCGCGCGCGGCGCCGATCCATTCGGCTATCGGGCGGAGTTCCTGTCGCTGGTGCGGCTGGCCTCATCGCTGGACGGCAACAAGTAGGCCATTGCGGACTGAAGGAAAGGCCGGCGGGACAGATCCTGCCGGCCTTTTTTCGATCGTTAAATTGCACGGGTTTTCCGGAACCTCGCCGCAACGAGCTTCTGTTAGTCGGTGCTGACAAGGGTTTGAGGGATCAGCAGTGCATATCACGACAATGGGGAACGTGAACTCGACGGCGGCCAATGCCCCGGTGCGCGGACCGTCCGCTGCTTCAGCGGAAGCCGCGCGAATCAGGAACGATGTCGACGCGGCGCGCAACACAGCGCTTTCGGCCCTCAACAACGACCGTTTTCGCTCGATGCTTGAGCAGATCAGCGACCCCGGCGCATCGGGCGCCCTGATGACGATGGGCGCCGACAACCAGGGCAGTGCCGGCACCGATCTCAATACCGCGCTGTCGCGCTACGCTGAAAACAGCAAGTAGAAAACGTATCAGGCGCGGCTGCGCCGGCGCTCGCGGCGGGCTTCGCTGGTCTCGGCGGTGTTTGCCGTCGCCGCCTTGTTGCGCATCGGGCCGATGCGCTCGACGATCGTCTCGACGGTCGGGCGGGTCGACTTGGTGTGCGCGTCCAGCGCCTTGCGCATGGCAGCAAGGTGCGCGAACGAAGTGCCGCAGCAGCCGCCGACAATCTTGGCGCCGGCATCGACCGCCAGCCGCACATAATCGGACATCAGCTCCGGCGTGCCGGAATAATGGATCTCTGCGCCGCGGAACTCCGGAATGCCGCAATTGCCCTTGACGATCACGGTCGCGTCCGGCTTCGCCTCGGTCATGTCGAGCAGCGACGCCAGGATATCGGAAGCGCCGACGCCGCAATTGGCGCCGACGCCGAGAGGCGCCTGCGACAGGCCATCGGCGACGGCGTGGATATCCTTCGGCAGCAGGCCCATCATGGTGCGGCCGGCCGTGTCGAAGGAACCGGTGTAGGTATAGGGCAGGCCGACCCGGATGGCGGCCTCAGCCGCGGCGCGGATCTCGTCCGGCGCCGACATGGTCTCGATCCAGGCGACTTCGGCGCCGCCGGCCTTCAAGCCCTCGATCTGTTCGGCGAAGGCCTCGACCGCCTCGTCATAGGTCATGGCGCCGAGCGGCACCAGCAATTCGCCGGTCGGGCCGACGGAGCCGGCGACGATCACCGTCCGGCCGGCCGTGTCGGCGACAGAGCGGGCAATCTCGGCGGCGCGCTTGTTCAGCTCGTGGACGCGATCCTGCGCATGATGCAGCTTCAGCCTGTGGCGAGTGCCGCCGAAGGAATTGGTGAGAATGATATCGGCGCCGGCGTCGACAAAGTTCTGATGCAGGCTGGCGATGGTCTCGGGCGCCGTCTCATTGAGCAGCTCAGGCGCTTCGCCGGCCTCAAGACCCATCGCGAACAGATTGGTGCCGGTGGCGCCATCGGCCAAAAGCACGCCTTTTTCGGCAAGCAGTGCGTCAATAGGGTTGGTCGCGGTCATGGCCCTGAATTTCCTGCCTGGAATGGCTTTCGCGTTCAAATTCAAATAACGATATAAAGAAGTCTTTATGTCCAGTCAACGAATTTGCGGCCGCGAAAGGCCACGGGTTTCGCTGGAACGATCAGGGGCAGCCAAGATGATATCGATGCGCGCGATCAGGCAGAGCCTGACGGGAAGGACATTGCGGCCAGCTTTTGCGCAAAGCTCGCGGCCTCGTGCGCGTTGATGTCGGCGGCCCGGATCAGGTTGTCGAAATGGCTGGTGAGCGTGCGGATCGGCTGAGTGGCGCTCAGCACGATATACATGTCGCCGACATAGATCGCGGCGCGATAGGGGCCGAAGATCGTATAGGGGATCGAATAGCGAATGCGGCCGTCATAGAGGAACAGGCGAAAGGTCGGATAAAGGTCGTCAAGCAGCGCCGCCATGTGCAGCAATTGCTTGCGCCGTTCGGCCTCGGGGAAACGATCCCAGACACCGAGGCCGCGCGCGAAGATCTCCAGCGTGTGGCGCGGCATGCAGACTTCCATGTCGGTCTCCGGCCGACGGTTGTAGTCGATGCGATATTGCGTTTCGCCTGCCTGCGCCTCACGGCTCTTGTTGGCAATGCCGGCCTCATATTCCACCAGTGCCTCGGTCCGCAGAAGGTCGGGAATGCCCGCGGGCACATAGCGGATCTTGGTGCCGGCCGCCTCGGCATGCCATTTGGCCAAAAGCGTGCGGTCGAAGCCGTCGGGCGCCTCTTCGATCTCCAGGCTTTCTCTGATTTCGCCGGTGACCCCTTCGTCCTGGCTCAGGCCCAGCAGCCAGTCGAGCGATACCTTGAACTCGGCGGCGATGTTGAGGAGGGTCTCGGCGCGCGGCAGGCGGGTCGAGGCGCCGGAGAGGAGCTGCGACAGCGCCGAACGGTCGATGCCGACCGCCGTCGCGAAGGCCGACTGGTTCAGGTCGGACCGTGTCAAGAGCAATTTCAGGCGCTCCCGAAAGGTCGTCGACAGATCGCGCTTGTCCATCACTGTGCTTCCGTGCCGGAGAGGAAAAATTTGCGCCGGAGTCGTTCTGAACGTGGCTCAGGCGGAAATGAATCCCCATGTCTGTTTACAATGTGTAACACATGCCGCCAAAAATGCGCATTCGCAACGGTTTGTGCGCATTGTCGCATTGATGTCACGGAAAGCTCCTGACACAATGTTGTCAGGAATCGAGTTGGTTCCGGCGACTGGGGGGCGGTGGTCGAGAGCATGGCAAACGTGAATACCGGCACGAAAAAGAGACGTCGCAGCACACCGGCTGTCGAATGGCCGACAGTCTTCCTCACACTCTTCTGCTACGGCGCATGGCTCGCCACCGGTTTCCTTGTCTGGCCATCCCATCCGCTTCTGGCGCTTGCCGTCCTGCCCTTTATCCTGGCTCTGCAATCCTCGATCATGCACGAAGTGCTGCACGGTCATCCGACCCGCAACGCCAGGATCAACGAAGCCTTCGTCTTCCTGCCCATCGGCATGGTCTGGCCGTTCCGCCGCTTCAGGACCATCCACCTTCGCCATCATGCAGACGAGCGCCTGACCGATCCGCTCGACGATCCGGAGAGCTACTATCAGGCGCTCTGGATGCATGAGGGCCTGCCGCCGACAATGAAGCTTCTGCTCAAGATCAACAACACCATGGTTGGCCGCCTCGTCCTCGGTCCGTGGCTGTCGTCGGTCGGTTTCTTCATCGACGACGCCAAGCAGATCGCCGCCGGCGACGAGGCGATCCGCAAGGCTTGGCTGCTGCATGCCGTCGGCCTCGCGATTGTGGCGCCGATCGTCACGTTCGGCTTCGGCATCCCGCTGTGGCTCTATATCCTGGTGCCGGTGTGGCTCGGCCAGTCGCTGATCTCGATCCGCACCTATGCCGAGCACCAGTGGTCGGAGCATCCGGAGGGGCGAACGGTGATCGTCGAGCGCTCGCCGCTCTCCTTCCTGTTCCTGAACAACAATCTGCATTTCGTTCATCACAAGAGCCCGACCATTGCCTGGTACCGGCTGCCGAAGCTCTTTCGCGAGCGCCGCGAGGAATGGCTGCGGATGAACAACGGTTATGCCTATCCGAACTATTTTGCGATGCTGAAAGCCCATGCCTTCAGGGCCAAGGAGCCGATCGTTCATCCGGTGCTGCGGCGCACGCCGGAACCGGGCCGCGCCTTCAAGCCGCGCGTCAGGGCGCGCAATGTCAGCGGACTTGGCACGGCGCCGGTTCCCGCCGAGCCGCCGAAGGAGTAATTTCGACTTTCCGCGACGTTTTTTGCGCGGCGGAACGCAGGCGCCGAAGGCCGCTTGCCTTTGAAAGCTATTCGACATGAGCAAGTTCGTTGCGGCCCTGCCTATGTATGATTGGTCCGAAGCGCGTGGCGCGGTCGACGCGCAATGGGCGCGGCTCCGTGACGCTTTCCGGCAAAGGGGCATCGATGCGCCGGAGGCGGTCGTGCGCAGCAATCGCGAGCTGCCAGGAGTTCCCGGCGGCATAGTCGATGACGCCGGCAAGCCGATCGCACCCGACCCGGCGACGCTGCCCCCGGAAGAATTGGACTTTCACCAGCTTTGGCTGAGCCCGGCGTTGCTCTTCGGGCAAACCTGCTGGGGGCCGATGGAACTCGGTCTTGCGCGGCACGTGCAGGTGATTGCGCAGCCGAGCTACGATGTGTTCGAGGGCGGGCAGGGAGAGCTCTATTCCAGCGCGCTGGTGATGACGGCGGATGGCGGACCGGGGATTGCCTCGCCCGCGGACGGCAAGGCCCTCATCCCGATCGACCTTCTCCGCGGCAAGCGCTTCACCTTCAACAATCCGGATTCGATGTCCGGGCTGATCGGCCTGCAGCGCGACCTGGAAGCGATGGGCGAAAGCCTGGACATCTTCGCCTCGCGCGGCGAAAGCGGCGGCCACCGGTCGTCGATCGTGGCCGTCGCGGAAGGCAGGGCCGAGGTCGCGGCCATCGACTGCGAAAGCTGGGCGCTGGCGCAACGTTTCGAGCCGGCGGCGAGAGGCGTGAAGGTGGTCGGCTGGACGGCGCGGCGCAAGGGCTTGCCCTATATCACCGCCCGAACGACGCCGGAAAAAATCGTTGCCGCGATGCGCGACGCCGTCGCGGCTATCGAAGGCGGATCAGAGCAGCCGCTCGTCCAGCGGATAGGCTGAAAGCTTCTCATTGCCGGTCTCGGTGATCAGGATCTGCTCCTCGATCTTAACGCCTTCGCGCCCGCCAAGCCTGCCGATATAGCTTTCGACGCAAAGCACCATGCCGGGTTCGAGCACGCCGTCCGGCGTGTCGTCGGTCCAGTCGCCGGCATGCGGCAGCGTCGGATATTCGTCCGCCAGGCCGACCCCGTGATAGAGCACGCCGTAGCGCGTCGGATAGCAGTCGTCCGGCGGCACCGCCGAGCGCTCGACGAGATCGCGAAAGGAGATGCCCGGCCGCATCAGATCGGTGTTATGAGCGATCTGATCGGCGGCGATGCGGAAGAGGTCGCGCTGCTCGTTCGACGGCTGCCGGTCGCCGCAAAGCCATGTGCGCGAAAGATCGGCGCAGAACCCGTAGGGACCGATCAGGTCCGTGTCGAAGGCGACGAGGTCGCCATCCTCGATGACGCGCGAGGAGCATTCCTGGAACCAGGGATTGGTGCGCGGTCCCGATGACAAAAGCCGCGTTTCGATCCATTCGCCGCCGCGCGCGATGTTGCCGCCATGCAGTTCCGCCCAGAGCTCGTTTTCGGAGATGCCGGGCTTCAGTGCTGTCTCCATCTCGCCAATCGCTGCCTCGCAGGCGACGATGGCGCGGCGCATGGCGAGGATCTCGTCCGGCGATTTGATGAGGCGTGCACTCTCCATCACCGCCTCGCCATTGCCTATCGCGATGCCGCGGCGGGCGAGTTCCTCAACGCCTTCCGGGTTGATGCGGTCGACGGCAATGCGGCGGTTGCCGCCGCCATGCTCGGCAACGAGCTCGGCGATACCGGCACCCCAGCGCCGGACTTTCTGCTCGGTGAGCTCGCCGCTGTAGAGATATATCCACGACACGGCGGGACGCACCTCGTCGACGACGCCCGAATGGTCGGACAGGTGCTCGCAGGAGAAATAGTCGAACAGCACCACCGGCCCTTCCGCGGCGACGAAACAGTGGCGTGTCGAATTGTGCGCGACCCAGAGCTGCATGTTGGTCGAGTCCGTCGCGTAGCGGATGTTGACCGGGTCGTAGAGCAGGGCGCCGGCATAGTCGCGGCGTTTCAGCTCGGCGCGGATGCGGTCCAGCCGGTATCTGCGCATTTCGGCCAAGTCCGGCGCGGCGACGCCCGCCGTCGCCCACTCGGCTTCGGCGGTCGCGCCATAGCCCAGCAGATGCTGGTTGAGCGAGGCCGCCTTTTCACGCGAGGCCTCGCGCAGCGCTTCGACCGAGCTTGGCTCGAAGGGCATGATCTTGCGATGGCGGCCGAAGCCTAGCTTGTCCATTCGTCCCACCTGAAGCTTACTGCGCGGGCTTCTTGTGCAGTCTGGTAATCGTGACCTTGCGGGGCGGAAAGCCGAGTGCCTGCGGCACTTCAATCGTGCGGTGGATGGTGTCCATCACGTAGCCGACCTTCGCCAACTCTTCGAAAACCTCCGAGGACGATTCCCTGTCATCGGTAAGCACGAGCACCGCCGGCTCGCGGATCGACCTGGCGAAGTCCGGCGTCTCATCATCGAGCGCGATGAGATCGGCATCGACCAGGCGCAGATTGCCGACCCAGAACCAGCTCGAGACCACGGTCTTGACTGGCCCGTCGGCGTTGATCTGGTCGTAAAGCGAGCGGTAATCCATGCGCACGATGCTGCCGCGGCTGTCGCCGCCATGCAGATGCATGTACCAGCTCAGCGGCAGCACCAATATGGCAAGGAGAGCGCCGACGAAGACAATGGTGGCTTGCGTCTTTCGGCCCTTTTGGCCCATGGCGTCGAAGCGCATGGCGAGCGCCGCGGGCAAGAGGATGAAGATCGGTAGCATCCAACGGTCGCGAAACTGGGTGATGCCGGCCGCCAACACGACTGTGACCATGACCACAAAACCAAGTACGATCGCCCGCCACAACAGCTTTTCCGGCCACCGTACCGGCTGAGGCGGATCCGTCCGTTTTCTTGTCGCCAGGACGTAGGCGACGGCAAAAATCACGACCGGCAGTCCAGCGAAATTGACGATCGCGTTGACCAATCTGCGGATGCCGAGAAGCGCCGTTTTCGCAACGCTGCCGCCTTCGGCGACGCCTAGGCCCCCTTGGTGCGCGAGCAGGTCTTCCAGATGTGTCAGGCTCCAATAAAGCGTCGGCAGGCAGGCAAGGACCGCCACCGCCACGCTGATTGCGAAACGGCGGTCGAAGATCGCCTCACGCGTTTCGCGAACCGAGAGAGATGCCAGGAACAGGGCGGCAAGGAAGATGACGATGTTGTATTTCGACAGCATCGCGGCCGCCGTCGCCAGGCCGAAAAACGCATAGGCAACGGCCGATCGCCGCTTCTCCACCTCGACCAGCGCCAGAAGCAGCACCGAGGTGAAACAGAATATGGCGACCGAGTGGGTGAGGGCGTGCTGCATCTCCCAGAAGATCTGAGGAAACAGCAGCAATCCGAACATGCCGGCCGCCGCGGCGCGGTTCGAGTAGCCGAGGCGGCGTATGGCGGTGAAATAGGCGACCAGCCCCGCTGCCAGCAGGCCGTATTTGACGATCTTGAGGGCAAGGACGCTGGTTCCGACCAGCGAGGCCGCAAGCGTCGCCAGCCAGGTGTATAGAGGCGGCTGCGAGCTGCCGTAGCCGGCGGCCAGGAACCGCATTTCCGTCAATTGCTCTGCATCGTCGACACCGACGCCCGTGCCCGCAACATGGGACAGCAGGGCCATCATGACGATCTGGGTCAGGCAGTAGAGGAGGACCGACGCAACCGCCGCGCTGAATGGACCGACCCGTTCATCGCAGAGCCAATCGGTCCATTTCTCTAGTTGCCGCAAGGGGATGGTCTTCTCATGCTGATGCGCCGGTAGTGGGCTCGGACCATGCCATAGCTACCGACGCAATCCAACAATGGGGCTTCAGGTCCGCATCTTCTCGCCGCTCGGGTCGAAAGGCGGCTCGACATTGATGCGGGCCGGGCGGCGGTGGCCGAGAATCTCGATCTCGAACAGGCCGGCGCTTTCGTCCTCGGCAAGAGCGGCCGGCACATAGCCCTGCGCCATCGACTTCTGCACGTAATGCGCATAGCCGCCCGAGGTCACCCAACCAACGACGCGCCATTCGCCATCGACGATGCCGCGCACGGCCGAAGCGCCTTCGGCGGCCTTCGAGCCGCGCACTTCCTTGCCTGACGTGTCGAAGCGCGGCGCGCCATAGCCATGCGGCTTCTCGACCGTGCCGTAATCCTTGCCGACCTTGGCCCAGATCGGCTCGTCGCCCATCACGTCGGCATCGGCAGCGTCGACGATGAAGGAGACCCGGCGCAGCTTCGGCCCTTCGGCATGCTCCCGGGCGGACGCCTCGCGGCCGATGAAGTCGTTCTTCTCCAGCTTGATGAAGCGGTCCATCGAGCCTTCGAACGGTCCGTAGATCGGACGCAACTCGCGGAACCAGGTCGGAAAATTCTTTTCCAGGCGCATGGAGAGCAGCGCACGCATGCCGAAATCGACGATGCCGAATTCCGCGCCGGCTTCCTTGATCGCCTTGTAGACGAGGCGCTGGTAGGCGGGCGCCATCCAGATCTCGTAGCCGAGGTCGCCGGTGTAGGTGATGCGGTTGACCATGCAGGGCGCGCCGCCAACGGCCATCTCGCGGAAGTCCATGAAGCGGAAGACCTTTGTCGAGACGTCGACATCGACGAGCTTCTGCAGCAGGTCGCGCGATTTCGGCCCGGCGATGGAGAGACCGACCAGCGTCTGGTCGAAGCGGTGGATGCGCACCGAGCCGTCCTTCGGCAGGTGCTTCTCGAACCAGCGCATGTGATATTTCTGCGCTGCGGACGAGCCCCAGATCATGAAGCGGTCTTCTCCATTTCTTGGGCCGGCCTTGGCGATGGTGAAGTCGCCGATCAGCTTGCCGAATTCGTTGACCATCGGGGTCAGCACGATACGGCCGACCTTCGGCATGCGGTTGGTCATCAGCCGGTTGAGGAAATCTTCCGCGCCCGGACCGGACACCTCGTATTTGGCGAAGTTGGCGATCTCGGTGACGCCGACCCTGTCGCGCGTGGCGCGCACTTCCTCGCCGATCGGGCCAAAATCGTTAGAGCGGTGGAAGGAGACGATGTCCTTCGGCTCCGTGCCCTTCGGCGCGAACCAGAGCGGCGTTTCCAGGCCCCACGAATCCCCCATGACGGCGTTGTTGGCGAGCATGGTGTCGTAGAGTGGCGTCGTCTGCGCCGGACGGGCGGCGGGCAGTTCTTCGTTCGGGAAGCGGATGGAGAAGCGGCGCGAATAGTTTTCCCGCACCTTGGCGTTGGTGTAGCGCAGGCTCGCCCATTCGCCGAAGCGAGCGACATCCATGCCCCAGACGTCGAAGCCCGGATCGCCATGCACCATCCAGTTGGAGAGCGCGAGGCCGACGCCGCCGCCCTGGCTGAACCCGGCCATAACGGCGCAGGCGCACCAGAAATTGGTCAGGCCCTGCACCGGGCCGACCAGCGGATTGCCGTCGAGCGCGAAGGTGAAGGGACCGTTGATGATCTGCTTGATGCCGGCCTTCTCGATGCCGGGGAAATGCTTGAAGCCGATCTCCAGCGACGGCGCGATGCGGTCGATGTCTGGCTGCAGCAGCTCATGGCCGAAATCCCATGGCGTGTTGACCGGCGACCACGGCTTGCAGGCCTTCTCGTAGGTGCCGAGCAGGACGCCGTTGCGCTCCTGGCGGGTGTAGATCTCGCCCTTGAAGTCGAGCACGCCGATCATCTCGCGGCCGGTCGACTTGTTGAATTCCTCGACGTCCGGCATCGGCTCGGTCAAAAGGTACATATGCTCCATGGCCAGCACGGGCAGCTCGACGCCGACCATGCGGCCGATCTCGCGCGCCCACAGGCCGCCGCAATTGACGACGTGCTCGGCATGGACCGTGCCCTGCTCGGTGACGACGTTCCAGGTGCCGTCCGGCTGCTGAGTGAGGTCGACGACGCGGTTGCGCAGCACGATCTCGGCGCCGAGCTTCTTGGCCGCCTTGGAATAGGCGATGGTGGTGCCCGAAGGGTCGAGATGACCTTCGACCGGATCCCACATGGCGCCGACGAAGTTCGTCTCATCCATCAGCGGGAACATCGCCTTGGCTTCCGAGGGCGTGATCAGCTCGGTATCCATGCCGAGATAGCGGCCCTTGGCGTGAGCCAGCCGCAGAAAGTCCATGCGCTCGGGCGTATCGGCCATCATGACGCCGCCGGTCAGATGCAGCGAGCAGGACTGGCCGGAGAGTTCCTCGATCTCCTTGTAGAGCTGGACCGTGTAGGCCTGCAGCTTGGCGACGTTCGGGTCGCCGTTCAGCGTGTGGAAGCCGCCCGCCGCATGCCAGGACGAGCCGGAGGTCAGCTCCGAGCGCTCGATCAGCATGATGTCGGTCCAGCCGGCCTTGGCGAGATGATAAAGCACCGAACAGCCGACGACGCCGCCGCCGATGACAACCGCTTTTACGTGGGATTTCATGCAGATAGATCCGTGTTTGAAAATACTGAACCGGGGGATCGAGGTGTGAAAACAAAGCGGAGATCCGATGCCGCGATGTTTTCGGTCAGCCTGCCGTCGAGCGCGGCGAGGATGGTTTCACAGACGGAAGCACGATCTTTCAGGACGTCATGGTTCCAGAAGCGCAGGATCGAGTAGCCCTGAGCCTGCATGAAGTGGTCGCGGCGGCGGTCATATGAGCTGTCGGCGTGTTGGGATCCATCGACCTCGACGACGAGCCGACGCTCGCGGCAAGCGAAGTCGGCGAAGAACGGTCCGATGGAAAACTGACGCGTAAAGCGATAGCCGCCGAGCTTGCGTGACTTCAGTTCAAGCCAAAGCAAGGCTTCCGCTTGATTGCCGGCTTGCCGGAGATTTCTTGCGCGCTTGGTCGTGCCTTGTTTGCGACGGCTTCGCGTTTGAGCAGCGCCTTCCCCCACTCCGTCGCCGCTTCGCGGCGCCACCTCTCCCCCCTCCGGAGGGAGAGGAAAGGAGCCAGCTGGAATCGCCGCGCGCCTTTCCTCTCCCCCGTCGATCGGGGGAGAGGTGTCGAGCGAAGCTCGACGGAGTGGGGGTCGACTGCTCATCAGCAACACAGAAAATCAGAAATCCGTCGGCGCGCCGCCTTCGGCGCGGCGTTTCTCGACGAAGTCGTTGAGCTCCTCGCGAATGGCCGGATCCATGTAAGGCTCCTCGTAAGAAGCAAGGCGCTCCTTCCAGACCTTGTTGGTCCGCTCCATCGCTGTCGGCGAACCCGCTTCGGCCCATGTCTCGAAATTGCGCCAGTCGGAGACGATCGGCGAATAGAAGGCGGTCTTGTAGCGCTCCTGCGTGTGCTGGGTGCCGAAGAAATGACCGCCAGGACCGACCGACCGCATGGCGTCGAAGCCGAGCGCATCCTCGGAGAGGTCGAGCGGGGTGAGGAATTCGGCCACCATTTGCAAAAGGTCGATGTCGAGGATGGTCTTTTCATAGGAGCAGCGCAGGCCGCCTTCCAGCCACCCGGCGCCATGCATCATCAGATTGCCGCCGCCCTGGATCGCGCCCCACAGCGAGAATACGCTTTCATAGGCGGCCTGCGCGTCGACCGTATTGGCGGCGCAGGTGTTGGAGGTGCGGTAGGGAATTTGATAGCGGCGGGCAAGCTGGCCGCCGACGAGCTGCGCCTTCATATATTCGGGCGTGCCGAAGGCCGGCGCGCCGGACTTCATGTCGACATTGGAAGTGAAGCCGCCATAGCCGACCGGCGCGCCCTTCTTCACCATCTGCGCGAAGGCAATGCCGGAGAGCGCCTCGGCGTTCTGCTGCACCAGCGCGCCGGCGACGGTGACGGGCGCCATGGCGCCGGACAGCGTGAAGGGCGTGACGATCACGGCCTGGCCCATGCTCGACATCTGGATGATGCCTTCCATCATCGGCACGTCGAGCTTGAGCGGCGAATTGGTGTTGATGATGGTGAAGACCGACGGTTCCTGCATCAGCTGCTCGCGGCTGATGCCGCGCGCGATGCGGGTGATCTCGATGCCGTCGACATTGCGCTCCTTGCCGAGTGAATAGATGTGGAAGACCTTGTCGGTCAGCATGGCGAGATCGCGAATGCATTCCAGGTGCCGCACCGACGGATGGATGTCGATCGGCTCGACCGGATAGCCGCCGGTGCAGTGCAGGATGTTGTGCATCTGCGCCAGGCGCAGGAAGTTGCGGTAATCGGCCTGGTTGCCGGGCCTGCGGCCGCGGTCGAGGTCGGAGCAGTTCGGCGCCGAAGCCATCATCGACAGGATGACGTTGTTGCCGCCGAAGCGCAGATTATGCGCCGGGTTGCGGGCATGCAGCGTGAATTCCGACGGACAGTGCGAGACAAGCTCGAGGATCATGTCGCTGTCGAAGCGCACGCGCTCCGAGCCTTCGCGCACGTCGGCGCCGTGCGCCTTCATGATGCGGCGGGCTTCATCGTGCAGAACGTCGACGCCGATTTCCCTCAGCACGCGCAGCGAGGCGAGGTGGATCGATTCCAGCTCGTCGTCGGACACCAGCCTGGTCGGCGTCAGCGGGTTCTTCAATTGCCGGAAGGCGGGCTGCTCGAAGGCGGCCGAGCCGCCGGCGCGCTTTCCCGCGCGGCCGCCACGGCGGGCGCGATCGGTTGCCAGTGCCGGCTCGGCGGGATGAAGGGCGGCAGTCATGAGAAGCCTCGTGAGGATGCGAATTTGGCCGGCATAATGGACTGGCAGCAATGCAGCCGGTGAGGAGGCGGCGACCACTAGGGCGAGGGAAGCGACATGACGGAAGGGGAGGCGGCCGCAGGCGATCGGCCGCTCGGCTGCCTGCCGTCATCGTCGGGCTCGATACGTTGCTGGGTGCCGCTACCTTGTGCTGATCCTGGCAGCGCCAGCGCTCCTGACAGGGACTGGCTGGAGCATGCGCTTTAGCCGCCGTTGGCCCTTACGGCTGTCGCCGGTAGCGGCTAAGGCTCCGAAGATCGGAGCGGCAATGATGGCGCTGGCGGGCTCGGAAAGCGACGAGACGGTGCAGTGGGCGGCGATCACCGGCGTGATCGCGACCGTATCTGTCTTCGCCATAGCGCAAGGGCTTTCCTATCCGCTGCTCAGCTTTATCCTGCAGCGCCAGGGCGTTTCGCCGGCGATGATCGGACTGTCGGCGGCGATGACGCCGGTCGGCTTCATCCTGTCCTCGCCGCTGATCCCGGGATTGGCGCGCCAGTTCGGGGCAGGGCGGACCGCGCTGACCTGCGCGGCGCTTTCGGCGCTGGTGCTGGCGCTGATCGGCTGGACGCAAAATGTCTATCTATGGTTCCCACTGCGCTTTCTGATCGGCGTAGTGACCAACCCGCTCTATGTCCTGAGCGAAATCTGGGTGATCGCTCTGGCGCCGCCGGCGCGGCGCGGTCGCGTGATGGGCATCTATTCAACCATCATCTCGGCGGGCTTCGCGGCCGGGCCGCTTTGCCTACTCGGCGTCGGCACCGAAGGCTGGCCGCCTTTCCTTGTCGGCATTCTTGCCTTCCTCTTCTGCGGCGGCTGCCTGGCCGTGGTGGTGAAAAGGCTGCCGAACGTCGACGAGGCCGAGAACAAGGTTTCGGTGCTGGGCTTCATACCAATGGCCTGGCTGCTTATGTCGGCCGTGATCGTCGCGGCCGGGTTCGAGCAGGCGATACTGGCGCTGCTGCCGGTCTATGGGACGCATCACGGCATTCCCGAGGCGCGCATGTCGGCGCTGCTTTCCGTGATGATCGCCGGCAACATCGCCATGCAGGTGCCGCTCGGCCTGCTCGCCGAAAGGTTGACGGCGCGCCTGGTGCGGTTCGGCTGCGTGGCGGTGACCGTCCTTGGATGCGTGGCTTTGCCGGCGCTGATCGAGACGCCGCTGATCTGGGCTTGCGTCTTTATCTGGGGCGCCGTTTCCTACGGCATCTACACGATGTCGATCATCGAGCTCGGCGAGCGCTTCACCGGGTCGGCGCTGGTTGCCGGCAATGCCGCCTTCTCGCTGATGTGGGGTTTTGGCGGCATCGTCGTGCCGCCGCTCACTGGCGGCGTCATGGATGTCATTGGCGCCGCCGGCCTGCCGGTCACGCTTGGCGCCATCTCCGCGGCGCTGGCGGCGGCGACGATCGCGCGCAGGCGGGTTTTGTAATCGGCCCCGAATGGCTCTTGAATATCAAGGCAGCGAACGCGATGTAGGCGGGGCCGCCGGATGGAGACCTGCATGACCAGCACGATGACCAAAACCCAGCTCGAATTGACCGCCGACGATCCCCACCTCTGGCTTGAGGACCGCAACGGCAAGGAAGCGCTGGACTGGGTTCATCGCCAGAATGCGCTGACGGTCGCCGAACTTCAGGGCGATCCTTCCTATCAGGCCGCGTTCGAGACCGCGCTCGACCTGATGACCGCCGAGGACAACATGCCGGTCGGGACCGCGCTTGCCGGCTACGTCTATAATTTCTGGCAGGACAAGACCAATGCGCTGGGTCTCTGGCGGCGCACGACGGTCGCGTCCTACAAGACCGACAAGCCCGACTGGGAGACGATCATCGACTTCGATCAGCTTTCCGCGAAGGAAGGCGTGAAGTGGGTGTTCGGCGGGGCGAGCCGGCTCTATCCCGATTTCAACCGCTGCCTGCTCTACATGTCGCCCGATGGCGGCGATGCCAGCGAGATGCGCGAATTCGACATCGTGACGAAATCCTTCGTCGAGGACGGGTTTCGGGCGCCCGCTTCCAAGTCGGGCTTTTCCTGGCTGGACGGAGATACCGTGATCGTCTCCGCCGCTTTCGAGGAAGACGACAAGACGCAGTCCGGCTACCCGCGCGTGATCAAGCCGTGGCGGCGCGGCGCCAAGCTCGAGGACGCCACGCCGATCCTCGAAGGCGAGAAACAACATCTCGCGGTCGGCGGCGGCGTCGAATATGACGGCGACAAGCGGCACGTGCTGCTCGGCAAGACGCTCGACTTCTTCACTTCGCAGAGTTTCCTGCGGCTGGCTTCGGGCGAGAACCGGCGCATCCCGCTGCCCGACGACGCCACCGACACCGTGGTCTTCAAGGGCCAACTGATCTTCGGCGTGCGCAGCCCCTGGACGGCGCCGGACGGCACGCGCTGCCTGCCCGACGGGCTCTATTCGGTCGATTTCGATGGCTGGATCGAGAGCGGTGCCTTCGGGCCGTTCCAGACCGTGCTCGAGCCGGCGCACCGTGTTTCGATCGCCGGCCTCGCCAGGACGCAGGACCGGCTGTTCATCAACCTCATGGACAATGTGCGCGGCAAGGTCATCGCCTGCGACCGCGCCGCCGACGGCTGGTCGCTGAAGCGGATAGCGCTGCCCGACAATGGCAATGTCGGCATCAGCCATGTCGAGCATTTCGGCTCGAGCGTCTCCTTCTCCTTCACCGATTTCCTGACGCCGAGCTCGATCATCTGGTCGGACGACGATGGCGAGACGCTCCAAACCGTGAAATCGCAGCCGGCCCGCTTCGACGCCTCGCCTTATATCTCGGAGCAGTTCGAGGCGCGCTCGAAGGACGGCACGATGATCCCGTATTTCGTGGTGCGGCGGCGCGACCAGAAAGGGCCGGTGCCGACACTGCTCTACGGCTATGGCGGCTTCGAAGTGCCGCTGCTGCCCGGCTATGCCGGCATTCGCGGCAGGCTCTGGTTGGACAAGGGCAATGCCTATGTCCAGGCCAACATCCGCGGCGGCGGCGAGTTCGGTCCGGCCTGGCATCAGGCGGCGCTCAAGGGCAAGCGCCAGAACGCTTTCGACGATTTCGCGGCGGTGGCCGAGGACGTGGGCCGGCGCGGCATCACCACGGCGGCGCAGCTTGGCATCCAGGGCGGTTCCAATGGCGGCCTGCTCACTGGCACGTCGCTGACGCAGCGGCCGGAATTGTTCGGCGCGGTCATCATCGACGTGCCGCTGCTCGACATGCTGCGCTACACCGAACTGCCCCCCGGCGCCTCGTGGACCGCCGAATATGGCGATCCGTCGAAGCCGGAGGAGGCGGCCTGGCTCGGCGCCTATTCGCCTTACCAGCATATCAAGGCGGGCGCTGCCTATCCGCCGGTGCTCCTGATGACGTCGACCGCCGATGATCGCGTCCATCCCGGACATGCGCGCAAGATGGCGGCGCGGCTGCAGGAGGCAGGTTACGGCAGGACGCTGTTCTTCGAGGAGACCGAAGGCGGCCATGGCGGGCGCGGCGATCGCCGGCCGCAGGCAGCACAGACGGCGATGCGCTATGTTTTCCTGCAACGGGCGCTGGGTAAGCCTGCCTCATAGGCATGGCTTGAATTCTAGGCCTCAGGCGGCATAAGCTGCTGCCATGATCCGCTTCAGCACATCAGGCGCCTTCGGGGTCGCGGTGACGCCGTCACCGCGCACGCTGCGCGCCGAGCTGTTGCGGCTGTGCGCCCGCATCGGCTATTCGCCGCCCCGCTTCCTCTGACGAATCCGCCCCGGCCGCTGCCGGATTGATTCAAGAGGAAAGATCAAATCCATGACCTATCAGAATTATTCGCTGAAGCAGCTTCAGCAGATCGATGCCGCGCATCACCTGCACCCCTTCACCGACCATAAGGAACTGCGCGAGACGGGCTCGCGCATCATTACCCATGCCAACGGCCCGTTCATCTACGATGCCGACGGCACCGAAATCCTCGACGGCATGGCGGGCCTGTGGTGCGTCAATGTCGGCTATGGCCGCGATGAGCTGGCCGAGGCTGCCTACGCGCAGATGAAGGAGCTGCCTTACTACAACTCCTTCTTCAAATGCTCGACGCCGACGCCGGTGCTGTTGTCGAAGAAGCTGGCGGAGCTGGCGCCGACGCATGTCAGCCAGGTCTTCTACGGTTCGTCCGGGTCGGAGGCCAACGACACGGCGCTCAGGCTCGTGCGCCACTATTGGTCGCTTGAAGGCAAGCCCGAGAAGAACCGCGTCATCTCGCGCAAGTCGGCCTATCACGGCTCGACCGTCGCCGGCACGTCGCTGGGCGGCATGGAGCCGATGCACAAGCAGCTCGGCGGTGCCGTGCCCAACATCGTCCATGTGATGATGCCCTATGCCTATGAGCTCGCGTTGCCCGGCGAAAGCGACCATGATTTCGGCATCCGCGCGGCGAAAGCGGTCGAGGACGCGATCCTCGAAGCCGGCGCCGACAAGGTCGCCGCCTTCATCGGCGAGCCGGTGATGGGCGCGGGCGGTGTGAAGATTCCGCCGATGAGCTACTGGCCGGAAGTGGAGCGCATCTGCCGCAAATACGACGTGCTTTTGATGCTGGACGAGGTGATCACCGGCTATGGTCGCACCGGCGAATGGTTCGCGGCGCAGACGTTCGGAATCGAGCCCGACACCATCACCACCGCCAAGGCGCTGACCTCGGGCTACCAGCCGCTGTCGGCGCTGCTGGTCGGCGACCGCATCGCCAAGACGCTGGTCGAGAAAGGCGGCGAGTTCTACCACGGCTATACCTATTCCGGTCACCCGGTGGCTTGCGCGGTCGCGCTCAAGAACCTCGACATCATCGAGAAGGAAGGCCTGGTCGAGCGCGTCAAGAACGATACCGGTCCCTATTTCGCGCAGG
This sequence comes from Mesorhizobium sp. CA10, assembly GCF_020165285.1. NCBI lineage: Bacteria > Pseudomonadati > Pseudomonadota > Alphaproteobacteria > Hyphomicrobiales > Phyllobacteriaceae > Mesorhizobium > Mesorhizobium sp. CA10. The sequence continues at coordinate 99,349 of NZ_JAIUHV010000003.1, forward strand.
CGCTGCAGGAGCGGATCGCTGGACACAGACTGGTCGGCGAGGTGCGCTCGATCGGGCTGATGGGCGCGATCGAGATCGTCAAGGACAAGGCGACCAAGGAACGCTATTTGCCATCGGGAAGTGCGGCGGTCGTCGTGCGAGACCACGCGATCGCGCAGGGCATGATGCTGCGGGCCACCGGCGACACGATGATTCTCTCGCCGCCGCTGATCTGGACGCGCGACACGATCGACATGGCCTGCGAGCGCATCGCCAGGGCGCTCGATCTCGCGGATGCCGATTTGCGCAAGCGCTAAGCGGATATTCTCCGGGCGCTCCTGGCTAGAGCATTTCACCGTTTCACGGAAACGGCGAAATGCCCTATCTCCTTGTTTTGACGCAATTCCAGGCGGAAAACCGCTCACACTTTTCCTGGAATTGCTCTAAGCGCCCGGTCCATTCCTGAAAGGCTCGCAGAGGCGTCTCCGAAACGCAAAAACCGCGTCCCTGCGGGAACGCGGCTTTGCCAGATACACATGGCATTTCGCTACGAGAATACTTGCGAAATTTACGGGCTCCGGTACGCGAGACCTGATCCGGAGCGCCGGGCAGACGCGATGTCCGCCTCGCAGTCCGTTTTAAAGGCACATCGTTACCGGTGCGTTAGCAAGACCTTAAGCAAATCTAAATTTGCCGGCTTCGCACCGGCAAATCTTGGAAATAACTCTTCAAAAGCAGAGACTTATGCCGGATTTCCGCGCAGGAAATTAATAATGCCGGAAAAATCGGCGCCGGCGTGGCCTTGCGCATTGAACAAGGCATAGAGCTGCGTGGCTTCGGCGCCGAGCGGAGTCGCGGCGCCTGCGTTCTGCGCGGCTTCCTGCGACAATTTCAGGTCCTTCAGCATCAGCGCGGCGGCAAAGCCCGGCTTGTAGTCGCGGTTGGCCGGCGAGGCCGGAACAGGGCCGGGCACCGGGCAATAGGTGGTCAGCGACCAGCACTGGCCTGAGGAAGTGGAGGCGACGTCATACAGCGCCTGGTGCGACAGGCCGAGCTTTTCGGCCAGCACGAACGCTTCGGCGACGCCGATCATCGAGATGCCGAGAATCATGTTGTTGCAGATCTTGGCCGCCTGTCCGGCGCCGTCGCCGCCGCAATGAACGACGCGCCCGGCCATCGGCTTCAGGATCGGCTCGGCAGCGGCAAACGCCTGATCCGAGCCACCGGCCATGAATGTGAGTGTGCCGGCAGCGGCGCCGCCCGTGCCGCCGGAGACGGGTGCGTCGATCGACGGGTGACCATGCTTCGCGGCAATGGCATGCGCCTTGCGAGCCGATTCGACATCGATGGTCGAGGAATCGATGAACAGCGCACCTTCCTTTGCCTTGGGCGCGATGTCCTCATAAACCGACAACACATGCTTGCCGGCCGGCAGCATGGTGATGACGACGTCAGCGTCCTTCACCGCCGCGACGGCGTTCGCCATGACGGTGACGCCGTGTTCCTTGGCAGTGGCTAGGTTCTCGGGCACGAGGTCGAAGCCCAGCACCGTATGACCCGCCTTTACGAGGTTGGCGGCCATGGGATTGCCCATATTACCGAGGCCGATGAAGGCGATGGTTGCCATCGTTTTCTCCCGATTTTGCGTCAGCGCCCAATCAAAGAGCGCGCGATGATGACGCGCATGATCTCGTTGGTGCCTTCGAGGATCTGGTGGACGCGCAGGTCGCGGACCAGCTTCTCGATGCCGTAATCGTGCAGATAGCCGTAGCCGCCGTGCAATTGCAGCGCCTGGTTGGCGATGTCGAAGCCGATATCGGTGACGAAGCGCTTGGCCATCGCGGACCATTTGCCGGCATCCGGCGCCTTGCGGTCGAGCTTGGAAGCGGCGGCGTAGAGAAAGATGCGGGCCGCCTGCAGTTCCGTTTCCATGTCGGCCAACCTGAACTGCAGCGCCTGGAATTGGTTGATCTTGGAGCCGAAGGCCTTGCGCTCGGCGGTATAGGCTAGCGCCTTGTCGAGCGCCGACTGCGCGCCGCCAAGCGAACAGGCGGCGATGTTGAGCCGGCCGCCGTCGAGCCCGGCCATGGCGATGCCGAAGCCGGCGCCTTCCGCGGCGAGCAGGTTGTCGGCCGGCACCTTGCAATCCTCGAAGATGACCTGGCGGGTCGACTGCATGTGCCAGCCCATCTTGTGCTCGTTGGCGCCGAACGAAAGGCCGGCCGCATCCTTGGGCACGACGAAGGTCGAAATGCCTTTCGGGCCATCGCCACCGGTGCGCGCCATCACAACATAGAGGTCGCTGTCGCCGGCGCCGGAGATGAACTGCTTGGCGCCGTTCAAGACATAATCGCCGCCGCTTTTCACCGCACGCGTCTTCAGTGCAGCCGCATCCGAGCCTGAGCCGGGCTCGGTCAGGCAATAGCTCGCCAGCCACTCCATAGAGGTCAGTCTCGGCAGGAAGCGCCGGCGCTGCTCGTCTGAGCCGAAGCGGTCGATCATCGAGGCCGCCATGTTGTGGATGGAAATGAAGGATGAGAAGGCCGGATCGGCGTGGGCAAGCGCCTCGAAGATCAGCACGGCATCCAGCCGCCCCAGCGCCGAGCCGCCGACATCGTCGCGCACATAGATGCCGCCGAGGCCGAGCGGCCCGGTCTCGCGGATCACATCGGCGGGGAAGTGCTTTGCCTTGTCCCAGTCGAGTGCATTGGGCGCGACGCGGTCCGCCGCGAAGGCTCGGGCCATCTCCTGGATGGCGCGCTGTTCCTCGTTGAGTTCGAATTGGCCAGTGCCCGCATCGACTGCCGCGTCCATGGCGTGCTCCCTGTCGTTCAGGCCTTCTGGCCTGTCGTTTTTGGCTTTGCGCGCCGTTCAATCTAGACCAATGATGCCGCCGCGCAACCCGGGCCGTTGAGAACCGGCTGTGCATGGAATGACAAACGGAGCTCTTGCGTGCCGACACTTTTCGATGAGTTGCTGGAGCGATTCCGCGCCTATCTCGCCGGCGCCGACAACGATCTGGTGACGGATGAAGTCGCGCGCATCGGCTGGGACATGCCTGCGCGTTCTCTCGAGCCGCGTGCGCTTGGCTGCCTTAGCCATCTCGATCGCATCGCCGAGTTGGCTCCGGCCGACGCCGGGCCATTGACGCGATTTGTTGCCGACCATCGGGACGAGTTGCGCTGGGGGCAGACCTACAGCGCTGCCGATTTCGGGCAGAGTTTTGTCGACAATTACGGCTGGCTGGAAGTGTTCGGCACCCGCGGGTATTTCGTCAACGAAGCGGTCGCGGCTGGCCTGCTGATCCTCGGGCCAGACATCGTCTATCCCGACCATCATCACCTCGCCGAGGAGATCTATATCCCGCTGACCGGCGGCACGGAGTGGCGGATGGGCGAGGAGAACTTTCATACGCGCGACGCCGGCGAGGTCATTCACCACGCTTCCAATGTCAGCCATGCCATGCGCACGGGCAAGGAACCGCTGATGGCGCTCTATCTCTGGCGCGGCGGGCCGCTGGCGCAGAAGTCGACGATCGGCCCGATGGTCGACTTGAGGGGCAGGGGCTGATGGCGAAAGCGATCATGCTGCAGGGCACCGGCTCGGATGTCGGCAAGACCGTGCTGGTGGCGGGGCTTTGCCGCGTTGCGAAGAATCGCGGGCTGAAGGTGCGGCCGTTCAAGCCGCAGAACATGTCGAACAATGCCGCCGTTGCCGACATCCCGGGCGACAACGCCGGCGAAGGCGAGATCGGCCGCGGGCAATGGCTGCAGGCGCTGGCCTGCGGGGTGAGGCCGACCGTCCATATGAACCCGGTGCTGCTCAAGCCGCAGAGCGATATCGGCTCGCAAGTGGTGGTGCAGGGCAAGGTCTATGGCGAGGCGCGGGCGCGCGACTACCAGGCGATGAAAGCCGGACTGATGGACGCTGTGCTGGATTCCTGGGCGCAGGTTGGCGCGGGCGCGGACCTGGTCATCGTCGAGGGCGCGGGCTCGCCGGCCGAGATCAATCTCAGAAGCCGCGACATCGCCAATATGGGCTTTGCCACGCGCGCCAATGTGCCGGTGATCCTGGTCGGCGACATCGACCGCGGCGGCGTGATTGCGTCCGTGGCCGGCACGCACCTGATCCTGCAGGAGGAAGACCGGCGCATGATCGCCGGCTATCTCATCAACAAGTTCCGCGGCGATGTCTCGTTGTTCGACGACGGGATCAGCGCGATCGAAAAATTCACCGGCTGGCGCTGCTTCGGCGTCGTGCCGTGGCTGAAGGCGGCCGGGCGGCTGCCGTCCGAGGATTCCGTGGTGCTCGAACGCCTCGCTTCCGGCGAGAAGCGGGCGCTGAAGGTGGCGGTGCCGATGCTGGCGCGCATCGCCAATTTCGACGATCTCGATCCGCTGAAAGCCGAGCCGCAGGTCGAGGTGGTGTTCGTGCCGCCGGGCAAGAAGCTGCCGGAAGATGCCGGGCTGGTGGTTATCCCCGGCTCCAAATCGACGATCGGCGATCTCCTGAAATTTCGCGAGAACGGCTGGAATCGCGATCTCCTCGCCCATCGCAAGCGCGGCGGCCATGTCGTCGGCATCTGCGGCGGCTACCAGATGCTCGGCCGCATGGTGCGCGATCCCGATGGCCTCGAAGGGAGCGTGACAGAAGCCGAAGGCCTTGGCCTGCTCGACATCGAAACGGTGATGGAACCTGAGAAGACTGTACGCAATTCAAGCGCGCATTCGGTGCAGTTCGGCCTGCCGCTCGAAGGCTATGAGATCCATCTCGGCCGCACCACCGGCCCGGACACGGCGCGGCCCTCGACGATCCTCAACGGCGTCGAGGACGGCGCGGTCTCCGCGGACGGCAAGGTGATCGGCACCTATCTGCACGGACTGTTTTCCGCCGACGCTTTTCGCGCCGCATACCTGGAGAGCCTTGGCGTCAGGGGAGGCGGTATCGACTATCGCGCGGATGTCGAGAAGGCGCTGGACGAGGTCGCGGCCGAGCTGGAGAGGCATCTCGACTGCGACGCGATTTTTGCCATCGCGCGCTGAGGTTCACGCCTTCTCCTCCACCTTCGGCCAATAGGTGCCGAAGGACCAGACATTGCCTTCCGGGTCGAGGCAGATGAACTCGCGGCTGCCATAGTCGCGGTCGACCACTTCCTGGATGATTTTCGCGCCGGCCTTCTTGGCACGCGCATAGGCGGCGTCGGCGTCATCGACGGCGATGTAGATCGACTTGCCGCCGCCACCGCCGGGCGCGCCGACCATCTTGCCGTAATCGTCGTCGCGTGCCGTACCCAGCATGATCATCGAGGACCCGAAAGTGAGCTCGGCATGGTGGACGATGTCGCCCTCGCCATAGCGGGCGCGCGCCTCGAAGCCGAAGGCCTCGTATAGCCAGTCGATCATTTTGGCGGCGTTCCTGTAGCGCAGAGCCGGGTAGAGACGGGGTGCTTCGTTTGCTGTCGGCATGACAATCTCCCTGGTCGGTTGATGAATGCCAGTCTGCGCAAAGGCGGTCTCGGCGTCTTGAAGAAATGTTACCTGGGTCAGGCCTACATCGACGCCGCGAGACCGGTCGGCGTTTCGCCAGCCAACTGACGGAACTCGCGCACCAGATGCGCCTGGTCGGCGTAGCCGCAATCGGCGGCGATGCCGGCCCAGTCATCGTCCTGCCGCCTGGACAGCGAGAGCGCCCGGTTGAAGCGCACGATGCGCGACAATGTCTTCGGGCCGATGCCGATCGCGTCGGTGAATCTCGCCGCCAGATGCTTGCGGCTCCAGCCGATCTCGCCGGCGAGCGTCGAAATGCGGGTGCGGCCGCCTGACGCAATGACCGCCCTGTAGGCCCAGGCGATTTCCGGTGAAAGCGCATTCGCCTCGACAAGGCGGCTGGTAATGAATCCCTCGGCAATGTCGAAGCGCGCGTTCCAATCCGATGCCTCGCCGAGCCGTTCGCGCAATGCGATGCCGTCAAAGCCCAGCGCATCGTCCAACCCGACCATGCGATCGCGCAACTCGCTCATCGGCAGGCCGAAGAACTGCCTGGCGCCAAGCGGGGTGAAATTGACCTGAACGCAGCAGGCGCCGCCAAAAGATTCGATCATGACCGGCCCGGCATAGAGGCCGGCGGCGAAGCTGGCGTAGCGGTCATTGTCGCCCGGGCTGTGGCCGAGCCCAATGGCAAAGGCTTCGGCGAAGCTGATCACCAGCGGCACGGTCAGCGAAGCATATTCGACGATGCGGACATGGCCGAGGCGGGTCTCGCGATAGCCGCAGATATCCGTGACTATGCCCGCGAGCGAGGTGGCAGGCTTGCGCCGCACCATCTCGAAATGGAGGGCGGGAGAGCGGTTATCCTGGCGATGGCGCTCTGGCTCGTCGGACATGATCCGAGCCTAGCAGAACACCCCCTCGAAAATCAAAAGCGCCCGGCAGGGCCGGGCGCTCCGAGTTGCCTGAGAATGCTGTGCTCAGGTGCCGCGCATCAAACAGCCGGCGGCGAGCACGATGTAGGCGATAAGCATGATCCAAACGGACGCAAGCGGAATGAATGCGAGAACGCCAAGCGCGGCGAGAAGGCCGATGGCGGCAATAACCAACGAAATAATGAACACGATCTGGGTGGGCGCACTGAGATTCATGTCTGGTCCCTCCAACATGATTCGCAACACCAGAACTCTACCAGCAGGAGCCCTCACACACCAAACAGTTGGCGCAGCGGGTTGGCGGGGTCGGCCAATAGCTTGATCGCGAGCGCCATGCACACGACCACCAGCAGCGGCTTGATCAGCTTCGCGCCGATGCGGATGGCCAGGCTTGCGCCGACGCGGGCGCCGATGAACTGCGCCACGCCCATCATCAGGCCGATCTTCCAGTCGATGACGCCGACGGCGGCGAAGACGACGAAGCCGCCGATGTTGGAGGCGAAGTTGAGCAGCTTGGTGTGCGCCGTCGCCTTCAGCACGCCGTAGCCGGCGAGGGTGACGAAGGCGAGCATGTAGAAGGAGCCGGCGCCGGGACCGAAGAGCCCGTCATAGAAGCCGATCAGCGGCGGGACGCTCATTCCGAACAGGAAGGGCGACAGCCGCTCGGCGCGGTCGACGTCGCCCATGTTCGGCTTCAGCGCGAAATAGAGCGCGATGGCGATCAGCAGCAGCGGCAGCAGGGCACGCAGGAAATCGCCCGGCACGACGGTCGCCAAAAGCGCCCCGACCGCGCCGCCGGCAAGCGCCAGCGCGGCGGATGGCAGCTGGCGACGCAGGTCGACCTGACCCTTGGCGGCGTAGTGGATGGTAGCCGAGCCGGACCCGAACATGCCCTGCAATTTGTTCGTGCCAAGTGCTGCCACCGGCGAATAACCGGCGAGCAGCAGCGCCGGGATGGTGATCAGCCCGCCGCCGCCGGCGATCGAGTCGACAAAACCCGCCGCAAAAGCGGCGGCAGTGAGTATGAAGACGGACTGCAGGGTAAGGTCGATCATCGGGCAGGGAGTGAGGCGAGGGAGGGAGCCGCAGCTTCCATCATGCTCGCCCCGTTTGCGCAAGAGCGATTCCACGCTAACAATCAGATCAGACTCGCAAAGGGAGCTTGGTGGCGATGGCGCTGCTCGACCAGATACGTTCGATCTTCGACGGTGACCCGGGTGTGCGCAAGGTGGCGGACGACCCTGTGCTGTCGGCGGAATTGCTGATGCTGTTCCGCATGATCCTGGCCGACGGCTCGGTCTCGGAGAGCGAGATGGTCGTCTTCCGGCATATCTGCAAGGAAGCCTTCGGCATTCCGGAGGCCAGCATCGACAGTGTCATCGAATATCTCAACGATTATGGCTACGAGACCAACGGCTCGCAGGCGATCGCGCTGTTCCGCGACCTCGATGTCGAGCGCCGGAAGCTGCTTGCGCGCCACATGGCTGAGATCGCCAAGGCCGATTCCAAGCTGGCGGAGAGCGAGGTGAAGCTTCTGCGCCGCACGCTCGACCTGCTCGACATCAGCCCCGTCGATTTGGTGAAGCCGGAGCGCTGAAGCAATTCCAGGAAAAGGGTGGCGCGTTTAGGCTCGGCGACTTCGCCATAGCCTTCGTCGGGAATTGCCTCAAGCAAGGAAGTTGGCTCACCCCTGTTCCTGCATTTTGCGCGCGATAGCGCGGTGAAGGTCGGGTGCCGCCGCGACCAGCGCCTGCGCCGCCTCTGAGCGCGGATGGTCGAGCACCTCGGCCGCCCGGCCGCGTTCGACGATCTTGCCTTCATGCATGACCAGCACCTCGTCCGCCATGGCGCGGGCGACCGTCAGGTCATGGGTGATGAAGAGATAGGCGATGCCGAGCTTCTGGTTGAGCTCGGCGAAAAGGTCGAGGATCTGGGCGCGGATCGAGACGTCCAGCGCCGATACCGGCTCGTCGGCCACTACCAGCTTCGGACGGGTGATGATGGCGCGGGCGATCGACAGGCGCTGGCGCTGGCCGCCGGAGAATTCATGCGGGTATTTGTCCATGTCGCGCTGGCTAAGGCCGACTTCATGCAGCGCATGCGCGACCATCTCGCGGCGCTCGGCCTTTGCCGGCTGCTTTTCCAGAAGATGCAGCGGCTCGGCCATCAGCTTCTCGACCTTCTGGCGCGGGTCGAAGGAGCCGTAAGGATCCTGGAACACCACCTGCATGTCGCGCCGGGCCGGCTTTAGTGTCGACTCCGGCTTGCCGGTGATGGGCTCGCCGCGAAAGCGGATCGTGCCCGCCGTTGGCTTGTCCAAGGCGAGGATCATGCGGGCAAGCGTAGACTTGCCGCAGCCCGAGCGGCCGACGAGCGCCACCGATTGCGCGGGCTCGATGGTGAGCGAGACATCGTCGACGGCGCGGATCGGTTGTGCCGGCCGGAATAGCGATTTGCGCCGCCCCGGATAGTTCCGGCCGACGCCCTGGACTTCGAGCAAGGGTTTTGCCGATCCGGCAAGGTGCGGTTTCGGGCGCGCCGGCACGTGCGTGGAGGCCAGCGCCAGCTCGCGCGTGTAGGGATGCTGTTGCTCCGACAAGGTCCGGGCGGTGTCGCCGGCTTCCATCACTTCGCCGTTGCGCAGGATGATCAGGCGATCGGCCATCTCGGTCACCACGGCGAGGTCGTGCGAGATGAGCAGCAACCCCATGCGGTTCTCGCTGACCAGGTCGCGCAAAAGATCAAGAATCTGCGCCTGCAGCACCACGTCGAGCGCCGTCGTCGGCTCGTCGGCGATCAGCAGCTTCGGTTTCAGCGCGCAGGCGATCGCGATGACGACGCGCTGGCGCTGGCCGCCGGACAGTTCGTGCGGGTAGCGCGACAGCGGGAATTTGGCCTCGGGCAGGCCGACGCGGTCGAGGATTTTTCGCGCGCGCTCCTCGGCCTCGGCGCGGCTCGCTTTGGTGTGCCAGCGGATGCCTTCGGCGACCTGTTCGCCGATCGTCTTGACCGGGTTGAGCGCCGTCATCGGCTCCTGGAAGACCATGCCGATATCGTCGCCGCGCAAGGCGCACATCTGGTCCTCGCTCGCGCCGAGGATGTCGATGCCGTCGAAGGCGACGCGGCCCTCGGCGCGGGCCAGATGCGGCAGCAGCCGCATGATTGTCAGCGCCGTCATCGACTTGCCGGAGCCGGATTCGCCGACGAGGCCCACGACCTCGCCCGGTGCGATTGTCAGCTCGACGCCTTTCAGGATCGGCGTATCGCCGATCGAAAGCGACAGGTTTTTTATCTCGAGCAGGTTCATCTACGCCGCCGCGATTTCGGATCGAGGATGTCGGCAATGCCGTCGCCGAGCAGGTTCAGCCCAAGCACGGTGATCACGATCGCCATGCCGGGGAAGATCGCCATCCAGGGCGCGGTCACCATGCGCGTCTGCGCGTCGAACAGCATGCGGCCCCAGCTCGGCATCGGCGGCTGGGCGCCGAGGCCGACATAGGAAAGCCCGGCTTCGGCGAGGATGCCCAGCGCGAACTGGATCGTGCCCTGGACCAGCAGCAGCGTCGCGATGTTGGGCAGGATGTGCTCGACGGTGATCTGTGTCATGCCCTTGCCGGCGGCGCGCGCGGCAAGGATGAATTCGCGGGGCCAGATGGCCAGCGCGCCCGCGCGGGCGACACGCGCGAAGACAGGGATATTGAAGATGCCGATGGCGATGATGGCGTTGACGGCGCCCGGGCCGAAGATCGCGGTGATCATGATTGCCGAAAGCAGCGCCGGAAAGGCAAAGACTAGGTCGTTGAGGCGCATCAGCGCCTCGTCGATCAATCCGCCGCGCGCCGCGGCGACGGCGCCGAGCGGCACGCCGATGCCCATGCCGATGCCGACCGCGACCAGCGCCACGGCGATCGAGTTGCGGGCGCCGACCATGATCATCGACAGGATGTCGCGGCCGAAATGGTCGGTGCCGAACCAGTGCGCCCAGGAGGGCGCCTGCGTCTTGTCGGCGATCACCAGCCTGGTGACGTCGTAAGGCGTCCAGACAAAGGAGAGGAGCGCGACGGCCACAACCAGCAGCGTGATGATCAAGCCGATCAGGAAGGAGCGGTTGCCGAAGGCCTTGGCCAGCACGCCGGCAAGCGTTTCTTCGGGCAGGTCGACGCGCAGGGTCATTGCCGGCCTCTCGAGCGGTTCCGCGTTTCGCGGAACCGCTGAACCGCTCTCAGTATTTGTTTTGGCGCAATTCCGGACGGAAAACCGCTACGCACTTTTCCTGGAATTGCTCTTAGCCGCGGGTCGACGAGGGCGTAGGAGAAATCGACAATGAGGTTGATGACGATCACGGCGGCGACCAGCAGCATGACGATGCTCTCGACCACGATCAAGTCGCGCTGGGTGATCGCCTGGAAGATCAACCGGCCGAGGCCTGGCAAGTAGAAGACATTCTCGATGATGATGGTGCCGGCAAGCAGGAAGGCGAATTGCAGGCCGAGGATGGTGAGCACCGGGATCATGGCGTTGCGCAGCGCGTGGCGCCAGAGCACGGCGCGGTAGGGCAGGCCCTTGGCGCGCGCGGTGCGGATATAGTCCTCGTTGAGCACCTCGATCAGCGCGGAGCGGGCGACGCGCGCCAGGATCGCCGCCTGCGGCAGCGCAAGAGCGATGGCCGGCAGAATCAGGGATTTCAGCGCCGGCCAGATACCGGCCCCCCAGCCCGGAAAGCCGCCGGCCGGCACCAGCCGGAGCCAGACGGCAAACAGGTAGATCAGCATCAGCGCGAACCAGAAATTCGGCACCGCGACCCCGATCTGGGCCGCGCCCATGACGAGCGTGTCGCCCGCGCGGCCCTGACGGCTGGCCGAGAACACGCCGACCGGAATGGCGATGATGGTCGAGAGCGCCAGCGCGATCAGCGCCAGCGGCAGGGAGACGACGACGCGTTCGCGCACCAGGTCGATGACGGGCACCGAATAGGTGTAGGAGCGGCCGAAATCGAGGCTGAGCAAGCCTGCCGCCCAGTGGAGATAGCGCAGCACCAGCGGCGCGTTCAGCCCCATCTGGTTGCGCAGCACCTCGACCTGATCGGCGCTGGCATTGAGGCCCAGCATCAGGCGCGCCGGGTCGCCGGGCAGGACCTCCATGACCGCGAACACCACGATCGAGGCCAGCACCAGGGTGAGTGCGGCGATGATGATGCGTTTCAGGAGATAGGCGGTCATGGGAGGCGATCGGGCGATCGCGCCGGCCTCAATCCGTCCACTTCACCTTGGTCAGATCGTCAGCCTCGATCGGCCAGTTCGTCCACATGCCCTGCAGCTTGGCATCCCAGACGCCAATCTTGGGCAGCTCGAACAGGTAGACGGCGGGCACGTCGTGCGCGAGAATCTTCTGCGCCTCGCCCAGCAGCTCCAACCTCTTGTCCTTGTCGACCGTGGTGCCGAGCTCTTTGATGAGATCGTTGAACTTCGGATTGTCATACTGGAAATAGTAGCCGGGCCGCGAATAGATATCGATGTCGTTTGGCTCGACATGGGAAACAATCGTGAGGTCGTAGTCCTTATTGGTGAAGACCTGGCTCAGCCACTCGGCCCATTCGACCGGAATGATCTGCAGATTGACCCCGATCTCCTTCAGTTGGGACTGAATCACCTGGCCGCCGTCGCGTGCGTAGGGGACGGGCGGCAGCTTGATCGTGGCCGAAAAGCCGTTCTCCAGCCCCGCTTCCTTCAGATATTCCTTGGCCTTAGCGATGTCGTGCGGATAGACGCCAGTGAGATCGACATAGCCCGCGTCGCCTGGCGAAAAATGAGAGCCGATCGGCTTTCCAAGACCGTTCGAGGCCGCGGCGATGATGGCGCTGCGATCGATCGCGGAGGCTAGCGCCTGCCGCACCGCAAGCTTGTCGAAGGGCGGCTTCTTGTTGTTGATCGACAGGATCGTCTCGCCCTCGGTCGAGCCGATCACGACGCTGAAGCGCGGATCGGACTGGAGTTGCTCGAGCGCGTCTTGTGCGGGCATGTTGGCGAAAGCCTGGATGTCGCCCGAGAGCAATGCGGGGACAGCCGCGGCCGCGTCCGGCACGATACGGAATGTCGCCTTGTCGAGCGCAGCGGGCGTACCCCAGTAGTCCGGATTCTTGACCAGCGTGATCTCGGAACCCTTGGCCCAATGATCCAACTTGAACGGACCGGTACCGATCGGCTTGTCCTTGTTGCCGTCGGCCGACCCCTTCGCCACGATCACCGCCGCAACCTGGCCCATGTCATAGAGGAAATCGCCCTGCTGACCGTCGAGCGTGACCTTCACCGTCGCCGGATCGACCGCCGTGACATCGGTGATATGCGCAAAGAGCGGCTTTTGCGGGTTAAGCGAATCCTTGGCGCGCGCCCGGTCCAGCGAGAATTTCACGTCGTCGGCGCTGAAGGCCGAGCCATCGTGGAACTTCACGCCCGAATGCAGCTTGAACGTGTAGACCTTGCCGTCGTCGGAGACAGCCCAGCTCTCGGCGAGACCGGGCTGAACCTGGCCGTTGTCGCCAATGCGCGTCAGCCCTTCAAAGACATTGGCATAGGTGACTTCGCCGATGGCCGCGGCCGCGCCGGCGGTCGGATCGAGATGCGGCGGCTCGAGCACGATGCCGAGCGTGAGGTCGGTGCGTGCGGCAAAGCCCGACGTGGCGGCGGCAAGCGACAGCACAGCCGCGGCCAGGATGGTCTTCCACAATTTCATCGCTGAACTCCCATTTGCTCAAAATGCGCTCAAGCTGGCGGATAGAAGCGTGATTTGGCCTGCGAGTAAATTGCGTTTCGTGCTGCCGGGCGGCGCCAGGCGGAATGTTTTTGCGGATCAGCCGGTTGTACCGCGCAAGAGCACATTGAGGCCGATAGCCATCACCTTGGCCGATTCCAACATGTCGGCGATGCCGACCCATTCGTCCGGCCGGTGGGCGAGGTCGAGAATGCCCGGGCCATAAGCGATGCAGTCATAGAGGTGGCCGATGCGCGCGACATGCTTCTGGTCGTAGGTGCCGGGCGAGATCACATAATCCGGTTCGCGGTCGAAGACCTCCATGATGCCCTTCGCGACGGCCTTCACCACCGGCGCGTCGCGCTCCGTCATCAGCGGCAGCACCTCCATCAGATCGCGGATCTCGTAGTCGAATTTCTCGCGCTCGCGTTTCAGCCGTTCGAGGATGCCGGTGACTTCGCCTTTGACGGCGGCGATGTCTTCTTCGAGCAGAAAACGCCGGTCGATGGTGAGCCGGCACCAATCGGGCACGTTGGGCGAGGGAAGCCCCGGCCGGAAATCCTCGGTCTGGCCGCCATGAATGGAATTGATGTTCATGGTCGAGCGCCTGGCGCCTTCCGGAACCACCGGCATGCGCGTCATCTTGCGGTCGAGCGCCGGGAACAATTCCTCCTCGAAGGCCCGCAGGACGGCGCCCATGTGGCGTACTGCATTGTCGCCGAGGAACGGCATCGAGCCATGCGCGATCTCGCCCTTGGTCTCGATCTCGGCCCACCAGACGCCCCGATGGCCAAGGCAGATGCGATCCTTGTTCAGCGGCTCGGGGATGATGACGTGGTCGACTTTCGGCTTCGAGAAATAGCCGAGCCTCGCCAGATGGGCGACGCCGCCGAAACCGCCCGATTCCTCGTCCGCTGTGCCTGATATCTCGATGGCGCCGGGGAAATCGGGATAGACTTCCACGAAGGCTTCGACGGCGATGACGGAGGCAGCCAGGCCCCCCTTCATGTCGCAGGCACCGCGCCCATAGACCTTGCCGTCCTTCACCACGCCGGCGAAGGGATTGACGGTCCAGCCGTCGCCGGCCTCGACCACGTCGATGTGCGAGTTGAAATGCACGCAGGGGCCGGGCGAGCTGCCCTCGAAACGGGCAATGACGTTGACGCGCGGGTAGCGGTCGCTGTCGCCTGGCGCGCCTTCGGCACGAATAAACTCGGTCTCGAAGCCGAGTTTCTTCAGGCGCGCGCCGAGAAACTCGGCGCATGGCCGGTAGGCTTCGCCCGGCGGGTTTACGGTCGGAAAGCGGATCAGGTCGGCGGTCAGCGCAACGAGGTCGTCGGCCCGATCCTCGACCGCCTTGAGAAGTCGTTCATTCATCCGGCGGATTGAAGAAGGAACGCAGCACTTTTGCAAGCGACCAGTCGCTCATTGCCACACAACGACCGAAGCATGGACCAACGCCTCGCCTAAACTTCAGAGGGTGCGTGGTGCGGCAGCAACTATACCGCGAAAATCGTTCAAATCCACCGCATTGCATTGGCGGATTCGTCAAGGAGTGTGTGGTACTTAACGCATCTGCCGGCAAAAAGATGGAAGAACCGTGCGAATGGCAGGGGCAATCAAAGGGGTTTGATCGCATGAAAAAGTTCGTTCTTACGGCAACCGTGCTGGCAACCGCGTTGTTCGGCATGTCCATCGCAAGCCGGGCGGCCGCGCTGGTGGCCAATATCGACGTCTCGTCACAGACTATGACCGTCAGCAAATACGGCCAGGTGGTCTATCGCTGGAGCGTGTCGACCGCGCGCAAGGGCTATTTCACGCCGCGCGGCAGCTACCGGCCGCAATGGACCGCCCGGATGTGGTATTCGCGCAAGTATGACAACTCGCCGATGCCCTATTCGGTGTTCTTCCATGGCGGATACGCCATTCACGGCACCGGGTCGGTAAGAAATCTCGGGCGCCCGGCCTCGCATGGCTGCGTGCGCCTGCATCCGTCCAACGCCGCGACCTTCTATTCGATGGTCAAGGAAGTCGGTTACGGCAACACGCGGATCGTCGTCACCAA
The DNA here is from genome assembly GCF_020165285.1 of Mesorhizobium sp. CA10. Classification (NCBI taxonomy): domain Bacteria; kingdom Pseudomonadati; phylum Pseudomonadota; class Alphaproteobacteria; order Hyphomicrobiales; family Phyllobacteriaceae; genus Mesorhizobium; species Mesorhizobium sp. CA10. Next base: position 114,561 of record NZ_JAIUHV010000003.1, read on the forward strand.
CTGAGCCTGGTCGGCGGGCCGACCGGTTACAGGCCGACTGTCGCCTTCGACTGTCCGCGCTTGCGGCGACGGCCGCTGATTTCCCAGCGCTTGTGGAACCACATCCACTGGCCGGGGTCCTCACGCACCCAGCGCTCGACCACATCGGTGAGCAGCTGGGTGGTGGCGCTGACATCGACGCTACCGCCTTCGGTGCGCGGCAAGGTCAGCCTGTCCTCGATTTCCAGGCGGAAGCGGTTGCCCGGCAGCCTGACGCAGCGGGCGGGATAGACATCGCAGTCATAGTGGCGGGCCAGCATGCCGAGCATCGGGTTGCTCTGGCATGGGCGGCCGAAGAAGGTCGTGTCTACGCCGCCCGAGAATTTCTGATCGACAAGCACGCCGATATTGCCGCCCTTTTCGAGGATGGCGGCAAGGGCGAAGGACGCGCCGGCGGCGGAGGGCAGCAGGGCGCCCATCGAGGAGCGGCGCGTCGAGTGGATGTAATCGGCGAGATAGGGGTTGTTTGGCGGGCGAAACAGCGCCGTGATGTTCATGCCGAAGGTGGCCGCGGCCACCGGCAGCAGCTCGAAATTGCCGAGATGGCCGGTGAACAGGATATGCGGCTTCGTCTCGCCGGCGATCTCGTGGAAATGCTCGACGCCGCCTACCTCGACCCGGCCCGGCTTCGAAGCGTTCGGATCGAAGTCGAACAGCGCGTCGAGGAAGATGTATTCGGCGGCAAGGCGGGCCATGTTGCCCCACATGTCGCGCGCGATGGCTTCGATCTCGGCGTCGCTCTTTTGCGGATAGGCAAGGCGCAGATTGTTGACCGCAACGCGGTGGCGCCCGACCATCGGGCCGATGCGGCGGGCGACGCGGTCGGCGAAGTTGAGCGCGCTGTCCGGCGGCAGAAGCCGCAGCAGCGAGAGCAACACGATGGCGAGCTTGGCGACCAGCCAATGCTCCAGCTGGCGCAGCCGCCGGCCGTAGCGGAACATGAAGTCCCGGCGGGCTTTCCTGAACACCTTGCCGACCATCCTGTCTTAGGAAACGCGCAGGATGATCTTGCCGAAGACGTCGCGGCCTTCCATGCGCTTCAGCGCGGCGTCGATGTCGTCGAAGCCGACTTCGGTATCGATGACCGGCGCAACGAGGCCGGCCGCCATCTTCTGCATGGCGTTGGCCATGTTCTCCATGCGGCAGCCGAAGGAGCCGAGCAGCTTCAGCTGCTGCTGGAAGAGCTGCATCAGGTTGACCTGCGTCGACACGCCCGAGGTCGAGCCGCAGGTGACGAGACGGCCGCCGCGCTTCAAGCACAGCATGGAACCGGCGAAGGTGTCGGCGCCGACATGCTCGAACACCACATCGACACCCTTCTTCCTGGTCAGCTTGCGCACGACGCCTTCGAAACGGTCCTCGCGGTAGTTGATGACATGGTCGGCACCAAGCGCCTTGGCCTTGTCGATCTTGTTGTTCGAGCCGACCGTGGTGATGACAGTGCAGCCCATCTTCTTTGCGAGCTGGATGGCAGCGGAGCCGATCCCGGAGCCGCCGGCATGGACGAGGATGGTTTCGCCTGGTTCCAGCCTGGCGTTGTCGAACAGCATGTGCTCGACCGTGCCGAAGGTGACAGGCGCGACCGCCGCGCCGATCTCGGTGACGCCGGGAGGCGCGGGCACCAGAAGACGCGCCGGCAGGTTGATCTTTTCCTGGGCAAAGCCGTCGAGATGGAAGCCATGGACGCCGGAAACATGCTCGCAGAGATTGTCGCGGCCTTCGCGGCAGGCGCGGCAAAGCCCGCAGGTGCGCGCGCCGTAGATCGACACCAATTGTCCCGGCAGCAGGTTGGAGACGCCGGGGCCGACCGCCTCGACCTCGCCGGCGGCCTCGGCGCCGACGACCAGCGGCAGCTTGCGCTTGGCAAACGCCATGCCGCGCCAACCCCAGACGTCGATATGGTTGAGCGCCACCGCCTTGATGCGGAGCGTCACTTCGCCCAGCGAAGGCGGCGGGGGAGGCGGCAGGTCCACCGTTTCAAGGCGGCGGTCCTCGATAAGTTGCAATGCGCGCATGTGGCCTGTCGGGTCTGTAAGAGCGGAAAAGTCCGCTTAGACCGGTTCCCGCGCCATGACAAGGCAGGTGTTCTGGCCGCCGAAGCCGAAGGAATTCGACAAAACCGTGCCCACTTCGGCGTTGCGCTTCTTGTTCGGCACGACGTCGAGCACGATGGCCGGATCGGGATTGTCGTAATTGATCGTCGGCGGGATGACGCTTTCGCGCATGGTCATCAGCGAGAAGGCGGCCTCCACCGCGCCGGCGGCCGACAGGGTGTGGCCGATCATCGACTTGTTCGACGAGATCGGCATCGAGCCGATGCGCTCGCCGAAGACGGTGGACAGCGACAGGTGCTCCATCTTGTCGTTCTCGGGCGTCGAGGTGCCGTGAGCATTGACGTAGTCGATCTCGTCTTCGCCAAGGCCCGCATCGGCAAGAGCGGCGCGCACCGCCGCGATCGCCGGCGAGCCGTCGGGCTTGGAGCGGGTGCGGTGAAAATCGTCGGCCTTTTCGCCGCAGCCGCGCATGATGCCGAGGATCGTCGCGCCGCGCGCAAGGGCGCCTTCTAGCGATTCCAGCACCAGCGCGCCGGAGCCTTCAGCCAGCACGAAGCCGTCGCGATCCTTGGAGAAGGGCTTTGAGGCCTTTTCGGGGATATCATTGTGGGTGGAAAGGGCCGAGAGCAGCGAGAAGCGGATCAGCGCTTCGGCGGTGGCCGAGCCGTCGGCGCCGATCGACAGCGCCTTGTCGCACTCGCCGCGCCGGATCGCCTCGACCCCAAGCTGGATGGCGGTGGCGCCCGAGGCGCAGGCGGTCGACAGGGTGATCGGCAGGCCACGCGTGCCGAAGCGGTCGGCCAGGCGATCGGCGATCGAGCCGAACTGCGTGGTCTCGAAGACATCCAGCTCCTTCAGCCCGCGCGCCACGCGCAGCAACCTTTCGGCACCGGCGTCCTGCTTGTCGGAATTATAGAGCGAGAAGCGGTCGATCCAGTCGAGCTCGACCGGCGGCGAGGCCAGGAACAGCGGGCCGCCGAAATCGCCGGATTCCAGACCAGCTTCCGAGACGGCCTCCTGGGCCGCCGTCTCGGCCAGTTCGTAGGTGAGGTGGCTGGCGCCCTTCGAGCTCGACGGCAGGAAGTCGACCATGCCGGAAATGCGGGTGTTGAGGTGGTCAACCGGAAAGCGGGTGATCGGATGGATGCCGGATCTGCCCGAGGTCAGCGCCGCCCAATTGTCGGCCTTGCCGACGCCGAGCGAGGTCACAACGCCGATGCCGGTAACGGCGACGATAGGCCTGCCCATGTGGTCGCGAAGATTGGCCATGCTTTGTCTTGCCTCGTTATCGAGCAATTCCAGGAAAGGTATGTAGCGGTTTTCCGCCCGGGAATTGCGAAAAACCGATCTAAGCGGCTTTAACCAGCCCCAGGCCTTCGAATTGGTGATAGCCGATCGCGGTTGCAAGAACGGAATTGGGGGTGCCTTCGAATGAGCGCTCCACCGTGGCATCGAAGGCAGGATAACCGGCCCCGCGATCGACGGCCATTGCCGCGAGCGCAACCGCAAAGGGGAATTGAGCCTCCTTCATATGGCCGGTCAGCGTCGAGAAGGCGCGCACAGCCAAAGCCGGGTTGGCATCGAGAACGGCCTTTTCGGCCGCCGTGGCGGCGTGGGCGCCGGAGGCGGCGGAAACCGTCAGCAGATCGCCGTCGGGAAGGGCAGCCTGCTTCAGCAGCGCAGCAATCTCAGAATTCAACTCGCCTTGCCGGCGCCTGGCGCGGCCGGAGACGACATGGCCAAGCTCGGCGTAGATCTTGCGGCCGCGGTTTTTTGCGTGCTCGCGCTGCTCGAGCACCAGGAAGGCGCCGCCGGAGCCCGTGACCACGCCGCCGCCTTCCGAGCCCTGGCGCTGCCAGACCGGTTTCCACGGGCCGCGATGCAGGTAGCCGGCAAGCTCGTAGCCGAGCAGCATGTCGGAATGCTCGGTCTGGAAGGCGCCGCCGACCAGAACATGGGTCGACTGTCCCGAGCGGATGCGCGCGGCCGCCGTCTCGACGGCCGAGACGCCGGCGCCTTCCTCGCCCATGAAGGTGCGCGACGAACCGGTGACCTTGTGGACGATCGAGATGTTGCCGGCGAGCAGGTTGGAGAGCTGGGCGAGGAACAAAGTCGGCCGCAGTTCCGTGGTCAGCTTCTCGTTGAGCAGCACGTCGCGGTCATTGCGGCTTTCGGAGGCCGCAAGGATCGCGGCATCGACGGCTTCGTCGCGTTCGCCGCCGCCGGCCGCCACCACCATGTCCATGGTGGCGCAAAGCTCGTCACTGCCCTTGATGCCGGCATCGTCGAGCGCCAGGCCGGCGGTATAGGTGCCGAGACGCTGCCAGGTTTCCATCTGACGCTGGTCGCCGCGCTTGGCGATCTGCAGGTTCCAGTCGATCTCGGGCAGGGGATGGATGGTGTAGGGCGCGAAGCGCTCTGCCTCGAGCACCGGCTCAAGGCCCGGTCGGGTGAGCTTCTGCCAATGCGCATCAGGGCCCTCTCCAAGCGAAGAGACAAGGCCGATGCCGGTGATGACGACGTCGTGAGAACTCATGGGCGGCTGTTGTGGGTCAGCTGGCGGGGCGCGTCAAGACCGCGCCCGAGCCGGCTCAGGCGGCCTTGGCCGCGACCAGCGCGTCGATCTTGGCGCACAGGTTCTTCATGACGAAGTAGTCGTCGGTCGAGGCCTTGCCGTCATTGACCTCCTGCGTCCACTTCTCGAGCGGCACCTTGATGCCGAATTCCTTGTCAATGGCAAAGACGATGTCGAGGAAATCGAGGCTGTCGATGCCGAGATCGTCGATCGTGTGGCTCTCGGGCGTGATGGTGTCGATATCGATCTCGCTGGTGTCGGCAATGATTTTGGCGACTTTCTCGAACGTGGTGGACAAGGGCTCTTCCTTCGGTTGCGGGCGGAATCTGTCCGCATCTTGTTTGGGCGCTGTCTAATCGGTTTTTCCCGGCAGGAAAAGGCCTGACGCGCCGGGGCAGATGGGATGTGGGCTTTGGGAGCGCAAGAGGGGCCGCCGGCCTGCCCGGCGGCCCCTCCCATTTGACGCGGCGTCAGCTTTTGTTTCGCATGCCGTCTTCCCAAAGCCGGAACCACTTTGGGCGACATGCATCAGTCGCGGAGCTTGACCAGGTCGTTGAGCAACCCGCCCGTTCCGTTGTGGACGGTGAGCCGCTCGACCTTGCCGGCGATGGCCTCGAGAGCCTCGAGCTCCTTCAGTCGCAGCATCACCGGGTTCTCGGCCATCACCTTGGCCGTGTTGAGCAGCGAACGGGTGGCGTTCGTCTCCTCGCGGCGGCGGATGACGTTGGCCTCGGCCTGCTTCTCGGCCGAAACCACCTGGTTGAGGATCTCGCGCATGTCGCCCGGCAGGATCACATCCTTGAGAGCGATATCGCTGACCTCGACGCCGATCACGGCCATGTCGTCGCGCACCTTGGCAGCCGCGTCCTCGTCGACCGTGACCTTCTTGTCGAGGATCTGGTCGAGCGTGAGCGCGCCAAGCGTCTTGCGGAAGGCATACTGCAGGGCGCGGTAGAGGGCTTCGGAGAAGTCCTTCACCGTGCTCACCGCCGTCACCGGATCGACGACCCGGTATTCGGCGGCGATGTTGACGCGGATCGTCACGCGGTCCTTGGTCAGCATTTCCTGCCCGGCAACATCGAGCGACTGGCGCTTGACGTCGACAACCTTCACCTGGACCATGCGCCCGACATTCCAGAAGGCGTGCACACCCGCGGCAAGCGTGCGGGTGTAGACGCCATCCACGAACAGCAACCCGACCTGGCCGTCCACGACCGGATAGAGGAACACATGTTCCGTCTTCCGGGCCTGGCCGATCCGGCGCATCAAGGCCGGATCGACGGCGAGATCGGCCGCCGTGTCGACGGACGTGACCTTCCACGGGCCGGCATCCGTCCACAGCACGAGCTTGCGATCCGGGTTGAGCACGGCATGCAAGGCGCCGTCGCGCTCGACGACGGCGACGTCGGTACGCCCGGTGCGGATGACGGTGAGGTGACGCGCGGCCACATCCGGGAGCTTGTCGAACAACGCCTTCTCGTAAGCCGAAACGAATTCCGGGTTCTTCAGGTCGTGCCTGGAGATTTCCAGGTTGCCGCGCCGGTTGGCGAGCCAATGCTCGCCCGGCATCAGGATCGCCTGGATCTCACCCTTGTAGAGGGTGACGGCACGTTCACTTTCCTTCACCAGGACGCGCTGGCGTCCAAGAGCCTTTTCGAGAATGGTCTTCATTGTCTTACTCCTGTCGGGCATGGCCCCATGTGAGGCGTCACGTCATGCGTCGATCATCCTTTCGTTTCTCGTTTCACGTCGTCGTACTGTCCTGGGCACGAATGATCCGGGGACCGGTGGCATCGGCGCGTGGCGGGCCCGTGGGAGCGGATCGCGGGGCGGCGAAGCGGGCGCCGGAAGCCGAAGCTTCCTTTGCCGGCCGCGCCGCGCCTTGATCGTCACCGCGAACCTGGCCGCGAGCCGATGGCGCAGAATGTCACCGCCCGGCGAGGCCGAAGCCTTGCCGTCCGTGAAATCCTCGCATTCCGGTCCCCGGACCGTTTGGATAACACCACCTGATGGTGTCGGCTTATCAGGCCGTTGGAGAAGGAATCGAACCTTCGACAGTCAGATGACAAATCTGATGCTCTACCAACTGAGCTATCCGTGGTGCTGATGAAGGGACTCGAACCCTCGACCTCCGGACCTAAATCCGGCGCTCTAACCTCTGAGCTACATCGGCGATCCCAACACCCGAAACGGCGCCGCACACAGCGCGGCAGAGCCGGCTGCGCGGGCGGAGACGAAAGCTCCAACCGTTGTGCTCGCTTCGGTTTTCGTGACCGGGAGCGCGCCTATAGACCCTGCGACGGGTTGTCGCAAGCGGCATTGTCGCGGCGGATTTGCGGCTTCTTGCGGGAGTTGCATTTCGGCAACACCGGCGGGCGCGGCGTCTTAGAACGTGACCCGTCCCAGCACCTTGAGACCATCACCGTCCGGCGCCACCACCACGGCCTCGCCCTCGCGCGGCGCTACGCCGGTGAGCGCCTCGATGTTCTCCACATGCGTGACCAGCACCAGATTATCGGAGCCGGAATAGCCACGGATCTCCTTCATGATCGCGGCCATTTGCGCGGCCTTCTCGGCCGGGTCGGTTTTCAGCAGGTCGAGGGGCGCGAAGGGCTGCGGCTCGGATTCGAAAGCGATGCGGGCAGTATCGAGGCAGCGGCAGTAGCGGCTGGAGAGTACGTGATCGATCGGCGCCGAGCGCGCCGCGAACAGCGCGCCGATGCGGCTTGCCTGCTGCTTGCCGCGCTCCGACAGGTTGAGCTGCGTGGCGCAATTGCCGATGTCGAAATTGGCCGGGTCGGCAGCTCCGGTGACGAAGGCATGGCGAAGCAGAACGACATGGCCGCCGTCGCGCAGCAACGCCCAGCCCGCGTCGGTCGCGTGAGCCAGGGTGGGAACGGCAAGCAGGAAGAGCGCCAGGGCAAGTCGCAGCATCGGAAGTCCTATGGCAGCCCGCAAAGGCAAGGTGGTGATTGGCATATAGGGACCGCAAAGCAGGCCGAAAGACAAGCAGCGGGGCAGCAGAGCAAATGGAGCGCCGTTCCGTTCGGTGCGATTGCACCGCAGTCAGGGCCCGCCTATCACGGGAAAAATGTCTCCGCCCAAGAAATGACTCCGCTTACCGAAACCGTCCTCTTCGTCTTCAGCCTTGTGGCGCTCGGCTATCTGACCGGGCTCACCCTCTATCTGAAGCCGGCGAGCGGGGAGGGCATTTCGGAATTCGCCGTCAGCGTGGCGATGCCACTGCTGCTCTTCCGGACCATGGTCAAATCGGATTTCCACGGCGTAACGCCCTGGTCGCTGTGGGGCGCCTATTTTGCGGCCGCCGCCATCACCTGGACCACGGGCCATCTGATGATGACGCGCGTTTTCAAGCGAGATGCACGCGCGGGCATCGTCGGCGGCGTGTCCTCGGCTTATTCCAATGTGGTGCTGCTCGGCGCGCCCTTCGTCCTCGGCATATTCGGCGCCAGCGGCTTCGAGGTGCTGTCACTGCTGGTCTCGGTCCACCTGCCAATCATGATGATGGCCTCGATCGTGCTGTTCGAGATGTTCGGGCGCGGCAGCGGCGAGACGGTGCATCCGCTGCGCGTCGTCAAAAACTTCCTCAGGCGCCTGTTCCTCAATCCGCTGATCATCGGCATCCTGGTGGGGCTCGCCTGGCGCCTCACCGGCGCGCCGCTGCCGGACTTGGTCGAACGGTTGGTCAATACGCTCGCGGACACGGCCGGTCCGGTGGCGCTGTTCGCCATGGGGCTCAGCCTGCGCCGCTTCGGCATCTCCGGCAATATCAGGCCGGCGCTGGCGCTGTCGGTGCTGAAACTGTTCGCGATGCCGGCGCTGGTGCTGGCCTTCGTCTGGCTGCTCGGCCTGCCGCCGCTGACGGCCAAGGTCGCGGTGGTGGTTGCGGCACTCCCTTCGGGCATCAACTCCTATCTGATCGCCGTCCAGTTCAACACCGGCCAGGCGCTGGCCTCGAACCAGATGACGCTTGCCACCGCAAGCGCGGTGGTAACCACGTCGTTCTGGCTGACGGTGGTGATCCACGTCTTCGGATAGAGCCGCTGAAGGCGGCTCGCTTTTGCTGCCCAACCCCTATATGCCATCTTGTGATTGCTTGCCCGCCTTTCCCTAGGTAAGAGCAATGCGCCGGCGTGCGGCTCTTGAAGCACGCTTCAACGGATATCCAGAAAAACGGCCGATCAGCGCGCCGAACGGAGGCCAGACCATGCTTCAGAAAACCAGCCATTTCATGCGCCAGGCCAACCTCATCAATGGTGAATGGGTGCAGGCCGACAGCGGTCAGACCATCGACGTCAACAATCCGGCGACCGGCCTCAAGATCGGCACCGTGCCTAAGGCCGGCAAGGCCGAGACCCGCCGCGCCATCGAGGCCGCCGAGGAAGCCTTCAAGACCTGGCGCAAGACCACCGCGCTCGAGCGCTCGAAGCTGCTGCGCAAGCTGCATGACGCGATGATGGACAATCAGGACGTGCTCGCCGAATTGCTGACCATCGAGCAGGGCAAGTCGCTCACCGAATCCAAGGGCGAGATCGGCTCGGCCGCCAGCTATATCCTCTGGTTCGCCGAGGAAGGCCGCCGCGTCTACGGCGACATCGTTCCGTCGCCATGGGGCGACCGCCGCATCCTGGTGACCAAGGAGCCGGTCGGTGTCATCGCCGCCATCACGCCGTGGAATTTCCCGTCCTCGATGCTTGCCCGCAAGATCGGCCCGGCTTTGGCCGCCGGCTGCACCGCGGTGGTCAAGCCGGCCTCGCAGACGCCTTACTCGGGCCTCGCCTGGGGCGCGCTTGTCGAGGAGGTCGGTTTCCCGAAAGGCGTCGTCAACGTTGTCACCGGTTCTGCCGGCGAGATCGGCGACGAGATCTGCGCCAACCCGCTGGTCAAGAAGATCACCTTCACCGGCTCAACCGAGGTCGGCAAGATCCTGATCCAGAAGTCGGCCTCGACGGTCAAGAAAGTGTCGATGGAGCTGGGCGGCAACGCGCCGTTCCTGGTCTTCGACGACGCCGATGTCGATCGCGCCGTTGCCGGCGCCATCACGGCCAAGTACCGCAATTCCGGCCAGACCTGCGTGTGCACCAACCGCTTCCTCGTGCAGGCCGGCATCTACGACAAGTTCGTCGAGAAGCTGGCTGCCGCCAGCAACAACCTCAAGGTCGGCTCGGGCCTCGAGGAAGGCGTGCAGCAGGGGCCGCTGATCGACGAGAAAGCGGTCGAGAAGGTCGAGGAATTCATCGCCGATGCGACGTCGAAGGGCGGCAAGGTCGTCGCCGGCGGCAAGCGCCATGCGCTGGGCGGCTCGTTCTTCCAGCCGACGGTGATTTCTGGCGCCACGCCGAACATGCGCTTCATGAAGGAAGAGATTTTTGGGCCGATCGCGCCTGTGTTCAAGTTCGAGACCGAGGAAGAGGCGATCGCGCTGGCCAACGACACCGAGTTCGGCCTTGCCGCCTATTTCTACACCGGCGATCTCGGCCGCGCCTTCCGCGTCATGGAAGGCCTGAAATACGGCATGGTCGGCGTCAATGAAGGCCTGATCACCACGCCCGAGGCGCCGTTCGGCGGCGTCAAGGAATCCGGTCTCGGCCGCGAAGGCGGGCATCAGGGCATCGAGGACTACCTCGACACCAAATATGCCTGCTTCGGCGGCCTCGGGCTCTGATATCGATTCCCGGAACAGGGGCAGGCGCCCCCAGCAGTCCACCGTTTCAGACAACGGTGGACTGCTCTATCGCCTTGTCTTGGCGCAAAGCCGCTGCGCACTTTTCCTGGAATTGCCTTAGCCTGCGCTTGCCGGATGATACGCAGCCGGCCTAAATCCACGGATCGGAAATGACATTTCGGGCATGGCAATGAAAGACGGCGAGGTCTTCGGCACGACGCAGGCGGGCGAGGCCGTGCGCCGCTTCACCATTCGCGGCGGCGGCATCACGGCCAACATCATCGGGCTCGGCGCCATCATTCAGGACCTCAGGCTGAGCGGCCATGACGCGCCGCTGGTGCTGGGCTACGACCGATTCGAGCCCTACGAGACCGACCGCGCCTTCTTTGGCGCCGTCGTCGGCCGCTTCGCCAACCGCATCGGCGGCGGCCGCTTCACCATCGCCGGCAACCGCTTCCAGACCGAGCAGAATTTTCTCGGCAAGCACACGCTGCATGGCGGCTCGGAAGGCTTTTTCCGCCGGCCATGGGCCGTCTCGCTGCATGGCCGCGATTTCGTAACGCTGACGCTGCACGATCCGGACGGCGCGATGGGCTTTCCCGGCGCGCTCGACGTCACCTGCACGTATCGGCTGAAGATCCCAGGCACGCTCAGCATGGAGCTGACCGCGACCTGCGAGGAGCCGACGCTCTGCAACCTCGCGCAGCATTCCTATTTCAATCTCGACGACGGCGGCGCCGGCGACATCCTCGACCACCGGCTGATGCTCAACGCCGGCGCCTACACGCCGGTCGATGATGAGATGATCCCCACAGGTGTCGTGAAGCCGGTCGACGGCACGCCCTACGATTTCCGGCAGGCGCGGCCGCTGCGCATGGAAATGGAAGGCGAGCAGCTTCGCTACGACCTGAATTACTGCCTGGCCTCCAGCCGTGGTCCGCTGCACCAGGCTGCCTGGGTGCAAGGCGCCAATTCCGGCGTCGAGATGGAAGTCTGGACCACCGAACCGGGACTGCAGCTCTATAGCGGTCAGTTCGTCGCGCCGACATCGCCGGGGCTCGACGGCCGCCGCTACAAGGCGTTTTCAGGCCTCTGCCTCGAAGCGCAGACATGGCCGGACGCGCCGAACCGGCCTTATTTCCCGCAGGCGACGCTGTGGCCCGGGCAGATCTATCATCAGGTGACGGAATATCGGTTCCGTCTGCCTTAAGGTTTTACAGTATTGAAGTGATTGCTACCTAAGCTTCGATGCTGTTTAACTGTCGAATGCAGCTCTCAACGTCTCGAATGGAGCCAACGCGCCGCGAACCTGCACCACCGCGGCGGCGACTTTGTGCGCCCGGCGTGTCGCGTCGGCAGGCGCGTGGCCGGCAAGCCGGGCGGCGAGATAGCCGCCGTTGAAGGAATCGCCGGCCCCCGTGGTATCGACGGGGGCAGCCACATGCACCGCGTCGACAGCTTGTGAAGCGCCGTTCAGCGCAATCAGGGCCGGCTGCTCGCCATTCTTGACCACGACCTCGCCGGTCAGCTTGCCCAGGCGCTTGGCTGTGACCTCCGGGGTCTCATCGCCGAACAGCATCTGCTCGTCCGGAAAAGTCGGCAGCGCAATGTTGGCCACCGCAAGCGCTTCCAGGATCGCGGCCTGCGCCGCTTCGCGGCTCGGCCACAGACGCGGCCGGTAATTCGGGTCGAAGGCGACGAGCGAGCCGGCCTTGCGGGCAGTCGCCACGGCCGAGAGGAGGGTTTGGCGCGCCGCCGCGTCCAGAATTGCCAGGGTGATTCCGGAAAAATAGACAAGCGCCTGGTTTTCAAGGCTTTTTGCCAGTGCTGTCGGATCCGAGGCGAGCTGGCGCGCGGCCGCGTCGCTTCGCCAGTAGGTGAAGGCGCGCTCGGCTCCTGTAAGCGTTATGGCGTAAAGGCCGGGGCGCGCGCCGGCAATGACCGGGCTGTTGCCTATGCCGATGCCGTTCTCGGCAAAGAAAGCGATCTGGTCGTGCGAGAAGGGATCGTCGCCGAAGGCCGTCACATAGGTCGCGGGCCGATCCGGGCTCAAGGCGTGCAACGCCCAGAGCGTGTTGAAGGTGTCGCCGGCAAAGCCCATGCGCCAGTTCGGGCCGGCCTGGCCCGACAATTCCAGCATGCATTCGCCGATCGATGCGATACCATTGACCATGCGGGCTTGTCCCTTCCTAACATCTTGTTGCTGTAGCTTTTTGCGGCCGGCAGCGCCATGCTTGGCTACCGGCGAATTTTGCGCCAGAAGCGATTTCCCACAGGCAGGGCGGGACGCGACAAGGCGCCCGCGACGTTAGCAGCCGAAGAGGAACGGGCTTGGCATCGATATGGCGTTACATTCTTGCGGGTCTCGGTCTGGCCGCGCTGGTGGTCGGCATCGTGGCCGCCATCTATCTGACGCTGCCGCAGTCGGCGCCCGGACCGGACCTGTCGCGCTCGAAAAAGACGGCGAACGGCCTGTTCGTCGCGAGCTTCGAGCCGGAGCGCGGCGTCGTCCGGCAGGGCGAGCTGCAGTCCTGGCTGCTGACGCTGAAGACCGCCGCCGGCGCGCCGGTGGAAGGAGCGGCCATCAACGTTTCCGGCGGGATGCCGCGGCACGATCACGGCCTGCCGACCAGTCCGCAGGCGACCGACTATTTGGGCCAGGGGCGCTACCGCATCGACGGCGTGAAGTTCACGATGAGCGGCTGGTGGCAGCTGCACTTCGGTATCTCGGCGGCGGCGGGCTCCGATTCCGTCGTCTTCAACATCGTTTTGTGAGCGGGCAATGAGGCGGCTGATCAGCGTTGCGAGCCTCTTGGCTTTAGCCGCTCTCGCCTTGCTGGGCGGCTGCGGCGAGCCGCAGTTCAGCGACGCCGAGAAGAAAACCATCGCGTCGCTGGCGCTGAACACGCTGCCCTCGCTCAAAGTCGACACCACCAACCAATATGCGGATGTGCCGGCGGCTGCCGCGCTCGGCTCGACGCTGTTCTTCGATGCCGGCATGAGCCGCGACGGCACGGTGTCCTGCTCGACCTGCCACAAGATCGACCGTCAGTTCCAGGACGACCTGCCGCAGGCGGTCGGCGTCGGCCACACCAACCGCCGCACGATGCCGCTGGCGGGCGTGGCGCGCGATCCATGGTTCTTCTGGGACGGCAGGCGCGACAGCCTGTGGGCGCAGGCGCTGACGCCGCTTGAAAACCCGCTCGAGCAGGCCGGCAACCGGGCCGCCTTCGCGCATTACATCAAGAAGCGGTTCGGCGAGCGCTATGAGCGCATCTTCGGACCGCTGCCCGATCTTTCGGCGGTGCCGGCCAACGCCAGCCCGCTCGGCAGCGATGCCGACAAGGCCGCGTGGAACGCCATGCCCGCCGGCCGGCAAGACGACGTCAACCGCGTCTTCGCCAATATCGGCAAGGCGATCGCCGCCTTCGAGCGATCGATCGAGCCTGAGCAGACGCGCTTCGACCGCTTCGCCATCGATCTGGCCACCGGCGCCAAGCCGGAAGGCAATGCGGCGTTCTCGCCGGAAGAGATCCTCGGACTGAAGCTGTTCATCGGCAAGGCCAATTGCGTGACCTGCCACAATGGCCCGCGCTTCACCGACAACTCCTTCCACAACACCGGCGTGCCGCCGATCGACGGCCTGCCGCCGGACCGCGGGCGCGTCGATGCCGTGGCGCAGGTCGAGGCCGATCCTTTCAACTGCCTCGGCAAGTTCCGCGACGGCGACGAAAGCGCCTGCCGCGAGCTGCGCTTCATGGTGAAGGACGGTCCGCAGATCACGCGCGCCTACAAGACGCCGTCGCTCAGGGGCGCGGCTTACCGGCCGCCCTATATGCATGCCGGGCAGTTCGCGACGCTCGACGAGGTGGTGGCGCATTATTCGAAGGCGCCGCCCAGCGTGGAAGGGGTCTCCGAAGTGCACCCGCTCGACCTGTCCGAGCGCGAGCGGGCCGCGCTGGTGGCTTTCCTCAAGACCTTGTCCGAGTAGGTTAGCGATCCTTCACCGTCTCCATCGCCACGAAGGTCGACGTCTGGGCGACGTGGGGCAAGGCGGAGATGCGCTCGCCGAGCACCCGGCGGTAGGCGGCAATGTCGGTGGTGCGGACCTTCAGCAGATAATCGAAGCTCGACGCCATCATGTGGCATTGCTCGATCTCCGGCACGCCCTGAACGGCGCGGTTGAAGGCGTCGAGCGCTGCCGAGCGCGTGTCCGATAGCTTCACCTGGACGAAGGCGACATGGCCTTCGCCCATGCGCTCGCGGTCGATGACCGCGCGATAGCCTCTTATGTAGCCGTCCTTCTCCAGCCGCTTCACGCGCGCCTGCACCGGCGTCTTCGACAAGCCCACCTTCAAAGCGAGTTCAGACATCGAAAGCCGACCGTCGCGCCCGAGCGCGGACAGGATGTTGCGGTCAATGCGGTCCAATTGGTCTTCGATCATCAAAATTGCAGTCGAAATGATGGGATTAGTCGCTATATGTTAGATCGATCAGTCTGCCATGTCGATTTCTTTGGACCGACTGGAATCCGCAGCTGTGCTAGCTTGCGCCATTCGGTCCGGCGACCGCCAGACCGTTTCGCTCACGCTCGCTTTCATGGACCCCGACATGCCGCTCGACGCCATCCGCCAGCAGATCCGCGCCAATTATTTGCCCGACGAAGACGAGGCGGTGAAGCGCCTGTCGGCGGCGGTGGGCTTGTCAGCCGAAGAGCGCAAGGCGATCTCGGCGCGCGCGGCCGATCTGGTGCGTGCGGTGCGCGGATCCACCGATCCAAGGCTGATGGAGGTCTTTCTCTCGGCCTACGGCCTGTCGACCAAGGAAGGCGTGGCGCTGATGTGCCTGGCCGAAGCGCTGCTGCGCGTGCCCGATGCCGAGACGATGGACGATCTCATCGCCGACAAGATCGCGCCGCATGACTGGTCGGCGCATTCGGGCGGCTCGAGCTCCATCTTCGTCAACGCCTCGACCTGGGCGCTGATGCTGACCGGCCGCGTGCTCGACGAAGGCGAGGGCGGGATCGAAGGCACGCTGCGCGCCATGGTGCGCAGGCTGGGCGAACCGGTGATCCGCAAGGCGGTCGCCGCGGCGATGCGCGAGATGGGCGAGCAGTTCGTGCTCGGCCGCACCATCGCCGAGGCCGTCAAGCGCGGCCGGCCGATGACGCAGAAGGGCTACCTCTATTCCTTCGACATGTTGGGCGAGGCGGCCCGCACCGAAGCCGACGCGCTGCGCTACCACCGCGCCTATGCCGACGCGATCTCCTCGCTCGATGCCGGGTCGAACGGTCCCGACATCCGTTACAATCACGGCATTTCGGTCAAGCTCTCGGCGCTGCATCCGCGCTACGAGGTGGCGCAGCGCGAGACGATGCTGCCGGTGATGGCCGAGCGGCTGCTGTCCTTGGCGCTTGCCGCCCGGCATTCGCGCATGGGCCTCAACATCGATGCCGAGGAGGCGGACCGGCTCGACCTGTCGCTCGACGTCATCGAACGCGTGCTGGCCGAGCCGGAGCTTGCCGGCTGGGACGGTTTCGGCGTCGTCATCCAGGCCTATGGCCCGCGCGCGGCCTTCGCCATCGACTGGCTCTATGCGCTTGCCAGGAAATACGATCGCAAAATCATGGTGCGGCTGGTGAAGGGCGCCTATTGGGACACCGAGATCAAGCGGGCGCAGACGCTTGGCTTGTCCGGTTATCCCGTCTTCACCCGCAAGGCCAACACCGACGTTTCTTATCTCGCCTGCGCGAAGAAGCTGCTGTCGATGACCGACCGCATCTATCCGCAATTCGCCACACATAACGCGCACACGGTTGCCGCCATCCTATCGATGGCGAAGGACCGCGACAGCTTCGAGTTCCAGCGCCTGCACGGCATGGGCGAGGCGCTGCACGAGACGGTGCGGCAGGCCGAAGGCACGCGCTGCCGCATCTATGCGCCGGTCGGCGCGCATTCGGACCTGCTCGCATATCTGGTGCGGCGCCTGCTGGAAAACGGCGCCAACTCCTCCTTCGTGCACCAGTTGACCGACGAGGAGGTCGAGCCCGAGGAGATCGCGCGCGATCCGCTCGCGGTTGTCGAGACGCAGGGGCCGGCCGCCAATCCGGCGATCGCCCGTCCTGCCGCGATCTTCGGCGCCGGACGCCGCAATTCCAAGGGCTTCGACATCACCGATCCGGTGACGCTCGCGGCCATCGACAAGGCGAGGACGGCGTTCGCCGGAACGGATTGCTGGCACGCCAAGCCGGTCACGCGCGCCGCCGGCTACGGCCAGCCGCGCCAGATCGTCAATCCTGCCAAGCCCGACGAGATCGTCGGCACCGTGCATGAGGCGGCAGCCAAGCAGGTGGCGACCGCCGTGCGCATCGCCGTCCACGCGCAACCCGCCTGGGCGAAGCGTCCGGTTGCCGAGCGCGCCGCGATCCTCAATCGCGCCGCCGACCTCTACGAGGCCAATGCGGTCGAGTTCTTCGCTCTCGCCACCCGCGAGGCCGGCAAGTCGCTGGCCGACGGCGTCGCCGAAGTGCGCGAAGCGGTCGACTTTCTGCGCTATTACGCGGCCGAGGCGGCCAACGCCGAAGCTGGCACGCAAGCGCGCGGCGCGATCGTCTGCATCTCGCCGTGGAATTTCCCGCTGGCGATCTTCACCGGCCAGATCGCGGCAGCTTTGGTCACCGGCAATTCGGTGATCGCGAAGCCGGCCGAGCAGACGCCGCTGATCGCCTTCCGCGCCGTGGAAATGCTTCGCGAGGCCGGCGTGCCGGAAGACGTCATTCAGCTTTTGCCGGGCGATGGCGCCTCGGTCGGTGCGCCGCTGACGGCCGATCCGCGCATTGCCGGCGTCTGCTTCACCGGCTCGACCGAGGTCGCCAAGCTGATCGAGAGGCAACTGGCCGAGACCGCTGCGCCGGACGCCATGCTGATTGCCGAAACGGGCGGCTTGAATGCAATGATCGTCGATTCCACCGCGCTGCCGGAACAGGCGGTGCGCGACATCCTCGCCTCGGCCTTCCAGAGCGCCGGCCAGCGCTGCTCGGCGCTGCGCGTGCTCTACGTCCAGAAGGACGTCGAGAAGAAGATGCTGGAAATGCTGAAGGGCGCGATGGAAGCGCTCAATGTCGGCAATCCTTGGGCGATTTCGACCGACGTCGGCCCCGTAATCGATGATGAGGCGCAAGCTTCGATCAGCGACTATTGCAAGAAGAAGGGGCTGGAAGGCAGGCTGATCGCCAAGCTCGAAGCGCCGGCGACCGGCCGTTTCGTGGCGCCGCATGTGTTCCGCGTCAAAGGCATCGAGGAAATGGAGCGGGAGGTGTTCGGCCCGGTGCTGCATGTTGCGACCTTCGATGCCGACGAGATCGACGCGGTGATCGCCGCCATCAACCGCAAGGGCTATGGGCTGACCTTCGGTCTGCACACGCGCATTGAAGGCCGCGTCCAGCATTTCGTCGACGGCATCCATGCCGGCAACATCTATGTCAACCGCAACCAGATCGGCGCCGTCGTCGGCTCGCAGCCTTTCGGCGGCGAGGGGCTTTCGGGCACCGGCCCGAAGGCTGGCGGACCGCATTACCTGCGCCGGTTCCGCAAGGGGCCTGAGGCCGGCACCGAGGTAGGCGAAGGCCACAAGGTGACCGCGACCGAGCTTGCCGACAATCTGCCGGATCCCACGCTCGGCGGCTGGTCGACGCGACCGGACCGCGTGGCGATCCTGAGGAAGCATCTGCGCGGCAAGGGCGCGGCGGCGATCGCCGCAGCTGCCAGCCTCGATTTCGGCCAGGTCGACCTGCCCGGGCCGACCGGGGAGGCCAACACGCTGTCGCTGGCACCGCGTGGCCGAGTGCTGTGCCTCGGTCCGGATGCCGAGACGCTGCTTGCCCAGACGATCCAGGCGCTTGCGGCCGGCAATGCCGTGCTGGCCGTGGCGCCGGGCGCGCCGGCGGCGCTATCGGCGCTGACCGGCAAAGGCCTGCCGCTGGCGGCGATCGACGGCCGGCCCGATCCGGTCGAGGCGCGTTCGCTGCGCGTCGATGTCGTCGCCTTCTCCGGCACGCCGGAGGCGGCGCGCATCGTGCGCAAGGTGATTGCCGAGCGCTCCGGGCCGATCGTCCCGCTGGTCAGCGAGGTGCTCAACCCGGCGGCCTACGCGCATGAACGCGCGGTCTGTGTCGACACCACGGCGGCGGGCGGGAACGCCAGTTTGCTCGCCGCAGCATAGTCAGCTCGAGACGGGCTCTTTTGGCGGAGGCGCGTTTCAGGCGCCTTCGACGACCGAGAAGCCTTCGAACTGCGGGTGGCCCAGATAGTGCACCTTCGAGCCGCCGGCATTGCGATGGGCGGCGCGGAAGTTCTCCGATTTCGTCCAGGCGACGAAATCCTCCTGGCTTGCCCAGACCGTGTGCGAGGCAAACAGCGTATAGCCCTCGGTCTCGTTGACCGGCCCGCGCAGCAGGTGGAATTCCCTGAAGCCCTGCATTTCGGAGAGGCTTGAATCGCGGTTCTTCCAGACATTCTCGAAGGCTTCTTCCGAGCCGTTCTGGACCTTGAAGCGGTTCATGGCGATGTACATCGGCTTCCTTTCGACATGGACGAATTCTTGGGATGGCGAAGGTTTTAAAAAGGGCCGATCCGCGCCTTGAACACCCAACTCGATTTTCCGGTCTCGGGCGGAATGGGAGGGAACGGTGCCTGCTTGCGCACCAGCGTCAAGGCGAACTGATCGAGCTCGGCGGACCCTGAACTTTCGGCGAGCTGCAGGTCGCTGACGCTGCCGTCGGCCGCGACGACGAAAACCACCCTGGCATTGTTGCGAGCCTTGGCCTGGATCGATTTCGAAACGCGACGGTTGGCGCGGGCAAGCTTCTTCTGGATTTCACCGCTGTAGCGGGATTCCAGGGCATTGCCGGCGGCCTGTTTCTTGCCCTTGCTGGCGACGACCGGCGCGTCGCGCGTATCGCCATCCGCCGTGCCTCGCGGTTCAACGGTTTCGCTTGGCCCCGCCGGCGCGGCTGATGCGCTCGATGTCGCGCTCGGGACCGGCGATTGCTCGGGCTCGGCAGGAGGCGCTTGTGTGCTTTGCGGCTTGATCGCGGGCGTCGACCTGCTGTCCGTGAAGACGCTCTGATCATCCTGGCGCGGCGCGGCGGCCGCCAGGATATCCGGGGCCGGCTCGTTGACAGCTTCCGGCGGAGGCTGGCGCTCCACTTGCTCACTTGCCGGCTGCGTCGCCTCGGCCGGCGGAGCGGGTTTCGCGGCCTGGCGTTTCACCGGCTGCGGATCCGGGACCAGGGTAACATCCACCGCGCCGGACGCCTGGTCGTCCAAGGCGCTGCCGATGACGTTGGCGCCGGACTGGTCGGCGCCCTCAGCCCTGATCGCGTCCGCGGAAACGAATGTCCCCGCGGGTGCGATCAGAAACGCCGCCGCGGCGGCGCCATGGAGCAGGCCGGAGGCGATGATCGCCACTGCCCATCTGCGGTCTCCCGCGGATTGCCGCGTCTGCATGAGCGGCGCGTCCGGCTTGATCGCCGGTTCATTGCCTGCATCGGAAGGTTGATTGATGTCCTGCATGTCTCGCGCCGAGACCTGCCGCACGCGACAAGGAATTGTCAAATCAAGATCGGTTGCCGCCTATCGCGCTGGACCGGAAGCAGGCCACGCCACGGCGCCATGCGGAATGGCCGGATGCAATCCCATCCCTATACGCCGAAAGCGCCTCGGGCCGGAGTCGGCGCGGACTGGGCCACGCCGGCGCCAGGCCGAGCGACATCGCCAGCGCCGAGGTCAGCAGGCGAGGCGATGCCGTCAAGCTTTCCATTCCTCAGCCGCCAAAGCGCATGGTTGCCGCCAGCTTCAGCGTGACGCCGGGCTCATAGAGGACGGCGGTGGTGCCTCCGTTGAGCGGATTGGTGTATTTGACGTCGAACAGATTGTCGGCGCGGAAGTCGAGCTTGAGATTGTCGGTCGTCTGGTAGCTCGCGAAGGCGTTGACCAGCGTATAATCCTTAGCCGCCGGATTACCCTTGGGCTTACCGTTGTACTGGACCTCGCCGCCGACGGTCAGCTTGTCCTCGAGGAAGTGCAGACCGAGCTGGGCCGTCAGCTGCGAGGAGGGGATGGTGGCGAGGTCGGCGCGCTCGCCTTCATAGAAGATGGTGTGGCCATTGATGATGGAGGCCGACAGGCCGGCATAGCCCCAGCCGGCGTCGTAGACGCTTTCCAGCTCGAAGCCATTGATCTTGGCCTTGGCGAAGTTCTGGTATTGGAAGCAGATCGGAATGCCCGGGCCGAACGGGCAACCGCTGGTCGGATCGAAGGGCGAGAGCGTCACGCCGTCGATGTAATTGTCGACATTGTTGTGGAAGTAGGCTGCCTTGAGCCGCAGCGCGTCGCCGCCCTCGATGATGTCGTTCTGCTGGTAGTTGACGCCGAACTCGACGGTCTTGCCGGTCTCGGGCTTGAGGTTCGGATTGGGCAGGAACGGGAAGCTGACGCCGGCCGGATGGTTGCCGCTGATCAGCGTCTCGGTAAGCGAGGGGGAGCGATAACCCTCGGCATAGGTGCCGTAGAATTGCAGGCCGGCGAGACCTGCGCTTTCGAAGGGCGAGACGCCGACCGTGATGCGCGGCGAGACCCGGTCGCCGGAGGTCTCATTCGTGTCGTCCTCCAGGCTGTAATGGTCGTAGCGTAGGCCGCCAATGACCTCGAGCCACTCCCAAGTCAGCTTGTCCTGGATGTAGGCGCCGGAGACGTTGCGCTTGCCCGACGGCGTGTAGAAGGAGTCGCCGCCGGCCGTGCCGCCGGTATCGACGTCGTCGCCGACCCAGTCACCGCCATAGGTCAGTTCGTGGGCGACGCTCGCCGTCTCGAAGCGCGACGTGTTCCAGATGTCGATGCCGGTCGTGCCGACATCGAAGGTGGACAGCGAGCCGGCGGGCAGCAGCACGGGCAGGCCGGTGACCGGATCGAAGCGGTTCTGCGCGGTAAGCGTCGTCAGGTCGAGATTGGTTCTGTTGTAGGAGGCGTTGATGTGGAGGTCGAGCCAGCTCCTGGCATCGTCGGTGATGTTGTAGCGAGCTGTGAAAGTGTTCGACTTGAGGTCGACGTCATTCGCCGGCACGCCGCCGCTGGTCTCGGTCCAGCCGTCCTTGGAGCCGACCCAGCCGAGCTTCAATTCGCTGTTTTCGGTTGGGCGTACAGTGGTCTTGAGCAGGCCGCTCAGCACGTCGAACCCGGTGCCGGCAACGGTGTCGCCGCCGCCGTTCTTGTAGTCGCCATAGTTGCGGTAGACGATGTTGCCGAGAACGTCCCAGTTCTCGTTGATCCGGTAAGCGCCGGTCGCACTGGTGGTCCAGCCCTTGCCGTTGCTTTCATAGCGCCCGGTCAGCGAGCCGGCCCAAGTCTCCTCCGGCTTGAGAAAATCCGCCGCGTCCTTGGTGTCGAAGAAGACGACGCCGCCGATGGCGCCGGAGCCATAGGTGTTGGCGGTCGGGCCGCGGATGATGTCGACGGATTTGATCAGCTCGGGATCGACATAGAAGGTCGACTGCGTGCCATGGTCCGAGCGCTGGAAATCCTGCCTTGCGCCGTCGACGATCACCGCGACACGGCCGAAATCCTGCAATCCGCGGATGTTGATGCTGGAGCTGACGCGGCGCGCATCGGCCTGGACGGCGACGCCCGGCACGCCGAGCAGCACCTCGTTCGGCGTCGTCGCCATGCGGCGGTCGAGCTGCTCCTGGTCGACATGGCTGGCCGAGGCCAGCGACTGGATCGCCGTTTCGCCCGTGCGGCTGATGACGAGGATCTTGTCGAGAAGCGTCCCTTCGGCCGCAGCCTTCTCGTCAGCCTTCTTTTTCTGATCGGCCTGCTGCTGGTTGACCGGCTGCGCGGCTTGCTGCGCTTTGGCGGCGTGCGCGCTGAGCGCGATCGCCGCCGCTCCGGCCATCAATGCGGCGATTGTCTTTGCAATCGATCGAAAGCCCGGCCCCGCACTATTGCCTGCAAGGCCTGTCCGTCCCCAAGTCGCCAACCCCATTGCCCCAACTCCAGATTTCAGGCTCGCAGCTGGCTGGCCGGTGGCTCGCTCGCATTTTTGATCACATCCGGCGTCTTAAATCTTGACTCATTTACTCCGGTAATGCACGACTAGTAAACATGATTAATATAGTCAAGAATTGAATCGCCATTTTATGAGGCTGCGGCCAAGGTGGCCGTCAGAGGAAAGGACCGACCCGATGAACACGCACAATCCCAACGATTTCCGCTATCGCGTCCGCCGCCCGGAAGACACGCAGATGCATTACGAAAGGGTACCGCTAGCGGTGAGGACGCTCTCCAGCAACACGCTGTTCCAGGGCGAGCACGAGATCGGCATCGAGCATCACGGCGCGCTCTATCGCCTGAAGATCACCCGCCAGGGCAAGCTGATCCTCAACAAGTGATCGGAACCGGCGGGCGGCAGACGAGCAGAGATCAGACGATACAGGTGGACGAAATGGACCAGCGCGTTAAGTCATCGCCGGAGGAAATCCGGCGGGCGCGAGAAGAAAATCCGAAAATGCGGGAGCGCGATCTCTCGGCGCAACTGGGCATTTCGGAAGCGGAACTCGTTGCAGCGCACTGCGGCTTCGGCACTGTCCGTGTCGAGCCGCGTGTCAGCGATCTTTTGACCGGCCTCGAGGCGGTCGGCGAGGTGATGGCGCTGACCCGGAACGAAAGCGCCGTGCACGAGAAGATCGGCGTCTACGACAAGGTCGTGACCGGCAACCACAACGCCATGGTGCTTGGCGAAAACATCGACCTGCGCATCTTCCCGAAGGTCTGGGCGCATGGCTTTGCCGTCGAAAAGCGCGACGGCGGCGAGATCCGCCGCAGCCTGCAGTTCTTCGACGCGGCGGGCGAGGCGGTGCACAAGGTGCATCTGAAGCCCGCATCCAACCTCTATGCCTACCAGAAATTGGTGGCGAGCCTCGAATCGTCGAACCAGGAACCGACCGTCGCGATCCTTCCACGCTCCGCGGAAGGAGAGGATGACAGGCAGGGCGCGGCTGCCTCGATCGGCGATCTGCGCGACCGCTGGAGCCGGCTTACCGACGTGCATCAGTTCTTCGGCATGCTGAAGACGTTGAAGCTCAGCCGCCGCGAGGCCGTGCGCATGGTGGGCCAGGACTATGCCTGGCTGCTCGACAATGATGCGGTCATCGCCATGTTCCATCACGCTGCGGCAGGCGAGATGCCGATCATGTGCTTCGTCGGCAACCGCGGTTGCATCCAGATCCATTCCGGCCCGATCAAATCGGTCAAGCCGATGGGCCCGTGGCTCAACGTGCTCGACGAGACTTTCCATCTGCATCTGAGGACCGACCACATCCGCGAAGTCTGGGCGGTGCGCAAACCCACCAAGGACGGCCATGTCACCTCGCTGGAGGCCTATGACGCCAATGGCGGCATGATCATCCAGTTCTTCGGCAAGCGCCATGAAGGCGAAGGCGAGCGGGAAGACTGGCGTTTTCTCGCCGAGAACCTGCCCCGCATTCCCAATCCGACCGCTGCATGAGGTAGCACCCAATGCGCTTTGTTCTCAGTTTCCGCGCAGCGCTCGCGCCGATGCTCGGCGTCCTGCTTGCCGTCGCCCTCCTGCCGGCCAAGGCGGACGAAGGCATGACAGTCTTTTCGGACAGCTCGCGGATCGTCTCCATAGGCGGCTCGATCACCGAGATCGTCTATGCGCTCGGCGAGGAAGGCCGCCTCGTCGCCCGCGACTCGACCAGCAGCTATCCCGAGGCGGCGGCGAAGCTGCCGGATGTCGGCTATATGCGCGCGCTGTCGCCCGAGGGTGTCCTGTCTGTCAATCCGACCGGGATCCTGGCGCTGCAGGGCAGCGGCCCGAAAGAAGCGGTCGACGTGCTGAAGAAGTCGAGCGTGCCTTTCGTCGAGGTGCCGGACAACTACAATCATGAGGGCGTTCTCGAAAAGATCCGCGTCGTGGGAAAAGCGCTGGGGGTCGAGGCCAAGGCGGAGAAGCTCACCGCCGAGACGGACGCGAAGCTGACGGCGGCCGAAAAGCAGACGGCTGTGATCAAGGATCGCAAGCGCGTGCTCTTCGTGCTGTCGACGCAGGGCGGCAAGATCCTTGCCGCCGGCAGCGACACGGCGGCCGACGGCATCGTCAAGCTGGCCGGCGCGGTCAATGCGGTCGAGGGTTTTTCCGGCTACAAGTCGATGACCGACGAGGCGATCGTCAGCGCCAGGCCGGACGTCATCCTGACGATGAAGGGCGCCGGACCGCCGATCTCGGAAGAGGAGCTGTTCGCCAACCCTGCCGTCGCTTCAACACCGGCGGGCGCCGACCGCAAGATGATCAGCATGGGGGGCGCCTACCTGCTCGGCTTCGGGCCGCGCACGGCCGAAGCCATCCATGATCTTGCCGTTTCGCTCTACGGCAACCAGGTCCTGGACTGAGCGGCGATGGCCGAACAATCCATTGCCGGCGCGGGCAGGGTGATGGCGGCCGATGGCGACCGCTCGGCCCGGGCAAGGCTTGTCATCGCGCTCTTGTGTGTGACGCTCGCTCTCTGCCTGTTCCTGTCCCTGACGTCGGGCGCTTCCGACGCCTCCGCGGTCCGCGTCATCCGCGGCTGGTTTACGGGCACCATGCCTGCCGACGCGGCGTTGGCCGCGCGCGACCAGTTGATCGTCTATGATATCCGCATGCCGCGCGTGCTGCTCGGCGTGCTGATTGGCGCGGCGCTGGCCGTCTGCGGCGCGGTGATGCAGGGGCTGTTCCGCAACCCGCTTGCCGATCCCGGCCTTATCGGCGTCTCCGCCGGCTCCAGTCTCGGTGCGGTGGCGATCATCGTGGTCGGCACGACCTGGCTTGCGCCCGTCACGCTTGCGCTGGGCACGCTCGCTTTGCCGCTCGCGGCATTCTTCGGCGGGCTCGCGGTGACATTGCTGCTTTACGCCATCGCCACGCGCCAGGGACGGACGTCGGTCGCCACGATGCTGCTTGCCGGCATCGCCATCAGCGCTCTTGCTATGGCGGCGACGGGCATCCTCATCTTCATGGCCGACGACCGGCAGCTGCGCGACCTGACCTTCTGGCAGCTCGGTTCGCTTGCCGGCGCGACATGGCCGAAGATCGGCACCGTGGGGCCGGTGATCGTGCTGGCGCTATCGGCAATGCCGTTCCTGTCGCGCGGCCTCAACGCGCTGGCGCTGGGCGAAGCGACCGCGGGCCATCTCGGCATTGCGGTGCAGCGGCTGAAATACACGACTGTCGTCGCGGTGTCGGCGGCGGTCGGGGCTTCGGTCGCGGTCAGCGGCGGCATCGGTTTCATCGGCATCGTCGTGCCGCATGTGCTGCGGCTCGCGATCGGGCCGGACAACCGTTATTTGCTGCCGGCCTCGGCCCTGCTCGGCGCATCGCTGCTTCTCATCGCCGACGCGGTCGCCCGCACCATCGTCGCGCCCGCCGAACTGCCGATCGGCATCGTCACCGCGATCGCCGGCGCGCCGTTCTTCCTGTGGATCCTGCTGCGCCAGCGCGGCGTCGTTGATTTATGAGTTCGCCATGATCGAAGCGCGCGACATTTCGGTGGCGATCGGCGGCAAGCGCATCGTGTCGCATGTCGATTTCGCGGCGCGGCCCGGCGAAGTAACAGCCCTCGTCGGGCCAAACGGATCCGGCAAGACGACCTTGCTCAAGGCGCTGACGGGCGAGCTCGCCTATACCGGCACCGTCACCCTCAACGGCCGCGATCTGTCGGTCATGAAGCCGGTCGAGGCAGCCACGCTGCGCGCGGTGCTGCCGCAGGCCACGACGCTGTCCTTCCCGTTCACCGTGCGCGAGATCGTTCGCCTCGGCCTGATCGGCGGACGCTCCGGCGTGCTGCCCGGCGAGGATGCGCGTTTGCCCGAGCGGGCGCTGGCGCGGGTGGATCTCGACGGCTTTGTCGGCCGCTTCTACCAGGAGCTTTCCGGCGGCGAGCAGCAGCGCGTGCAGCTTGCCCGCGTGCTCTGCCAGGTCTGGGCGCCGGTGCTCGAAGGGCGGCCGCGCTATCTGTTCCTCGACGAGCCGGTCTCCAGCCTCGACATCAAGCACCAGCTCATCATCATGGACATCGCGCTCGATTTTGCCCGGCGCGGCGGCGGCGTGGTAGCGATCCTGCACGACCTCAATCTGACGGCCATGTATGCCAACCGAATTTTTGTGCTGCATGGCGGCCAGCTGGCGGCCGCGGGGTCGCCGGCGGACGTGCTGAACGACGAGATGATCGAAAAGGTGTTTGACTGCAGGCTGAAGGTTGGTGCTCTGCCCGCCGGCAGCGTGCCGTTCGTGCTGCCGCAGTCGGTGGCTTAGGCTGCCGGGGCGCGCTGCTCGAGAAGGTCGATGCCGAGCAGGCTGCGCACATTCGGGCGCGCGGCGACGAGGTCGGCGATCGTGTAGCGGGAAAGCACGGCGAAGAAGGCGTTGAGCGCCTCGCGCAGCGCCGAATTCAGGGCGCAGCTGTCGACCAGCGGGCATTCGGCTGCGTCGTTCTCGAAGCATTCGGCCATGGCGAAACTCTCTTCGGTGACGCGCACGACATCGAACAGGTTGATCTGTTCCGCCGCGCGGCCGAGCCGCACCCCGCCGTTGCGGCCGCGCACGGTCTCGACCAGGCCGGCCTCGACCAGCGGCTGCAGGATCTTGAAAAGGAACAGCTCGGACACCGAATAGGCGGCGGCGATCTCGGGGATGCGGCTCAGCCTTTCAGTGTTAGCGGCGCAATACATCAGAATGCGCATCGCATAATTGGTCTGGCGCGTGAGCCGCATGGTATCCTCGCGAAATATTAGCTTGAAGCCGAATATGGCCCATAGTTTGGAACAATTCCAGACTGGACCGGCACATAGCTGAATAATCGTGTCAACTTTTTGTGCATGCCGGCGCAGATTGGTGCTCCCGCGCTTCGAACGAGCGTTTTGCCGGCGCGGCCACTAGATAGAAGCGGGTGCAAACAGGAAACGGCCTTTTCCATGTCACAGTCAGCTTCGGCCCCCGCGCCGGTTCGATTCGACGCCGATGCCAAGGCGAAGCTCTCGGCCTTGCGGCGGACCAAGTTCGTCGCCGCCGCGGCGCTCGCGCTGTGCATCCTCGTCTTTGCGCTCGCCAAGTCCTTCGAGGGCGGCCATCCGTGGCTCGGCTTCGTCGCGGCTTTCGCCGAGGCGGCGACCATCGGCGGCCTCGCCGACTGGTATGCCGTGGTGGCGCTGTTCCGGCGGCCGCTCGGGCTGCCGATCCCGCACACGGCCATCATTCCGGAGAACCAGCACCGGATCGCCGATAATCTCGGCCGCTTCATCGAGGCCAATTTCCTGGCGCCGGAGCCGGTGCGCGAGAAGCTCGCCGAGGTCGATTTCGCCGCTTTGGTCGCCGACTGGCTGGCCGACGCCGAACGCGCCTCCGATCTGTCGCGATTCGTCGTACGCCTGGTGCCGCAGACATTGACGGCGGTGGAACAATCAGGCCTCCGTGACTTCGTCACCAGCCGCATGCTGGAGCAGATCGAGAAGGTGCCGCTGGCGCCGCTCGCGGCCGATCTTTTGTCGGCGCTGACCGACGATCGCCGCCACCAGAAGCTTTTCGACGAGTTCATCCGGGTCGTCGGGCGTTTCCTCAACGACGAGCAGGCCCTGGCGACGATGCGTGAAAAGATCCGCGAGGAACTGCCGTCGCTGTTCAACTTGTTTCGCGCCGACGCCTATCTTCTGAAGAAGATCGTCGCGTCGGCGGGTTCGCTGCTCGACGAGGTGCGGGCCGATCCCAACCATCCGATGCGTGCCGAATTCGACGGCTTCGTGCTTGGCTTCATCGAGCGGCTCAGGACCTGGAAACAATATGCAAGGCGCGCCGAGAAGCTGAAGCGCGATTTCCTCGGCCGTCCGGAAGTGCGGGCGCTGGCCGGCGATGCGTGGACGAGCCTGCGCCTGTTCATCGAGCAGGACGTCAATGCGCCGAATTCGACGATCCGCGAGCACCTCGCCAATATGTTCGTCGAAATCGGCAGGCATCTGGCCGACGACGCCCAGATCAGGGTCGACATGAACCAGGGTTTTGTCGTGGCGCTGGCTTCGTTCGTGGAAAGCCAGAAGAGCGGGGTGTCGACATTCATCGCCGACCAGGTCAAGCGCTGGGACCTGGCGCAGCTGACGCGGCTGATCGAGACCAATATCGGCAGGGACCTGCAATATATCCGCTTCAACGGCATGATCGTCGGCGGGCTTGCCGGGTTGGCGCTCCATACGGCGGAGCGGCTGTTCCTCGTCAATTGACGCTGGCCCAAGGAGCACTATTCTCCTTCAAGGGCGCCGCATGGCGGCCGGCAGGGAGGCAGGGCATGGCAAGACAACCGGAATCGGACTCGTTCCTCGACATGTTCAGCAGGTTCGGCCGCGACCTCAAGCTGCCGAATGTCGACGTCCAGGCGATCCTCGACCATCACCGCAAAAACCTCGAAGCCCTGGAAAAATCGGCGAGGGCAAGTGCGGCCGGCGCATCCTCGGTGCTGGCGAGGCAGCATGAGATGGTCCAGAATGCCATGCATGAGATCACGCGGATGGCGCAGAACTATCAGACGCCCGGCAATCCGCAGGACCTGATGAGCAAGCAGGCGGAGTTTGCCCGCAGGTCGTTCGAGACGACGCTGAAGAATGCCAGCGAAGTGGCCGACCTTGTGCGCAAATCCAGCACCGAATCGATCGAGATCCTGCGCGACCGGATCCGGGATGCGATGGCGGAAATCCGCGCCGGCTACGAAAAGAAATAGGCTACCTGGCGATTTCGGACCCATCACCGACCGACATGCGATGCAACCGGCGCAGGTGTCCGAGCGTTCTCGGCCTGCCCCAAAGCATCAACTCTACCGGCGAAAATCGCGGGGCGGCGAATTGACAGAGGCCGCCGCTTCATGGTCGGGAGACAGGCAAGAGTGATGGGAAAGCCGGAATGACGGAAACACGGCCGAGAACGCCGCCGACCTTCGAACAGTTGCGCACGATGTCCGGGCAGGAGCTCGGCGTGTCCGACTGGACGACGGTCGACCAGCAGCGCATCGACCAGTTCGCCGAATGCACGGGCGACCACCAGTGGATCCATGTCGATCCGGAAAGGGCGAAACGGCAGAGCCCGTTCCGCACCACGATCGCGCATGGCTACCTGACCTTGTCGATCATCGGCGCGCTGGCGCTGGAGATGGGCATCGTGCCGGAAAACACCCAGGCCGCCTTCAACTACGGCTTCGACAAGGTGCGCTTCCTGGCGCCGGTCAAGGCCGGCGCGCGCATCAGGCTGCGCACCACGCTGCTTTCCATGGAGGACCGCGGTCCCGGCCAGTATCTGATGAAGGCGGCCAACACCGTCGAGATCGAAGGCGAGCAGAAGCCGGCGCTGACTGCCGAGACGCTGGTGATGATGTATGAGCGCCGCAAGCGGGCAGGGGCGTAAGGCCTGCCGAGACTGGACTACGCGGCCTTGCGACGAGACGCGGCTACCGCCTTTTCGAGCACCTGGAAAATGCATTCGTCGGCACACTGGGCCACGTTGAAGCGCATGAAGCGGCCGGCGGTGTGCGACAGGCTGAAGGCGTTGCCGGGCGCCAGCACGACATTGTCCGAAAGCGCATGGCGTGCGACGTCGGCGGCGTCGATGCCGTCGGGCAGGCGGCACCAGAGAAACATGCCGGCAGGCTGGTCGATCCAGGGCACGATGCCCATCGCCTTCAGCCTGCCGGCGGTCTCGGCCATGGCGCGCGACAGGCGCGTGCGCAACTGCTCGACATGCTTGCGGTAGCTTCCGTCCTTCAACAGGGTCAGCACCAGTTCGGCCGCCAGCCGGGCGCCGCCGAATGTGGTGGCGATCTTGAGATCGGTCAGGCCCTCCATCCAGTCGGGTGGCGCCGCGATGAAACCGCAGCGCACCGAGGCCGACAGCGTCTTCGAGAAGGAGCCGATCTGGACGACGCGCTGCAGCCCGTCGAAGGCCGTGAGCCTCGGAGCAGGGCTATGCTCGAAGTCGGCGAAGATATCGTCCTCGACAATGGTGAGGTCCGCCTGGTCGGCGAGCTTCAGGAGCCGATGCGCGGTGACCGGCGACAGGATCGCGCCGGTCGGGTTGTGGATGCCGGAATTGGTGATGTAGAGGCGCGGCCGGTGCTCGGCGATCGCCTCGGCGAATAGCTCGATGTCCGGCCCCGAAGGCGTGTAAGGCACGCCGACAACCTTGGCCTGATGCGCGCGCAGCAGCGCATGGAAGTTGAAGTAGCAGGGGTCGTCGACCAGGACCGCATCGCCGGGCTCGATCAGGAAGCGGCACAAAAGATCGATCGCCTGGGTGCCGCAGTCGGTCAGCATAATCTGGTCCGGCGAGACCTCGATGCCATGCTCGGCCATGCGCCTTGCCAGCAATTGGCGCAGCGGCGGCAGACCGAGCGGCGTGCCATAGTCCGCAAGCGTCACGTCGTCCGCGCGGGCTGCGCTGCGCAGCGCCCGGCGCAAGGCGGCCTGCGGCATCCAGGACGCCGGCAGCCAGCCGCAGCCGGGTTTCAGCATCTCCTCGCCGGCTTCGAGCGATTGCCGCGACACCCAGAGCGGGTCGACGGCTCGGTCCAGCCGTGGGCCGATCTCGGCGAGCGACAATGGTGCGAGCTGGCCGGCGGCGTAGAAGCCGGAGCCAGGCCGCGAACGGATCGTGCCTTCCGCCGCAAGGCGCTCATAGGCTTCGACCACGGTCGATTTTGAAACCTGCATGGATCTGGCCATGGCTCGTATCGACGGCAGGCGGGCTCCGGGCGTCAGCGTGCGCGCCGCGATGCGCTGGCGGATTGCCGCCATGACGGTTTCGACAAGGGTGGCGCCGCTTCCATTTGGGCCTGATGCGTCCATCTGTACTTCCCTGCCGGCCATTACAGTTTTGTTGAATTGTACCGCATTGTCTCTGGTGATTCCATGGCCCGCACCGGTACGAAAGCGCAAACGGAGCATATGATGGAAAAGAGTTTTGACGGCTGGCTCAGCGGCTTCATCGGTGTGCTGATCTTCAGCGGATCGCTGCCGGCGACGCGGGTGGCGGTGATGGATTTCGACCCGACCTTCCTGACGGCGGCCCGGGCGGCGATTGCCGGTCTGCTCGGGATTGCGATGCTGCTGCTGTTTCGCGAGAAGCGTCCGGAGCGCAGCGACTTGATCTCGCTCGTCGTCGTGGCGCTGGGTGTCGTGGTCGGCTTCCCGTTGCTGACGGCGGTGGCGCTGAAACATGTCACCTCGGCGCATTCCATCATCTTCGTCGGCCTGCTGCCGCTGGCGACTGCGATCTTCGGCGTGCTGCGCGGCGGCGACCGTCCGCGCCCGGCTTTCTGGCTGTTCTCGTGCCTGGGAAGCGCTTTAGTGGCGGGCTTCGCTCTGGCGCAAGGCGTGACCGCGTCGCCGGTCGGCGACGGCCTGATGCTCGGCGCCATCATCGTCTGCGGTCTGGGCTATGCGGAAGGCGCCAAGCTGTCGCGCAAGTTCGGCGGCTGGCAGGTGATCTGCTGGGCCTTGGCGCTGTCGCTGCCGGTGATGCTGGCGTTGAGCTTCGCGACACTGCCGCCATCCTTCGCCGCCATCGGTTCGGGCGCCTGGATCGGTCTCGGCTATGTCTCGCTGTTCAGCATGCTGATCGGTTTCGTGTTCTGGTATCGCGGCCTGGCACAAGGCGGCATCGCCGCCGTCGGGCAGCTGCAGCTGCTGCAGCCCTTCTTCGGCCTGGCGCTGGCGGCGACGCTGCTGCACGAGCAAGTCAGCCCGATGATGGTGGTCGTGACGCTCGGCGTGGTGGCCTGCGTGTTCGGGGCGAAGAAGTTCGCGCGGTAAAGCGCCTACTGATTTGTTTTGACGCAATTCCGGACGGAAAACCGTTTCACACTTTTCCTGGAATTGCTCAGAACTTCGTCACCACCCCGATGCCGATGCCCTCGAAGCCACCCATCGCCATCAGCGCGGCGGGCGCTTCCTCGAGGCTGATCTTCTTGCCCACCAGCAATTCGGGCTTCAGCTTGCCGGTGCGGATCATCTCCATCATCGCGTTGTAGCGATAGGCCTGCATGCCGTGGCTGCCGAGGATTTCGAGCTCGAACGCGATGACCTTGTCCATCGGCACCTGCGGGCGGGCATGCTCGCCAAGCATCAGCCCGACCTGAACGTGGCGGCCGCGACGGCGCAGGTTTGAGATCGAGTTGAAGGAGGTGGTCGGGTGGCCGAGCGCGTCCATCGACATATGCGCGCCGCCATTGGTGATCTGCTTGACCGCCTTGACCACGTTCGGCGTCGCCGAGGCGTTGATCGTCGCCACCGCGCCGATCTTTTTGGCGAATTCCAGCTTCTCGTCGGTGAGGTCGATGGCAATGACATTGGCCCCCATGGCGCTGGCGATCATGATCGCCGAGAGGCCGACGCCGCCGCAGCCATGCACCGCGACCCATTCGCCGGGCGTCACCCGGCCCTGGTCGACGATGGCGCGGAAGGAGGTGACGAAACGGCAGCCAAGGCTGGCGGCGGTGGCGAATTCCATCTCTTCGGGCAGGCGCACCAGATTGGTGTCGGCATGCTCGATGCCGACATATTCGGCGAACGAGCCCCAGCCGGTGAAGCCCGGCTGCGTCTGATGCTCGCAGACCTGATGGTTGCCCGAAGTGCATTCGAAGCAGCGGCCGCAGCCGACGGCGAAGGGGACCGTGACGCGATCGCCGGCCTTCCAGCGGCCGACCTGCTTGCCGACGGCGACGACGACGCCAGCCAACTCATGTCCGGGGACGTGCGGCAGCGTGATGCCGTCGTCATGCCCCATCCAGCCATGCCAGTCGCTGCGGCAAAGACCGGTCGCCTCGACTTTGATGACAACGCCGTCGGCGGCCGGCTTCGGATCGGGCACGGTCTGGATCGTCGGCGCCTCGCCGAATTTCTCGAAGACGACAGCTTTCATCGGCAACTCCACCCTTCGCTTGCCCGAGAGCGACGATAGCCGATTCCGCCGCCGGTCGATCGGAAATCGATTCTGCCAGTGCCGGAACCGGCGGACCGATCGGTAATTTCGGTTGTTGGCGTTCTGGGCAGCGACGCTGAGAGTTGGACACTAGTTACGGCGGGGCATCAAGCAGCGGCTGCCGCTCGCGAAACCAGTCATCGGCTTCGGCATCCCACGGCCAAACACCGGACGTTGTCGGAAAAATAAGCTGCACAATCCGGAAATCGGGCCCGTCATAAAACCATATGTCCCAGCCGAAGTATTCTGGGTAGTGATCGGGATGGACTGCACCGAACTGACAGTCGAAGCCGCCTCCCAGGAAACCCGATGCCCGCTCCCCGACGCTGAACCTCTCGCCACTGCGCACCCGTCGGCAATATTCGTTGATAATGGTCAGCGAAAGCTCCTGCTTGAGCCCGATGACGACCAATTCAGGGACGCCAAAATTGTGCTCGATCCCGACCGAGTAAGCGAAGGGCGGATGCTCGTCCTCCTCCAGCACATAGAGGATGTGGCAGCCGTATTTTTCGATGTCGGCGAGCGTCTTTGCCTCGTCGGGATCCCTGGCTTCTCTATTCGGCATCAATCTGGTTCTGCGGGGCAGCCCTCTGGAACGCCGGCAGCGCCATGCAGGCGGCGTTGATGCGCGCAATCACCGGGTAGGGCGCCATGTCGACGCCGAAGCGGGCATTGTTGGCGACCTGCGCGGCAAGGCAGATGTCGGCAAGGCCAGGCGCATCGCCGTGGCAGAAGGTGCCGGTCTCAGGCGACGAAGCCAGAATCTTCTCAAGCGGCTGGAAACCTTCGTTCACCCAGTGCCGGAACCAGTTGACGACGTCCTCGTCGCCGGCGCCGAACAAGCTACGAAGGGAGGTCAGCACGCGCAGATTGTTCACCGGGTGGATGTCGCAGGCGATCATCTGCGCCAGCATCCTGACGCGAGCCCGACCCAGCGCATCTTTTGGCAGCAGCGGCGGCTCAGGCTGTATCTCGTCGAGATATTCGATGATCGCCAGCGACTGGGTCAAAAGCGTGCCGCCGTCCAGAACCAGCGCCGGCACCAGCCCTTGCGGGTTGACGGCGCGATAGGCGGGCTCGAGATGCTCGCCATGGCGCAAATGGTG
Organism: Mesorhizobium sp. CA10; assembly: GCF_020165285.1. Classification (NCBI taxonomy): domain Bacteria; kingdom Pseudomonadati; phylum Pseudomonadota; class Alphaproteobacteria; order Hyphomicrobiales; family Phyllobacteriaceae; genus Mesorhizobium; species Mesorhizobium sp. CA10. The sequence goes on from NZ_JAIUHV010000003.1 coordinate 149,082, forward strand.
CGGCACATAAGTGTAGGTCAGGCCCTTCATCTCCAGCGCGATCCGCACCCGGTAGGAGGTGGAGGAGCGGTAGTAGTTATGAAGGACGAGGTCGCTCATGGCCTCGGCTGCCCGATGGTGACCGCGATCTCGCCGATGCCGTCGACGCCGCCGGTGATCCTGTCGCCGGCCCGGACCGCGCCGACTCCGGCAGGCGTGCCCGTGAAGATCAGATCGCCGGGTTGCAGCTCGACCGCCTCGCTGCAGATAGCGACGATGTCAGCGATCGGCCAGATCAGCTCGGCCAGGTCGCTGTCCTGCTTCACCACGCCGTTGACGGCAAGCCAGATGCGGCCTTTTTCCGGATGCCCCGATTTCGCGGCCGGAACCAGCGGCCCGCAAGGCGCGGATTGGTCGAACGCCTTCGACCAATCCCAGGGGCGCGCCGCCTTCTTGGCATGATCCTGCAGGTCGCGGCGGGTCAGATCGACGCCGACGCCATAGCCCCAGACATGGGCGAGCGCGTCTTCGCGCGGAACGCGGAAGCCGGCCTTGCCGACGGCCACAACCAGCTCGATCTCGTGGTGCAGGTTCGAGGTCAGCGGCGGGTAGGGGATCTCGGCGCCGCTGTCGACCACCGCGTCGGCCGGCTTGGTGAAGAAGAAGGGCGGGTCGCGCTCGTCATTGCCGAGCTCGCGCGCATGCGCAGCGTAATTGCGGCCGACGCAGAAGATGCGGCGCACGGCGAACCGCTCCGCCGAGCCTGCGACGGCAACCGAGGCAATGGCCGGCGGCGGAAGGACGAATTCGGGCATGGGCGGTCTCCGTGCTGGCATGAATCGTCCGCACCTTCAGCCGATTTCGACGGGCGAGCAAGGCTCTATGGCCACGAACATGTTGGCCCTGTCGCTTCACCGACAATGCCGTATACCATTTGGGCGATATACTATTTGCCAATAATCTGGCCAGGGCCGCGAGACTATGCTGTGCCGGCCGAAACCGAACCGATGCCTGATCCTGAGCAATGACCGCCGTCAACGATCGCGCCCGCTTCCTGATCATCGACGACCACCCGCTGTTTCGCGAGGCGCTGCACAGCGCCGTGCAGATGGCCTATCCGGACGTCGATACGGTCGAGGCTCGTTCGATCGGGGAAGCGATCGAGCTTCTTGCCGACGCCAAGCCGTTCGACCTCGCGCTGCTCGATTTGAGCATGCCCGACGTGCATGGCTTCGAGGGGCTGTTGCAGCTGAGGACCCGTTATCCGCGGCTGCCGGTGGTGATCGTGTCGGGCTATGAGGAGCCGAAGATCATCTCCGAGGCGCTGTCCTACGGCGCCGCCGGCTTCATCCCGAAATCGGCGAGGAAGAGCGACCTCGCCGCCGCCATCCGCTCGGTGATGGATGGCGCGGTCTACGTGCCGGAAAATTACGAGAGCCAGCCGCCGGAGCCCGACAGCACCGACCGCGCCGACATGGTGCAGCGTCTGGCCAAGCTGACGCCGCAGCAGCTGAGGGTCCTGCAGATGCTGCGACAGGGCATGCTCAACAAGCAGATCGCCTACGAGCTGCAGGTGGGCGAGACCACCGTGAAGGCGCATGTCTCGGAGATACTGCGCAAGCTCAACGTCTATAGCCGCACGCAGGCGGTGATCGAGGTCTCGAAGCTGGACAATGCGGAGCTGTTTCGGGATCAGGCGGGGTTTTAAGGCGGGCGCCTAAGCCAACAAATGCGCCAGCAGCGCGCGTAGTTGCGCTGGCTTCAGCGGCTTGCGCATCAGCTCTATGCCGGCGGCGCGGGCGGCCTTGGCGACGGGTTCGGAGCCGTCGGCGGTGACGATCAGCGCCGGCACGGTCCGGCCGAGATAGTCGCGCACTTCGGCGATCGTTGACGTGCCGAGATCGCCGCCGTCGAGATGCTGGTCGGCGATGATGATGTCGGGGACCCACGCGGTGTCGCCGAGCAGGTCGAGCGCATCGTCGGTCGAGGTGGCGGCGCGCACCAGGCATTGCCAGCGCTCGAGCAGCGAGGTCATTGCCGAGAGCACGTCCATGTCGTTCTCGACCAAGAGCACCTTGGTGCCGAACAGGCCGTAGCCGCGCGGCCGCTCAATGTCGGCGGCAGCCATCGCCGGCTCGGCCGCGGCCATGCCGACAGGCACATCGATATGGAAGATGGTGCCGCGCCCGACCTTGGAGGAAAAGGTGACTGGGTGGCCGAGGGCGGCCGCCATGCGGCGCACGATCGCCAGGCCGAGCCCGAGCCCGCCGGCGAGCCCGGCATCGGCAAGCGTGGACGTGCCGCGGTGAAATTCCTCGAACACCGCCTCGCGCTGGTCCTCGGGGATGCCGCAGCCGGTGTCGGCGACGTCGATGCGGATGGTGTCGCCGCGATGCCTTGTGCCGACCAGCACGCCGCCGGAGCGGGTGTAGCGCAGCGCGTTGGAGAGGATGTTCTGCAGGATACGCCTGAGCAGCGTGCGGTCGGAACGCACCGCGACATTGACGGGCCGGAATTTAAGCGACAGGCCCTTCTTTGCCGCTTCCGGAAGGAAATCCGAGCGCAGCGAGGAGAACAGCGCTTCCAGGCTGACGTCGACGATCTCGGGCTGCACCACGCCGGCGTCGAGCTTGGAGATGTCGAGCAGCGTGCGCAGCAGGTCCTCCATCGTCTCCAGCGAGCGCTCGACCTGGCGCACCAGCTTCCTGCCTTCATCGCTGGCCTGGACCTCTGCCAGCGCCGAGACCGACAGATGCGCGGCATTCAGCGGCTGCAACACGTCGTGACTGGCGGCGGCGAGGAACCTGGTCTTGGAGAGGTTCGCCAGCTCGGCGCTCTCCTTCGCCGCGCTGAGGTCGATGTTCGACTGCTCGAGCCGGCGCAGCGTCGCGTGCAATTCCTCGGTGCGGTTGCGCACCCGGTTTTCCAGCGAGATCGCGGTCTGGAACAGCGAGAAGGCGTTGCCCTGCTGGTCCATCGAGCGCTCGACGCGGCTGACCAGCGCGGCGTTGATCTTCTTCAGCCTTTCGAGGTCGTCGATGTCGCGAAGCGGCATCAGCGCTCACTCGGCCGCCTGGCGCTCGCCGAAGGCGATGCCGGTAAAGGTCTGGTTGAGATGCATCGAGCGATATTGCTCGCCATAGGTGCCGAAGCCGATGACCTTGTTGGTCCGATAGAGCTCGGAGATGTCACGGAAGACCTGGCGGTTGCGCGCGTCGAGCCGGCGCAGCACGCAGTCGAAACCGAGGATCATGTCGATGCCGCCGAGCCGATGCTCGACATCCTGGAGAGCGGTGCGCGTCGCTTCGACCATGTTCTTGGGCTGGGCGATGGAAAGCACCACGCCGTCGTCGATGGCGCAGAAGAAGGACAGCGAGCCGTCAGGGTGCATGCGCTGGATCGAGCGGCAATAATATTCGCCGCCGACCTTCACCACCACGGGGTGCGAGGCAAAGCTCAGCGGCGTCAGCGTCTGCGGCACGATGCCGACGGAGGCGGCATATTCTTCCGCCGCGTTGGTGGCGTTGAACTCGCGCACGACACGATGGTCCGGGTCGGACGCCGTCACCACCAGCTTCTCGTCGGTCGGAATGAAATTATCGGTCTTGAAGACGTGGAAGGGGATCTCGGTCGCGACCAGCACGACGATGGCGCTGTCGGACGCGACCGTGCCGTTGGCGATCAGCCTGGTCGTCTCGAATTTCAGGTCGTCGCCGGCCGAGCCGCCAATCAGTGGAATGTCGTCCAGCCCCCAGTGGATGGCCGAGGTAACCGCTTCCTCGGCATAGGACAGCCCGTCGATGAAGCAGAGCGCGAATATGTTCTTGGCCCGATCCTGGCCGACGCGCCCGCGCAGCAGGCGCCGCAGCGAGGCGACCTCGCCGGTGATCCGGTCCATGCCCGACGAGGAGAGGTTCTCGACCATGGTGGCGACGGTCGAAAACGATGCCGACGGCAGAAGCAGGGCAAGGACATGTCCTTCCTCCAGCCCCTGCGGCGTGATCTCGCCGGCGGTCGAGCAGCCGGCATAGGCAAGCGACGGAGCGTGTGCCGTCAACGCCTGCGCGAGCGCCGCCGCGTCGACCAGGCTCTGGGAGAAGAACAAAAGCGCGAAGCCGGCGTCGACGATCGCCGCTTCGGCCGCGATGGCCCGAGCAAAAACGTTCGGGTCGGGCTCATCCGTGGTGAGCGCCGAAAGGCCCGATGCATAGCGTGTGCTAGAACTGGCCAGCCGCCTTCTCCGCAATTTCCTCCAACGCTGATTATGCGTGTCTTTTCTTATGCGTGTCAGGCACGCTTCGCGTCGAGGGCATCTTTGCCCTCAATCCCTGATTTGGCAATGGGCCGGGCATCATGCTCAACAGGCTATCGGCCATGACCGAAAGTACAAGGGACGCAGCGCTGGCAGCACTGTTTTGCCCGTTGTACGGTACGCAATTGCGCGCTGCCGAAGCACAGGCACGGCATCGGCAAGGTGAGGACCAAGGTTAATACCCAGGGAGGCTGCATGTCGGACGTGTCGTTGACTGTGAATGGGAAACGGGTCAGCGGTAGTACCGAAGACCGAACGTTGCTGGTGCATTTCCTGCGAGAACATCTCGGCCTCACCGGAACGCATGTCGGCTGCGATACCTCGCAATGCGGCGCCTGCGTCGTGCATGTCGACGGCCGGGCGGTGAAGTCCTGCACGATGCTCGCCGTTCAGGCTTCCGGCTCGAGCATCGTCACCATCGAAGGGTTGGCCGACGGCGCCGAGCTGCATCCGGTGCAGGCCGCGTTCAAGGAGCATCACGGGCTGCAATGCGGCTTCTGCACGCCGGGCATGATCATGGCCGCGACCGACATGATCGCGCGTCACCCGCAAGGCCTCGACGAAGCGATTGTGCGCGCCGAGCTCGACGGCAATATCTGCCGCTGCACGGGCTACCACAACATCGTGAAGGCGATCCTCGCCGCATCGGAGGCGATGTCGAAGGGCGCCAAGGGCAAGGCGAAGCAGGCAGCGTGAGATGAGTGAGTAGTGAGTAGCGAATAGTGAGTAGCGAATGGTCGGCGTCTCTGTGACCGACCCCTACTCCAAATCTTTTCCTACTCACTATTCGCTACTCACTACTCCCCTAAATTCCGGAGGAATTTCCGCAATGGGTATCGAAGGCGTCGGCGCCCGCGTGGCGCGCAAGGAAGACAAGAGGTTCATCACCGGCGGCGGCCGCTATGTCGACGACATGGTGGTCCCCGGGATGAAGCATGCGGTATTCGTGCGCAGTCCGCACGCGCATGCGCAGATCAAGAAAATCGACGTTAAGAAGGCGCAAGCCATGCCGGGCGTCGTCGGCGTCCTGACGGGCAAGGAGCTCAAGGCCGACGGCATCGGCAATCTGATCTGCGGCTGGATGATCCATTCCAAGGACGGAACGCCGATGAAGATGGGCGCGTGGTCGCCACTCGCTGTCGACAAGGTGCGCTATGTCGGCGACGCCGTGGTGGTCGTCGTCGCCGAGACCAAGGGCCAGGCGCGCGATGCGGCCGAAGCGGTCGAGATCACCTATAAGGAATTGAAGGCCGTGGTCGATGCCACGAAGGCGATCCAACCCGGCGCGCCGCAGATCCATGCCGAGGCCGAGAACAATCTGATCTTCGACTGGGAGCTCGGCGACGCCAAGGCGACCGACGCGGCGATCAAGTCGGCGGCCCATGTCACGCGCATGAAGATCGTCAACAACCGGCTGGTGCCGAATGCGATGGAGCCGCGCGCGGCGCTCGGGCACTACGACAAGGCGGAAGACCACTATACCTGCTGGACGACGTCGCAAAACCCGCATGTCGCGCGACTGGTGATGAGCGCCTTCTACAACGTCGCGCCGGAAAACAAGCTGCGCGTGATCGCGCCCGATGTCGGCGGCGGCTTCGGCTCCAAGATCTACATCTATCCGGAAGAGATCGTCTGCCTGTGGGCATCGAAGAAGACCGGTGTCCCGGTCAAATGGGTGGCCGACCGCACCGAAAGCTTCCTTTCGGATGCGCATGGCCGCGACCATGTCTCGACGGTGGAGATGGCCTTCGACAAGGACAACCGCATCACCGCTCTCAAGGTCGATACGATAGCCAATCTCGGCGCCTACATGTCGCTGTTCTCGTCTTGCGTGCCGACCTATCTCTACGCGACGCTGCTGTCGGGCCAGTACAACATCCCGGCGATCCACGCCAATGTGCGCGCCGTCTACACCAACACGGCGCCCGTCGATGCCTATCGCGGAGCTGGGCGGCCGGAGGCCACCTATGTGCTCGAGCGCACGATGGAGACCGCGGCGCGCGAGCTTGGCGTGTCGCCGGCGGAACTCCGACGCCGCAACTTCATCACGTCCTTCCCGCACCAGACTCCCGTCATAATGAACTATGACGCCGGCGATTATAACGCTTCGCTCGATGCGGCGATGAAAGCCGCCGACTATGCCGGCTTCACCAAGCGTCGCGCCGACGCCGCCAACCAGGGCAAGCTGCGCGGCATCGGCATGAGCTGCTATATCGAGGCCTGCGGCCTGGCGCCGTCATCGGCGGTCGGCTCGCTCGGCGCCGGCGTCGGCCTCTGGGAATCGGCGGAGGTGCGCGTCAATGCCGCCGGCACGATCGAGGTGCTCACCGGCTCGCACAGCCATGGCCAGGGCCATGAGACGACATTCGCGCAACTGGTCACCCAGCGCTTCGGCGTGCCGATCGACTCCGTCTCGATCGTGCATGGCGACACCGACAAGGTGCAGATGGGAATGGGCACTTACGGCTCGCGTTCCGGCGCCGTCGGCATGTCGGCCATCGTCAAGGCGCTCGACAAGGTCGAGGCCAAGGCCAAGAAGATCGCCGCGCATCTGCTGGAGGCGGACGAGGGCGACATCGTCATCGAGAATGGCGAGGTCAAGGTCGCGGGCACCGACAAGAGCCTGCCCTGGTTCCAGGTGGCGCTTGCCTCCTACACCGCCCACAATTTGCCGGCGGGCATGGAGCCCGGGCTAAAGGAGACGGCCTTCTACGATCCGTCCAACTTCACCTTCCCGGCCGGCTGCTACATCTGCGAGGTCGAGATCGATCCGGAAACCGGTATGACGGAGATCGTCCAGTTCGTCGCGGCCGACGATTTCGGCAACATCATCAATCCGATGATCGTCGAAGGGCAGGTGCATGGCGGCATCGCCCAGGGCGTCGGCCAGGCGTTGCTGGAAGGCGCGCATTACGACGCCAGCGGCCAACTCCTGACGGCAAGCTACATGGACTACACCATGCCGCGCGCGGCCGACCTGCCGTCCTTCAAGGTCTCGACCTCGAACACGCCGTGCCCGGGCAATCCGCTCGGCGTCAAAGGCTGCGGCGAGGCCGGCGCCATCGGTTCGCCGCCGGCGGTCATCAACGCCATCACAGATGCGCTCGGCGTCGTCGACATCGCCATGCCGGCATCGCCGGCCACGGTGTGGTCGGCCATTCGGGCGAAGAAATGAGTGAGTAGGGAGTAGTGAGTAGCGAATAGGGAACCGTGCCACCTCCGGCAGCGGGCCTACCGACTACTGACTACTCACTACTGCCTAACCACTGTAGGGGAGGATCCCATGTATTCCGTCAACTACCATCGCGCTTCCTCCGTCGCCGACGCCGCAAGGCTGCTGAAGAACGGCGACGCCAAGCTGCTCTCCGGCGGCATGACGCTGATCCCGGCGATGAAGACGCGGCTCGCGGCACCGTCGGACCTCGTCGACGTCTCGCGGCTGAAGGACCTGCAGGGCATCAAGGTGTCCGGCAAGACCGTGACCATAGGTGCCGCGACGACGCATTACGACGTCTCCACCGACGAGAAGCTGAAGAAGGCCTGCCCGGCGCTTGCACATATGGCATCGCTGATCGGCGACCCGGCGGTGCGTTACAAGGGCACGATCGGCGGCTCGATCGCCAACAACGATCCGGCGGCCGACTATCCGGCGGCATTGCTGGCGCTGGGCGCGACGATCATCACCAACAAGCGCGAGATCGCGGCGGACAAGTTCTTCAAGGGCCTGTTCGAGACAGCGCTGAAGGACGGCGAGATCGTCACGGCGGTGAGCTTTACCGCTCCCGCCAAGGCGGCCTACCAGAAATTCCGCAACCCGGCTTCGCGCTACGCCATCGTCGGCGTGTTCGTGACCAAGGGCAAGGACGGGGTGAGGGCGGCAGTGACAGGCGCCGGCGAGGACGGCGTCTTCCGCTCCAAGGAAATCGAGGCAGCGCTGGCGAAGAATTTCGATGTCGCGGCGCTCGGCGACCTCAAAGTGTCGGCAAAGCGGCTGATGAGCGATATCCATGCTTCCGCCGATTACCGCGCCAATTTGATCGCGGTGATGGCCAAGCGCGCCGTGGCCGCAGCCAACGCCTGAACGGCGACGCCATGCCTCAAAGAAGGGGCCTCGCGGCCCCTTTTTCTTTCGCTGCGGCAATGGTTTAGGCGCAAACGCCTGTCGAATTGCGGCTTCGCACTTGCACAAAGTTATCCCGCACTGCAAAATAAATCCGGCGGGAATACCAGATGGTCCAGGCTGCGGGCAATGTTTCGCATGCGGACCTCAAGTCGCGAAGGCACGGTATGACCGACATCTCCGCAGCGTCCGTTGTCCTGCCGCGGGCCGCGACCGACAGGGAAGCCAGGGCAAGACTGGCCTATCTCGACGGTTGGCGAGGCTTGTCGATCGCCATGGTGCTGGTCGGCCATTTCTTTCCGGTCCCAGGGCTCAATCTCGGCGTGCTCGGCGTCGAGTTCTTCTTCGTGCTGAGTGGCCGGCTGATGGGCGAAATCCTGTTCATCGAGCGCTTTCCGCTGAAGAAATTCTTCAAGCGCCGCTTCTCGCGCATCTATCCAGCGCTGCTAATGTTCGTGATTGCCGCCATGATCGGCCTGACCGGAACCTTCATCGCCTTCAAGTGGAAAGCGGCGCTGACGGCGCTGACCTTCACCTACAATTACGCCGGCGTCCTGATCACCCGCGCCGGCGCGCTCGACCACATCTGGTCGCTCTGCGTCGAGGAGCATTCCTATATCCTTTTGGCGCTGATCAGCGTGGTGGTTACCGGTCGGGCGAATGTCGTGCGGCTGCTGGTGGTGCTGGCGCTGTTGGCAATGGCCAACGGCGCCATTTCGTACGGCATTCTCGGCATGGGCTACGAGACCAGTTACTGGCGGAGCGACGTGCATATCGCCTCGATCCTGCTGTCCGCCGCGATCTGCCTGCTCAAGGCCGACGGGCGCCTGCCGGCTTTCCTGCAAAACCAGCATGTGGCGCTTGCGGCGGCGGTTGGCGGCGTGTTGCTGTTCCTCGATCCGGTGCCGACCACGATCCACTATCTTGTCGGCGTGCCGCTGCTGGCGCTCGCCATCAACACGCTCGACTTCGCGGGCGGCTACCTGACGGGGCCGTTGTCGTCGCGGCCGATGGTGATGCTTGGCCTGTGGTCCTATTCGCTTTATCTGTGGCAGCAGCCTTTCTACAAATTCGTCGATGAGCGCGGCAGCGCGACAATCCCGATGCTGGCGGCCGTGTTCGCCTGTGCGCTCGCGAGCTACTACATCGTCGAGAAACCCGCCCGCGGCTGGCTCAACCGAAACTGGTGATCAAGCAGGTTTCGTCGCTCGTTGCGCAGCGAGGTAGCGGCGGAGCCCGGCTTCGCCGCGCGGCGTGGTCCAGCGATGGTTCCAGGCGAAGGCTGATCTCAGAATCGGCGCCAGAAGTTTGAGGATCGGCCTCTCGACCGTGACCTGCCAAACCAGATCGACATGGGTGCCTGCTCCGGACGGCGACAGCTCCGCCCGCCACAGGCCGTCGAAATCGCCGAAGGTCTTCACCACCACCAGCCGGCCGGGGTCGAGCTCGGCGGCCTCGATGATGAAGTTCAGCTCATAGGGCAGGGCGCCGCGCGCTCTCGCTCTGGCGCGCGCACCGACGACGCCCTTGCCCTTCCTGTCGAGCGGCTCGATCTCCTTGTAGGCATCGCCCCACCGGAGCGGCAGAAGCTGGGCGTCCGACAGCACGTCCCAAACTTCCTGCGGCGTGCCTTCAGGGATGTCCCAGCTTTCGTCGAAGCGGAAGACATTGCTCGCCATGACGTCGCCCCCAACCAGCGGAACGGCCATATTAGCTGCGGCTTGTTTTCCTTGCCAGCGGCTTCGGAGGCATCTTCAGGCGGCGATTGGCTTTGCCCAATAACGGACCGACTTCTTGCCGCCGTGGATCACCGCATCGCCGACCTCGGCGAAGCCGAGCGCTGTGTGGAAGGCATCGGAGGCCGGATTGGGCGGATCGGCGTTGACCTCGCAGGTGACGATCGCGTGGCCGGCGCGCCGGGCATGCTCGAACAGATCCTCGTAAAGCCGTCGGGCGTGGCCACGGCCGCGCGCCCCGGCCGCAACCACCACACGGTCGACATAGACAAAGCGCGTATAGCGCTCGCGGAACCAGAGGAAGTTCGGACTGTCGTAGCTTGCGTCCTGGTCGAAGCATAGGATGAAGGCTTCGAGCGCGCCGATCCGGCGGGTGTAGAAAGCCTCGCCGAGCAGGAAGGAAAGCCGTTCCGGCTCGAGCCAGGACAGCTCCGCCGCATGCTCGTTGTTGAGCGCGAGGATGGCGGGCTCGTCGGCGGGCGAGACGCGTTCGATCGGCAGCAATTCCTTGCTCATCACTTGCGCCATCAGCCTCTCGCGGCCGCGATCATCGCCGCCACCTTGGCTTGATCGGTCACCGTGTTGCGGTATTCGCGGTCGACGTCGTTACCGCCCATACCGACATTCGGGTTGCGGTAGCGCATGGCGCTCGGCACGTCCGCAAGTGCTGCAAAATGCATCTCGGTCAGTCCCGTACGCCTGCGGACCTCGCCAATCGTGTCGGGGGCGAGTGCGCCACAGCCGAGTATGATGATGCGCGAGCCGGCCTGGCGAACGAGTTCCGCCAGAAGCCCGACGCCTTCGACCGCCGTGTCGCGCTGGCCGCTGGTCAGCACGCGGCCGACCTTGCAGCGGATCAAGGCTTCGAGCGCCTCGGCCGGATCGCGCGTCATGTCGAAGGCGCGGTGGCAGGTGACGTTGAGCGGGCCGGCGGCCTCAACCAATGCGCTCATGCGCGCCTCGTCGATGGCGCCGTCGGCGGTCAGGCATCCGACGACGACCCCGGCCACGCCGAGCTCGCGCAGCGCTTCGACATCGGTGAGCATCGAGCGGTATTCGGCCTCGCTGTAGAGGAAGTCGCCGCCGCGCGGGCGCACGATGACATGGAAGGGAATGGTCGCGCTTTCGAGCGCGGCGCGCACCGTGCCCAGGCTCGGTGTGATGCCGCCTTCGATCAGGCTGGCGCAGAGCTCGACCCGGTCGGCGCCGGCGGCCTGCGCGGCGAGCAGCCCGTCAATGCCTTCGACGCAAATTTCGATCAGGGGGAGTCGGGCGTGGGTCACCAATGTCCATCCATATTTCAACTGATCGCCAGCCCTAGCATCGCGGCGATTGCCGCGAAAGCCGCAACGATCGATCCAGGGTCCGGCGGTGATTATCGGGGCTTGGTGCAGAATGCCGTTGACATTCATAACTGTCAGGTTATAGATGACCCATAGCTGGTGAGTTATTGATGTAATGGGAAGGACGGCCTGCCGCCTGGAGATGGTGAAGAGGATCGCACAAAGACCGGCCTGAGGACTGTCGTCACCTGGACGCTGACGCCGACCGAAACCGGCACCCATCTGCGCGTGGAACAATCGGGCTTCAGGCCGCGTGATGCGCAGAGCTATCGACGCGCCAGCCGTCACTGGAAGCGCTGTCTCGCGGCTTTGCTGAAATTGTTGGAACAATTGGACAAGGAGGATGCCATGGACGGTATCGCCAAAGACCCGACGAAGGATGAAACCAAATCGATCGTTGTCGAGCGGCTCATTCCACACGGCGCCGACAAGATTTGGCGTGCGCTGACGTTTCCGCATCTCGTTGCCGAATGGCTGATGGAGAACGACTTCGCGCCGGTCGAAGGCCATCGCTTCACCTTTCGCGCAAAGCCCGTGCCCGGCTGGTCGGGCGTGACGAACTGTGTGGTGCTGAGGGTCGAACCGCCAAGGCTGCTCGCCTACAGCTGGGGCGACGGCAGCGAGTCCGACAGTGGCCTGAAGACGGTGGTAACATGGTCGTTGACGCCAGAAGGCGATGCCACCCGGGTACGGATGGAGCAATCCGGCTTCAGGCCGCAGGACGAGCCTGGCTACAAAGGCATGGGAAGCGGTTGGCCGCGCATCCTGGAGCGGCTTGAGCAGGTTGCCGCCCGGCCGGGCTGATCCCGACATTTGCGCCGGCATGTGGTGCAAGTCCCCTGATGCGTCTGCATCCAGGGCTCGCAGAAAACGTCTGAAGGAGACCGACGATGGAAGCAAGATTGAAGAACCCGGTGATGCTCATTCCCGGCGCGCTGCAGGCGCTGCTGGCGCTCGACAAGTCGACCGAAGCCGGCGGCTTGCCTTATGTGACGCGCAAGCTCGTTCATCTGCGTGCCAGCCAGATCAATGCCTGTGCCGTCTGCGTCGACATGCATGCGCGTGAATTGAAGAAGGCCGGCGAGAAGGACGAGCGGATCTTCGCCGTATCGGCATGGCGGGAGACGCCTTATTTCACCGCAGCCGAACGCGCGGCGCTTGCGCTTGCAGAGGCAGCGACGCGCATGGCCGACCGTTCCGATGCGGTGCCGGACGACGTCTGGGACGAAGCGGCGCGCCACTATGACGACAAGGCGCTCGCCGCCCTGGTGATCCAGATCGCGCTGATCAATGCGTTCAACCGCCTGAACGCCACCACGCGGCAACCCGTGGGCGCTTGGGGATAAGGTGGGAGGAGGGCGCCCGCTCCGAAGCGGGCCTCTCGCCGGCTACTGTTTCAGGATCGTGTTCTTGGCGCCTTGCTCGACCTGATCGATCACCAGCAGCTTTACCGGATCGGTGCCGATATTGGTGGCCTGGTGCCACTGGCCGATCATCTCGACGATGAAGTCGCCGGTCTTGTAGGTGTTGGCGGCACCGGTCTCGACATTGGCGACCCTGAGCGTGCCTTGCTCGACATAGGCATAGCGCGGGAAGGGGTGCTTGTGCACCGGCAGGGTAGCGCCGGGGGCTATCTGGTATGACGAGACTTGAACCTCGACATTCTTTTGCGGCAGCGTGATCGGCTGGCCCGATGCGGTCGTCGTCTTCGCCGCCAGCGGCGTCACCACGACCGGCGTGTTGCCGCTGTCCAAAGCGTTGGCCGCGGTCGCGTAGACGGCGGCTATCGCCAGCAGTGCCGATATTGTGATGTTGCGCATAGTCCCCTCCAAATTTGCCGCACCATCGCCCGACATTGACGCACAAGCATCCTTTTGCAAGCGGCTCTGTCACACGGCGGGACTGTCCTGCCGTTTGGCTGCCCCGGGCCTCGGCGGCCGCAGCAGCAGGGCGAGCGGCACGAGCAGCGCCGTCGCTACCGCGCAATAGAAGAAGACATCGACATAGGCGAGCAGCGTAGCCTGGCGGCCGATCTCCTGGCCGATCCAACCCACGGCCTGTTGCCTGGCCTCGGCCAGCGGTGAGCCTTCGGCGACGAAATGGTCGGTTATCTGGCGAAGCGTCTGCTGATAGGTGTCGCTCGATTGTGCAGTGTGGCTGACCAGCACCGACTGATGGAGCTGGGCGTTCTGGGCAATCACCGTGTTGGACAGCGACACGCCGATGCTGCCGCCGAGGTTGCGCGCGACATTGATCAGCGAGGACGCCTGATCGGTCTTCTGCGGCGGCAGGCCGACATAGGCGGCGGTCGAGATCGGGATGAACAGGAACGGCAGGCCGATCATCATATAGACGCGCGCATAGGCGAAGAAACCGAAGCTGGCATCGGGCGTCAGCGAAGTCGTGTGCCAGAGCGCGACCGCGACCACCGACATGCCCAGCATGATGAGATAGCGCGGCTGAACGATACCGGCGGCAAAGCCCGAAATCGGCATCAGCATCAGCATGGCGATGCCGCCCGGCATCATCGACAGGCCGGAAAGGGTGGCGGTGTAGTCGAAGGTCGTCTGCTGCAGTTGCGGCAAAAGCTGCGTGGTGCTGAAGAGCACCGCGCCCACCGCCATCATGACCAGGAACGACATGCCGAACTGACGGCTGAAAAGCAGGCGGATGTCGACGATCGGATCGCGCCTCGTCCACTCCCAAGGAACAAGCAGCAGGAACGACACCGCCGAGATCACGGCGAAGATGGTGATGAAGGTCGAGGCGAACCAGTCGTTGCGCTGGCCCTCATCGAGAAAGACTTCGAGGCAACCGAGCGCCATCGCCACCAGGATGAAGCCGATCCAGTCGACCTTCAGCCCCTTGCTCAGCCGCTCGCGGCGCTCGCGCTCGAGAATGTCGGGCTCGATCACCAGCCATTGCACGAGCGCCAGCGACATGATGCCGAACGGCACATTGATGAAGAAGATCCAATGCCACGAGAAATTGTCCGTCAGCCAGCCGCCGATGGTCGGGCCGACCGTTGGCGCAACGATGACCGCAATGCCGTAGAGGGCAAAAGCCTGGGAGCGCTTCTCCGGCGGAAAAGTGTCGGCGAGGATCGACTGCTCGCTCGGCGCCATGCCGCCGCCGCCGAGCCCCTGCAGGATGCGGAAGGCGATCAGCGTCGGCAGATTGGGGGCCAGTCCGCACAGCAGCGATGCGAGCGTGAATGTGGCCACGCAGATCATGTAATAGCGCTTGCGGCCGATGACGCTGGCGAGCCAGCCGCTGACCGGGATGATGACGGAGTTGGCGACGAGATAGGTGGTGATCACCCATGTGCTTTCATCCATGCCGGCGGCCAGGCTGCCGGCGATGTTGCGCAGCGCGACATTGGCGATCGAGGTGTCGAGCACCAGCATGAAGGTGGCGATCGAGACGACGATCGCGATGAGCCAGGGGTTGCGCCCGCCGGCCGCCGACCGGCTTTGGTCGCCCTGGACTGTTGCGGCATCGCTCATCTGACCTTGACCGTCGGCACCACAGACATGCCGGGACCGAGATAGACGCCGGGCGGCTGGTCGAAGACGATCTTGACCGGCACGCGCTGTACCACCTTGACGAAATTGCCGGTGGCGTTTTCGGCCGGGAGCAGGCTGAACGCCGTGCCGCTGCCGGCCTGGACGCTGTCGACATGGCCATGGAAGGTCTTTTCCGGATAGGCGTCGATGGCGATGTCGACGGGCTGGCCCGGCCGCATCAGGTCGAGCTGCGTCTCCTTGAAGTTCGCCTTCACCCAGACGTCCTTGGGCACGAACATCATCAGCACCTGGCCGGGCTGCGCATAGGTGCCTTTCGCCGCCGTGATGTTAGTGGCATGGCCTGCCACGGGCGCCGTGATCATCGTGCGGGCGAGAGTGGTCCTGGCCTGATCCTCGGTGGCCTCAGCCTGCCGAAGCTTGGCCTCGGCGCTCTTGCCTTGTGCCTGCAGAACCGCAACCTGGCTTTTCGCCGCCTCGGCATTGGCGTTGGCGGCATCGAGCGCTGCCTGGTCCTGGCGCAAGGTCGAAGCGGCCTGCTGTGCCTGTTGTTGCGTCGCCGTGCCCTTGGCGAGCAGCTCGCGGTTGCGCTGGTCCTCGGATTTGGCGAATTCGAACGCGGCCTGCGCCTGGGCCACCTGCTTTCCGGCGACATCGATCTTGGCGTTCTGCGCCTGGGTCTGGGCCTGGACGTTGGCGATCTCGGCCTGCGCCGCCGCCACGCCGGCTTGTGCCTGTTTGAGCGAGGCCTGGTAGTCGCTGTCGTCGATGCGCAGAAGCACGGCGCCGGCCTCGACCGGCTGGTTGTCGGTCACGGCAACGTCGGTGATGCGCCCGGCAATTTCCGCGCCGACCGTTACCGTTCGCGCGTCGATGAAGGCGTCGTCGGTCCATTCATACTGACGTGCGTTGATCCACCAGATCACCACCGCCGCGACGACCAACAAGACGAGGATCGCGATGAGCGTCGCTATGTAGGGGTGGCGCTTGACGAGACCGGGCTTGTTGCCGTCGGACGAACCGTCATTCGCCTGCCTGTCTTGCGTCTGCTCGTCGTCGCGCTTGTCTTCTACGGGTCTGTCTTCGACGCGCTTGTCGTCGCCCGGCGGGCGTTGCTGCCGATCGGACCGCGGCTGAGCACGCGATTCTTCGGCGGGAGCGGTTTCGCGCTCTTTTCTGTCAGTTTTTGCGTCCAAGGCAACGGATCCCAGATATCGTCGACCCCTCTCGCAGCAGAGTCAACGGGTGTTTTCCGCAAAGGTTCCTGTCGCCGGATGCCGGGTTCACCTCAGTCCCGCCGGAGGCGTTGGCCTGCAAATGGATGATGGCAGCGTTGTTGCGCGAGTTATAGGATCGTCGCTGCGACCGAAACCTCAGGGAGGGGCTGCTCATGCAGTCTCCGATGGAAAAGGACAAAAGCTCAACTCGGCCATTGCCGGGAGAAGCGGAACGTCGGGCGAGGCTGCAAAAAATGCAGGGGCTGCGAAGCCTGCGATCTTACGGCTCCTGCCTTCGGCTTGACCCAAGCGCCCAGTTTCACGATCTGATCGATTGTACCGCGCTGCTGGAACTGTTGAATGAAGGCAACGACGGACATCGACGGCGAACCGCCGCGCTCCCAAGCCACCTGGCTTGCTAGCCTCGCACCGGGCCGCCGGCCCTGGCAAGCAGCGGCGAACGCTTACAAGTCAGGCGGCTGCATCCCACAGCAGGACATTCGAGCCCGCCTGCCGTTGGCATTCTGTTCGACCGCGGGGATAAGCTCAATCGACCCTAAATCATCGCGCGATCTGACAGGTCCCAAGCCGCGCAAGGACAAGCAACGCGAAATCCGAAATGCTGCCGCCCGACAAAACCAACGAATGGGACCGGAACAAGGTCCATGGCGATGGGGACAGCATTGGCATCGAAGAGGACGAGGCCTAGCCGGCGACGACAGTGGGTCGTCACCTCGGCGAAGCGGCCCGGCAAGGCTGGCGGGGTAGAACCAGTCAGGCCGGGCCTGACCAGCAAGGCTCGCAACGCTCCGGCTGAGATCGAGCCTATCAGCCCGACCCAAGATTCTTGCCATACGAATGGAGGATGCCTAGCCAGCCAGTGGGAACCAAGACCCGCCTTGCCAATAAATCGACGGTTGTTCCTGGAACTACGGTGACCGAACTGCCCGTGCGGGTGTAGACGTTTGGCGGCTGCAGCCGTCTTCGCCGACGGTGAATGGAAGTCCGTTGTAGGCCGCCACTCAATCCAACGGGATTGGCGGATAGGCTGCTGAGTGCAAGCTGCGTTTGTACCTCGCCAAGATTTCCTCTTCGATTTCGTCGATCGCCAGCGTTAGTGCACGTTGATTGTTGGCGTCGACGTCAATGATCGACCGGCCGCGTGCCGTCAGCAAGCCGCATACGCGCGCCACGACGGTGGCCGACTGAAGCCTTTTGTCCAATCCGGTTTCGAACAAACGCTCGGCAAAGGTGTGGCTCTTCTGTCTCCGGTGAAGCCGCTCGATGAGAAGTTGCTCGCAGGCGTCGATTCTAACCACCACGTCCGACTCCGGGATGAAATCCAGCGCGTGTGCAAGGCACGTCTCATCTGCTGTTCCACTGAAGCAGGCGAGCATCGAAACCGCCTGAACGAAGGCTTCGTCGAAAATAAGAATTTCCTCGCTCGCGGCAGATTGGCGCCATGCGCGGGCAAGGCGGAGAACGTATTGACTTAGCCTGATGCGCCAGATCACGTTTCTGGGAGGCAGTGTGTGCACCAGGTTTGCGCGAATTCTGAAGTCGACGGCATTTGCGGATGGGCGACAGGCCATGCCAATCGAGCGTGCAGCCGCGCGAGCGACTCGACACATCGCAGTGACAATGCCGCCGGGGTCCAGCATGGATCGGTGAACAACCCGCCGGTCAGTGAGAACAATCCGTGCAGGGTGTCCGTGAGCCCGCAACTGTTCATAAAGCGCATGCGCAAATGTCGTTTTGCCTGACCCAGCCGGACCTGCGAATTCAACAATCATGCGTTAGGAACCCCGCTGGACTGGCTACATGTCGTATCGGGGGACCATCTTCGGCGACCGCAGCTCCTGAGCCATTTTCGCCGCCTGGAAGGTTGTCATCAGAACGTAGGTCGTTTCACCTTCGGTCGAGTTTATGGCCAAGACCACGCGGCCAATCTCGTCACTCATGGCGCAAGACCAGTCTTTGACAGCAATCGCTCGTTTCCAGGCCATTTGCCCCTGCCTTTCCTTCGCAAGGTTATTTGGCCTCGTGAAGACCAGCAATTTGGACTGAATGCCCATTCCGTTGGGCCTAACGTCGTTGTCTGCGTTAGTTCAATTGGTGAGCAATCGAGATGCCAGGCTTCAGATTTGGCGGAATTACGGTGGCTAATGATCAGAGCCAGCGCTCCTGGAGCAATGTGAGGCTGCACCGTCACTGTAATTCGGGCGCAACCGCCTTGGTTGTTTGCAACGCGTGGGAACGTCTCGAATGACTGCGCGTTCTTTCGTCACGGTCACATTTCATTGGGACCTAACCGGAGGATATTTAAATGAAAATCAAGATGCTCTGCATGAGCGCAGTTGCGCTCGCAATGATGGGTAGTGCCGCGATGGCCGGTAGTAGCACCGGCACGTCTGCGCTCGACGACCCGGCCAAGATGTCGCCGTTCTTCACCGACGCTGGCATGAAAACATTGAGAACCGAGGCGGATTTCAAGACTGCCTGGATGGCCATGAAGCCGGATGAGCGTACAGCGATTTTGAAAGACTGCGGCGACGCAACCATCAACAAGGCGCACGCGGACTTCTGCGCGATGGCCAAGAAGATGGGAGGCTGAAGCCTCCCCTCTATCAGCACATCACACCGTTCTCCCGCTAGGGAATGATCCCAATGCGCTCGGGTGACGGGTTGAGGCGGTCGATTCCGCATGGATGCGGCCGCCGTTTAAAACCCGCTGCCTTGCCATGGGCCGGCGGGTTTTTTTGGCGGGCGCCTGCCCTCAATTCTGCATCGCCAGCATCTGGAAACAGACAACAATCAGACGGTTTCGGCACAGTCGTGGATGCGCTTGACGGACATTACCTTGAGGTTGAACCTCGAGCGTGCCGGAATGTGGACCGCTGGGAAAGGCCGGGCTTTGAAAACGTCGAGATACAAGGCGTTCCGAGTGGAACTTGGCTCCCCGGGCCGGATTCGAACCAGCGACCAACCGGTTAACAGCCGGTTGCTCTACCACTGAGCTACCGGGGAACGGAGGCTCTGACGTGAGTGGCGCAGCCTATAGCAAACACCTTTCGGCTTTGCAAAGAAGCATTTCGCAATTTTTCTCCAGTTTTTGATGCGGCTATTTGTGCCATCGTTCGGCGCGCCCACATATGAAGGGCTTCACACCGGCGCGGAACAAAGCGGCCGGTTGTCGTCTTGACATGGCTTAGGCAGCAGATGGGATCTGGCTTGAATGACCGCAGCGGATGATGACAACGCCCCGGCGCGGAAGATTTCGATCTTCGGCCGCGAGTTCACCATGCCGCGCTCGCGCGGCTGGCGAATCGCGATCGGCATGCTACTTACGCTCGGCGGGCTTCTGGGCTTTCTGCCGATTCTCGGTTTCTGGATGATTCCGCTCGGTCTCCTGGTTCTATCCTATGAATTCGCGATGATCCGACGCCACCGGCGGCGTTTCGTCGTCTGGTGGGAACGCCGGCGGCGGCCCGACTGAGAGCACGGGGCGGCCTCCGCCGCAGTGATTCCGGACCCATGAAACCGATTGGTAATCACCACTTTGGCGCTCGATGCGAAAGCGCCGGGAATGACGCGCGAGCGCTTGACGACCTTTGAGCGCCAACATAATGAGTTCGCTCGGAACGCCGGGAGCATTGCGAGGCCTCGTGGCGGAGTGGTTACGCAGAGGACTGCAAATCCTTGCACCCCGGTTCGATTCCGGGCGAGGCCTCCAGATGCTTGCGGGCTCCAGCGCAATCGCGCCGGAGCGGGGTTCCGGTTGAAGTTTTGGCCGCGCGCCTGGCGCGGGGAGCGGATTGTTGGGACATGAACGCTGATTTCTCCGAACGCCGCGTGAAGATGGTCGACGGCCAGATCCGCACCACAGACGTGACCAGCGGGCCGCTCATCGAAGCGATGCTGAGCGTTCCGCGCGAGGCCTTTGTCGGCGCCGGACAGCAGGATCTGGCCTATATCGACGAAGACATCCGCATTTCCGACGGCGCCAATGGCAGCGGCGCACGCTACCTGATGGAGCCGTCGCCGCTCGCCAAGCTTTTGCAGCTGGCCGAGATCGACGCGAGCGATTCGGTGCTCGATGTCGGTTGCGGCACCGGCTACTCCGCCGCGTTGCTGTCCAGGCTCGCGCGTTCCGTCGTCGCGCTGGAGAGCGATGCAGCGCTGGCGGAGGCCGCGAAATCAACACTTTCCAGCCTTGGCTGCCAAAACGTCACGGTCGTTACCGGGCCGCTGCCGCAAGGGCAGGCCGCCAAAGGGCCCTACAACGTCATCTTCATCGGCGGCAGCGTCGAGGAAGTGCCGCAGGCATTGCTTGACCAGCTCGCGGAAGATGGACGCCTGGTTGCGGTCGAAGGGCGTGGCAACTCTGGCGTGGCCCGGCTGTTTGTCAAGGCAGGGGGGGTTGTAACCGGAAGGCGTGCCTTTAATGCGGCAATTAAGCCACTACCGGGCTTCGAACGTGCTCACGCATTTGAATTCTGAGCGTTTTTGCCTTGCAGCGAAGGCGCTGTCATGATCGCTTGAGCCTGACAATCGTTGCTGATTTGGTTAACCGGGTGTTTTTGGGAGGCCGTCAGCGGGGGAACGATAAACAACGCGGCGCTGGCCGATCCGTAAGGGTAGGTTGGCGTGGCGTGGTTCCCATGCAAAACGAATGAGGGATATAACGTGCCGCCTCTACGCAAGAGTATTTTAGTAGCTATCCTTGTTTCGGCCACCGCGCTTTCGCCGCTGGCCGCCTCCGCCGAAACCATCACGGGCGCGCTCGCCAAAGCCTATCAGTACAATTCGCAGCTCAACGCGGCCCGCGCCGAGGTTCGCGTCACCGATGAGGGCGTGGCCATCGCCAAGTCGGGCTGGCGCCCGACCGTCACCGGTTCGGCTAACATCGACTACACCAACATACATGGCTTTGGCACCAGCCGGAGATTAACGACGGGCAGCTTCGGAGTGCAGATCAACCAGACGCTGTTCGACGGGTTTCAGACCAAGAACAATGTCGCCGCCGCCGAATCGCAGGTGAAGGCCTCGGTCGAAAGCCTGCGCAACACCGAAGAGAATATCCTGTTCAATGCGGCGAGCGCCTATATGGACGTGATTCGCGACCGCCAGGTCGCGGCGTTGACCGAGCAAAACCTGCAGTTCCTGACCGAGCAGGCGCGCGCCGCCCGCTCGCGCTTCGAGGTCGGCGAGGGCACCCGCACCGACGTGGCCCAGGCCGATGCCTCGCGCGCGACGGCCGTGGCGCAGCTGAGCGCCGCCCGCGCGACGGCGCTGGCGAGCGCCGCCACGTATCACCAGATCGTCGGCGACGAGCCGGGCAAGCTCAAGGCAGCCTCGCCGCTTGGCAAGCTGTTGCCGGGTAGCGTCGATTCCGCCTTGGCTATCGCTTCCGCCGAACATCCCGCCATTCTTGCAACACAGCATCTCGTCGATGCCGCGGCCTTTGCGGTGAAGTCGTCGGAAGGCGCGCTGCTGCCGCAGCTTACGGCTTCCGCCGGCGTTTCGGACAACTACACCCACACCGTTCCCAGTTCCATCACCAGTCCTAACGGTAGTTCGACATCGGCCAATATCGGCGCTTCGCTCACCATTCCGATCTATTCGGGTGGCCGGACCTCGGCGCTGGTGCGGCAGAGCAAGGAATCACTGGGCGAGGCGCGCATCCAGGTCGATGTCAGCCGCGACCAGGTGCGCCAGGCCGTGGTCTCGGCCTGGACGCAATATGTCGCCGCGCGCCAGAGCGTGGATGCCAACAGGCAGGTGATCGATGCCGCGCAACTGGCGCTCAACGGCGTCATCGAGGAGCGCAATGTCGGCCAGCGCACGACGCTGGACGTCTTGAACGCGCAGAACGCGGTCATCACTGCCAAGATCAACCAGGCCAGTTCCGAGCGCGACGTGGTGGTGGCGAGCTATGCCATCCTGTCGGCGATGGGCCGGCTGTCGGTCGACCGTCTTGGCCTGGCAGTCGCCAAATACCGGCCGGAAGAGCACTACAACGCCGTCAAGGACAAGTGGATCGGACTGCGCACGCCCGACGGGCGCTGATTGCCGACAGCATGCTTCCTGCGAGCGCCGCGTGTCCGATGGACGCGCGGCGTTTGTCTTTCCGGGAGACTCATTCCGCTGCGTGCCGCCTAATCTGTTGAAATCCAACGTGTCCCCAGATTGGGGATTCTCGGATGACGATCGGTCGGTTACGCTGTTTCCATTGATTCGAATTCCGGCCCGGGCAGGACGGAATTCTTGGGCGGGTCAAGTTCTTGAACGGTCGGTTCTGGAACAGGTCAAGTTCTTGGACAGGTCACTAGGGCGGCGGATGTGACGATGGCGACGGCAAGCAGCGCGCAGCGCGAACCTTCCATGGAAGAGATACTGGCTTCCATCCGAAGGATCATCGAAGACAGCGACACCGGGCGCAAGCAACCGGCCGAGGCCGGCGAGCTGCGCCAGGATCTCGAGCCGGCCGCGGCTGGCGCGCCGGCTGTCGAGGTTGATGCCTTTCGTTCCGAATTGCATGCCGACGTCCGCAAGCCGCCGACGCTGGCCGAGGTCCAGGCCCAGCTTGCGGCGACCGACCCAGTGCTGCCGCGCGCCGCCCGCGCCGAGCCGGTGAAGACTGCGCCTACGGCTGCGCCGACAGTTGAGCTTGAGAGCACTGCGCCGGGCGCGCAAGCGGCCGCAGGCAAGCCAGCCGCGGCAAATGCGCCGCAGACGGCCGAGACCATTGTCGCCGACTGGCGGCGCGAAATAGCGGCGGTCGGCGGCAGCACGGTCACCGCTAGACCGGCCATCCGGCCCCCGGAAGCCGCGCCGAAGGCCGAGGTCGAGAAGGAAGAGCCGGCGTTCGAAGATTCCGCGCCTGTAGGCGCGTCCCGGGCCTCCGAACCGGAGGCGCAGCCGGCCCGGCCCGCGATCCTTTCCGAGCATACGGGCCGGCAGGTCGCCGCGGCCTTTGGCGAGCTTTCCGATGCTTTTGCCAGCCGCGGCAAGAAAAGCTTCGACGAGATGGCCGAGGAGATGCTGCGGCCGATGCTGCAGGATTGGCTCGACAACAACCTGCCGACGCTGGTCGAAAGGCTGGTGCGCGAGGAGATCGAGCGCGTGGCGCGCGGGGCGCAGTAACCGCACCTACATGCAGGCTGACAAGCGCCGCCTTGGGGCGGCGCTTTTGTTTAAGGTGCCTGGATGAACGCGTCTGTCCTGGCTTAGCCGGCATTGCCGCTGGCCGCGGCAGACCTATCTGTGGAAGCGATCGCTGCGCTCGCGGTTGACTCGGCCAAGACCTTCCGATTTACACCGGACGCTTGTTCCCGACAGTTCGGACCTCCTCCATGCTTGATAAGACCTACGACGCCAAAGCCGTCGAGCCGAAGATCGCCAAAATCTGGGAAGAGGCAGACGCCTTCCGGGCCGGCGCCGGCGCGGAGGAAGGGGCCGAAGCCTTCACTATCGTCATCCCGCCGCCGAACGTCACCGGCTCGCTGCATATGGGCCATGCGCTCAACAACACGCTGCAGGACATTCTGGTGCGCTTCGAGCGCATGCGCGGCAAGAACGTGCTCTGGCAGCCCGGCATGGATCACGCCGGCATCGCCACGCAGATGGTGGTCGAGCGTCAGCTCATGGAAAAGCAGATCCACCGCCGCGATTTGACGCGCGAAGAGTTCATCGAGAAGGTCTGGGAGTGGAAGGCCGAATCCGGCGGCGCGATCTTCAACCAGCTGAAGCGGCTCGGCGCCTCGGCCGACTGGTCGCGCGAACGCTTCACCATGGACGAAGGCCTGTCCAAGGCCGTGCTCGAAGTCTTCGTCACCCTCTACAAGGAAGGCCTTATCTACAAGGACAAGCGCCTTGTGAACTGGGATCCGAAGCTGCTCACCGCCATTTCCGACCTCGAGGTCGAGCAGCACGAGGTGAACGGCAATCTCTGGCACTTCCGCTATCCGATCGACGGCGAGGCGTTCGACCCTGAGAACCCGAAGACCTTCATCACGGTCGCCACGACGCGTCCCGAGACGATGCTCGGCGACACGGCCGTGGCCGTGCATCCCGATGACGAGCGCTTCTCCGGTCTGGTCGGCCGCAACGTCGTGCTGCCGATCGTCGGCCGCAAGATACCGATCGTCGCCGACGAGTATTCCGATCCGGAAAAAGGCTCCGGCGCGGTCAAGATCACGCCGGCGCATGACTTCAACGACTTCGAGGTCGGCAAGCGCCACAAATTGCCCGCGATCAACATCCTGACGGTCGAAGCGGCCATCAAGCTGAAGGACAATGAGGACTTCCTGGCCGGCCTAGAGGTCACGCCGGAGCGCCAGGCGGTATGGGACGAGCTGGATGGGCTCGACCGCTTCACGGCCCGCAAGAAGATCGTCGAGCTGATGGAGGCCGGCGGCTTCCTCGACAAGATCGAGGCCCATCGTCATACCGTGCCGCATGGCGACCGCGGCGGCGTGCCGATCGAGCCGTTCCTGACCGACCAGTGGTATGTGAACGCCGCCGAGCTCGCCAAGCCGGCGATCGCTTCGGTGCGCGAGGGCCGAACCAACTTCGTGCCGAAGAATTGGGAAAAGACCTATTTCGACTGGATGGAGAACATCCAGCCCTGGTGCATCTCGCGCCAGCTCTGGTGGGGTCACCAGATCCCGGCCTGGTACGGACCGGACGGGCGCGTCTTCGTCGAGAAGACCGAGGAAGAGGCGCTCGCTGCCGCCATTGAGTATTACCTCGCGCTGGAAGGGCCGTGGAAGGCCTGGGTCGAGGATAAGCTCGAGAACTTCCAGCCCGGCGAGATCCTGACCCGCGACGAGGACGTGCTCGACACCTGGTTCTCGTCGGCGCTGTGGCCGTTCTCGACGCTCGGCTGGCCCGACCAGACGCCGGAGCTCAAGACCTATTACCAGACCGACGTGCTGGTGACCGGCTTCGACATCATCTTCTTCTGGGTCGCCCGCATGATGATGATGGGCCTGCACTTCATGGACGAGGAGCCGTTCCACACCGTCTATGTACACGCGCTGGTGCGCGACAAGAACGGGCAGAAGATGTCGAAGTCGAAAGGCAACGTCATCGATCCGCTCGACCTGATCGAGGAATACGGCGCCGATGCGCTGCGCTTCACGCTGACGGTCATGGCGGCGCAAGGCCGCGACGTGAAGCTCGATCCGGCGCGCATCGCCGGCTACCGCAATTTCGGCACCAAGCTGTGGAACGCGACGCGCTTTGCCGAGATGAACGACGTCGCGCGCAACGACGAGTTCTGGCTGAACGACGCCAAGCTGCCGGTCAACCGCTGGATCCTGACCGAGCTGACGCGGGCGGCGCGCGCGGTCACCGAAGGCATCACCAGCTATCGTTTCAACGAAGCGGCGGGTGCTGCCTACCGTTTCGTCTGGAACCTGTTCTGCGACTGGTACCTGGAACTATTGAAGCCGGTTTTCATAGGCACGGACGAGGCCGCCAAGGCCGAGAGCCGGGCCTGCGTCGCCTTCGTGCTGGACGAAATCTACAAGCTCCTGCATCCGATGATGCCGTTCATGACCGAGGAGTTGTGGGCGCAGACCGCGGGCGAGGGCAAGGAGCGCTCGTCGCTGCTTTGCCACGCCGCATGGCCGTCGCCCGACTTCGAGGATGAGGAGGCCGCCGCCGACATCAACTGGCTGGTCGATCTCGTCTCGGGCGTCCGCTCAGTGCGCTCGGAGATGAATGTGCCGCCGGCGGCAATCGCGCCGCTGACGGTGATCGGCGCCAACACGCTGACGCAGGAGCGGCTGGAGCGCCACGCGCAGGCGATCAAGCGGCTGGCGCGTGTCGGCGATATCGCGCTCGCCGATGCGCCGCCGCAAGGTTCGGCGCAGATCGTGCTCAACGAGGCGACGGTGAGCCTGCCGCTCGGCAGCCTGATCGACCTCCAGGCCGAGGCCGCGCGGCTGCAGAAGGAACTGGCCAAGGTGACCGAGGAGATCGCCCGCCTGCACAAGAAGCTTTCGAACGAGAAATTCGTCGCCAACGCGCCGGAAGAAGTGGTCGAGGCAGAGCGCGAGAAACTCGCCGAATATCGCGAGGCGCAGGAGAAGCTTTCGGTGGCTTTGACCAGGGTCCGCGACGCCGGCTGAACGGCAAGATTCGCCCTCACTCTAAAGGCGCTTTCCGGTACGTTAGCTGCCTCGAAAATGCGGCTGCCGCTACGTTAATTTTGACGTAAACGGAAAGTTTGCGCCCCATTGTTGCCATAATGTAACAATGGGGCCGGTCAGCCTCAAAACCGGCCGTTTTTGCCCTGTTTTGGGCAGTTTCGTTGGATTTTTTCGATCCTTTGACACCGGCTCGCGCGATTTAGGCGCCGATTGCGGCGTCGATGACCATGGCAAAAATAGGTGCTGTCAAGATGTACATGTACAGCTCCTGAAATCGTTGTTGCGTCGTTAACCCGAATTGGTTCTAGCTTGAGCCACTTGTATTTTGGGGAGGGATTTCCATGAACACTTTGCGAGTCAAAGCGCTGCTGGGGGCAGGGTGCTTTTCGATCGCTTTGATCGGCGCCGCGATGCATCCCGCGCATGCCGGCGGTATCGAGCGCGGCGGCTATGACATCGACTTGCTTTTCGATCCGGCGCCGTTCGCCACGGAAGCGGAAGCAACGTATGTGATGCCGGACCGCAAACTCAAGAACGCGAAGGATACGGATCCGTTCAACGGCACCGTCGTGGGCTCCACTAGTGCCAAAGACAGCGAGAACTACTGGGTGCCTCGCATCGGCGTTAAGGCCCAAGTCGTGCCTGGAATCGACTGTATGTTCGACTACTCGCAACCTTGGGGCGCGCATACGGCCCCTGGCCAGTGGGTCGGCGCGCAATCCAACATGGAAACTAAAATCAACAGCGACAACTACGCTACCACCTGTTCCTATAAGATGGATGCTGGCAAGGGCCAGGTTCGCTTCATTGGCGGCGTATTTTATCAGGAAGTCTATGGCTTCAAGGAAGACCTTGTATCACCGCTCTTCCCGAATTTCTCCGGCACTGGCCGCGTAGACTTGTCCAGCAGTGGTTGGGGCTGGCGCGCTGGGCTGGCCTATGAAATTCCTGAGATCGCATTGCGCGCCAGCCTCGTCTACAATTCCCAAGTGAAGCTGGACAACATTGCGGGTACCCTTGACTTAACCCATGTCGGCGGTCCGGTTATTCCGATCTACGGTGAAGCTTCGATGCCGGATTCTGTCGAATTGAAGGTCCAGTCGGGTATAGCTCCCGGCTGGCTTGCGTTCGGCTCAGTTAAGTGGGTCAACTGGAGCATTCTGCAGAGCATTCCGATCTGCTCGCAGGCCTCGAAAGGCATTGCCGCTTGTACAACGACCTCTCCGATACCGGTCAGGTGGACCTCGTTGGATTTGATGTATCAGGACGGCTGGACGGTTAGCGGCGGTATTGGCCACAAGTTCAACGATCAGTGGAGTGCTGCCGGTCAGCTCACCTGGGATCGTGGCACCTCGCATGGTTACGGTTCGCAGAGCGACACATGGACGCTCGGCGGCGGCGTTGCCTATACACCGCGCCCGAACATCGAATTTCGCCTGGCCGGCGCGATCGGCGTGTTGACGAGTGGCCATTCTGGCACCCTGACTGACAAGGACGGCTATGTGGCAGGTACCGATGCCAGCTACGACTTCGGCAACGATCTGGTTACGGCAGTTTCGGGCGGACTTAAGATCAAGTTCTAAGATTCTGAAAATTCAACAAAAAAGGCCGGGCAATGCCCGGCCTTTTTTTGTTGTCCGGCAGGCGATCCACCTGGTCCTTTGACCCGCTATCGCAGATTCGCCGCGCATCCGGCGCCCGATACGATTGTGACGTTTTGGCAACAGTTTATGAACAACCCCCGCGCTAAAAGACTTGCCAAGGGAACTGCCCATTTCCCGCCATAAACCCGGAGCACCCGAGATATGTCCCGGGATGCGTGCCAGGTTGGCGCGGCGATGGGACCGGCCGCGGGGTGTGCGGCAAGGACGATGATGGACGCCAAGGCAATCTCCAAGGCCAAGCTGCCCAGCCGCTACGTGACCGAAGGTCCGGCGCGGGCGCCGCATCGTTCGTATCTTTATGCCATGGGCCTGTCGGCGGCCGAGATCGCGCAGCCTTTGGTCGGCGTCGCCAGTTGCTGGAACGAGGCTGCCCCCTGCAACATCTCGCTGATGCGCCAGGCGCAGGTGGTGAAGAAGGGCGTTGCGGCCGCCAACGGCACGCCGCGCGAGTTCTGCACCATCACTGTCACCGACGGCATCGCCATGGGCCACCAGGGCATGAAGTCGTCGCTGGTGTCGCGCGAGGTCATCGCCGATTCGGTCGAGCTCACCATGCGTGGCCATTGCTACGATGCGCTGGTCGGGCTCGCCGGCTGCGACAAGTCGCTGCCCGGCATGATGATGGCGATGGTGCGCCTCAACGTGCCGTCGATCTTCATCTATGGCGGCTCGATCCTGCCCGGCAGCTATCGCGGCCGGCAGATCACCGTGCAGGACGTGTTCGAGGCGGTCGGCCAGCATTCGGTCGGATCGATCAGCGACGCCGAATTACTCGAGATCGAGCAGGCGGCCTGTCCTTCGGCCGGTTCCTGCGGCGCCCAGTTCACCGCCAACACCATGGCGACCGTTGCTGAAGCCATCGGCCTGGCGCTGCCCTATTCCTGCGGCGCGCCGGCCCCATACGAGATGCGCGACCGCTTCAATTTCGCCTCGGGCGAAAAGGTCATGGAACTGATAGCCAGGAACATCCGGCCGCGCGACATCGTCACGCGCAAGGCGCTGGAGAACGCGGCGACCGTGGTGTCGGCCACCGGCGGCTCGACCAACGCGGCGCTGCACCTGCCGGCGATCGCGCATGAGGCCGGCATCAAGTTCGACCTGTTCGACGTGGCGGCGATCTTCGAGAAGACGCCCTATATCGCCGACCTCAAGCCGGGCGGCAAATATGTCGCCAAGGATATGTTCGAGGCCGGCGGCATTCCGCTTCTGATGAAGACGCTGCTCGACCACGGCTATCTGCATGGCGACTGCTTGACGGTCACTGGCCGCACTTTGGCCGAAAATATGGAGCACGTTTCCTGGAATGAAAGCCAGGATGTTGTGCGTCCCGCCAATCGGCCAATCACCAAGACAGGCGGCGTTGTGGGCTTGAAGGGCAACCTTGCCCCCGAAGGCGCGATCGTGAAGGTCGCGGGCATGTCGGAACTGAAATTCTCCGGTCCGGCGCGCTGCTTCGATTCGGAAGAAGAGTGCTTCGAGGCGGTCACGCAGCGCAACTACCGGGAAGGCGAGGTTCTCGTCATCCGCTACGAGGGGCCGCGCGGCGGTCCGGGCATGCGCGAGATGCTGTCGACGACGGCGGCGCTCTACGGCCAGGGCATGGGCGGCAAGGTGGCGCTGATCACCGACGGGCGCTTCTCCGGCGCCACGCGCGGCTTCTGCATCGGCCATGTCGGGCCCGAGGCGGCGGTCGGCGGGCCGATCGGGCTGATCCGGGATGGCGACGTGATCTCGATCGACGCCGTGAAAGGCACGATCGAGGTGGCCCTGTCGGACGCCGAACTGGCGACCCGGGCAAAGAGTTGGAAGGCGCGCAAGACCGACTATCAGTCCGGCGCGATCTGGAAATATGCGCAGGCCGTCGGGTCGGCCCGCGACGGCGCGGTGACCCATCCGGGCGCCGCCAAAGAAACGCACTGCTATGCGGACATCTGAGGTGTTGAGGTCGTCTGTCTTTTCGGCACTGGTCGCTCTGGCGACCTTGGGCGCCGTCGGGCAGGCCATGGCCTTCGACGACAAGGTGTTCGACGACAAGACCGGCGTGAAGCCGCAGTCGAGCCCCTGGGCGGTGTTCCAGTTCGGGTTCTCCGCCTACAAGAGCGGCCATAAGGATCAGGCGGTCGAAGCCTATAAATACGCCGCCGAGAACGGCCAGATCGGCGCCACCTGGAAGCTTGCGCGCATGTATGCCGAAGGCGACGGCGTGACGCGCGACGATTACGCCGCTTTCAAGTTCTTCTCGGAAATCGTCGATCAGGATGTCGAGCCCGGCTCGCCGGAAGAAAGCTATGTGTCGGACGCGCTGGTGGCGCTCGGCGACTATCTTCGCAAGGGCATTCCCGGCACCCCGGTCGAGGAAAACGACGTCGCGGCGCAGGAATATTACATGCGCGCCGCCGCTAACTACCGCAATCCAAACGCCCAGTTCGAGATCGGCCAAATGTTCCTCAAGGGCGAGGGTGGCGTGAAGGCCAGCGTCAAGCAGGCAGGCCGCTGGCTGCAGCTCGCGGCCGAGAAGGGCCATGCCGGCGCGCAGGCGACGCTCGGCAATCTACTGTTCCAGAGCGGCAAGGTCGTGCGCGGCCTGGCGATGATGACCGCGGCGCTGGCGCGGGCTCCGGCGGCCGACCAGCCCTGGATCCGCAACATGCAGGAAGAGGCTTTCGCCGCGGCCGGCGAGGCCGATCGCCGGACCGCGATCTCGCTCGCCGACGATATCCTGACCAAGGGCAACAACGGCGACCAGTAAGCGCAGGTTGGCGATAGCGTGCATGGCAGCTTGCGCATGCATTGGCTAATGTAGCGCTGGTCGACCCCCCACTCCGTCTCGGCTTCGCCGAGACACCTCTCCCCCGATCGACGGGGTAGAGCAAGGCGCCAAGCTTTTTGTCGTCAACGCTCGTCCGGCAAGGCTCCCTTCCTTTCCCTCCGGAGGGGGGAAAGGTGGCGCTGCGAAGCAGCGACGGATTGGGGGAACCACCTGGCAATCAAGCCTCGGCCTGATCAGTCGCGCCAGTCTCAGAAGATGTGTGCATAGCGTAACCTGGATGGTGGGGAGATCAACGAGGCCTCAGTTCTCGGTCGGCTCCGTCGGCGTCTGGCGGGGCGTCGGGGTCGAAAGCGATGTCGGGTGCGGCTTTGGCGCTTCGCCCGGACATTCGTCCTTGATCCTGGTCCAGGACGTGTTGTTGAGAACCATGTCGCAGCGGGCGAGGTAACTCTCGCCGGCCAGCGTCAGGCACGCTGTCTCGCCGACGTTGAAGGATTTGCCGTTGGCAAGACAGGTTGGCGCCGCCAGCAACGGCGCCGGCGCGGCAAGCGCCAAGGCAAGGCCGGCTGGCCAGAAAAGAAATCGGATCGCCATTCAACCCCCACAGCAAGCCGCATCAAAGACGGGATTTGTGGCGATACTGGGTCAGGGTGCCTGGCAACGTCTCAGGCGGGCTGCAGGCTGAGGTCGATGGCGACCGGCACGTGGTCGGACGGCTTTTCCCAGGCGCGGACGTGCTTTTCCACCGAGGCCGACGAGAAGCGGTTGGCGGCTTCGGGCGAGAGCAGCAGGTGGTCGATGCGGATGCCGTTGTTCTTCTGCCAGGCGCCGGCCTGATAATCCCAGAAGGTGTAGACGCCGGCCGAGTCGGTCACGGCGCGCACAGCTTCGGTGAAGCCGAGATTCTTCAGCCGGCGAAAGGCCTGCCTCGTCTGCGGCTGGAACAGCGCGTCGCCCAGCCAATTTTCGGGAAACCGAGCATCGGCGGGTTCGGGAATGACGTTGTAGTCGCCAGCCAGCACCAGCGCTTCCTCGAGCCGCAGCCGCTCCTGCGCCCAACGCTCCAGCCGCGCCATCCAGGCGAGCTTGTAGGAAAACTTCCGTTCATCGTCGACCGGATTGCCGTTCGGCAGATAGAGCGAAGCGACGCGCAAGGCGCCCTGGTCGGTGGAAAAAACGCCTTCGATAAAGCGGGCATGGTCATCCGCATCGTCGCCGGGCAGGCCGCGATTGACCTCGTCGAAGGGTAGCTTCGACAGGAGAGCGACGCCGTTAAAACTCTTCTGGCCGTTGGTCTCGACATTGTAGCCCAGCGCCTCGATCTCGGCGCGCGGGAACTGGTCGTCGACAGTCTTGATCTCCTGCAGGCACACGATGTCCGGCGCGCTTTCGGTCAGCCAGTGGGTGAGATTGCCGATGCGGGCGCGAACGCCGTTGATGTTCCAGGTGACGATCTTCATCAGGACCTCAATGCTCTTCGGGCGGCAGGCGTTCGACGAGGCCGATCGTATTGCCTGCGGGGTCCTTTAGGAAGGCCATCCATTCGCTTTCCCCCGCCGGGCCGAACCGCCCCTCGGTGTCGCGGTGGACGAGCGTCGGCGGCGCGGTGAAGGGAATGCCCGCGGCTTTCGCCTCGGCGTGGAAGGCTTCGAGGCCGGCGATGTCGAAATAGACGGTGCCGGCCGGAACGCCGTCGGTGAAGAGGAGGCGCACGTCACCGGCCATAATGAAGGCAATACCGGGCGGGTCGTAGCGAGCGTGCACGTTCAGACCAAGCACGTCGCGCCAGAAAGCAAGCGTCGCATCGAAATCGCGGCCAGCCGAGAGCGCGACCTGACGGACCGCGCCGATGGCAGGCATCGGACTATATGGAAAAGCTCGTGCCGCAGCCGCAGGAGGCGACCGCGTTCGGGTTCCTGATCTGGAAGGACTGGCCCATCAGATCGTCGACAAAATCGATCACAGAGCCGCCCATATAGATCAGCGACAGGTCATCGATCAGGACGGTCGCGCCGTCCTTCTCGATGGCGACATCGTCATCGTTGCGGTCGCTTACCAAATCGAATTTGTAGGAAAAGCCGGAGCAGCCGCCGCCTTCGACGGAAACGCGCAGCGCCGTCTTGCCCGGTTCGCCGGAAACAATCCTGGCGATCCGCTTCGCCGCGGCATCGGTCATCTCGACCTTCATGGCAGTCTTGGCATCCGCGCCCATCGGCGTCACCTTGCTTTCGGTTTCACATGATAGGTATGAAGCGGGCGGGGCCAAGTCAACTGGTGGATCAATGGACGAGCGGCAGGGCAAGGATGCTCTCGGCGACATCGGGTTCGGCGACCGGCCGCGCGCGGCCTATGCGAGCGATCCGGCGCGCTCGCGCGGCCGCCTGTTCGACGAGCCGGAAAGCCCGACCCGCACACCGTTCCAGCGCGACCGCGACCGCATCATCCATTCCACCGCCTTTCGCCGGCTGAAGCACAAGACGCAGGTGTTCGTCGCGCATGAGGGCGATCACTACCGCACGCGGCTGACGCATTCGATCGAGGTGGCCCAGATCGCCCGCGCGCTGGCGCGGGCATTGCGCGGCGACGAGGATCTCGCCGAAGCCGTGGCGCTGGTGCATGATTTCGGCCACACGCCCTTCGGCCATACGGGCGAGGACGCGCTCAACGAGAAGATGGCGACCTGGGGCGGCTTCGATCACAATGCCCAGTCGCTGCGTATCGTGACGCGGCTCGAGCGGCGCTATGCCGAATTCGACGGGCTGAACCTCACCTGGGAAACGCTGGAGGGGCTGGTCAAGCACAATGGCCCGCTGACCGACGCGAGCGGGAAGGGGCTCAAGGGCCCGGTGCCGCAGGCGATCCGCGACTATTCGGAGCTGCACGATCTCGAGCTCGACCGCTTCGCCGGCATCGAGGCGCAGTGTGCGGCGATCGCCGACGACATTGCCTACAACGCCCATGACATCGACGACGGCTTGCGCGCCGGCCTGCTGACGCTGGATATGCTTGGAGAGGTCGGTCTGCCCGGCTCGATCCTGAACAGCGTGCGTGCCAAATATCCTCAGCTCGACGATGTGCGCACCGGCCACGAGCTGATGCGCCGGCAGATCACGCTGATGGTCGAGGATGTCATCGCATCGACCATCGCCAATATCGAGCGGCTCAAGCCGGACAGCGCCGATGCGGTGCGAGCGGCCGGCGAGACCCTGGTGACCTTCTCGGCCAGCATGGCGGCGGCCGAAAAGGAATTGAAGGCCTTTCTCTACAAGCATCTCTACCGGCATGCGGAGGTTATGCGGGTGCGGGCCGATGCCGAACAGATCGTGCGCGAGCTGTTCGACGTCTATTTCGCCGATCCGCGCGCCATGCCCGACGGCTGGCGCGAAGGGCTCGACCGGGCCGAGGACCGCATCAAGGCGCGCAGCGTCGCCGACTTCCTGGCCGGCATGACCGACACCTATGCACTCAAGGAACATCGGCGTCTGTTTGACCATACGCCCGATTTGAGCTAGGGCGAGCCTCGATTTTGCCGGCCATCGAGCCGGTCGCCTCTTAAAGCCCAGAGCACTTCCGATGAATATTTTCGCCGATTTCAACGCGCGGATCATAAAAGCCGTCGAAGCCCTTGACCTGAAAGACAAGGATGGGGCCGCGCCTGACCTGTCGCGTATCGCGGTCGAGCCGCCGCGTGACGCCAGCCATGGCGACCTCGCGACCAATGCGGCGATGGTGCTGGCAAAGCCCACCGGACAGAACCCTCGCGCGCTTGCCGAAAAACTGGCCGAAGCGCTGCGGGGCGACGCTGATATTGCCTCGGCCGAGATCGCCGGGCCGGGCTTCGTCAATCTCAGGCTGAAGGACGCATTCTGGCACACGCACCTGGCGGCGTTGCTCGGCAAGGGGCGCAATTATGGCCGCTCGACCGTCGGCGGCGGCCGCAAGGCCAATGTCGAATATGTCTCGGCCAACCCGACCGGCCCCATGCATGTTGGCCACTGCCGCGGCGCCGTGGTCGGCGATGCTTTGGCCAATCTGATGGCATTCGCCGGCTACGACGTGACCAAGGAATACGTCATCAACGACGCCGGCTCGCAGATCGACGTGCTCGGCCGCTCGGCGTTGCTGCGCTATCGCGAGGCGCTCGGCGACGATATCGGCGAGATCCCGCCCGGTCTTTATCCGGGCGACTATCTGGTCCCCGTCGGCCAGGCGCTGGCCGAGGAATTCGGCCGCGGCCTGTTGCAAATGCCGGAAGAGGAAGCGCTGGCGATCGTCAAGGACCGCACCGTCGACGCGATGATGGCGATGATCCGTGAGGATCTGGCGCTGCTCAACGTGCATCACGACGTGTTCTTCTCCGAGCGCACGCTGCATGCCGA
Source organism: Mesorhizobium sp. CA10 (assembly GCF_020165285.1). Lineage (NCBI taxonomy): Bacteria > Pseudomonadati > Pseudomonadota > Alphaproteobacteria > Hyphomicrobiales > Phyllobacteriaceae > Mesorhizobium > Mesorhizobium sp. CA10. The sequence continues at coordinate 184,286 of NZ_JAIUHV010000003.1, forward strand.
GAACGCCAAGAAGATCCGGGCGGCGATCGCCGACCTGACGCTGAAGGGTCACATCTACAAAGGCAAGCTGCCGCCGCCCAAGGGCGAGAAGCCGGACGACTGGGAAGACCGCGAGCAGACGCTGTTCCGCTCGACCGCGGTCGGCGACGACATGGACCGGGCGCTGGTCAAGTCGGACGGCTCCTTCACCTATTTCGCCGCCGACGTCGCCTACCTGAAGGACAAGGTCGACCGCGGCTTCGTCGACCTGATCTATGTGCTCGGCGCCGACCATGGCGGCTACGTCAAGCGGCTCGAAGCGCTGGCGCGCGCGGTTGCCGGCGATGCCGTCAAGCTCACCGTGCTGCTTTGCCAGCTCGTAAAACTGTTCCGCGACGGCGAGCCTGTCCGCATGTCGAAACGGTCCGGCGATTTCATCACGCTGCGCGAGGTCGTGGAGGAGGTCGGCCGCGACCCGATCCGCTTCATGATGCTTTACCGCAAGAACGACGCGCCGCTCGATTTCGACTTCGCCAAGGTCACCGAGCAGTCGAAGGACAATCCGGTGTTCTACGTGCAGTATGCGTCGGCGCGCTGCCATTCCGTTTTCAGGCAGGCGAGCGAGCAGCTCGGCGAGGCGAACTTTGATCGCAACCGACTCGCGGCCTCGGTGGCTGCGCTGGCCGACGAGGGCGAGATCGCGCTGATCCGGAAGCTGGCCGAATATCCGCGGCTGATCGAATCCGCGGCGCTTTCGCTGGAGCCGCACCGGCTGGCATTCTACCTCTACGATCTGGCTTCCGGCTTCCATGCACAGTGGAATCGCGGCAACGACAACCAAGACTTACGTTTTGTTAAGGTTAACGACCGAGAATCAACTTATGCCAGACTAGGGCTGGTGCAGGCTGTTTCGGATGTTTTGACTTCCGGCTTGACGCTTATCGGGGCAGACGCGCCCATCGAAATGCGTTAGGTTTAACTAAAAAACCTGTCACCTTTTGCCCACATTGCGCTGGTAAGGGCCAACCCTGCGCGACGTCCATGGCGTCCGACTGTGTGCGAGTTCGGGAACAATAATGGCAGACAGAACCCCGCTGAAAGTAGCCGACCACAACGACATCGCCGACGATGATCCGTTCGCTGAACTGACCCGGATCATGGGTTTCGATCCGCGCCAGCCAGTGCGGCAGCCGGCCCCCGCGGCCGAGAAGGCCAATCAGGCCGTGGAGGCTGACGATTTCGACATCGACCTCGAGAAGGAGTTGATGGGCGAGTTCGACTCCGTCGAGGAAAGCGCGCCGATCGCTCAGCAGGCTGCACTGCATCAGATCAGCAAAGAGCCGGCCTTCGAGGCTGCCAGCGCCGCCGCGAATGACGACGAGCTTACCGCTTCCTTCGAGCAGGATTTCGTATTCGACGACGCGGCGGATTATGCCGACTTCGCTGTGGCCCGTGCGCCGGAGCCGGATTTTGCGCCGCAGCCGCAGGCGGCTCCCGAACCGGAAGTCGCGCCAGAGGCGCATTTTGCATCTGAGGCGCATTTCGCGCCGGTGCCAGAAGAAGCTTCCGAGCCGGAGGTCGCTTTCGACGACGATTTCGACAAGGCCGTCGCCAGTTCGCTCGATGTCTCGCCGGTCGAAGATGATCTTGCGATCGACCGGGAAATGGCGGCTTCGCTGGACCAGGATTTCCAGCTCGACCATCACGAGCCTGCCAAACTCGACGATCAAGAGCTTGCCAACCTCGATGATCAAGAGCCGGCTGACGCGCGTCAGGACGCCGTCCAGGCCATGCAGGCCGCAAGCGAGGCGGCGTTCGACGCCGATTTCGACAACGCGGTCCAGATGTCGCTCGAAGACGAGCTGTCGTTTGAGAGCCACGAGCCGGAGCAGCATGCGCAGGCCGCCGAGCCGGTCGAAGCTCACGCAGCCGCCCCGCTGATTTCCGAGGATGATTTTGCCGGTCATTTCGATCAGGCGATGACCGATGTCGATATCAATCTCGGCCAGGGCATGGATCTCGGCCAGGGTCAGGATCTTCAAGAGCCTGAGCTGTCGCTTGACGACGAGTCTGCGCCGGCTGTCGAGGCGCCGGCCGAGACGGCCGCCGCCGAGCCGGAGCTCGCCGCGCCCGAACCTGCCGCCGCGCTGACCCTCGATGACGATTTCGAGCTGAGCTTTCGCGATGCGTTGAACGAGGAGCCGCAAGCTCCGGCCGTCGAGCCTGTTGCCGCGTTGCAGCCGACCGTCGCCGAGGCGGCTCCCGTCGTCGCCGCTCCGGTTCCGCCGAGCGCGGCCAATGAACCCGTGAAGCCGGCCGCCAGCGAGCGCAGCCTGGAAGACGAGCTCAATGCGCTGCTTGGCGCCATGACCGCGCGGCCTATGCCGGCTGTCAGGGAGCCTGCTCCCGCGCCGCGGCTGGTTGCGCAACCTGCGAACTACGAAAGCGAGAAGGCCGAGGCCGACGATCTCGACTGGAATCTCGACGAGCAGAAGCCGTCGCAGAGCGGCCAGGGCGGTCAGCCGGTTGAAAGCGACCTGGACGACTTGCTCGCCAGCGAGCTCGATCGCCAGGATTTTGCAACCTCGGCCAAGGCAGAGCCCGCGGTCGATTTTGATGACGACGAATTCGGCGCCGCTTTCGCCCGGAGTATCGAGGCTGAGCAGGAGGCCGCCCGGGCGAAGGCAAATTCGTCCGATTGGCTGCATTCGACGAACGCCGAGCCGGCAAGGTCGTGGAGTCGCTCGACCCCGACCGCCGCTCCGCCGGTGCAGGCTTCGTCTGCTGCGCAGCCGGCAGCCTCGACGCCGGTGCAGATGGCCGCGCCTTCAGCGCCAATGCAGGTGGCGGCGCCGGCCTACCGCATCGAACCGGCTACGGATTACTCCGCCTACGCCAAGCCGGCGCAGGCGCCTGTGCAGCAAACCCGCGAGCATGATGACATGCCCGACGTGGAGACGGTCGACGTGCCGGAGCGCGTGGTCGCGCTCGCGGACGACCTCGACATTCCGGAGCTCAGCTTCGAAGAGGACCAGCCGGCGGCACCCGCATATGACGATCTCGATGCGGAATTCGCCAGCCTGCTCACCGACATGAACGCGACGGAGATCGCGTCGGCGCCGGCACAGAGCCGCGGCTATGACGACGAATCCTACAATGCCGGCTTCAGTGGCTATGATCGTCGCGACTTGCGTGCCGAGGCTCCGGCGGCTCCGGTGACCCCGGCTGCGCTTGCCGCCGCGAATGATTACGATGCCGATGATTTGCCCGGCAGCCGGCCGGTTTCGCAGGCGGACGAATTCGCCGCCGATGAGCTCGACTATGATCCCGAGCTCGAAGAAGCGATGGCGATCCCCGGGCTCGCCGAGCGCGAGGCGGCGCAGCCGCGCCGGCGCGGCGTGATGATCGCGGCGCTCGTCGGCGCAGTGGTGGTCTTCGGCGGTCTTGGCGCGCTGGCCTTCTCTTTCGGCGGCAAAGGCGGCGGCGCGGCCCCGGTGATCGTCAAGGCCGACAATTCGCCGATCAAGGTGAAGCCCGAGAATCCCGGCGGCACGGTGGTGCCGAACCAGGACAACAAGGTTTACGACGCGGTCGCCAAGGGCAGCGGCGCGGCCAAGCCGGCCGAGCCGGTGCAGCAGAAGCTGGTGAACACCACCGAGCAGCCCGTGGATCTGGCATCGAAGGAACCGCCGCAGAGCCGGGTGGTCGACCTTTCGCCCAAGGATAACGGCGCCGCGGCCGGCACTGACGCCGCCGGCGATCCAGGCACAGCATTGCCCGGCGTCGAGCAAGCGGCTGTGCCCGCAAGCACGCAACCTGCCGCGCCCGCAAGCGCGCAACCTGCCGCGCCCGCAAGCGCGCAGCCGGCGGCACCGGCGCCGAAGTCGGAAGACCGCATCGCCCAGGTGCTGCAGCAGGATGCCGAGAACACCGCCAACAACGATGTCGTCGCCGTCGCGCCGCGCAAGGTGAAGACGATGATGGTGAAACCCGACGGCTCGCTGGTGCCGCGCGAGGACCCGGCTCCAGCCGCCGCGCCGAAGGTCGCCGCGGCCGAACCGAACGATCCGGCGCCGCAACATGTCGCGCCGGCCTCCGACGGCCAGCAGACGGGAACCGTGGCTTCCGACGCGGGCCAGGCCGTTACGGATCAGGCCGATGCGCCGGCCGTCAAGCCGGTGAAACCCGCGAAGAAGACTGAAGCCAAGGCGCAGTCGGCCAACACGCCGGCAGTGGCGCCGGTGGCGCCGGCGCGTCCGTCCGACCAGCCGGTCGATATCGTCGGCGAGGTCAAGCCGGACCAGGTCGCTTCGATCGATCCGGCGGCGGCCGCCGGCGGCGGCTCGTGGTCGATGCAGATCGCCTCGCAGCCGACGGTCGAAAGCGCGCAGTCGACCTATCAGGACCTGCAGCGCCGCTATGGCGGCGTGCTGTCCGGCCGCACGGCCAACATCGTCAAGGCCGAGGTCGCGGGCAAGGGCACCTTCTACCGCGTCCGCGTTGCGGCCCAGTCGCGCAACGATGCGATCAGCCTCTGCACCAGCTACAAGGCGGCCGGCGGCAACTGCTTCGTATCGCGCTGATTAAATCAAGCCTATCAAAGCCGGCGGCGCCGCGAGGCCGCGCCGGCTTTTCGTTGTGGACGGTTGCGGGCTTTGGCTGGTCCGAGGGCAGGGGTGATTCCCTTTGCTCGCTCAAAGCCTTAAGCTTCCGGGCATGAGCGAATCAAAATCCATGATCCTCGGCTGCGCCGGGAAATCCCTCACCGAGGACGAAATCCGCTTCTATCGGGACGAACGTCCCTGGGGCTTCATCCTGTTTGCGCGCAACATCGGCGAAGCCGGGCAGATCCGCGACCTCGTCGCCTCGATGCGCGACTGCGTCGGTCGCCCGGAGGCTCCGGTCTTCATCGACCAGGAAGGCGGCAGGGTGCAGCGCCTGCGCCCGCCGCTGGCGCCAAACTACCCGTCCGGGGGCGCGCTTGGTGCGCTGTGGCGCGACGATCGCGAGGTCGGCCGCCGCGCCGCCTGGCTGATGGCGCGGCTGCATGCCTTCGATCTCTCGCGCCTCGGCATCACCGCCGACTGCCTGCCGGTGCTCGATGTGCCCGTCGAAGGCGCCAGCGACGTCATCGGCGCGCGCGCCTATGGCAAGGAGCCCAATGCTGCGATCGAGCTTGGCCGGGCCTCGGCCGAGGGGCTGATGTCGGGCGGCGTGCTGCCGGTGATGAAGCATATTCCCGGCCACGGCCGCGCCTTTGCCGACACGCATTTCGCGCTGCCGACCGTCGATACGCCGCTCGATGAACTCAGACGGCATGATTTTGCCCCGTTCGAGGCGTTGAACGAGCTGCCGATGGCAATGACGGCGCATGTCGTCTACAGCGCGGTCGACCCCGACAATCCGGCGACGACGTCCGCCAAGGTCGTCGATCAGGTGATCCGCGGCGAGATCGGCTTCGACGGGCTGCTGATGAGCGACGACACGTCGATGAAGGCACTTTCTGGGGATTTCCCGACAAAGGCGGCCTCGATCCTTGCGGCCGGCTGCGATCTCGTCCTTCACTGCAACGGCGTTTTCGAGGAGATGTCGGGGATCGCGTCGCGCACGACGGCGCTGTCAGGCAAGTCTTTGCAGCGCGCCGAGCGGGCGCTGACCTATATAAAGGATCGCGACGTCGCCGACGAAACGGCCATACGCGCAGAATTCGCCACCTATTTCGAAGCGGTGGCCTGAACCGAAGGACGAAGGGCAAGTGGCGGAGACATTGGAAGGCAAGGCCGCGAAGGCCGCACCGATGGACCGCCTGTGGGCCGAGAACGACGATTCACGCCTGACCGGCGACCCGTCGCTGGTCGTCGACGTGGCGGGTTTCGAAGGCCCGCTCGATCTTCTTTTGCATCTTGCCCGCAACCAAAAGGTCGATCTGGCGCGCATTTCTATCCTGGCGCTCGCGGAGCAATATCTGGCCTTCGTCGAAAAAGTGCGGGCGCTGAGGTTAGAGCTTGCCGCCGACTATCTGGTGATGGCGGCGTGGCTGGCGTTCCTGAAGTCGAAGCTCTTGATCCCGAAACAGCCGGGCGAGGAGGGCGAAAGCGGCGAGGAACTGGCGGCCGTGCTGCAATTCCGGCTGAAGCGCCTTGAAGCCATGCGCGACGCCTCGGCGCGGCTGGTGAACCGCAACCGCCTTGGCCGCGACGTCTTTGCGCGCGGCATGCCGGAAATGGTCATTGTCGAGAAGCGCAACAGCTTTTCGGCTTCGCTCTACGATCTGCTCACCGCCTATGCGCAGCAGCGCCAGCGGCAGGCGATCAACAATGTGACGATCGCCCGGCGCGCCGTGTGGTCGCTCAAGGATGCGCGCGAGGTGCTGGCGCGGCTGATCGGCTCGGTCGGCGACTGGACGACGCTCGACAGCTTCCTGATCGAATATCTGGCGGCGCCGGAAGAGAAGCGCACGGCGATGGCCAGTTCCTTCGCGGCGACGCTCGAAATGGTGCGCGAGGGCAAATTGGAAGTGCGGCAGGATCAGGTGTTCGCGCCGATCTATCTGCGCGGCCGCGCGCAAGGGGTAAGGGCAGTCGAGGTGGTATCATGAGCGAACGCGCCAACGCTTCGGTCATTCCGTTCAAGGTCGAGGACGAACCGGAAGACGAGATGGCCGAGCAGGGTTCCATCGAAAACCCCGCCGAGCGGCTGCAATTGTCGGAAGCCGTGCGCATGGCCGAGGCGATCATATTCGCCAGTGCCGAGCCGGTCAGCGAAAAGCAGCTTGCCGCGCGTCTGCCGGAAGGCGTCAACATTGCCGCCGCAATGGCGGATCTGCAGGAAATCTATGCCAAGCGCGGCGTCAACCTGGTACGGGTCGGCGATGCCTGGGCCTTCCGTACCGCGGGCGACCTGGCTTTCCTGATGAGCCGGGACTCCGTGCAGCAAAGGAAGCTCTCGCGCGCGGCGCTCGAAGTGCTGGCGATCATCGCCTATCACCAGCCGGTGACGCGCGCCGAGATCGAGGACATCAGGGGCGTCGAAACGTCGAAGGGCACGCTCGACACGCTGCTGGAAACGGAGTGGGTCAGGATGCGCGGGCGCCGCCGCACGCCCGGACGGCCGGTGACCTACGGCACCACCGACGCTTTCCTCGATCATTTCGCGCTGGAGGAGATCCGCGATCTGCCCGGCATGGAAGAGCTGAAGGGCGCTGGCCTGCTCTCGACGCGCATGCCGGCGAATTTCTCGATGCCGGTTCCGCCGGCCGACCCGGACGCGCTCGCCGAAGACGAGGATGCGCTGACGGATATCGACCTCGAGGAGCTCGGGCTGCTGACGCCGCGCGTTACCGACGAGTGATCATCAAATCGCCGCGAATGGTCTATTAGCAGAGGCTGCGCGGATTCGTAGCAAGCCGCTCACGCCGAAAGTGCGTGACATCCGCTAGCCATTTTATCAACTTCGTAGCGGTTGTGTTTGAATCCCTGAGCGAAAATGCATAGATCATCGCCGAGGGAAACCATTCGAGAGAGATTGTTATGGGTTCATTTTCGATTTGGCACTGGATGATCGTGCTGGTCATCGTGCTTCTGGTGTTCGGCCGCGGCAAGATCCCGGAACTGATGGGCGACATGGCCAAGGGCATCAAGAGCTTCAAGAAGGGCATGGCCGACGACGACGCCGACGACAAGCGTACCGTCGAGCATCGCGCTGACGAGACTGTTTCGCCGGCCAAGGAAAAGGTCAGCAAGAGCTGATCTTGGTTGTTGCTTTGAGCATGCCGTTGTCCCAAAACCGCTTCGCATTTTTGGGCGGCAGGCACCCGTCGGAATAGATTGTCATGTTCGAAGTCGGTTGGAGCGAGCTGCTGGTGATCGCGGTCGTCATGATCGTGGTCGTCGGGCCGAAAGATTTGCCCAACATGCTGCGCACCTTCGGCCGCACCGCGGCGAAATTGCGCGCCATGGCCGGCGACTTCCAGAAGCAGTTCAACGAAGCGCTGAAGGAAGCCGAGCTCGACGATGTGAAGAGCTCGATCGATAGTCTTCGCGGCCTCAATCCGATGAACGAGGTGCGCAAGCAGCTCAATCCGTTCGAGCAGGCCGCGGCCGATGTGCGCGCCGGCGTCGATACGATGATGAAGCCCAAGCCGGCCGCCGATCCGGCGGCGCCGGCAGCGGAAACGCCGCAGGCCGCCGAGCCGCTCAAGAACGGTGCGACGGACCTGCCTGGCGTCGGTGGGCCCGAGGCTAGCTCTGCCGCTCCAGCCTTCCCGGCCATGACCGACGCCTCCGTCACCGCACCGGTTTCTGACACCGCCGTGCCGGCCAAGTCGGCGAAAAAGGCGGTGACCGCCAAAGCAAGGACCGCCGGCGCAGCGGCGAAAACGGCAGCGGCATCAAAGGCGTCGGCAGCGAAAGCGCCGGCCAAATCCTCGCCGGCTGCGGCTAAAGCCGCCACGCCCGCCAGGAAGGTCGCGCCCAAGACTGAGACAACGCCTGCCGCGGCGAAGAAGCTGGCCGCGAAGAAGGCAACCGACGGCAAGAAGATGACGGGCGGGACCAAGTGAGCGTTTCGGACAAGGAAAAGGAAGAAATCGAGAAATCGTCCGCGCCGCTGATCGAGCATCTCATCGAGCTGCGCCGCCGCCTGATCTGGTCGCTTGGCGGCTTCTTCGTCGCCTTTCTCGTCTGCTTCTTTTTCGCCAAGCGCCTGTTCAACCTTCTGGTCGTCCCCTTCAAATGGGCGACGCAGTGGGCAGGGCTCGACCCGCATAAGGTCGAGCTGATCTATACCGCGCCGCAGGAGTTCTTCTTCACTCAGGTGAAGCTCGCCATGTTCGGCGGCATGGTCATCGCCTTTCCGCTGATCGCCACGCAGATCTACAAGTTCATCGCGCCCGGCCTCTACAAGAACGAGCGCAGCGCCTTCCTGCCGTTCCTGATCGCATCGCCCATCCTGTTCCTGATGGGCGCCTCGCTTGTCTATTTCTTCTTCACCCCGATGGTCATGTGGTTCTTCCTGGCCATGCAGCAGACCGGCACCAACGACCAGGTGCAGATCTCTCTGCTGCCGAAGGTGTCGGAATATCTCAGCCTGATCATGACGCTGATCTTCTCCTTCGGCCTGGTGTTCCAGCTGCCGGTGGTGACCAGCCTTTTGACCCGCGTCGGCATATTGTCGTCGCAGGCGCTGGCCGAGAAGCGCAAATGGGCGATCGTCCTTTCCTTCGTCGTTGCGGCCGTGCTGACGCCGCCCGATCCGATGAGCCAGTGCGGCCTCGCCATCCCGACCATCATTCTCTACGAGGTCGCCATCTGGTCCTCGCGCATGATCGAGCGCAGCCAGGCGCGCGACCGCCTGGCGCGCGAGCAGGCGGAGGCGGGGAGCTCTGCCGCCAGCAACACGCCGGATGCGCCGTCGGCCTAGGCTCGCGTTGATATTCAGGTGATGCCGGCCTGCGAACGATGGTTTCCTGCGCTTCCGGTGCTCACGTACTTCAAGTACGCTCCGCTCCGGTTCTCGGAAACCACCGTTCTCGGCTCGGCCTGACCTGAATCTCAACACACCTAGACGAAAGCGGTCAACCCGGGAAAATCGCGGCTGTCGTTCTGCCCGCCGTCTTGCATCGATGGCGGATGCGGTTTACCCCCTCGATCCTTGAGGCGCGTCGCGCTGAAACGGATTCAAGCGGCGCGCTTTAAGTTTTAGTTTTGATGCATGTCGTTGTCCCAGAATCGCGACACACTTGTGGGCGACATGCATTGCTTTGAGGATCGACCATGCTTGATATCAAATGGATTCGCGACAACCCCAAGGCCCTTGTCGAAGCGCTGGTGAAGCGCTCGTGGCCGGCGGATGAAGCGCAGTCCACGGTCGACGACCTGGTCGCCAAGGACGAATCGCGGCGTTCGCATCTCAGCGAGCTGCAGGTCAAGCAGGAACGCCGCAACGCCGCCTCGAAGGAGATAGGCAACGCCATGCGTTCAGGCGATTCAGCGCTCGCCGAGAAGCTCAAGGGCGAGGTCAGCGAGATCAAGGCGTTCATCCAGAATGGCGAGGCGCGCGAGCGCGAGCTCGACAAGGCGCTGGACGACGCGCTGGCGGTTCTGCCCAACGTGCCGCTTGACGACGTGCCGGTCGGCAAGGACGAGCACGATAATGTCGTCAAGCGCATCGTCGGCGAGGTGCCGACGCGTCCGAATTGGGTGAAGGAGCATTTCGAGATCGGCGAAGCGCTGGGCATGATGGATTTCGAGCGGGCGGCGAAATTGTCCGGCTCGCGGTTCACGGTGCTGAAGAGCCAATTGGCGCGCATGGAGCGGGCGCTAGGCCAGTTCATGATCGACCTGCATACCACCGAACACGGTTATGAAGAGATCATCCCGCCGCTGATGGTGCGCGACGAGGTGTTGTTCGGTACCAATCAGCTGCCGAAATTCGAACTCGACCTGTTCTTCACGCCGCATGGCGACAGTCGGCTTGGGCTCATTCCGACGGCCGAAGTGCCGCTTACCAATCTCGTGCGAGAAGAGATCACCGCGCATGAAAAGCTGCCGCTGCGCTACACCGCGCTGACGCCATGCTTCCGCTCCGAAGCCGGCTCGGCCGGCCGCGATACGCGCGGCATGCTGCGCCAGCACCAGTTCTACAAGGTAGAGCTGGTCTCGATCACCGACCAGGAAAGCTCGCTCGCCGAGCATGAGCGCATGACTGAATGCGCGGAGGAAGTGCTGAAGCGGCTCGGCCTGCCGTTCCGCACCGTCACGCTCTGCACCGGCGACATGGGCTTCGGTGCGCGCAAGACCTACGACATCGAGGTCTGGCTGCCGGGGCAGAACGCCTATCGCGAAATCTCGTCCTGCTCGGTCTGCGGCGATTTCCAGGCCAGGCGCATGGATGCCCGCTACAAGGACAAGGACGGCAAGGGAAATCGCTTCGTCCACACGCTCAACGGTTCGGGCACCGCGGTCGGCCGGGCTCTTATCGCCGTCGTCGAAAACTACCAGAATGAGGATGGCAGCGTAACCATTCCTGAAGTGCTGCGGCCTTACATGGGTGGTCTCGCAAAGATCGAAGCGAAGTGACTTGATGCGCATCCTGCTGACCAATGACGACGGCATCCATGCCGAGGGGCTGGCGTCGCTCGAGCGTATCGCCCGCACGCTGTCGGACGACGTCTGGGTGGTTGCGCCGGAGCAGGACCAGTCCGGTTACGCGCATTCGCTGTCGATCTCGGAACCGCTCAGGCTGCGCAAGATTGGCGAGAAGCACTATGCCGTGCGCGGCACGCCGACCGACTGCGTCATCATGGGCACGAAAAAAATCCTGCCTGGACCGCCGGATCTGATCCTGTCCGGCGTCAATTCCGGCGCCAACATCGCCGACGACGTCACCTATTCGGGCACCGTTGCGGGCGCCATGGAAGGCGCGCTGCTCGGCGTGCGCTCGATCGCGGTAAGCCAGGCCTATTCCTATGTCGGCGAGGATCGCGTCGTGCCTTACGAGACGACCGAGGCGCTGGCGCCGGCGCTGCTCAAGCGGCTGGTGGAAACGCCGTTGCCGGACGGCGTGTTGCTCAACGTCAATTTCCCGAACTGCGCGCCGGACGAGGTGGAGGGCACCGTCGTCACCGCGCAGGGCAAGCTGGTGCACAGCCTTTGGGTCGACGAGCGGCGCGACGGGCGCGGCCTGCCTTACTACTGGCTGCGCTTCGGCCGCGAGCCGGTCGAAGGCAAGAAGGGCACGGATCTCCATGCGCTGCGCAACCGGCTGGTGTCGGTGACGCCGCTGCAGCTCGACCTCACCGCCCATGAGCTCCGCGACCAACTGACCAAGGCGCTGTCATAAAATAGGGTTTTGGCATGAACACGGTTTTGGCATGAATACGGGCATCGACGACCGCGAAGGTTTTGCCGCTTTCCTGCTCAGGCTGCGGGGCAGGGGCGCGGCGCCCAAGGCGCTGGTCGCCGCCTTCGAGGCGACGCCGCGGCGTGGTTTCCTGCCGGCGCAGTTCCATGCAGTCGCCTGGTCGGACGGCATGCTGCCGATCGAATGCGGCGAGGCGATCGAGGGCGCCGATCTGCAGGCGGCGGTGATCGCCGCGCTCCATATCGAGCCGGGCAACCGCGTGCTCGAGATCGGCACCGGTTCGGGCTACACGGCCGCTGTCATGTCGAGGCTTGCGGCGCGCGTCATCACCGTCGACCGCTACAAGACGCTGGCCGAGCAGGCAAAGCAGCGCTTCGAGGCGCTCGCGATCAGCAATGTCATCGTCCGCCAGGCCGATGGCTCGAATGGCCTGCCCAATGAAGGGCCGTTCGACCGCATCGTCGCCTGGGCGGCCTTCGACAGCCTGCCGCGCTTCCTGCTCGACCAGCTGTCGAGCGGCGGCGTGGTCATCGCGCCGATCGGCCCGGAGGAGGGCGAGCAGGTGCTGGCCAAGCTCACCAAGGTCGGCAGCCGCTTCGAGCGCGAGGACATCGGCATGGTCAGGCTGCAGCCCATCCTGCGCAGCGTCGCGATGGTGATTTAAGGGCCTCACAGCCCTCGCCAAAATTTCCGCCAATGTTTTAAGAAAATTTTTGTCGGATTCTAATGGGTTAACCGCCCAGTAACATTAACGCGCTTTAATCGTGACCAGTTTGTACCGGGTCTGTGCGGGTTAGTGCGATGCAATTCAATCACTTGAAGGCAAACAGACGTAATCTGGCGCGCGGTTGCGCTGTCCTGATGATTGCCGGCGCGGCGGCCGGGTGCAGTTCCCAGTCGATGCGCTTCAACGGTGTCGACGACGTGTTCACGTCGTCCACCAACAATCAGCGCGCCATCATAAACAAGCAGAATGTCGACCAGCCCTATCCGGGCGACACGGTCGCGCCGGCGCCGGTCGACGGCACCCACACCCAGTCGGTGAGCCGCTCGAGCCTCGAGCCGGTCACGGCGCAGCAGCTGCCGCCGCCCTCGCAGCCTGCCGCCCCGCCGGCCAGGCCGATGCGCACAGCGTCAGCCCCCGCCCTTGCTCCGGCTCCCGCGCTTGCCCCCGCACCGCATGTCGACAGGACGACCACCAACACCGTCGCGCCAGCCAAGCCGTTCAAGACGGCCGAGCCCGACGCCGTGCGCAACGCCAGTGCTGCCCCGCATGCGACCGAAATCGTGGTCAGGGACGGCGAGACGCTTTCGGGTCTGGCGCAGCACTATCACGTGCCTGCCGATGCCATCGCCAAGGTCAACGGCATCGATCCGAAGAAGGGCATCCGCAGCGGCCAGAAGATCGTCATTCCCGCCTATGCCTATTCCAGCAAGGAGCCGAAGGTCGCCGAGGGCAAGCCGGTGAATACGCCGAAGCAGCCTGCCGGCGCGCCGGAGAAGGTCGCGGTGCTGCCGCAGCAGCCGAAAATCAAGGACGGCAAGTCGGCCGCTCAGGTCGATACGTCGGCCGCGGCCAGCGGCTCGAAGAACCCCAAGCCAGCGGCGCAGATGGCCGAGGCCAAGCCGGCCGGCGCCGGCGGCTCCTACACGGTGCAGCATGGCGACTCGCTGTCGTCGATCGCCAGGAAGACCGGCGTCGGCGTCGTGGCGCTGAAGAAGGCCAACGGCATGCAGGACGGCCTGCTCAAGGTCGGCCAGACGCTCAAGGTTCCGGCCGGCGGCACGGTCGCCGTTGCCGCGGCAAAGCCCGCGGCCACCAAGCCGGCGGTCGATCCGGTGACGACGGCAACGACGCCGCCGGCGGCCAAGACCACCGAGACGCTCGCCTCCTATACGCCGCCGAAGAAGGACGCCAAGGTCATCCAGCAGGCCGAGGACGACGATGCGGTGGCGCCCGACGCGACCGGGATCGGCAAGATGCGCTGGCCGGTGCGCGGCCGGGTCATCTCGGGCTTCGGCTCCGGCAAGGACGGCGTCGACATAGCGGTGCCGGAAGGTACGCCGATCAAGGCAGCCGAGAACGGCGTCGTCATCTATGCCGGCGACGGCCTCAAGGAGTTCGGCAACACCGTGCTGGTGCGGCACGAGAACGGCCTGGTCACCGTTTATGGCCATGCAAGCTCGATCGAGGTGCAGCGCGGCCAGAAGGTCAAGCGCGGCCAGGAGATCGCGCTGTCCGGCATGAGCGGCACCACCGACTCGCCCAAGCTGCACTTCGAAGTGCGCAAGAACTCGGCCCCGGTCGATCCGAGCGGCTACCTCGAATAGAACAAGAACCGTTTGCGGGCCGCCTGACCTCCAGTCCGGCCCGCCGTCTTCAGCCCGCTCCGCAAGGAGCGGGCTTTTTCAGATCCGTGCAACATGCCTGCCCGCAAGGTTCAGAGATGATCACGGAGCGTATCGGCGATCATCTCTTCAAGGCTGCTGGCCTTCACGCCAAGAAGTGTCTCCGCGTCGGAGCTATCAACCAGCAAGGGGCTCTCGAAGAGGTACCGCATCTCGACGAGCTCATGCATGCCAAGGGCTTCCATCTCGGGGACGGAATAGGAGCGTGTCTCTGGGATCTCGTGTCCGAGCATTGCCGCGGTTTTCCGGATAAGCTCGCGGGGCGAGGCGTATTGCGAAGGAACATGAAACGCCCGTCCCCATTCACCCGTATAGCGGGAGGCCGCGACAAGCGTGCTCGCGACGTCCTTGGTGAAGGCCCAGGCATGAGTTGCGTCGAGGTCCCCAATGAAGGCGGTGGGCTTGCCTTCGATAATGGAAGGCAGCGCGACCAGCGAGAAGTAGCTGATCGCGCCATGTCCGAGATAGTCGCTGGACCGCACTTCGATCGCCGGCACACTGGCGCGGACCGCCCGCTGCCACATGATGGTCCTGGCGGTTCCCTTCTTCGAAGTCGGGTCTAGAGACATGTCGGAGCGAAGCGGACGGTCGGCATTTCCCCCATAACCATAGAGGTTGCCAAGCACGACGAGCTTCGCGCCGACGGCTTCCGCCGCGCGCACGGTGCCGTCGATTATTGGGAAAAAGTCGGTGGGCCACCGATGATATGTGGCCATGGCGCACATGAAAATGGCATCGGCGCCTCGGCAAACGCGTGACAGCTCCGCGGCGTCCGTGGCGTCAGCCCGTATCGTCCGCACATTCGGCAACGCGTTCGAACCGACGCTTCGGCTTGTGAGCACGACATCGTGTCCTTCTTCGCCAAGACGACGAGCCGTCTCGCGCCCAACGGGGCCCGCGCCGACAACAACATAGAAACTCATTGCAACCTCTCTTCCAAGCTTGATGGAGAGGCGTGAGTACGAGTTCACGGCGTTGAAAATCGCGCGGGAATTGCCAAATCTTGGACAGGTTCCGCCATGAATCGAGAGAGCATGCCTTCGCAATTCGAGCCGGCCCGATCCTCGTCCGACGTAGCAATGATCTCCCGCCGTGTTGAAGCAGGCGTCCATCGCCTGTCCCGGGCGCCACACCATCGCATCATGGTGCATGCAAGCGCGGTAACGCGCTCCTACTGCAACCAGGTTGGGCGATATTTCGTCAGGCGCGCCGGCGATATCGACCTGGTGCCGGCTGGGGAGGAGGGCGGCTTCGAGGCCGAAACCCCGTTCGAGACGATTGAGATCGTCTTGCAGCCGGCTTTGATGGAAAGGGTCGCCGCAGAACTTGGCGGCAGGGTGCGAGCGTCGCGGCTCGACACGCGCCATTTGCTTCGTGACCAGCGCATCGAACATCTCGCCCGAGCGCTGCAGAGCGACCTCAATGCCGGCGCGCCGAGCGGCCCTTTGTTTGCCGACAGCATCGGCGCCGCCCTTGCGGTGAGGCTGCTTGGTCTCGATGGGCCGGACAGGGTTCGAGTGAACCGGTTGTCGGATGCGCAGCTCAAGCGGGTTCTGGAACACATCGAGGCCGCTCTCCACGAGCCGCTTTCGATTGACCGGCTGAGCCGGGTTGCCGGCGCGAGCAGCTCGCACTTGCGGACATGGTTCAAGCTGGCGACGGGCGTCACCCTGCATCGCTACGTGCTGCGACGCCGTGTGGAAAGGGCGCGCGTTCTGCTCAAGCAAGGCGATCTGAGCACGAGCGAGGTGGCAGCATTGACGGGCTTCGCGCATCAGTCACATCTGGCGCATTGGATGCGTCGCGAAATCGGCCAGACGCCGCGCGACTTGCGACGGGCGCTGTCGCCCAGTTGACGTTAACTTTTCAATCCTTCAGCGGCTTGCCGAGCCTCCCGGCGAGGTCCTGCGTGAACTGCCAGGCGACGCGGCCGGAACGGCTGCCGCGCGTGGTTGCCCATTCCAGCGCCTCGGCGCGCAGCTGCTCGGGGTCGATCGCCAGATCGTGGTAGCGGACATAGCCGTCGATCATGTCGAGATACTCGTCCTGCGAGCATTTGTGGAAACCGAGCCACAGGCCGAAGCGGTCGGAAAGCGAGACCTTTTCCTCGACCGCTTCCGAAGGGTTGATGGCGGTGGAGCGCTCATTGTCGATCATGTCGCGCGGCAGCAGATGCCTTCGGTTGGACGTGGCGTAGAAGATGACGTTGCCGGGCCGGCCCTCGACGCCGCCTTCGAGCGCCGCCTTCAGCGACTTGTACGACGTGTCGTCATGATCGAAGGAAAGGTCGTCGCAAAACAGGATGAAGCGCCAGGGTGCCGCCTTCAGGAGACCCATCAGCTTGGGCAGCGTGTCGATGTCCTCGCGGTGGATTTCGATCAACTTCAGCGGCCGCTCGAGCTTGTCGGATGCGTTCACCGTGGCATGCACGGCCTTGACCAGGGACGATTTGCCCATGCCGCGCGCGCCCCACAAAAGCACGTTGTTGGCCGCATAGCCGGACGCGAAACGCTCGGTGTTGTCGAGCAGGATGTCGCGCACGCGGTCGACGCCGCGGATCAGGCCGATGTCGACGCGGTTGACCTTGCGCACCGGTTCCAGGAAGCCAGGGTCTGCCTGCCACACGAAGCAGTCGGCAACACCGAGATCGGTCTGAGGAACCGGCGGCGGAGCGAGGCGAGCGACTGCCTCGATCAGGCGATCGAGTTTCTTGTTCAATGCGTCCAGGCTGTCGGTCATATCAGGTCTTTTTGTTTAGGCATTTCAGCGTGTGGGAGCAGCTTCCATGACATCGCTGCAAGAACCAGGTCCAAGCTTTTGTTGGAGCATGATCTTTTCGGTGGCCTCGAAGCCGCTTCCGCTGCGACGCTCTAGCACGCCGCAAACGGCTGGAAAAGCAACGGATCGGGCTCGCAGCGCAGTTGCATTGGCAAGTTTACCGACTATATTCCGGCCAAATTTTCGCGGGGCCGCCGCAGCGGTATTTCACCATCCAGGAGTTTCTTGATGTTCGTTACACCGGCATACGCCCAGGGCGTCGGCGCCTCGCCAGACATGTTGATCTCGATTTTGCCGTTTGTCCTGATTTTCGTGATCATGTATTTTCTGATCATCCGGCCGCAGCGTGCGCAGTTGAAGAAGCGCCAGGAAATGCTGTCGGCGGTGCGCCGCGGCGACACGGTGGTGACCGGCGGCGGCTTCGTCGGCAAGGTGACCAAGGTGATCGACGACAACGAGCTGGAGATCGACCTTGGCGGCGGAACCAAGGTGACGGCGCTGCGCTCGACGATTTCGGACGTGCGCGTCAAGGGCGAGCCGGTGGCGAACCAGAACGCCAAGAAGTAATCCTAACCTCGATGGCGGAACGCTGCCGCTTGTACGCCTGAACGGATAAAACGAATGCTCTATTTCTCGCGCCTGAAGATGATCCTGATCTGGCTCGCGGTGGCCGTCACAGTGATCCTCGCCGCGCCCAATCTCTTCCCGGCAAGCATGCTGGCGCAATTGCCGAGCTGGGTGCCGAAGCGGCAGATGACGCTGGGCCTCGATCTTCAGGGCGGCTCGCACATCCTGCTGCAGATGGATCAGAACGACCTGATCAAGGACCAGCTGCAGACGACGCGTGACGAGATCAGGACGCTGCTGCGCGACGCCAAGATCCAATATACCGGCCTTGGCGGAACAGGCCGAACCGTGCAGGTGCGCATCAACGATGCGAGCCAGGTCGAAGCCGCCAAGACAGCGCTGAAGCCGATAACCAATCCGGTGACCGCCGGTCTGTTTGCCGGCGGTTCCGTGCAGTCGATGGCGCTGGACGATTCCGAGCCTGGGCTGTTGAAGTTCACCGTCACGGATGCGGGCATCAAATATCGCACCACGACCGCTCTCTCGCAGGCGATCGAGGTGGTGGAGCGACGCGTCAACGCGCTTGGCACGACCGAGCCGATCGTGCAGCGGCAGGGCGACGACCGCATCCTGGTCCAGGTGCCCGGGCTCCAGAACCCGCAAAGGCTCAAGGACATTATCGGCCAGACCGCCAAGCTGACGTTCCAGATGGTCGACACGTCGGTGCCGGTCCAGGACGCGATGAAGAATCGCCCGCCGGCTGGCGACTCGGTCCTTTATTCGCAGGACGACCCTCCGGTTCCTTACCTCGTCGAGAACCGCGTTATCGTCTCGGGCGAAGACCTGTCGAATGCGACGCCGACGTATAATTCACAGACCAATGAGCCGGTGGTTTCGTTCACCTTCAATTCCCGCGGGGCGACCAGGTTCGGTCAGGCGACCCAACAGAATGTCGGCAAGCCGTTCGCCATCGTGCTCGACAACCAGGTGATTTCGGCACCGGTGATCCGCGAGCCGATCCTTGGCGGCAGTGGCCAGATCTCCGGCAATTTCACGACCGAGAGCGCCAACGACCTCGCCGTCTTGCTGCGCGCCGGCGCCCTGCCGGCCAAATTGACGATCATCGAAGAGCGTACGGTCGGCCCGGGCCTTGGTCAGGACTCCATCCACGCCGGCAAGGTGGCTGGCGTGATCGGCTCAATTCTCGTCGTCGCCTTCATGTTCGTCGCCTATGGGTTCCTCGGTTTCCTGGCCAACATCGCTCTGGCCGTGCACGTGGCAATGATCGTCGGCGCGCTGTCGCTGCTCGGCGCCACGCTGACCTTGCCCGGCATCGCCGGTATCGTGCTCACCATCGGCATGGCGGTGGACTCCAACGTCCTGATCTATGAGCGCATCCGCGAAGAGCGGCGCAACGGCCGTTCGGTGATCCAGGCGATCGACACCGGCTTCTCGAAGGCACTGGCGACTATCATCGATTCCAACGTCACCTCGCTGATCGCCACCGTGGTGCTGTTCTGGCTGGGCACAGGGCCAGTCAAGGGCTTTGCGATCACCTACGCGATCGGCATTCTGACCACGGTCTTCACAGCCTTCACCTTCACCCGCATGCTGGTGTCGATCTGGCTGCGCCGCGCCCGGCCGAAGGAACTGCCGCGCGCGCCGGTCACCTTCATTCCGCCGGGCACGAAGATCCCGTTCATGGGCATCCGCCGCTGGACCTTCGCTCTCTCCAGCACGTTATCGATCCTGTCGGTCGTCGGGTTCCTGACACTTGGCATCAACTACGGCATCGACTTCAAAGGCGGCTCGATAATCGAGGTGCAGTCCAAGAAGGGCGATGCCGATCTCGGCGACATCCGCAACAGGCTCTCCGAGCTCAATATCGGCGAGATCCAGGTGCAGCAGTTCGGCGCGCCGAACGACGTGCTGATCCGTGTCGGCACGCAGGACGCCGGCGAGAATGCCGAGCAGACCGTCATCGACAAGGTGCGGGGCGAACTGCAGGACCAGTATGACTTCCGCCGGGTCGAGGTGGTGGGGCCGACGGTCTCAGGCGAGTTGGCCAAGCAGGGCACGATCGCCATGCTGATCGCGCTTGCGGGCATCCTGCTCTATGTCTGGTTCCGCTTCGAATGGCAGTTCGCCGTCGGCGCCATCGTGGCCACGGTGCACGATGTGGTGATGACGATCGGCTTCTTCGTCTTGACAGGGCTGGAGTTCAACCAGTCGTCGCTGGCGGCCATCCTGACCATCATCGGCTATTCGCTGAACGACACCATCGTGGTCTATGACCGCGTTCGTGAGGATCTGCGAAAATACAAGAAGATGCCGCTGCCGCAGCTCTTGAACAATGCCATCAACGAGACGCTGTCCAGAACCACGCTGACATCCGTCACCACGTCGCTGGCGCTGTTGGCACTGGTGCTGTTCGGCGGCGAGGTGATCCGCTCCTTCACGCTGGCGATGCTGTTCGGCGTGGTGTTCGGCACCTATTCGTCGATCTTCATCGCCGCGCCGCTGCTGATCCTCTTCAAGTTGAGGCCGCAGGCCTCGGCTGAGGAGCCGGTGAACGGCAAGGCGGTGGCGACCTGACGCCGTTTCGGCATCATGTTCTAGAGCCATGGCCAAAGGCATCATCATCCGCGAGGCGCATTTCCCGGGCAAGGCGGCGATCGAGGCCTATGGCAATGGCGGCTTTCGCTTTGCCGATATGTCGCATCGCGGATCGCTGCTCGTCCTGCCGTCGGGCATCCATGGCTGGGAGCCCGCCGATCCGCTGGCGCTGAAGGCCACGGATTTCGACAAGCTGTTCGCCGAGGCCGGCAAAGTCGAGATCCTGCTGGTCGGGATGGGCAAGGAACTGCGGCCGCTGCCGGCGGCGCTGCGCGCCGCGCTAAAGGAGGCCGGGATTTCGGCGGACCCGATGTCGACGGGAGCGGCGGTGCGGACCTACAATGTGCTGCTCGCCGAAGACCGCGCCGTGGCCGCGGCGCTGATCGCCGTCGATTGAATGGCCGGCACGACCAAGATCATCAAGAATGGCGACATCGTCATGGGTGCGGTGCGCGCCGTCGACCATGACCGGTATCTGTCGGCGCTTTACGCGCCGGCCGACAAGCGCGACGCGCTGCTCGCGCTCTACGCCTTCAATGCCGAGATCGCCGGCGTGCGCGATCGCATCCATGAGCCGCTGCCGGGCGAGGTCAGGCTGCAATGGTGGCGAGACGTCATTTCCGCCGAAGGGGATGCCGAGACAGGCCACCCGACCGCCGATGCGCTGCGCGCGACGATCGCCGCCTGCCGGTTGCCGAAGGCTGCTTTCGAGAACATGCTCGAGGCGCGCATCTTCGATCTCTACGACGACCCGATGCCGTCGCGGACCGATCTCGAGGGCTATTGCGGCGAGACGGCCGCGGCGCTGATCCAGCTTGCGGCCATGGTGCTCGATCCCGCCGCGGCGCCCGGCTTTGCCGAACTGGCGGGCAGGGCCGGCTGCGCGCAGGCGATCACCGGCCTGTTGTTGCTTCTGCCGCTCCATCGTCGGCGCGGACAGTGTTTTGTGCCCGCCGACATCCTTTCGGCGGCCGGCACGACGCCGGAAGAGTTCGTCAAAGGCGAAGGCGGGGCAGCCGCCGAGCGCGCGGTTGCGGCGATGATTGCGCTGGCGCGCGAGCATCTCAACGCCTTCGAGAAAGGTGCGCCAGCGCTTCCCGTTGCGCTGCGGCCCGCCTTCCTGCCGCTAGCGCTGACCGATGCCTATCTCGGCAGGATGGAGAAGACGGGCAGGTCGCCGCTCAGTGCGACGGCAACGCTCTCAACCTTGCGCCGGCACTGGCTGCTCTTGCGTCATGCGATGCGGGGCTGGACGCCCCCTTTGACGTAAACGTCAACCGTGCTAGGGATTCCGTCCATGTGGACTCGCGTCGAAGAAATGCGGGCCGCCGGAGGAGCCATCTTTCCATGAGCCTGCCAGTCCTGGTCGTCCTTGTCGTGTTCGGCATCGCGCTGTCGGTCGCGGCCGTGCATTTCACCGGCGGCACGACGACCGCGACGCTTGCCGGCGCCGATCATGCGCTCGCACGCTTTGCCGAGGATTTTCCCGACGAAAGACCGGGTTCAATACGGCTGACAGCCGACAGCCATGCCGCGTTTCTCGATCTTGGCCCGCAGCGCTGCGGCATCGTCCGGAGCATAGGCGATTGTTTTCTGACGCGCATCGTCACGCCCCAGGACATTCTGGCGCTGACCAGGGAAGGCAATGTGGTCTCGCTGCGGCTCAATGATTTCACCTGGAAAGGCGGGCGGTTTGCTTTTGCCGACGAAGCCGGCGCGCTGGCCGTGGCGGCGGCATTGCAAAGCCATGATCGGATCCGGGAGGCGGCGTGATGGACGAGTATAATTTCCCGCAGGTCACCCAGCTTGCGATCCCGTTCTTCGTCGCGGCGATCCTGATCGAGCTCTGGCTGGTGCGCACCGGCCGCGCCAGGGGATCGTTCGAAACGCGCGACACGCTGACCAGCCTGATGATGGGGACCGGCAATGTCGTCGCAGGCTTGCTGCTCGGCGTCGTGTCCTATTGGGCGCTGCTGTGGCTGTGGCAATTCCGCTTCTTCAACCTCGGCCTGTCGATCTGGGTGTTCGTCGCCGCCTTCCTGCTCGACGACCTGCGCTACTATGTCTATCACCGCATCGCGCACCGGGTGCGATGGGTGTGGGCCGAGCACGTCAACCATCATTCCAGCCAGCACTACAATCTCTCGACGGCGCTGAGACAAAGCTGGACAGGGCTGTTCACCTTCACCTTCATCCTGCAGGCGCCGCTGGTGCTGCTCGGCTTCCATCCTGCGGTGATCGCCTTCGTTTTCGGCTTCAACCTAGTCTGGCAGTTCTGGATCCACACCGAGACGATCGGCAAGATGTGGGGCTGGTTCGAATTCGTCTTCAACACCCCCTCGCACCACCGCGTCCACCACGCCACCAATCCGCGCTATCTCGACGCCAATTATGCCGGCACGCTGATCGTCTGGGATCGCATGTTCGGCACCTTCGTCGAGGAATTGGAGGAGGACCGGGCGCGCTACGGCATCGTAAAGAACATCGGCACCTTCAATCCGCTGAAGGTTGCGTTCCACGAATGGATCGGCATGTTCAAGGATGCGCTGGCGCCGGGGCTGACGCTTGGTCAGCGTATCAACTATCTCATCCAGCCGCCAGGCTGGAGCCATGACGGTTCGCGCGATACGTCGCAGACGCTGAAGGCGGCTTATGTGCGGAGGAATCCGGGAGAGGCGGGCAAGCCGGGGTTGCCGAGGGCAGGCGCGGAGCCGGCGGAGTAATCAACGCCTTAGGATTGATCGCCAGAACCACCGTCGCGCATCAATGTCTCGTAGTCGCGGCCGCCGTAGAAGATGTTGAGTATGAGAACGACATCGCTTTCGACAACATAGGTGATGACCGCGGAATGTTCGAAAGGGACGGTTCGTAGCCCGGGTGCGATGTCATCGCGCGAGCGGCCGCGGCGAGGTGCATTGCCGATGCTTCGGCAGCGCTCTCTAACCCGATCCATGAAGCCATTGGCGACGTTTTCGCTGCCGCCCTTCTCAAGGATGTAGCTGCCAATCGCTTCGAGATCGGAGATCGCGTTTTCGCTAAGAACGACGACGAGGCGCTGGATCATCATGGCCTTGCGCCAGCTGTGAAATTCGGTTCTTCACCCGGTCGATTGCTTCATCGAGCGGGACGGCGGGTCTCTTGTCCTCGATCGAAGCCTTTACGCGCGCACGGATCGATGCCATGCGCTCGGCATGCTCTTGCTCCTCGCGCTGGAAGGCGCGGAGCGCGGCGCGGATGACTTCGCTAGCGGAGCCGAAGGAGCCGTCCTCGACTTTTTCGCGGATCATACGTGCCATGGCTGGCGTGACGGTGATGGACATTTTCTCAGCGGATTCCATGGCATTGCTCCACGCATAAAGTGGGATAGTATCCTACTTTATATGGGCCGTCCAACCCGCACCGAAAACCCTACTCCGCCGCTTCCGCCCGCGCCGGCAGCCCCAGCCACACCCTGCAATCGGCCAGAGCGCGCGAGGTGATGGCATGGCGCTTGGCGACGGTCTTGTCCTTGCCGCGCAGGCGCTTGCCTTCGGTCTTCGGCGCCTCGACCGGCGGAAACAGGCCGAAATTCACGTTCATCGGCTGGAAGGAGCGCTTGCCGGGCTCGTCGTCGGAGACGATGTGGCCGCCGGTGATGTGGTTGAGCAGCGCGCCGAATGCGGTGGTCGCAGGCGGCAGCGATAGCGCCTGGCCGAGGCGCTCAGCAGCGGCGAAGCGGCCGGCGAGCAGGCCGATCGCCGCGCTTTCGACATAGCCTTCGCAGCCGGTGATCTGGCCGGCAAAGCGCAGGCCGGGGCGCGATTTCAGCTGCAGGGAGGGATCGAGCAGCGTCGGCGAGTTGATGTAGGTGTTGCGGTGCAGGCCGCCGAGACGCGCAAAGTCCGCGTTTTCAAGCCCGGGGATGGTGCGGAAGATGCGCACCTGCTCGGCATGCTTCAGCTTGGTCTGGAAGCCGACCATGTTGTAGAGCGTGCCCAGCGCATTGTCCTGCCGGAGCTGCACCACCGCATAGGCTTTGACCGTCGGATTGTGGGCATTCGTCAGGCCCATCGGCTTCATCGGCCCGTAGCGTAGGGTCTCGACACCGCGTTCGGCCATCACCTCGATCGGCAGGCAGCCGTCGAAATAGGGCGTGCCTTCCCATTGCTTGAACTCGGTCTTTTGGCCGTCGAGCAGCGCCTGGACAAAGGACAGATACTGCTCCTTGTCCATTGGGCAGTTGATGTAGTCCTTGCCGGTGCCGCCGGGACCGACCTTGTCGTAGCGCGACTGGAACCAGGCGGTGTTCATGTCGATCGTGTCGAAATGCACGATCGGCGCGATCGCGTCGAAAAAGGCGAGCGCATCGGCGCCGGTAGCTTCGGCGATCGACTGCGCCAGCGAAGGCGCCGTCAGCGGGCCGGTGGCGATGATCGCCTGGTCCCAATCCTCGGGCGGCAGCCCCGGCACTTCCTCGCGCTGGATGGTGATCAGCGGATGCGCCTCGATCCTCGCGGTGACCGCGTCGGAAAAGCCGTCACGGTCGACTGCCAGCGCGCCGCCGGCCGGCACCTGGTTCGCATCGCCGGCACTCATGACCAGCGAGCCGGCAAGCCGCATTTCGGCGTGCAGCAGCCCGACGGCGTTGTTTTCGGCATCGTCGGAGCGGAAGGAGTTGGAGCAGACCAACTCGGCCAGGCCGTCGGTCTTGTGCGCGTCGGTGCCGCGTACGGGGCGCATCTCATGCAGCACGACCGGAACGCCGGCTTGCGCAATTTGCCATGCGGCTTCGGAGCCGGCGAGGCCGCCGCCGATGACGTGTACGGGATTTTTGCTCATGAGCGCCGGAATAATAGCTTGGGGACGCGATTGCAATTGCCAGCTGACAACGCACGAGGCCGGTGCCTGTGCCAGAAACAACAACACCCGCCGGGGGAGGAGGTCCGGCGGGTGTCGTTTTGGGGGTCGATCCTCGGGAGGAGGTGAAGATCGACCTTCATTCGTCATTGCCGGGGAGGAGGTCGGCTTTGACGAAATTCCTTATCGCCCTTGAGGACGAAAATTCTTTTCGTCTTTGAGAAGGGGCGAAGCCTTCGAAGACGAACTGCGTTCGCTTCGGGAACAACGCCCGCCGGGGGAGGAGGTCCGGCGGGCGCCGTTTTGGTGGTCAACCCTCGGGAGGAGGTGAGGGTTGGCCGTATCCGTCAGGGTCGGGGAGGAGGTCGACCCTGGCGAAATGCCTTGCTTAGATCGCCTTGCGGGCGACCATCTTGATCTCGTCGCGAACGATGCCGAGATCGTGGAGCTGGCGGTTTGAAAGCCGACCCAGCTCAGCAACGGTGTCGCGATAAACGCGCCAGTTACGATAGCTGCGGATCAGGTTCATTGTCTTAACTCTCTTCAAAACTGGTTCGGACCATTTGCGGTCCGAAGCGGATTAGACCGCCTTGCGGGCGACGTAGTGGATGTCGCTGCGGCTGATGCCGAGGTCGGTCAGTTCACGGTTCGACAGGCGGTTCAGCTCGGAGACGGTGTCCCGGTAGCGGCGCCAGTTGCGGTAGTTGCGGATCAGGTTCATGGTAGTTCTCGTTTCGTCTTTAACTTCGGATCATTCCGTTTGTGTACGAACAGAAAATAGGTGGGATCATATCGGTTTAAAAGTGCCGTTGGCGCATGGCAGCAATGCAAATTGTGCAATGCAACATTAACGGCCGTTCACGCCTGCGTCGCAAAGAAGGCCGAATCGGAAAGTGCCGCCGCGTCAACGGTTTGGCTGCCCCGGTTGAGGAAATGACCAGGCTTTGGGGGAAAGCATGGCGAGCTATACGACACGGCTAAGGGCGGATATCGCCCGCTGGCGGGAGAGAGGGCTGATCGATCCCGCCACGGCGGAGGCATTGACGCGCGACGTCGCTGCCAACGAGCGCGCGTCGCTGAGTTTCGGCTCGATCCTGGCGATGATGGCGGCGCTTCTGTTCGGCGCAGCGATCCTGATTTTCGTCGCCGCCAACTGGGAGGCCATTCCGCGTGTCGTTCGTGTGGCGGCGCTTTTCGCCGTCATCCTGGCCGGCTATGTCGGCGGCGCGGTGCTGAAGACGCGCGACCATGCCGCGATCGGCGAGGCGCTGTGGATCGTTGCAGCCGCCGCCTTCGGCGGATCGATCGCGCTGATCGGCCAGATGTACCATCTTTCGGGCGACGAGGCCTCGGCGCTGGTGACATGGTGTGCCGGCACGGCGCTGGCGGCAGTAGCGCTGCGTTCGAACCCGCTGACGGTGGCTGCAGTCGGCATTGCCGATGCCTGGCTGGTCCTCAAGGGGTTCGGCTTCTACTGGCGCGCGGAAATTCCTCATCTCTTCATCGTCATGGCGATCGTCCTGTTCGCCATTTCGTTCTGGACGCGCAGCCGGGCAGCGCGCCACCTCATCGTCCTGTCTGTCATTCTGTATCTGGTCTTGCTGGCGACGGATCACGACGCGCTGCCGGTGGCGATGTCGCTGGCCATCGCGTCAGTGCTGCTCTTTGCCGCCTCGGTCTTTGCCGGCGATCCGATCGACAGGATCCTGCAGCTGGGCGGCCGGCTGTCCTTGCACGCCTTGCTCGGCTTCCTGACCGGCATGGCGATGATCCAGTTCGAGCTGGCGGATGAAAGCACCTATAACAGCGGTTTCGCCCTCGCCTCGATCATAGCGCTTGCCGGCATCGTGGCGGCGGTCATGTTGGCCGGCCGCGAGAGCAGGGGCCTGCGCTGGCTGGCCTATGCCGGCTTCGCCTTCGAACTCGCAATTATCTATAGCGTCACCTTGCTTTCGATGCTGGATACGGCCGGCTTCTTCCTGGCGGCTGCCGTGCTGCTCGGCGTACTGGCGCTGATCATCATCCGTATCGAGAAGCGCATGAGAGCGCCCGCCGAGACAGGAGCAGCAGCATGACCGGCAAGAAGCTGATCATCTCGGCGTTGGTGCTGGCGCTCGTCCAGATCGGCTTTCTCAGCTGGATCATAGCCGGCCGGGCCGCGATCCTGCGCAACGGCAAGGAAGTCCTCTTGAAAATCCAACCCGTCGATCCGCGCGACCTCCTGCGCGGCGACTATATCTCGCTCAACAACAACATTTCGCGCATCCCGGTGAAGCTGATCGTCAACCTTCCGCAAGGCAAGTTCTCCAGCGACGACACAGCGATCGTGGTCCGGTTGAAGAAGGGCTCCGACGGCTATTGGCAGCCGACCGCGGCTTGGTTCGGCAAAGCGCCGGTCCCGGCCGGCGCGGACGAAGCAGACATTGCCGGCCATGTCGGGGAGGGCTGGGGTCTCAGCGATCCGGAAGCGACGATCGCGCCCGACTACGGGATCGACCGCTTCTATCTGCCGGAAGGCGAAGGAATGGCGATCCAGGACGACATGCGCGTGCGGCCGTTCGGCATCAAGCTCGCGCTCGCCTCCGACGGCACGGCACAGATCAAGGCGCTGATGGACGGCGACAAGACGCTGTTCGAGGAGCCGCTTTATTGAGCGTATAGAGGCTTGACGTCTGTGTCCGCGCTAACGGTGGTCCCGCTTATCGCTGGACACTCCCTGTCTCTGCGATAATTTTGGGATAGGGACCGATCGAAATCGTGTAGCTAAAATTTGCCACGCCTTTTTCCTGCTTGTGTATCGAGGGACTGCGCACAATCCAGTCGTAGACGCCCGAGACCATGCAGCGATCGTTGGTGCAGTTGACCACGATGCTGTCCTTGCGGACGCTATATCCGCGTTCAGGCCACCGCCGGTAATAGTTCCTCTTGTCCTGAACGATCGACCTCAAGTTCGTCAGCTTGCCATAATAATCGACCTTGGGAGCGTAGGATGCCTGAACTTGGGCAAGAGCGAAATCGTCGTTGTCGCCATGATGCTCGATGAGATCCCTGACGAAGGCGACCGCAATGCTTTCCGGCAGTTGCCTGGGGTCGGGTGCAGGGGCGGACATGGGCGCAGGATTGGGCCTCGTTAACACCTGTGAAATATCTGCCGGCGACTGGTTCGCTGCGGCATTGGTCACATGCAAGTCAGCCATTTCGCTGGCCGATAGATATCTTATGTCATGCTTGCCATAGCTCGAAGCCAATTCTATTAGCTTGGGGTCCACTCCCATCTCGACCACATAAGACGTGATTGCAGCCGTTCCGAGCTGGACGCGGGCCTTCGCTTCTTCGGTGGACATCCCGTCAGCCGGTTTGAGAAACGCCCGGTGGATGCCGATGGAACTTGGTTCGGCAACACGGTGGATGCCACCCAGGAAGGCCAGTGAGCAGGCTGAAGCGCACTGCAATTGGCCAACCTGAAGCGTATCCAACCCTGCTGCGCGGATCATACGCCCCAACCGAATAGCACCGCCGACATTGCCACCAGGGGAGTTGAATACAATCACCTTGGCCCCGCTGCTCGCAACCGCGCGGCTGAAGCCGTTCAAAGACTCATTGGCGCTAAACTCACCGGAGACAATGAGCATTGGCCGCTGACCCGGAAGAGAAGCCGGAATGTACTCCAAAGCCTCAACCTGAGACGCCGCCGCGAGAGCTGACCCAAGCCCCAGAACCAGAGAAGTTACGCGCACAATCTGACAGAGCCCCGACCCGCCTGTTGCAAGTAAGAACCTGTTAAAGGGCTATTTCAAGTGCGTCGGATGCGCAAAGCGGGATGGTCTCCGAGAGCGTGAGGGCCTTGCTTGCGCCGCCAGGAGATAGCCAAGGCTTCGGAGGACACCTTCGGCTCTTCGAGCCTCAGGTGGTGGCCTGCCATCCGAAGCTCGAAGAGCGAAGGATGGTGCGGATGAAGGGACTCGAACCCCCACGCCTTTCGGCACTGGAACCTAAATCCAGGGCGTCTACCAATTCCGCCACATCCGCTTTCCCCGGCAATCCCATGTAGCCATCATTCTGTCAATGTCGGCGCTCAAGTATGCTTATCCGGCTAAAGCGCGTCGTGTCGAAACGGTTCGGGCGACGCGCTTCAGGCATTGTCTTGATGCATGCCGTTCTCCCAAAACCGCTGCGCAGTTTTGGGCGGCATGCATTGGAGCGAAGATAGTTGAAAATTAGCCTAGCCTGTGACAAAAGGCGTGTCGAATGTGACGGAAAGTGAGTTTCCGCTTCTGCAAGATGTGAAAAGTTATAGGAAAAACAAAGACTTATTCGCATCCGGCAAGGCGCAGTTCAGGAGAATTTGAGCCGCATTCGCGGTCAAATCGCCAGGTTCCGTCCCAAAAGCCATTTCCGGCAAGATCATACCGGCAGGCTGTAAACGGCTAAAACCGTTCGGCAGTCTCATTGTTGAAAACAAAGGTTCTAGGATGCAGGTCACCGAAACGCTCAACTCCGGTCTCAAGCGCGAGATCAAGATCACCGTGCCGGCCGGTGACATGGAAGCCAAGCTGATGGCGCGGCTGACCGATGCCCGCGGCAAGGTGCGCATCAACGGCTTCCGCCCGGGCAAAGTGCCGGTGCAGCACCTGCGCAAGGTGTACGGCAAGTCGTTCATGGCCGAGGTCGTCAACGAGATCCTTAATGACTCGACCCGTTCGATCATCTCGGGGCGCGGCGAAAAAGCCGCCATGCAGCCCGAAGTGATCATGACCGAGGACGAGAAGGAGGCCGAGAAGATCCTGGCCGGCGGCGCCGATTTCGAATTCAGCCTCAATTACGAAGTCATCCCGCCGATCGAGATCAAGGATTTCTCCGACATCAAGGTGACGCGCCAGGTCTATGACGTGCCGGACGCGGAAGTCGAGGATCAGGTCAAGCGCGTCGCTGAATCGGCGCGCAGCTACGAGCCGAAGACCGGCGAGGCCGCCGAGGGCGACCGTGTGACCATCGACTATGTCGGCAAGATCGGCGGCGAGGCCTTCGCCGGCGGCGCCGGCACCGACCAGCCGCTGGTGCTCGGCTCGAAAGAGTTCATCCCGGGCTTCGAGGAGCAGCTGATCGGAACGAAGGCCGGCGACGAGAAGCAGGTCACCGTCACTTTCCCCGAAAACTACCAGGCGGCGCATCTGGCTGGCAAGGAAGCCACCTTCGACGTCACCGTCAAGGAAGTGTCGGCGCCCGGCGCGCTCGAGATCAATGACGAGACGGCCAAGAATCTCGGCCTGGAGTCGCTCGAGCGCCTGCGCGAGATCGTGCGCGGCCAGATCGAGAACCAGTTCGGCTCCATGACCCGCCAGAAGGTGAAGCGCCAGTTGCTCGACCAGCTCGACGCATCCTACTCCTTCGAGGCGCCGTCGAAGCTCGTCGAGGCCGAGTTCAACAACATCTGGGGCCAGGTCAACCGCGACCTGGAAGCCGCCGGCCGCACTTTCGCCGACGAAGAGACGACGGAAGAAGAAGCGCGTGCCGAATATATGCGCCTTGCCGAGCGCCGCGTGCGCCTCGGTCTGGTCCTGGCCGAGATCGGCGAGAAGGCCGGCGTCACCGTGTCGGACGAGGAACTGCAGCGCGGCCTGTTCGAGCAGGTGCGCCGCTTCCCGGCCAACCAGCAGCAGGAAGCCTTCGAGTATTATCGCAGCAACCCGGAAGCCATCAACGCGCTGCGCGCGCCGATGTTCGAGGAGAAGGTGGTCGACTATCTGCTTGGCCAGATCTCGGTCAACGACGTCAAGGTCGGCAAGGACGAGCTGATGGCCGACGACGAAGAGGCCGAAACCGCGACTAAGGCGAAGCCGGCCAAGAAGGCTTCCTCGAAGAAGGCCGAAGCCAAGGCAAGCGACGCAAAGGCTGGCGAAGCAAAGGCAGGCGAAGCCACCGACGAGGCGGAAGAGCCGAAGAAGAAGGCCGCGCCAAAGAAAAAAGCCGCCAAGGAAGCCGAGTAATAGGTTTCAACACCGCGATTTGGAAAGGCCGCCTCCGGGCGGCCTTTTTCATTAGGAGCTACTTTATTGTGGCGGCGCGGCAACACAGACAACTTGTCTTGAAGGCCTGCCGCTGGCGATACCAACGGTTGAACATTATCTGCGCTTCATCGCATTCGCGGGTGTTTGGAGGCATTGGTGAGGCTGGAATTCACGATGAGAGACGTGGTTGCCGCCGCGGCGCTCTTGTTTGCCGCAGCCGCCGGTGTCGCCCGGGCCGAGCCGGCTCTCGGCAACTGGAGCGTTGGCGCCGGCAATGATGGTCAGATCACGGCGTCGCTCCACGCCAGCAACAAACTGATCACCGGCGGCGGAGCGTTGGGCTACAGCCCTGTGCTGACATTGGCTTGCCGGCCCGACGGCGAACCACGCTGGAGCGAGTGGCTCCAGCTCAACGATGCTGTCTCCGCCAGCCGCAAGATCACCATCTCCGTCGCGGTCGACGGCGGCGGCAAAACCGATGAAAGCTGGTCGGTCGGCCCGCGCGGCAGAACACTGGTCAGGGATGGAGACGACGGCATCAAGCGTCTGGCTTCAGCGAACCGGCTGACGCTGTCGTGGCGCTTCGGCCTTTTGTCGGGACGCGGCGAGGCTGATTTCGAGCTTGCGGGCCTTTCGGACGTGATCGGGCAGATCGCGGCAAGCTGCAAGACCGACCCGCCCTGACCGTCGCCGTTCAGAAGGCTTGGACCGCTTTTTGGGCAGTTAGTCCTCGGCGCATGGCCTAAGCCTTCGCAGGCCGGCAATTTTTGCCCATTGGTTCGATTCTGTGGTATGTAGGTGCCGCAATTCCACTGAAGAGACGCGGCCGCCCGCCATGCAGGATACGCCAGCGTGGCGCGGGCCGTCCGACGTAAATGACGATCAGGGAGGAAGTGCCATGCGCGCAACCGCGCTTTTCATCGTCTTGTCCGCTACGAGCTTCCTTGCAAGCCCATCGCAGGCGCAAGACGCCGCCGCAGGCGAGAAGGTGTTCACCAAGTGCAAGGTCTGCCACATTGCCGACCAGGACCAGAATAAGGTCGGCCCGTCTCTGCACGGCGTCATCGGGCGCACCGCGGGCACGCATCCCGGTTTCACCTATTCCACGGCCATGATCGAGGCCGGAAAATCCGGCATCAAATGGGACGAGCCTACGCTGACAAAATATCTTCACGACCCCAAGGCGATGGTCAAAGGGACGAAGATGGCGTTTCCCGGCCTCAAGAACGATCAGGACATAGCCAACGTCATCGCCTACCTGAAGCAGTTTTCCAAATAAACACCGCCGTCCAGACTCTTTTGATGGTCGCCAGCTTATCCGGAAGGAAGACGCCGGCAGTTGCGCAGATGAATATCGCCCCCAGCACCGTCACGCCGGGAGTGCAAAAAAACCCAATAGCAGCAGAATGACTATGCCAAGGCCGAGTATGAGAAGCGTCCGCGTGTCCATGACGTTCACCTTCGCATCTTGAGAATACCGAAAAAGCAGCCCTGGACGACTGGCGGTCGTGCTGCCGATCCTCGGCCCCGGCATGTTTTTACCGCAAGGTCGTAGAGCCGCCGGCTGCCCCAGACCGTCGAAGCAATCAGGCCCTGCCGTGACGCAGCGGCGGGAGCCTCTATGCGTCAGAAGGCCGGAT
The DNA here is from genome assembly GCF_020165285.1 of Mesorhizobium sp. CA10. Lineage (NCBI taxonomy): Bacteria > Pseudomonadati > Pseudomonadota > Alphaproteobacteria > Hyphomicrobiales > Phyllobacteriaceae > Mesorhizobium > Mesorhizobium sp. CA10. Next base: position 216,981 of record NZ_JAIUHV010000003.1, read on the forward strand.
AGCTGAACCGCGCCTGGCGCGCGTCCGTCGTCAGGTTGCGGAAATCCTTGCCGCTGACATGCACAAGCGTCTTGTGGTCGCCGCCCTCGAAATAGATATCGGCGGCATCACGCAGGCTCTCGTCCAGAATGACCGGCACATCATAAGCCGCACCGATCGGCGGTATGGCGCCGACGTCGCAATCGTCAAAGAGCGATACCACTTCGTCTTCGGAAGCGAGGCCGAGGCGTTTGTCCATGACGTCCTGCAGCTTGCCGAGTTCGATTCTGTGGGTGCTTGGCACCACGGCCAGCGCATAACCGAGTTCGTGGTGAACGACCACGGACTTCGCCATGATGCTGCCGGGCACGTGCGCGGCAATGGCGGCCTGCCTGCTGGTGGCAGTTCGATGATGCCCCACGGTATCGTAGGAGATGCCCTTGCGGTCGATAAAGTTTCTCAGTCTGTTTGCTATCGTCATTGTCCGCGTCCTTTGCTTGAGTTCACGGCGCATGCGCCAAACCAAAATGGGCCGGCGGCCTGTTGTTTCAAGGCATCGGAACCGGCCGTCCCCGGCCCGTCATGCTGCGGCTGGACCCCGCATCGGGTGTCAGGGGCCAGGCCCGAAAAACGCGATACGAGTCAGCAGCGTATAGTCGGCCTCGAAGACCATCATCGCCACGAAAACCAGCACCAGTATCGGGGGCAGGATGATTGCATACATCATCGCCAGCCGCTCCCAGGCCATGTGCATGAAGACGGCGACGATCAGTCCTGCCTTGAGCATCATGAAGATCAGGATCAGCGACCACCTGAGATAGCCGTGGAGGCCGAAATAGTCGACCAGATAGGAGCAGGTGCTGAGAATGAACAACCACGCCCAGACGACCAGATAGAGCTTGATCGGGTGCTCCTGATGCGTCTCCGCCTTGGCGACGATCGCCGCATCATGGGCGGGATGCAGTGCGTGTTGTCCGAGACCGTTTGCGGTTGCTTCAGCCATGTCTTCCTCTCAACAGAACCTGCCTCTCACCACAGATAGAAAAAGGCGAAAATGAACACCCAGACCAGGTCGACGAAGTGCCAATAGAGCCCCATGATCTCGACGTTCTCGTAGCGGCCCCTGCGGCTGGTGAAAAAGCCGGGCCGGCCGGTGTCGAAGTCACCACGCCAGACTTTTCTCGCCACGATGATCAGGAAGATCACCCCGATCGTGACGTGCGTGCCGTGGAAGCCGGTGATCATGAAAAAGCACGAGCCGAATTGCGCGGCTCCCCAGGGATTGCCCCACGGCCGGACCCCTTCGGTGATCAGCTTGGTCCATTCGAAGGCCTGCATGCCGACGAAGGTCGCGCCGAGCGCGGCGGTCAAAAGCATCAGGATCGCGGTTTTGCGCCGATCGCGGCGATAGCCGAAATTGACCGCCATGGCCATGGTTCCGCTGCTCGAGATGAGAACGAATGTCATGATGGCGATCAGGATCAGCGGGATCTCCGAGCCGCCGATGCGCAAGGCGAAGACCTCGCTTGGATTCGGCCACGGCACGCGCGTGGAGATCCGCGCCGTCATGTAGGAAAGCAGGAAGCAACCGAAAATGAAGGTGTCGCTGAGCAGGAAGATCCACATCATGGCCTTGCCCCAGGACACGTTTTTGAACGCGCGCTGATCCGAGGCCCAGTCGGCGGCGATCCCGCGCAAGCCCTGGGGGCGATCCATCTGGCTGGTATGCGTCAGTGTGGTCTCGGCCATCGCCAGTCTCCTAGGTCAGCAGCCGTTGGCAAATGCTCACGAACGTCGCCGCCCAACCGGCCAGGACGGCGAAGATGCACAGCCAGACGAAAAGCAGGAAATGCCAATACATGGCGCATAGCTCGACGCTGAGGCGCTGCCGCTCCCGCCGCGTTCCGTTCCAGGCGCCGGCGCTCGTCCGGCCAAGGCCGACCAGCCCGCCCAGTATGTGCAGGCCATGCATCGCCGTGATCAGATAGAAGAAGCTGTTGGCCGGGTTGGAGGCCAACAGGTAGCCGTCCTCGGTCAGCTGCCGCCATGCAATCAACTGGCCGGCGAGGAAGGCGAGGGCGGTCAACCCCGCCGTTGCAAGACCGAGCCTTACCATGTCCACCTGGCCTCTGCGCGCGGCGACCACCGCACATTGCAGCGCGACGCTGCTCAGCGCCAGCACGCCGGTGTTGAGCCAAAGCAGGCGCGGCAGCGGCAGCGGCCGCCAGTCCGACAGGCCCATGCGCATGAAATAGGCGCTGGTGAACAGCGAAAACAGGCAGCCGACGACGGCGAGGAAGACGCCGAGGCCGATCTTGGCGGTGGGCAGGGAAGACCGGTCGAAGCCGACGACGTCCCCGGCCACGCCTTGCTCCAGCCACGGCTTGGCTGTCAACCGCTGGTGCGAAAGCCACCAACCGGCAAAGCCGGCGATCACCAACATGAAGACCAGGATGACGCTCATGCCGGCTCCCTGGAGGGGCCGAAGGAGCCCGGCACGTTCTGCGGGATGAAGTCCTCCTTGGCGCCCGGCACGCTGTAGTCGTAGGCCCAACGATAGACGATCGGCAGTTCCTTGCCGAAATTGCCGTGCGCCGGCGGCGTCTCAGGCGTTTGCCATTCGAGCGTCGTTGCCCGCCACGGATTGCCGCCGGCCTCACGGCCATGGCGAATGCTCCAGATCAGGTTGAACAGGAACACCATCTGGGCGAAGCCGACGATGAAGGCCATGATACTGATGAACGAGTTCAGATGGTGGGCCGATTCCGTCATGATATTCATGTCGGTGAGTTCGGCGTAGCGCCGCGGAACGCCCATCAGGCCGAGATAGTGCATGGGGAAGAAGATCAGGTAGGCGCCGAGGAAGGTGATCCAGAAATGGAAGCGGCCGAGTGTCTCGTCCAGCATCCGTCCGGTGACCTTCGGATACCAGTGATAGATCGCGCCGAAGATCACCAGGATCGGCGCGACGCCCATGACCATGTGGAAATGTGCGACGACGAACATCGTGTCCGACAGCGGCACGTCGACGACGACGTTGCCGAGGAACAAGCCCGTCAGGCCGCCATTGACGAAGGTGACGATGAAGGCGAGCGCGAACAGCATCGGGATGGTGAGATGGATGTCGCCGCGCCACAACGTCAGCACCCAGTTATAGACCTTGATCGCGGTCGGCACCGCAATGATCAACGTCGTGGTGGCAAAGAAGAAGCCGAAATAAGGATTCATGCCGCTGACATACATGTGGTGCGCCCAGACCACGAAGCTCAGCGCGCCGATGGCGATGATGGCCCAGACCATCATGCGATAGCCGAAGATGTTTTTGCGCGCATGCGTGCTGATCAGGTCGGACACGATGCCGAAGGCCGGCAGCGCCACGATGTAGACCTCCGGGTGGCCGAAGAACCAGAACAGATGCTGGAACAGGATCGGGCTGCCGCCATTGTGCTGCAGTTGCTCGCCCATCTCGACGATTGCCGGCATGAAGAAGGAAGTGCCGAGCAGACGGTCGAGCAGCATCATCACACAAGCAACGAACAGTGCCGGGAAGGCCAGAAGCGCCATGACCGTGGCGGTGAAGATGCCCCAGACGGTGAGCGGCAGGCGCATCAAGGTCATGCCGCGGGTGCGGCCTTGCAGCACCGTCACCACATAGTTCAGGCCACCCATGGTAAAGCCGATGATGAACAGGATGAGCGAAGAGAGCATCAGGATGATGCCCCAGTCCTGGCCGCCCGGCGTGCCGGTCATGATCGCCTGCGGCGGGTAGAGCGTCCAGCCGGCGCCTGTCGGCCCGCCCGGCGCGAAGAAGCTCGACACCAGGACCAGCACGGCGAGCAGATAGACCCAATAGCTCAGCATGTTAACATAGGGAAAGACCATGTCGCGGGCGCCGACCATCAGCGGAATGAGATAATTGCCGAAGCCGCCAAGGAAGAGCGCGGTGAGCAAATAGATCACCATGATCATGCCGTGCATGGTGATGAACTGATAGTAGGCCTCCGGAGTGATGAAATCGAACGTGCCGGGGAAGCCGAGCTGCAGGCGCATCAGCCAGGACAGCATCAGCGCGACGAGGCCGATAGCCATGGCCGTCGCCGAATACTGGACTGCTATGACCTTGGCGTCCTGTGAAAAGACGTACTTCGTCCACCAACTGTGCGGATGGTAGAGTTCCATCTCCGCGACTTCGGCGGGTGGAACGGCATCTGCGGGTGTGACGTCGACCATGGGAGCACCTCCGCGCCCTGTTCAGCGGGCCTCGAGCGTTTCGAGTTTTGCCGCGACATCCAAACTGGACGCCATCGTCTTTTCCGACGGTTGGTTCGCCGAGCCCGTTTGCTGAGACGCGGACAATTGCGCAAAGGTCTGTTGCTGGCCGAGCCAGGCCAGATAGTCCTGCTCGGTATCGACCATGACAACGCCATGCATCAGCGGATGTCCCTGGCCGCACAGCTCGGCGCACAAGACCTGGAAGGTTCCGGTCCGCGTCGGCGTGAACCAGAAATACGTGACCGATCCCGGAATCATATCCATCTTGGCGCGGAATTCCGGGATGTAGAAATCGTGCAGCACGTCGATCGAGCGCAACAGCACCTTGACCGGCTTGCCGACCGGCAGGTGCAGGTCCGCCGCCTCGACCACGACGTCGTCCTGGCCGTTCGGGTCGCCGGGTACGATGCCGAGCGGGTTTTCAGCCGAGACGATGCGGGTGTCGGAGGTGCCGAGCTTGCCGTCCTTGCCGGGCAGACGGAAGCTCCATTGCCATTGCTGGGCGACAACCTCGATATCGGCGGCCTCGCCGGGAACGTTGACGAAGCGGCTCCAGACGAAGAGGCCGGGAACCAGCAAGGCGGTGACACCGGCCGCCGTTGCGATCATCAGCCACGATTCGAGCCGCCTGTTCTCCGGTTGATATGCCGCGCGATTGCCTTCCCGATGCCGGAAGCGGAAGACGCAATAAGCCATAAAGAGCACGACAGCGGCAAAGACGATGCCGGTGATCCAAAAGCTGATGGTGATGGTGTTGTCGATGTAGTCCCAGTTCGAGGCGATGGGCGTCCACCACCATGGGCTCAGGAGGTGGAACAGCACCGAGCCCACAACGACCAAAACGAGTACAAGCACAATGGCCATGTCCCGTCCTCCCGGTATTTCGCGGGAGCGCGAAGCATCCCGGGAAGATACCAAGTGCCATCATGCTTGATTTCTTGCTGAAATTCCAGAGCCGACTATCTGATGAGGAGACGATGTCCCGGCAATCCCGAAATGCCGGGCAAACGCCTCAGATCAGCAGCAAACCCTTCATCGAGGCGTTGCCCTTGCGGCCGATGATGATGTGGTCGTGCACGGCGATGCCGAGCGGCTTGGCCGTATCGATGATCTGCTTGGTCATCTCGATGTCCGCGCGGGAAGGTGTGGGGTCGCCAGAAGGATGGTTGTGCACCAGGATGACGGCGCTGGCTGAGAGCTCGAGCGCGCGCTTGACCACCTCGCGCGGATAGACCGGCGTGTGGTCGACGGTGCCGGTCTGCTGTACCTCGTCGGCGATCAGCCCGTTCTTCTTGTCGAGGAACAGGATACGGAACTGCTCGCGGTTCTCGAAGGCCATGGCGGAGCGGCAATAGTCGAGCAATTGCGTCCAGTTGGACAGGACTTCGCGGCCGCGCACCTCGCCGCGCGCCATGCGCTGGGCCGTCGCGGCGATGACCTTGAGATCGGCCGCAACGACCGGTCCGATGCCTTTGACTTCTTCAAGCAGGGATGCCGGCGCGCCGAGCACCTCGGCCAGCGAGCCGAAGCGGGCGATGAGCGCCTTGGCGATGGGCTTGGTGTCGACGCGCGGGATCAGCCGGAAGAGTAGCAGCTCGAGCAGTTCATAGTCGGGCAGGGCGTCCGGTCCGCCGGCGACAAAGCGCTCGCGCAGGCGGTCGCGATGGCCGTGATAATGCGGTTTCTCGGTAGGTGCCGCCTTCTTTTGCACTGCCTTAGGCGGTTCAATCCAGCCTTCGGAAAAGAATGCCCGCTCGTCCTCGACTTTGCCCATGCCGCCGCTCCCCCTCAGGCTTTGGCTGAAACCTAAAGCAATTCCAGGAAAAGTGTGAAGCGGTTTTCTGTTCGGAATTGCGTCAAACAAGAGGATAGGGGCGGGCCATCGTTTCCATGAAACGATGATCCGGCCTACCCCGGCAGGCCAGGGCGGTCGAGCTTTTTCGGCGACAGCGTGAAGATCTCGCAGCCGGTGTCAGTGACGCCGATCGTATGCTCATACTGCGCCGACAGCGAGCGGTCGCGCGTGACTGCCGTCCAGCCGTCCGACAGCACTTTCACATGCGGCCGGCCGAGATTGATCATCGGCTCGACGGTAAAGATCATGCCCGGCCGCATTTCGACGCCTTCATTGACGGTGCCGTAATGCAGGATGTTGGGCGCGTCGTGAAAAAGCTGGCCGACGCCGTGGCCGCAGAAGTCGCGGACCACCGAGCAGCGCTCGGCCTCGGCATAGGTCTGGATCGCGGCGCCGATGGCGCCGGTGCGGGCGCCGGGCTTGATCGCGGCGATGCCGCGCATCAGGCACTCATAGGTCACTTCGAGCAAGCGCTCGGCGGCACGCTTGATCGTGCCCACCGGATACATGCGCGAGGAATCGCCATGCCAGCCATCGAGGATATAAGTGACATCGATGTTAACGATGTCGCCTTCCTTGAGCGGCTTGTTGTCGGGGATGCCGTGGCAGACGACATGGTTGATCGAGGTGCAGGACGATTTGGTGTAGCCACGATAATTGAGCGTTGCCGGCAGCGCGCCGTGGTCCATGCCGAATTCGAAGACGAAGCGGTCGATCGTTTCCGTGGTCACGCCGGGCTTCACGATCGGCACAAGCTCGTCGAGGCAGCGCGCGGTGAGGTCGCAGGCCTTGCGCATGCCGGCGAAGCCGTCCTCGCCATAGAGGCGGATCTGACCGGTATTTCGAAGGGGCGCGGTGGAGGCGTCGAGATAAGTAACCATTTTGTCCGTTTGCCGGCGTAGGCTTCAAAGGAGCCGAATGCGAAAAATCTGCTCCAGATTTGGCACCGCAAGCCGCAAGGTTCAAGGACGAAGTGCAGTTGCCGCGCCCATTGCGGCCTTCTCCCGGCCATTTCGTGGTCAGGTCGGTCCTGATGTTCGGAAGAAGGAACGGCAGCGATCGTGCTCGGCGCCATCTTCGCGCTGCCGTCCGCCTATCTGCTGATGGTGGTTACCCGCATGACCTATGACGCGAGGGAGGATCCGGCCAACCAGTAGCGGCAAGGGCCTGATCCGCGCACCCGCGAACCGGTTCTTCACCGCACTGAGGTCACATTTGCGAGTCAGAAGGCCGCAAAAGCAACTTTTCACATCGAACGGCGTTGCTCTCGGCTGCGCCAGTTCGGGAGACAGGGGATGGACAGATTGCAATTCCAAGTGCCGGTGCGCATCACGCCCGCGCCCGACCTGCCGGTCGAGGAAATCTACAGCGTCGAGCAGGCGCTCGATTTCCTGCAGGACTGGCCGAAGCGCCGGCAGGGCAAGGTCTACGAAGCCGCATTCAACGCCTGCTTCGGGGCGACGGTCGATGTGGTCAGCGCCGAGGAAGCCTGCCGCGCGTTCGCAGCCTTCTGCCGCGTCAGCGGATTGCTAGCGAGGGACGCGATGTTTCCCGGCAAGCGTGGCAGCGGGGCAGGAACGTATCGCGAGGCGCGAGCGTAGATTTCGATCGGTTCAGCCGCCGAACGACACGCCCCGATAGCGCATTCCCACCTGCACGCCGCGCACGATCACGCGCGACAGGATTTCCATGTCCAGCGGCATTTGCGGACGCCACACGTCGAGCAGGAGAGCGACGCGGGGCTGATCCGAATTGTTCATCACTTCGTGCTCGAAAGTATCGTCCCACAGCAAGCATTCGCCGTCGGCGATGCGCCTTTCCTCATGATTGATCATCATGATCGTTGCCGGACGGCCGTCGGGCTGTTTGGGGATGACCAGGCCGAGATGGAACCGCATGATGCCGCGAAAGGGTCCGCGATGCGGCGGGATGTGCTTGCGCGGGGCGAGGAACGAGACGGCGGCCGATTTGACCTCGGGGCATTCCGAAAGCAGCCGGCTCAGGACCGGCATCCTTGCGAGGTTCGCCGGGATCGTCATGTCATAGGCCTTGAGCACGAACATGCGCCAGTCGAGACCGTCATTGGCCGAGATATTGGCCTGTTCCGGCATGATGTCGTGGAAGCGCGGCGCCTTGTTCAGCTTCGCCGCCAGCGCCTCATCGCGGATATCGCGCCAGGCGGCGGTGAACTTCGCGGCATTGGGAAAATGCGTGCCGGGATCAAGAATGGCCGGTGCATCTATGCGTTTTTCATAGATGCAGCGGACCAGATTGGTTCCGAGATCGTAGGCGCCTGACATCTCATTACCTCAACGACGCTGTTATATAGTGGGATATTGCTTACGGGCCATCACTCACGGAGATTTGCTCGAGCCGTTAGCGACGGATAGACGGCACGCCTCACCGGTTATCGCGTCCTCGATGCCTGCCGCGGACCGGTGCGGACGTCGATGATTTCGGGCCTGGCGGTGTCGATCGCGCCGTCAGCGCTATGGCGGAACGACCCGGCTGGAAAATCGGCGGGGGAAGCTGCACCAGACGGTGGTGTTCGACGTCGTTTCCCGATGGGGATCGGCGCCGTCGGACTGCCTCACTTGACCTTTTCGATCACCGGGCCTGTCGGCTGGTCGGTTGCTGGAGCCGGCGTGCAATCCTGCCCCTTGCACTCCAGGGCGGGATCGTCCTTCGGCGGCAGGCAATTCTGTCCCACACAGTGAACGGGCGGCTGCTGTTGCTCTGCGTCGCCGTTAGGCTTGACGGGCCGATCCTCGGCGAGGACGGGCTGCAGCCCGGCCGCGCCGGTCATAACCGCGCATAAGAGCGCTGTCCGAAGCAGGTTCATCCGCGCCTCCCTGGCCGAGACAGAACCCTACACCGAAAAGGCAAAGTCGTTGAGCACCGATTTGAAGGCGCCCGCCAACGTCTTGGCCGAGCAAAGGAACAGCCTCACGGCGACCTCTATCGTGTTGACTCGATCACATCACGGGTTTCGTATTGGTGCGGGTGGGCAACATTCGCGGAGGAAGCAGCTGGGCTGCTGATAAGTTGTCTTTGGACAGTCGATGACCCGCTGGATCTGGCGGCGGACTATTCTTTGTGCGGAACAATATACCTGACGGTGCTGCCGCCGTGCGTAACTGTAACTGTCGTATAGCCGGCTGGCAGGGAGCCTGTAACAGCCGGATCGACGACCTGGCATCGGCCGATCATTCTTCCGCTGGGAGCGCCCGCGAGTTCAGCTGCCAACGAGGTACGGCATTCGTTGAGGGAGGCGAACACCGAAGGCGCTGTCCTAGCCGGTTTGCAGATGGACGCGTCGCCCGGGCTGCACGAAAGCAAAACCATCACTGCCGCAGTTGCCGGGTCCATCGCCGAAGCTCCTTTGTGGAGCTTTCAACGCGGGCGAAATCGTTTTGTTTCAGATTTTGCTAAAATATGACGGGAGCGTGTCTACCGGAACGACTCGACGATCGAATTTTGACGTACCGGTCTTTGTCGCTGTCGCCCCCGCGCTCCTCAGGCCCGACGAGCTGCCGGGGATCAAACCGGCAATCTCTGCTGTGCAAGGCCGATGCAAGCATTCCCGTCCTACAACGATATAGCCTGCGAATATTCGCAAACTGGCAAAAGTAGAGCAGCCACGACCAGTGCGGCCATCAGGGCGCTTGCCGCCATCCCGAGCATATCGTGCTGCCGGTAGCGCCAACGGCGCTAGCGAGCATGGCGATGCCGATCGCAGCAATTACAGCGGGACGAGCATTGCCGAGCCCCTAGATACTGGCGCGTTTTGTTTTTCCCGACATGAAAGTTCCAAGGTCGACGTTTTCGGTTGCGATAAAAAGCCGTCTGGGTTTTGCCCATGGCGTGTCGCGGAACCCAGGATTGACCAAAGCCAAAAAGTTACCGACCTCCCGTGTCGCTAATGCCGCCCGAGCAGCAATGTCGGGCAAGTCAGCAGGTCGGATCGGAGCTTTGCTCTGCCAGATGCACGCGGGAAACCCCCGCTCTTTCTGCGGATCGAGATGATAGGCCCACATACCGTGGAAGAGAGTGTTCCGGTCGTCGTTGACCTTATAGAGCGTCTTGACCAAGGTTTTTGCCGCTCTTTTTGCCTCCGCATCCAAAAACTTTTGGGCGATCTGCTCCAGCATGCCTATTTTTGCTGACATGGTTGTTCGCTCCGCAAAGATGTAAGCCGCCCATGCAGGAGTTTGGGAGGCGCTGGACAACGCCTCCGTTAACATCGAATCCAACTGTGATATAACGGCAGTCGCCCGCCCCAAATCGGCAAACTGCTCTGCCGTCAGCGGAATTTCATATTCTGCCGACGCGACGCTTTCCGATGCAGAGTTTGGCGCCGTCATTGCCCAATCCGAAGCATCTTCATTCTCGCCTCCACGGTCGAGAGCGGAGGGAATTTTACACTTTCGGGTCGAGGACGGCTCCTGTCGTCCGCGAACGGCGTTAACAGCGCGTTTCCGGTTGCAGTTCACCCAAGCCACGCTCTGACGCCAGAGCAGCGTAAGGGGTGGACGCCTTAGCCATAGAGCGGCCCGACAGTTCCGCGTTGGGGTTTGCGTTGGGTGAACCGCCGGGCCCTAGCCGACTCGGTAGGGGTGGGTAGAGTCGGCTAAAGCGAGGCTAAATTAGCATCTCTGCATTGATATAGGTTTCTATACCTTTTCCACCGATTTCCAGGCGCCGGAATGCGGTCATTGCGTAAAGGTTTGGTCAACTATCACACATTAGAATTCGCTAATGCGCTTTACTTTGGTGCTCTTTTGTTGGGCTGCGTTCTTCGGCTGGGATTTGGCCGCCAACCATGGTGAATTCATGCTCGCGATCGGCCATGGGGTTTTTCGGCTCGTCCACATGACGGGGCTGGCTTGAACTAAGCTCACAAGTGCGGAGAGCGTTACTGACCGGGCGGCGGTGGTGGTGGCAGCGAGGGTGTCGATGGCAGCCAATCTGTTCCGGGTGTCTACTTCGTTAACCAGCGCGCCTGTGATGGGAGCCAGGAACGCGTTCGCGAGGCGAAATTCATTGTGACTACGGAGACGATGAAAGCCATGGCGGCAGAGACCTTCGGCCGTCAGGAGGCGCGGCGCCTGACCGGCGAGACGCATTCGGCAATCAACTAAAACACAGTCTGCACCACCGATCTTTGAGCGGCCCGCTGCCTCATTGGGGCGGGCACGCCAGTAACTAAAGTCCGAAAGAAAACACTTCGGGACGGCTCGTCTCGTAGCCAAGGCGGGGCTTGGAACTGCCCACCTCGGTCTGTGGTGAATTGGCGGTTCCGGTCGCAGTACAGTCAAGTTTGGCCGCTGCAGTCGCCTTGATCGACAGCCCTGCACATGCCTTTTGGGCAGTGAGCGTCGGCTTCTTATCGTGGGCCACAGCGGCACTTGACGCCGCGAGAACGAGAGCCGCACAAACGATTGCCGTTTTCATAGCGTTACCCCTTCTTTAGCAACAGCTAATGATAGGGTAACGTAACGTTAACCAACCGTCAACGCGACACCGGACCAGCCGGATTTCGAGCCCGATATTGGCCAAAGATTGGACAGAGTCGGCATAAGCGTCACTAAGTGCTTGAGATTGCTGGTACGCCCAAGGGGAATCGAACCCCTGTTACCGCCGTGAAAGGGCGGTGTCCTAACCGCTAGACGATGGGCGCGCTCAGACGAAGCGGCTTATAATTGCGTTGTTGCCAACCGGCAACCCATCTGCCGCCACATGCGACAACTTTTTTCAAAGGCGGCACAAAGCCCCTCGGGTGGCGGTTTCGCTTGGCCGCGCATCCCTGGAGATTAGCCGGAACATCCTCGCGATCGTCATTCTATGGCGGAGCAAGGAGCGAAGCGACGCGCGCAGACCATAGAATCCGCGCGGCTGACGTGCCGCAACGGTGCAGAACTTGCGCCGCTGCACTCCGCGGTCAAGGTCACTGAATGGATCCTCGGGTCTGCGCGTCCGCTTCGCTCCCGCTCCGCCCGTGGACGACGAAGTTCGAAGGGCTTCGGCTAATCGCCGACGTCTGTGGTGGCGTGTTGAAACTGACGTCCGTGGTGGCGTGTTGAGACGAATGTCGGCGTTGGCGGCGATCGGCTCGCAACCGGTAAAACCGGCCATGCCGCTCCAGACCAGGCCAAACGTATCAGCCGTCCTCGCCGCCGCCGCTGCGCCTGCGGCAGCGCCAGTTCCAGTCGCGCTCGGGGCCGACGTCGATATGGACGGATTCGGTGTGGCAGTAGGTTCCGACGCCGCCGCGGCCGGGCATCGAGCGGACGTAGCTCGCCAGTTCCCATTTCGACACGCCGGGCAACTGGATATCGGCGGCGGCGCAATACATGTGCAGCGAATTCTTGGCGCCGTTGGCGCGGCGGTTGCGCGAGGGATCGCGATAGCCGGAGGTGACTATCATCTTGCGGCCGAAATGACCCTCGATCGTCTTCAGCACCCGTACCAGCGACGGCTTGAGGCAGGCGACGTCGACGCTTTCGTTCTGCTTCAAAAGACCGTTGGGCGCGAGCCTGGCCAAGCCGGCGGCCGACGCCACCTGGTAGGAACCGCCGCCGCCTTCGTCCTCGTTGAGGTCGACGTCGCTTTCGTCGTCGATGCCGGATTTGCGCTTGATCTCGAACAGCGCCGTCTGGCGCACGCCGGGAAGAGCGTCGGCGCCCGTGATGTGATTGCTCGGGTTGTCGAGCGAGGCCAGCTGCACCGGCTTTTCGGCTGGGGTCGCCGAGGCCAGCGTCACGATCGGCTTGGCCGGCGGCGGCGTGGTCTTGGCCTGCGCGGCGGGCTGGTCGCCGGAGCGTGCATTGTTGATCAGGGGGGCGGGGGCGGCCGAAGCCGGCGTGGTGCTGAACAGCGAGGCGAACAGGCCCTTCTTCGGCGCGGCGATCTGCGGCTGCGCCGGCTCGGCCGCGGTCACATAGACGCCGTTGCTCATGGCCTGCGTGGTCGCCTGCGCCTTCGACGCGACGGTGGCGGCATCGCCGGCGGCGACCTGCTTGGCGACGGCTAGCGTCTGTTCCGCCGTTTGCGCCTGCTGAACCAGCGGTTGCGGCGTGCTCCCGGCAATGGCCTGGGCGCCGGCAGGGATGGCGATGGGGAACGTGCCGTCCGGCCGCGTCTCCGGCACATAGGCGACCTTCTCGGGCAAAGGCGTATCGCCCTCGCTCATCACGGTCGACGTCGCTTCGGCCGGCGCCGATGCCTGCAAGGACGAATCGGCCGAGGTCGCAGTCTTGGCGCTGGATGTCGCGCTCATTTCGCCGGCGGTTGAATTGTAGGCGGGCGAAACGACCGACATCGTCGGGTCGCCGGTCGATGTGCAGGAGGCCAGGAGCACGGAGAAAAGCGCTGCCGCAATGCTGCAGCTTCCCCTTCGTGCAAGACGCCAACCTGCTGATTTCAAAACAAATTCCCCCTCGATATCCGGTCGGTTCGTCATCGCCGCGCACTCCAGTGCCGCGCCGCGATAACCCTCCTGTTCCCAACCGGAAACGGGACGTGTGTCGAATCTGCAAGCCTCGGAATTATTCTGCGTCGGAAGGTGATTTGAGGCCGCCGAACGATTGACGCCACCATTTCGCCCTGTTTTGGCGGCCCGTCAACTCACCACACATTACAGCCCGTTACACACGCACCTTGACATAGGTGCCCGGCGCATCTCCCAAGGTTTTCATACGCTTGCCGGGTTTGCGGGCGGGTACGCGGATGTCGTCCTGGGCCTCGATCCAGTGCTGCCAGTGCGTCCACCATGAACCAGGATGCTCGTGCGCCGCGGCAAGCCACGCGCTGAAATCGCCCACCGGCTTGCCGCCGGTCCAGTACTGATATTTCCTGGCGGCAGGCGGGTTGACGACGCCCGCGATGTGACCGGAACCCGCCATTACATACTCGACGTCGCCGCCGAAAAACTGCGATCCGAGGAACACTGAAAGCGCCGGGGCGATGTGGTCTTCCTTCGTGGCCAGGTTGTAGACGGGGATGGTGATGTCGGCCAGAGAGACCGTGCGCCCGGCAAGCTCCATCGTGCCGCGCGAGAGATTGTTCTCGAGATAGCAATTGCGCAGGTAGAACGAGTGATTGGCCGCCGCCATGCGCGTGGAATCGGAGTTCCAGTAGAGCAGATCGAAGGGCAGGGGCTCCTTGCCGCGCATGTAGTTGTTGACGACATAGGGCCAGATCAGGTCGCCCGAGCGCAGCATGTTGAAGGCGGTGGCCATCTTGGTGCCGTCGAGATAGCCCTTTTCGTTCATCGAGCGCTCGACCGCGGCGACCTGGTCCTCGTCGACGAACACCTTGAGGTCACCGGCATAGGTGAAGTCCACCTGGGTGGCGAAGAAGGTGGCCGATCTGATGCGGTGATCGCCTTCCTGCGCCAACAGCGCCAGCGCGGCAGCCAGGAGCGTGCCGCCGACGCAGTAACCGATGGCGTTGACTTCCTTCTCGCCGGTCGCCTTTTCCACCATGTCGAGGCCGAATTGCAGGCCTTCGCGGATATAGGCCTCCCAGCCCTTGGCGCCGTGACGCTCGTCGGGATTGATCCAGGAGATGACGAAGACGGTGTGGCCCTGCTCGATCGCCCAGCGGATGAAGGACTTTTGCGGGTTGAGGTCGAGAATATAGAATTTGTTGATCCATGGCGGGCAGATCAGCAGCGGCCGTCTCAGCACCGTCTCGGTTACCGGGTCGTATTGGATAATCTCTGCGACATCGCTGCGGCCGATGACCTTGCCGGGCGTGGTGGCGATGTTCTTGCCGATCTCGAAGGGCGTGTAGTCGGCCTGGCGCAGCTTCAGGTCGCCCCGGCCCGCGGCGATGTCCTCGGCCAGCATCTTCATGCCGCGCACCAGGTTCTCGCCGTTCGAGGCCATGGTCTCGCGGAACAGCTCGGGATTGGTCAGGATGAAGTTCGACGGCGCGATCGCGTTCGACACCTGCTTGACGTAGAAGCTCGCCTTGTGGCGGGTGTGCTCATCCAGGCCCTCGGCATGCTCGACAAGCTCGTTCGCCCAGCGCGAGGTGACCAGATAGGCCTGCTTGAGGAAGTCGAAGAAGGCGTTGCGGCCCCATTCGGGGTCTTGGAAGCGCTTGTCGCCGCGCTCGGGCTGAACCGCGTCCTGTGGCGCTTCGGCGTTGGGATTGACCTTCTGGATGGCGTTCGCCCAGACGGTCATGTAGCCGGCAAACAGCCGTGTCTGCGCTTCGAGCGCGCGTTGCGGGTCGCCCAGCCAGTATTCCGAAAGCTTTGAGAAGGTCTTGACCATGTCGACGACGGGTTCGGCGACATGGTCGCGCACTTCGCCTTTCTCGCGCGGTTCGGCCCAGGCGGAAGCCGCCTTGCCGGCCTGCTCGACCATGCGCGCCATGTTCAGGGCGAAGCGCTCGGGATCCTTCACCAGATATTGCTCGATGGCCGAAGGTCCGCCATTTTCCGCTTTGTCCGAATCGTCAGGTTTGGACATGGTTCGCGGGGTTCCTCCCGGAGCGTTTTCTTGACATATTACCATGGGACATCTGACCGGGTCCAATTCGCTCTAACCCGGCTGCCAGGAAAACAATATGACGATTAATGTTGGCGGGACTTTTTTTCTCAGGCCGGGTTCGATTTGCCGCATGGCGCTGATGGCGGGGCTGGCCGGCATGCTGCTGCCCGCTGCCGGCTGCACCAGCACCAGCACGAACAATGCGCCGACGGCATTGACCGAAGGTCCGAGGGACACCGGTTCCTATCCGAACCTCAACATCCCGCCGCAGGTGGCCGCCAAGCAGCTCACCAAGGAAGAGACCGCGGCGAACCTCGCCCAGCTCAAGGCCGAGGAGCAGACGCAGATTGCCAAGGGCAGCGGCGTCAAGGCGCCGGCGAATTCGGCCGCGCTCAACACTTTGGCCAAGACGCATGGCGCCGACACGCTGAAGCAGATCGAGGGCAAATGCGACCCCGCCCTCGACCCTAGCTGCAATTAAGTCTATATCGCGCGCCGAAACTCTGATGGTCTGGAACTGAAATGGAAGAATTTCACAAGGTCCGCCGGCTTCCGCCTTACGTGTTCGAGCAGGTCAACCGGCTGAAGGCCAGCGCCCGTTCGCGCGGCGCCGACATCATCGACCTTGGCATGGGCAATCCGGACCTGCCGACGCCGAAAGCCATCGTCGACAAATTGTGCGAAGTCGTGCGCGATCCGCGCACGCATCGCTACTCCGCTTCGCGCGGCATTCCGGGCCTGCGCCGCGCCCAGGCCAACTACTACCAGCGCCGCTTCGGCGTGAAGCTCAATCCCGATACGCAAGTGGTGGCGACGCTGGGCTCGAAGGAGGGCTTCGCCAACATGGCGCAGGCGATCACCGCGCCCGGCGACGTCATCCTGTGCCCCAATCCGACCTATCCGATCCATGCCTTCGGCTTCATCATGTCGGGCGGGGTGATCCGCTCGCTGCAGGTCGAGCCCGATGACGGCTTCATCCCGGCGGTCGAGCGCGGCATCCGCCATTCGATCCCCAAGCCGCTGGCGCTGATCCTCAATTATCCGTCGAACCCGACGGCGCTTGTCGCCTCGCTCGATTTCTACAAGGACGTGGTGGCCTTCGCGAAGAAGAACGACATCATCATCCTGTCGGATCTCGCCTATTCGGAAATCTATTTCGACGGCAATCCGCCGCCGTCGGTTCTGCAGGTGCCGGGCGCGATGGATGTCTGCGTCGAGTTCACCTCGATGTCGAAGACCTTTTCCATGCCCGGCTGGCGCATGGGCTTCGCGGTCGGCAACGAGCGGCTGATTTCAGCGCTAACGCGGGTGAAGTCCTACCTCGACTATGGCGCGTTCACACCGATCCAGGTTGCGGCGGCGCATGCGCTGAACGGCGACGGCGCCGACATCGAGGAGGTGCGCGAGGTCTACCATAAGCGGCGCGACGTAATGGTCGATTCCTTCGGCCGCGCCGGTTGGACCATTCCCGCGCCGGCGGCCTCGATGTTCGCCTGGGCGCCGATCCCGGAGCCGTTTCGCCATCTCGGCTCACTGGAATTCTCCAAGCTGCTCATCGAGCATGCGGATGTCGCGGTGGCGCCGGGGGTCGGCTTCGGCGAGCATGGCGACGACTATGTGCGCCTGGCGCTGGTCGAGAACGAGCACCGGATCCGCCAGGCCGCGCGCAACATCAAGAAGTTCCTCGCGACCACCGCGAAGCAGCCCAACAATGTGGTGCCTTTAGCCGCTCACCGTTGAGTTGCCTGACATTTTTTGCACCTGACATTTTTTGCAAATTGAGGGGCCTCGCCGGACATGGCTGAAGCATTGCGTGTTGGAATTGCCGGCCTTGGCACGGTGGGCGCCTCGGTGGCGCGCGTGCTGCGCGACAAGGCGGCGGAGCTTACCCGGCAGTGCGGTCGCGACATCGTCGTGACCGCCGTTTCGGCCCGCGATCCGAAACGCGACCGAGGTATCGATCTTGGCGTCGCCAAATGGTTCGATGATCCGGTCAAGCTGGCCGAAAAGGCCGATATCGACGTCTTCGTCGAGCTGATCGGCGGTGACGAGGGGCCGGCGCGGCTCTCGGTGAAAGCGGCGCTCGAGGCCGGGCGCCATGTCGTGACCGCCAACAAGGCGCTGCTTGCCAAGCATGGCGTGGCGCTTGCCGAGATCGCCGAGAAGAAGGGTGTGCTGCTCAACTACGAGGCGGCGGTGGCCGGCGGCATCCCGGTCATCAAGACGATGCGCGAGGCAATGGCGGGCAACGCGGTGACCCGCGTCTTCGGCATCCTCAACGGCACGTGCAACTACATCCTGACCCGCATGGAAGCCGAAGGCATCTCCTTCGACGCCTGCCTGAAGGATGCGCAGCGGCTCGGCTACGCCGAGGCCGATCCGACCTTCGACATCGAGGGCCACGATACGGCGCACAAATTGTCGATCCTGACCAGCCTTGCCTTCGGCACCAGGATCGCCGCCGGCGACATCTATATGGAAGGCATCTCCAACATCACCCAGGCCGACATCCGCGCGGCCGGCGATCTCGGCTACCGCATCAAGCTGCTCGGCGTCGCCCAGCGCACCGACAGCGGCATAGAGCAGCGTGTCCATCCGACCATGGTGCCGACGGCGTCGGTCATCGCGCAGGTGCATGGCGTCACCAACGCAGTGGCGATCGAGACCGATATCCTGGGCGAGCTCCTGCTCTCGGGTCCGGGCGCGGGCGGCAATGCGACCGCTTCGGCGGTCGTCGGCGACATCGCCGACATCGCCAAGAGCCGACCGGGCTTCCAGCATGGCCCGGTCTTCGGCTGGCCGGCGAAGGAACTGAAGCCTTACAAGAAAGCGCAGATGCGCAGCCATGCCGGCGGCTATTTCATACGGCTGACCGTGCATGACCGCACCGGCGTGTTCGCGGCCATCGCCAAGCGCATGGCCGACAACGACATCTCGCTGGAATCGATCGTTCAACAGGCTGCCGGCGCGGAAACGCAGGCGCAGAAGACGGTGATCCTCGTCACGCATGAGACCACGGAAGCTGCGGTGCGCAGGGCCGTCGAAGGCATCACCAAGGATGGTCATCTGACCGACAAGCCGCAAGTGATCCGCATCGAGCGGGCGGAATAAGCCCGAGTCCGGTTCCGCCTTCAATCGATTGATTTTGCTGTCATTTCGAAAAATGACCCGGCAAGTCTTGCCGTTGTCATGGAGCTTTGTCAGAAGAAGCCCACCTCTGGCGGGAGGTTGAGTTTCACGAGGAATTTCTGTCCATGAACATAGCCCAGGACATCACCGCCGGTCTCGACCGGATCCTTACGATGGAAGTCGTGCGTGTGACCGAACGGGCCGCCGTCGCGGCGGCAAGGCTGCGCGGGCGCGGCGATGAGAAAGCTGCCGATCAGGTGGC
This sequence comes from Mesorhizobium sp. CA10, assembly GCF_020165285.1. NCBI lineage: Bacteria > Pseudomonadati > Pseudomonadota > Alphaproteobacteria > Hyphomicrobiales > Phyllobacteriaceae > Mesorhizobium > Mesorhizobium sp. CA10. Next base: position 235,981 of record NZ_JAIUHV010000003.1, read on the forward strand.
GGTCGACGCCATGCGCCAGGAGCTCAACCGGCTGGCCATCAAAGGCACGGTGGTGATCGGCGAAGGCGAGCGCGACGAGGCGCCGATGCTCTATATCGGCGAGGAGGTCGGCACCGGCAAAGGTCCGGCCGTCGACATCGCGCTCGATCCGCTCGAGGGCACGACGATCTGCGCCAAGAACCTGCCCAACGCGCTTGCCGTAATCGCGATTGCGGAAAAGGGCAGCCTGCTGTTCGCGCCCGATGTCTACATGGACAAGATCGCCATCGGTCCCGGCTATCCCGAAGATCTGATCGACATCGACGCCTCGCCGGCCGAAAACCTCGCCAATCTGGCCAAGGCCAAGGGCGTGGCCGTCTCAGACATCACCGCCTGCATCCTCGACCGGCCGCGTCACGCCAAGCTGATCGACGCCGTGCGCGCCACGGGCGCGGCGATCCGGCTGATCGGCGACGGCGATGTCGCGGGCGTCATCCACACCACCGATCCGGACGAGACCGGCATCGATATCTATCTCGGCACCGGCGGCGCGCCGGAGGGCGTGCTGGCGGCGGCCGCACTTCGCTGCACCGGCGGACAAATGCAGGGCCGGCTGATCCTCGACACGCCGGAGAAGGTGGCGCGCGCGCACCAAATGGGCATTTCCGACCCGAAGCGGATCTATCGCGCCCACGACATGGCGCGGGGCGACGTGCTGTTCGCGGCGACCGGCGTCACCGACGGCAATTTGCTCGACGGGGTGAAGTTCGGCCGCACTTTCATCACCACGCACACCATCGTGCTGCGGTCGTCCTCGCGCACGGTGCGCGAGATCAAGGCGCGTCACCAGGATCTGGATAAGTTCTGATTTGCCTTCGTCCGGGCGCTTTGCCGCAATTCGAGGAAAACGTTCCACACCTTTCCCCGCATTGCCCGCTTCCCCGCAATTGCTCCGGCCGTCGCATATTGATATCTGCGCAATGATGATGTGCAGACGGCGCGTCGCATGACGGGCGAGAAACGGTTCTTCCTCGATGTCAGGCAGTCGGCGACCGGTGTTTCGTGGGAACACCGGCTGACCGAGCGCCAGGACATGGCCGCCTTGGCCATGGCGCAGGGCCATGGCGTGCCCGACATCGTGGCGCGGGTGCTTGCCGGGCGCGGCGTCAGCGTGGAGCAGACCGCGCGCTTCCTCGATCCGACCATTCGCGAGCTTCTGCCGAATCCAGCATCGCTGACCGATATGGAGAAGGCGGCGGCGAGGCTGGCCGATGCGGTCGTCGCCCACGAAAAAGTTGCGATCTTCGGCGATTACGATGTCGACGGCGCGGCCTCGTCGGCGCTCATCAAACGCTTTCTCACCCATTTTTCGGTGCCGTCGGAAATCTACATCCCGGACCGCATCTTCGAAGGCTACGGGCCCAATCCGGAAGCGATGCGGGACTTGATCTCGCGCGGCGCGAAGCTGATCGTCACCGTCGACTGCGGCACCAACAGCGCGACCTCGATCGACGCGGCCAGGCAAGCCGGCGCCGATGTCGTGGTGCTCGATCATCACCAGGTCGGCGGCCCGTTGCCGGCGGCGGACGCCGTGGTCAATCCCAATCGCGAGGACGACCTGTCGGGGCAGGGACATCTGTGCGCCGCCGGCGTCGTCTTCCTGTGCCTGGTGCAGACGGCCAAAGTGCTGCGCGAGAGGCTGCCGGACGCCGCGCCGGTCGATCTGCTTTCGATGCTCGATCTGGTGGCGCTGGCGACGGTCTGCGACGTGGTCCCGCTCACCGGCGTCAACCGCGCCTTCGTCGTCAAGGGGCTGCAGGTGTTGCGCCAACAGAAGAATGAGGGGCTGGCGGCGCTGGCGCGGGTCTCGCGCATCGGCGAGCCGATCAACACCTTCCATCTTTCCTTCCTGATCGGCCCGCGCATCAATGCCGGCGGCCGCATCGGCGATGCCGCGCTCGGCAGCCGGCTTCTGGCAACCGACGATCCCGTCGAGGCGGCAGGCATTGCCGAGACACTGGACCGGCTGAACCAGGAACGCCAGCAGATGGAGCAGGAGATGCTGGCACAGGCGCGCGCCGAGGCCGATGCCGAGCTTGCCGGCGGCAACGGCCCGGCAGTCATCGTCACCGCCAGCAATAGCTGGCATCCGGGCATCGTCGGGCTGATCGCTTCGCGGCTCAAGGATCATGCACGCCGCCCAGCCTTCGCCATCGCCTTCAATTCGACCGGCATCGGCACGGGCTCCGGCCGCTCGGTGACCGGCTTCGATCTCGGCCGGCTGGTGCGCGAGGCTGCCGAGGCCGGGCTGATCGTCAAGGGCGGCGGCCACGCGATGGCCGCCGGCATCACTGTCGAGCGTGCCAAGCTCGGCGAACTGCGCGCCTTCTTTGAGGACCGCGCCGCGGCCGACGTGTTCCGGCTGCAGAACGAGGAGAGCCTGGCGATCGACGGCGCCTTGGCCGCCGAGGGCGCCACGATCGCGCTGCTCGACGCGCTGGAGAAAGCCGGGCCATTCGGGGCCGGGCACATTGCGCCGGTGTTCGTGCTGCCGCGCCATCGGCTGGCCGACGCGCGCGCGATCGGCACCAACCACATCCGCGTGGATCTGCAGTCGCAAAGCGGCGGCAACATCCAAGCCATAGCGTTCCGTGCGGTCGACACCGCGCTCGGCGAATTCCTGTTTAAGAACAGGGGCAGGACCGTGCATATCGCCGGTTCATTGTCGGGCAATTACTGGAACGGCAACCGCATGGTGCAGTTCCGCATCAGCGATGCGGCACTCGCCTGAATCTCAACACAACTCAAGGATTGCGATCAGACCAGGACGGACTGCAGCCGGGTCAGTTCGTTGATCTGGGACTTCGTCGCTTGATAGCCGAGGCTGATCGCCTCGTCGGCGCGATGGAATTCCGTCAGGCCGATATGGCTGAGTTTGGGCTGCAGCGACATATCCGGCGGATCGCCGGCGAGCCTGGCCCGCGAAATCCGGTCCTGAATGATGTTGAAAGCCTCGACCATGACGCCGGTGATGCCAAGGCGCGTCTGGTGTGACTGGGGATTGACCTGGCCGGGGCGCGGCGCGTCGTTCTCGACAAGCAGCTCGCCGGCGCTGTGCTTGATGACGGCGGCGCGGCCGAACAGGTCGTAATGCAGGTTGACCGCAACGACGAGCGGTTGCTCATAGGCGCGGCAGACCGAGACCGGCACCGGGTTGACCAGCGCGCCGTCGACCAGCATGCGGCCGTTGCAGGCCACCGGCTCGAAGACGCCCGGCAGCGCATAGGAGGCGCGCATGGCGGTGACAAGCGAGCCGCTCGACAGCCAGATTTCATGGCCGGTGCGGATTTCGGACGCGACGGCGACGAAGGGTCTCGCCAGGTCTTCGAAGCGGGCGCCGTCGAGATGCTCGCGCAGGCGCTGATCGAGCCTCATGCCGCCGAACAGGCCGCTGCCGCGAAGATTGAGATCGAGAAGGCCGAAAATGCGCCGCTTGGTCAGGCTTCTGGCGAATTCTTCCAGTTCGTCGAGCTTGCCGGCAAGGTAGCAGCCGCCGACCAGCGCGCCGATCGAGGTGCCGGCGATCATCGATACTTCGATGCCGGCCTCGTCAAGCGCGCGCAGCACGCCGATATGGGCCCAGCCCCTGGCGCAGCCGCCGCCGAGCGCCAGCGAGATCCCGGCTTTGCTTTCTGGCTTCGGGTCGGACGTGCCGCCTGACGATGCGGGGCCGTTGGCCTCCCGAACGTCAGGTCTGCTGCGCAATGACGCCCATTCGAGCATCATGATCTCCCTTGTCCCGTATCCCTTCTACCGCAAGGATATTTGAGAATAGTGAATCTGAGTAGTTTGTGAATATTGAATGGTTCACACCGGCTTCCGATACGTTTGGTCCGCATCGAACAGCGGCCTGCTGCCGTCGCCGGCAAGCGTCGCCTTGCCGTCATTCAGCCCCACCGTCCGATAAAAGCAGGAACGCCGTCCGGTGTGACAGGTTGCGTCGTGGCCCAACACTTTGACGCGCAACCATATCGCGTCTTGGTCACAATCCGTGCGCATCTCGACGACCTGCTGGAAATTGCCCGAGGTTTCGCCCTTCTTCCACAGCGCGTTGCGCGAGCGCGACCAGTAATGGGCAATGCCGGTCTCCAGCGTCAGCGCCAGCGCCTCGGCATTCATATGCGCGACCATCAAGAGCATGCCGTCGCCGGCATCGGTGACGACGACGGTGACGAGGCCGGCCGCATCGAAGCGCGGAGAAAGGACGGAGCCTTCCTCCAGCGATTTCTTATCGGATGGGGCTTTGGGGAATTGCAGTGCCGACATCGCCGGTCGATCTTTCTTCCTAGTGGCCGGCGATGGCGGCGATCAGCCGCCGGCTCGCACCATGGTGACGAAGCGGACCTGCTCCTCCGGCGTGTCCTTGAAGACGCCGGTGAAGGTGGAGGTCAGCGTAGTCGAGTCCTGCTTGCGGATGCCGCGCATGGCCATGCACATATGCTCGGCCTCGAGCATGACGGCGACGCCGCGCGGGTTGAGCACGTCCTGGATGACGCCTGCGATCTGCGCGGTCATCGCCTCCTGCGTCTGCAGCCGGTGCGCGAAGATGTCGACGACGCGCGCGATCTTCGACAGGCCGACGACCTTGCCGTCAGGCAGATAGCCGACATGCGCCTTGCCGATGATCGGCACCATGTGATGCTCGCAATGCGAATGGAATTTTATGTTCCTGACGATGACGAGATCGTCATAGCCGGCGACTTCCTCGAAGGTGCGGCCAAGCTCGTCGGCCGGGCACATGTCATAGCCGTTGAACATTTCGCGGAAGGCTTTGGTGACGCGCTTGGGCGTGTCGATCAGGCCTTCGCGGTCCGGATTGTCGCCGGTCCAGCGCAAAAGCGTGCGCACGGCGGCTTCGACCTCGGCTTCGCTCGGCCGGTCGGTGACGGGCTTTTCCAAATATTCGGACGGGGGCATGATTTTCTTGATGACGGCATCCATAAAGGCGTCTCCCGTAGTCCCACTCAAAGGTGGAACGAGTTGAACGGACCACGACCTTTTGGGTGAAAATCGCCCATTTCCATCCCGCAAGCGGCGTGAACAGATGAGCAGGGACAACGGCTTTTTCGTCGCCTTGTCGATGCCCGACTGCGACCATTATATATGGTTCGAGCGGCGCGAAAGGAAGACGCGAGAGCGGCAAAGCCTGTTCGCTTGGCGGCGACGGATTGGAAAAATATGATCGACGACGTCTACAATGCGAAAATTCTCGGTTTCGCCGGGAATATAGGGCGGATCGGCCGGCTCGACGATGCCGACGCGACAGCCAGGGCGCATTCCAAATTGTGCGGCTCGACCGTCACGGTCGACCTCAAGATGGACGGTGACGTGGTGACCGATTTCGCCCACGACGTGAAAGCCTGCGCGCTCGGCCAAGCCTCGTCCTCGATCATGGCCCAGCATGTGGTCGGCGCCAGCGCCGACGAATTGCGCGCCGTGCGCGAAACCATGCTGAAGATGCTGAAGGAGAACGGCGCGCCGCCTGAAGGCCGTTTCGCCGACCTCAAATATCTGGAGCCGGTGCGCGACTACAAGGCGCGCCATGCCTCGACCATGCTGACCTTCGACGCGGTGGTCGACGCGATCGGCCAGATCGAGAAGAAGCGCGCCGAACAGGCGGCTTGAGCGCAGCGGTCAGGCCGCTTCCCTGGTAACGGCGAATTCGCTTCGTATCCAGTCGGCAAATGCCTTGGCGGGTTCCGGCAGAGTCCGCAGGCTCCTGGCCACCAGCCAGTAGGCGCCGGAAGCCACATCGATATCGAACGGCTTGATCAAAGTGCCTGACGCAAGTTCGTCGCCGATCTGCAAGAGATCGCCGAGCGCCACGCCATGTCCGAGCAGGGCAGCCTGTTTCGACAGCGAGACATCGGCCAGCATCGGGCCACGCGCGGGCACTGCGTCGGCGGGCACGCCGGCGGCCTGGAACCAGCGCGCCCAACCTTGGCGGTTTTCCTCATGCAGCAGCGTGTAATGGCGAAGGTCGATCGGCTTTTCCAGCGGAGGGCCGGAGGCGAGCAGCGCCGGCGACAGGACCGGTGAATCGACAGTCGAGGCCAGGCGCTCGGCCTCGCTACGCGGCCATGACGTGGCGTGGGCGCTGAAACGCAAGGCGAGTTCGGGCTGATCGCTGCGGAACTCGATCGGCCGTGGATCGACTTCGAGCGACACATCGATGTCGGGCCGCAATTGGCGAAAGCGATTGAGCCGCGGCACCAGCCATATGGCGGCAAGCGAGGGCTCGACGCTTACACGGACGACGGCTTGTGCCGGCGAGGCCGTGAGCTCCGAAAGCACGCGGTCGATGTCGTCGAAGCTTCTGACCAATCGGTCGAGCAGCCTTTGCCCCGCATCCGTCAGCTCGACGCGGCGATGGAGGCGCAGAAACAGCGGTCTGCCCAAAAAGGTCTCGAGCTCGCGTATCTGCCGGCTGATCGCGGCCTGCGAGACATAAAGCTCCTCGGCCGCCAGGCTGAAACTAAGGTGCCGGCCGGCAGATTCGAAGCTCCTGAGAGCCGTCAGCGGCAGCCGCCCTCGCTTCATTCGCATAACCTCAGATTATCCGAAGCGGAAATTATACTCGTTTGAAAGGGAAGGCCAGTGGCAGTCTAATCGGTGCTCAAAGGAGCACTGCCATGAACCAGTTCCTGGCCATTCTGAGCGATGTCATGCTGATCGCGACGTTTCAGTGGCGCGACAAGAGCCGGCACCCCGGCTGGTGCGAGGAAAGGCCCGGCAGTTGCACGCGCCATGCGCCAGTGGCCGACCGGCATCCCGTCCGTCGCGCCAGGCCATGAGGGGAAAGGGCGTTGCGTTCGAGATCGGAAGGACACATCTATCGCGTAGCAAAACAACCGTGGAGATGCGGGTGGGCGACCATCCCGGACATACGCATGGCGGCCGGCCAATCCAGCGCGGGCGCAATTGGCCGGGACCTTGGCGCAAGACGCCCGGGCGCATCCTGGGCACATCGCTCGTGCGCCTCTATCAGCTGACGCTGTCCGGCTTCGTCGGCAACAGCTGCCGGCACCTGCCGACCTGCTCCGAATATGCGCATGAGGCGATTGCCCGCCATGGCCTGTGGGCGGGCGGCTGGATGGGACTATTCCGGGTGCTGCGCTGCGGGCCGTTCGGGACGCATGGCATCGACCGCGTGCCGGAGGTGCTTGCCCAGCGCTATGTCTGGTTCATGCCCTGGCGCTTTTGGCGGATCGGCAAAAGGCACAGCGAGCCCGAAATCTGATCGCTTCGCCGTCCCGCGCGACGCGGATTTTAACGATCCGGTAGGGTTAACGCGAAGCTGCACGAACACTGCGAATTTGAGACAAAATCGAGACAAGTCGCCTCGCTAAGCCGCTCCTGCAATCTCATTCCGGAGTGACTTCGCCATGCGCCAGATGGACCGCTATCCTTTCATTTTCGCCATCGTCCTTTTCCTGCTGGCCTGGATGCTGGGCTTGCCGGTGCGGGCGCAATCGGCGCCGCTCGGCGACATCCACTGCACGCTGATCCAGGATCAGCAAAGCGGCGCAACACTTTACCAGGACGGCGTCTGCGAGCAGCGCGTCAGCCCGGCTTCTACCTTCAAGGTGCCGCTGGCGCTGATCGGCTACGATGCCGGCATCCTGACAGACGAGCATATGCCGAGCTGGGAGTACAAGCCGGAGTTCAAGGCGGCGAAGCGCGACCAGAAGACCGTCGATCCGACGATCTGGGAACGCGATTCCATCGTCTGGTACTCGCGCGAAATCACGCGGAGGCTCGGTGCCGAGAAGTTCGCCGGCTACGTGTCGAAATTCGGCTATGGCAACAAGGATGTCTCGGGCGATACCGGCAGGGACAACGGGCTGACGCAATCCTGGATCAATTCCTCGCTCGAAATATCGCCGGTCGAGCAGACGGCGTTTCTGCGCCAGCTGCTCGCCGGCAAGATGCCGGTGTCGGCGAAGGCGCATGAGATGACCAGGGCGATCCTGCCGACCTTCGCGGCAGGGGACTGGACGGTGCAAGGCAAGACGGGCAGCACCAGGCTCGGCCAGGACGGCAAACGCTCGCTCGGCTGGTTCGTCGGCTGGGCCGAGAAGGGGAGCCGGCGCATCGTCTTTGCAAGGCTGGTCGTCGATTCCAAGCGTACCGGAGAGCCGAAGGGTCTCGCGACGCGGGCGGCGTTCCTGAAGGATTTGCCCGACCTCATCAAATAGAACAGCCTGTCAAATAGATGGCTGGCGGCTTTACGGCGGCGGAAACTCCTCATAAAAGACTGCCGCGCCGGACGCCTCCGGCTAACCCTCTGCAAGCCGCACGCATCCTGCGACATGCATTTCACCACCCGCGCTCGTTTGCGGGACTGGATAGGAGAATCCTGATGCCGAATTCCGTTTCCCTGACATTTCCCGATGGTTCGGTCCGCGACTACGACGCGGCGCTGACCGGCGCCGGCCTTGCCGAGTCTATTTCCAAGTCGCTGGCCAAGAAGGCTGTCGCCTATAGCCTCGACGGCACCGTTCGCGATCTTTCCGATCCGCTCGGCACGTCCGGCAAGGTCGAGATCATCACCCGCGAGGATCCGCGCGCGCTGGAGCTCATCCGCCATGATGCCGCGCATGTGCTGGCCGAGGCCGTGCAGGAGCTGTGGCCGGGAACGCAGGTGACGATCGGGCCGGTTATCGAGAACGGGTTCTATTACGACTTTGCCAGGAACGAGCCGTTCACGCCGGACGATTTTCCGGTGATCGAAAAGAAGATGCGCGAGATCATCGCGCGCAACAAGCCGTTCACCAAGGAAGTGTGGTCGCGCGAGAAGGCGAAGAAGGTCTTCGCCGAGAAGGGCGAGCGCTACAAGCTTGAGCTGATCGACGCGATTCCGGAGGACCAGGACCTCAAGATCTACGCTCAGGGCGACTGGTTCGACCTGTGCCGCGGTCCGCACATGGCTTCGACCGGGCAGATCGGCAATGCCTTCAAGCTCATGAAGGTGGCGGGCGCCTATTGGCGCGGCGACTCGAACAATCCGATGCTGACGCGCATCTACGGCACAGCCTTTGCCGACCAGGCGCAACTCGATGCCTACCAGACCCTGCTGGAAGAGGCCGAGAAGCGCGACCACCGCAAGCTCGGCCGCGAGATGGACCTGTTCCATTTCCAGGAAGAGGGACCAGGCGTCGTCTTCTGGCACGCCAAGGGCTGGAAGATGGTGCAGAACCTGATCAACTACATGCGCCGCCGCCTCGACGAGCACGGCTATCAGGAAGTCAACGCGCCGCAGGTGCTGGACAAGAGCCTGTGGGAGACGTCGGGACACTGGGGCTGGTATCGCGACGCGATGTTCAAGGTCACGGTCGCCGGCGACGACACCGACGACGACCGCGTCTTCGCGCTGAAGCCGATGAACTGTCCCGGCCATGTGCAGATCTTCAAGCATGGGTTGAAGTCATACCGAGAACTGCCTGTAAAGCTTGCGGAGTTCGGCAATGTGCATCGCTACGAGCCGTCGGGCGCGCTCCACGGGCTGATGCGCGTGCGCGGCTTCACGCAGGACGATGCGCATATCTTCTGCACCGAGGAGCAGCTCGCGGCCGAATGCCTGCGCATCAACGACCTGATCCTGTCGACCTATGCCGATTTCGGCTTCGAGGAGGTCAGCGTGAAGCTGTCGACCCGGCCGGACAAGCGCGTCGGCACCGACGAGGCCTGGGATCATGCCGAAGCGATCATGAGCAACGTGCTGGAGACGATCCGCACGCGCTCCGGCAACCGCATCAAGACCTCGATCAATCCGGGCGAGGGTGCGTTCTACGGGCCGAAATTCGAATATGTGCTGAAGGACGCCATCGGCCGCGAATGGCAATGCGGCACCACGCAGGTAGACTTCAACCTGCCGGAGCGCTTCGGCGCCTTCTATATCGGCTCGGATTCGGAGAAGAAGCAGCCGGTGATGGTGCATCGCGCCGTCTGCGGCTCGATGGAGCGCTTCCTCGGCATCCTGATCGAGAACTATTCCGGCCATTTCCCGCTGTGGTTCGCACCGCTGCAGGTGGTGGTGGCGACGATCACCTCGGATGCGGACGAGTACGCCTTGAATGTGGTCGAGCGGCTGAAGGCCGCGGGGCTGCTCGCCGAAGCCGACCTGCGCAACGAGAAGATCAACTATAAGGTGCGCGAGCATTCGCTCGCCAAGGTGCCGGTCATCCTCGTCTGCGGCAGGCGCGAGGCGGAAGAGGAAACCGTCAATGTCCGCCGGCTTGGCTCCCGCGACCAGGAATCGCTGAAGCTCGAGGATGCCGTGAAGTCTCTCACCGACGAGGCGGTCTCGCCCGACCGCAAGCGTCGCGCAGCCTGACTTACCAGCGCTTCCTTGAATGGCGGTGGCGTGTCCACCGCCATTTTCATATGCCTGTCACGCCAGCCTTGTAACGAGCCGCCATGCTCAAGTTGAAACTGCGGGAAAGACGGTTTCCCGAGCTTTCCTACGCCAACCCGCATCAACCGGTGCTGACGCGCTGGTTCATCCATTCGGTCGAGGGCCTGTCGGGGCGCGACCGCTTCGCCGTGCTCTACGATTTCTGGCGTCGCCAGGTTGTGCCGACAGGCGACCGCGTATTCAGCCGCATGCTGGAATTGATCGACGTCAAGGTCCGCAACGCTGTGCAATGGCCGCCGCCAGCGCTGCCGGACACGCCGCTGGTCATCGTCGCAAACCATCCCTTCGGCATCGGCGACGGCATTGCGGTGCTGTCGCTGGCCGAGCAGCTCGGCCGGCCGTTCCGGGTCATGATCCACAAGGATCTGCTCAGGATCCGCGAGATGGAGCCCTATTCGCTGCCGATCGATTTTTCCGAGACCAAGGAAGCGTTGAAGAACAACATGGCGGTGCGCCATGAAGCGGTGCGGCTGTTGAAGGAAGGCGTCACCATCGTCGTGTTCCCGGCCGGCGGCGTCGCCACGGCGCCGAAGGGTTTCGGCCGCGCCATCGACCTGCCGTGGAAGATGTTCCCGGCCAAGCTCGTCCAGGACGCCAAGGCCTCGGTCATCCCGATGCATTTCTCCGGCCAGAACGGCCGCCTGTTCCATCTCGTCAGCGGCCCGATGAATATGGCCGAGCGCGACAACCGCGTGGCGAAATTCATCGGCAGGGCGTCGCTGACGCTGCGCACCTCCTTGCTTATCCGCGAATTCGCGCGACTGTCCGGCAAGGCGATTGAGGTGCGCATCGGCGACGTGCTGAGATGGAGCGACCTCGAGCCGCTGCGCGACCGCAAGGCGCTGCTCGATCGCCTGTATCGCGCGGTCTTCGATCTGGCCACGCCTTCCGCGCTGCGTGGCCGCGTGCCGTTCCTGCCGAAGCGGATGCGCAAGGCAGCCTGATCAGCCCGATCAGTCCGCGCCTTCCTCGGGGTCGATGGCTGAGGATTCGTTGGCCACGACCTCGATTTCCTGGTTCTGGCCGGCAACGACCGTGAAATCCTTCTGGTAGATACGGTCGCGGTTCTTGGCGATGATGGTGTATTGGCCTTCGGCCAGCACCATCGAGGCGAAGGCGCCGACCGCTTCCTTGATCGGATCGCCGCTCTCGTTGAGCAGCGACCAGGACGTGTCGGCGATGGCCTCGCCGCCGGGCTCGCGCACCAGCTTCATCGTCATCTCGGCGGCGCGGTGCTCGACGGTCGCCTCCGTCAGCTTGCCGGCCTCGACGCGGATGTCGGAGCGGATCACGGCGTTGACCGCGCCGTAGGTGGAGACGACGTGGTAGGTGCCGGCGTTCAGCCGCACAACGGTGTTCGGCGCGACGTCGGGGGCGATCAGCGCCCGGTCGCCATTGGCCGCGGCTTGGCCTTCATAGATCGAGAAGCGCAATTTCTTCGGCGGGATGGGCGCGCCGCCCGACGTCACCGCGTCGAGCTTCAGGCCGCCGGCGTCGAGCACAAGGCTTTCGCGCTTTGCCTCCTTGCCGACCGTGATGCGTTTGGTGGCGCCGGCGCGTCCGTAGGAGGCATGGACAAGATAGCTGCCGGGGTCGAGCTGGAACACGGCTGTGCCGCCATGGGCGGATGCTACCATCGGCAGTTTGCCATCACTGGCGGGCTGCGGCCTGAAAACCCGCCAGACGATGCCGCGGGTGATGTCGGCGCCCTTGTCGGTCAACTGCGCCGACAGCGTGATGGCGCCGCCGTTGCCGAGCGCCAGCGGCGTCCCGGCCTTCGGCGTTGCGTAGCTCGAAATGTCTGGAAGCTTGATGTCGCCGATGTCGTTGGCGTTCTGGGCCAGCGCGAAGGAAACCGGCACCGCGAACAACGCAGCGACGAGTGCGATCACGAAAAGGCGCAAGATCCCCTCAAACATGCCTTGCGTTGAAGCCCAAGGCGGTGGCAATTTCAAGGCCTAGAAGCGCGCCGCCCGGCGCGGCGGCTTCTTATCAGGCGCAAAACGCCACCGCCCGAGCCGCCCGACCTCCCGATGGCGTGCTTCAGCTCAAAATCGAATGCCTTCAGGAGACTTGCGCCCATGGCGTCGCCGATCATCGACTTTCTGCTCACCCGCAATTCTGCGCCGATCCCCGACCTCAAGGAGCCGGCGCCGAGCGATGCCGAGATCGCGACGATGATCGCGGCCGCCTCGCGCGTTCCCGACCACGGCCGGCTCGAGCCATGGCGGTTCATCCTTTATCGCGGCGAGGCGCGCATCGAGATCGGCAAGAAGCTGGCGGCACTTGCCGAACAGCGCGAGGGGCCGCTGCCGGAAGGCCGGCGCAACCAGGAACTGGCGCGCTTCTCACGCGCGCCGCTGGTGATCGGCGTCGTGTCGGTACCAAAGGAGAACCCGAAGATCCCGCAATGGGAGATGTTCCTGTCGGGCGGCATGGCGGCGATGAACCTGATGATCGCGGCGAACGCGCTGGGCTATGGCACCAACATGATCAGCAACTGGTATTCCGACGTTCCGGAGGGCAGGGCAATCCTCGGACTGTCGCCGCAGGAGCGTGTCATCGGCTTCGTCCACATCGGCTCCTATCAGGGGCCGGCGCCGGAGCGACCGCGGCCCGATCCGGCAAAGCTCTATGCCGATTACGCCGGTCCCTGGGCCGGTTAGGATTATTTGTGGTTTTCGGAGGAAACGGCGCGGCGGGCGGCCAATAGCGGCGGGGACATCACGGGAAGGTTGTCATGATCTCGAGATTGGTTTTCCAGACATTCGTATGGTTCGGCATCATGGGCGTGCTGCTGTTTCTGTCGGCCGGCACGCTGCACTGGACCGGAGCTTGGGTGTACATAGTCGTGATGGTCGGGCTGAGCCTTACGATGGGCATTGCGCTCGCATGGCGCGATCCAGGTCTGATGAATGAGCGTCTCCGCCCGCCGATCCAGAAGACCCAGACGCCTGCCGACAAGATATTGCTGAGCATATTGCTGCTCGGCATCTTCGCCTGGTTGGCCCTGATGGGGCTCGACTTCCGTTTCGGCTGGTCGGCAGCTCCCGTCTGGGTGCGGGTGGTCGGCGTGCTGGTCCTGCTCGTAGGTATCTGGATCTGCTATCTCACTATGCTGGAAAACAGCTTCGCTGCACCTGTCGTGAAGATCCAGGACGAGCGCGGGCAGAAGGTGATCACGACCGGCCCATACAGTTATGTCCGCCATCCGATGTATGCCGGCGCCATACTTTATTTCGCCGGCACGGCGCTGCTGCTTGGTTCCTGGTGGGGACTGGCGTCGGTGCTTGTCTTCATCGTCCTGCTCGGCATCCGCACCTTCATCGAGGAAAAGACGTTGCGAACCGGCCTGCAGGGCTATGACGTTTATGCCGCGCGCGTGCGCTACAAGCTGATTCCGATGGTCTGGTAACCTCAGGCAAGGCTGCCCGCCGCCCTGGCGCGGGCCAATAAACGCTCGGCCAGACGCAAATGCGGCCTGTCATACATCTTGCCGTCGATGCCGACGACGCCCGGATTTCCCGCCGCCGCGAAGGCATCGACGATCGCCCGCGATCGCGCGACCGCTTCGGCGGACGGCGTGAAGGCGGCATTGATGACCGGCACCTGCGCCGGATGGATCGCCATCTTGCCGGTGAAGCCGTCGCGCTCGGCCTCGCGGCATTCCTTCTCGAGGGCGGCCATGTCGCGGAAATCGGGAAAGACGGTGTCGATGGCGGCGACTTCGGCCGCGCCGGCCGCCAGAATGGTCATGGTCCGCGTCAGACGAAACACGTCGGTGTAGCGGCCGCTCTCGTCGCGGGTCGCGCGCGCGCCGATCGCCGCGGACAAATCCTCCGCGCCCCAGGTCAGGCCGGCAAGCCGCGCGCTTGCGCCGGCATAGCTCGCCGCCGCCAGCACGCCCGCCGCGGTCTCGGTGATGATCGGCAGGATTCTTATGGCGCCGTCCGGAAGCCCGTTCTCGGCCTCGTGCACGCGCAGCTTTGCCGCCAGCTGCTGGACGTCTTGCCCGCTGTTCGACTTCGGCAGCATGATGCCGTCGGGCTTCGCCACGACGAGCGCCGCAAGATCGGCGTCGGTCAGGCCGGTGGAAAGATCGTTGACCCGCACATAGATTGCCGAACCCGTCCGGTGCCTTTGGCTGGAGATGAAACCGGCTGCGGTCGCGCGTGCCGCTGCCTTGCTGGCGGCGGCGACCGAATCCTCGAGATCGACGATGACCACGTCGGCGCCGGCCTCGAATACCTTTTCCAGCTTGCGCTCGGAATCGCCGGGCACGAACAGCAGCGAGCGCATCAGGCCGCCTTCCTCAGCATCATTGCCTGCCTGGTGCATTTGGCGACAAGAACGTCATTCTGATTGTAGGCGCGGTGCTCGAACTCGACGATGCCCCGATCGGGTTTCGACTTGGAGTCGCGCACGGAGATAACCGTCGTCTCGACCCGGATGGTGTCGCCGTGAAAGACGGGGTGCGGAAACACCGTTTCCTTCATGCCGAGATTGGCGACCGTGGTGCCGACGGTGATGTCGTTCACCGAGATGCCGATCATCAGGCCGAGCGTGAACAGCGAATTCACCAGCGGCCTGCCCCATTCGGTTTTCGCGGCAAAGTCGAAATCGATGTGCAAGGGCTGCGGGTTCAACGTCATCACCGAAAACAGCATGTTGTCGCTCTCGGTCACGGTCTTGCGCAGCGTGTGGCGGAAGACATGGCCGACGACAAACTCTTCCAGATAAAGCCCGGCCATGGTTCGATTTCCTCCGATGTCCTTGCTTGATAGGCGTTGGCTGCGCCCCCATCAAGCCGGTTAAGAAACATGGTGAACCGTTCGTAAACCATTTGCAGCCTACCGTTCACAACGGGGCCGGGACCTTTCCGGCAAGGGCGCAGCTGGTCGGCATGGTTGTTTCGCATTTTCTAAAATGGATTGATACGGCAAGGGTTTCCGAGCGTGCCGCCGCCGCGAGCGCGCTGGCACGCGCCTATGTCAACTCCGATCTGCCGTTCGAGGATCGCTGTGCCGCCGAGGCGGCGCTGACGCTGCTTCTGGACGACGCTTCGTCCAAGGTGCGCCTGGCGCTTGCCGAGGCGCTGTCGATGAGCCATCACGCGCCGCCGCAGGTGATCAGCGCCTTGGCCGCCGACCAGCCGGAAGTGGCGGCGCTGGTGCTCGCGCGTTCGCCGCTGCTTACCGACGCCGATCTGGTCGAGCGCGTCGCCTGCGGCCAGAAGGTGACGCAGAAGCTGATCGCCAACCGTCCGGTCGTCTCGATGTCGCTGGCGGCGGCGATCGCCGAGATCGGCGAACCGGAAGCCTGCGCCGCGCTGATCGGCAACAGCGGCGCCGAGATCGCTTCGCTGAGCTTCCGCCGCATGGCCGAGCGGCACGG
This sequence comes from Mesorhizobium sp. CA10, assembly GCF_020165285.1. NCBI lineage: Bacteria > Pseudomonadati > Pseudomonadota > Alphaproteobacteria > Hyphomicrobiales > Phyllobacteriaceae > Mesorhizobium > Mesorhizobium sp. CA10. The sequence goes on from NZ_JAIUHV010000003.1 coordinate 251,831, forward strand.
CCACCTGCCGCTGGTGCGCGAGGCGCTGATTGCCGATCGGCGCCTGCCGGCCGACTGCCGGCACATGTTGCTGGTCAAGCTCGGCGAGACCTTGAAAGGTTCGCCGCTGGTGCTGGCGATGATGGGGGCGGCGCGCGCCGATCGCGTCCTGCGTGATGCCTGCGTGAAAGCCTCGGTGACGCTGATCGAGGGAACGCGCATGGAGGAGCATGCGGCGCTGATCGAGCATTTGCGGCTGCGCGGCGACCTCACCGCCGGTTTCATCATCCGCACCATCGCGCATGGCAAGGTGGACTTCTTCGGCTCGACGCTGGTGGCCTTAGCCCGACAATCCGAGCAACGGGTGACGGCACTTCTCGCCGGCGGGCACGACGTTGCGCTGCAGGCGCTGTTCCGCAGCGCCGGGCTTGCGCCGGCCACGCATGGCATCATCCTGAGGGCGCTGAAAGTCTGGCGCGAGGTCGCCAATGGCCGGCGTGTCGCCGGCGTGCAGGAAGTGAGCTGGCTGATGCTGAAGGAACTCGGCGGCCAAGCGGCCGAGGGCGATCTCGCAGGGCTGGTGAAGTCGATCCATCTCGACGCGCTGCGCGAAAACGCGCGCGGACATGCGCTGGCCATCGCCGCGGCCTAGGGACACATATCAGGCCTCAGCTGAGTTCCTGGGCGAGTCCTATGAGAAGCCCTTCAGGCCCACGGATATAGCAAAGCCGATACGCGTCCTTATACCGGACGACTTCGCCGACGAGCTCGGCGCCGCGCTTGCGGAGCCTCTCAATCGTGTCGTCGATGTCGTCCACGGCGAACATGACGCGGAGGTAACCCAATGCGTTCACCGGGGCATTGCGGTGATCCGCGATGACGGGCGGCTTGATGAAGCGGGACAGCTCGAGTCGGCTGTGGCCGTCGGGCGTGCGCATCATGGCGATCTCGACGTGCTGATCGCCGAGCCCGGTGACACGCCCGGCCCATTCTCCTTCGATCGTGGCACGCCCTTCGAGTTCAAGGCCAAGCTCACGAAAGAAATCAACCGTCGCGTCGAGGTCTTCAACGACGATTCCGATGTTGTCCATCCGCTTGAGCGCCATGTGTCCACCCTAAAAGGTGTCGACCAGTCCAGCAAGGACCCATTCTCGGGAAGGCCCAAACCAGACACGTCCCGAGGCGGTTAAGCGCGACCCTTCGCAAAGAAATCCGGGTAATCTTCCATCGCCGCGGCAATGATGCGCAGCGAGGCGGCGATCTGCAGTATTTCGAGCCGATCGCTGCGTTGGGCGATGCTGGCCGCGTATTGCCTCGCCACCGCGATGGTCGCGGTCTGCGGCTCGCCCGGTTGCCGAAACAGCAATTCGCGCGCCAGGGCGCGCAGGAAATTGCCGATGGACTCGACTGTTTCATGCGGAACGGCGGAGTTCAGTTGCGCGTGGCGCAGCCGCAGCACTTCCAGTCCGACGGTGACGGCCGCGATGCTTCCGCCGAGAATGGGATCGCCCTTGCGGCCCGTCCGCTGGACCTGCGGCATCAACTGATTGATCCGGTCATAGGCGAGGCTTTCGAAGGCCGAACGGCGGGGAATGCGCTCATGCAGGCAAAGCCGGGCCAGGTCCTCGCGCATCGCCTGCGAGATGCGCTCCACGGTGACCCAGGGATCGGCGGGCAGCACGACAATGAAGACGCCGATGGCAATCAGGATGCCGACCAGGATCGAGGCCGAGCCGGCGAAGAACGGCCCGGGGTCGTAGATCATCTGCTGATGCGGGCTGAGGAAGGCGAGGAAGTTGATGGCGAAGGCGGTGGCGACGCCGACATGGCGCGGATTGGCCATGCCGAGCGCTGCGGGCACCAGGATCGGCACGACGAAGAGGGTGAACCAGCCGAAGCCCGGCAGCGCCGGCAGCGCGACCTGGCCGACAAGGAAGGCAAAAGGCAGCGCGATCAGCGTGCCGGTGAAAAAACCCCAGGCGGACTGCACGGGATCTGGGCGCGATGCGAACAGGCTGGAGACGACGGCGACGAGGATGACGGTGCCGGCGGCTTCCGACCATCTGGTCGTCAGCCAAAAAATCGCCACGAGCAACGTCGCCAGCGCGGCGCGCACGGCATTGCGCCATGCGGCCTGGTAGTCGCGGTGGACAACCAGCGCCGGCTGGCCCCGCTCGCTCGATTTGCTGGAGACAGGCGAGCGAAGCGCCTCCAGCCCGCGCATCACCTGCTTCAGCGCCTCGGCGAAATCGCCGGCGATGGTCAGTCGGGTGATGGTGCCGACCTTGTCTTCGCCGTTATCCTTGGAGCCGGTATCGTTGGGCAGTTCGGGCATCTCCCTGGCCTTGCTCGCGATCGCGTCGAGCCGCGCCACCCAGGGCCCGGTATCGTCGAGCGCGCCGGGCGTCGCCGCCAGTTCGCCGACGAAGGCTTTCAATTCGCTGCGCACGGGAATGAGCGCCGCGTTCTTCGGCCTGCGGTGGCTGTGCAACGCGCGCGCCGCCGAAAGCGCCCACAGAAGCTGGCCGATCGTGCGCCGCACCGGGTGGGCGCGAGTGGCGAAGCTCGGCGCCTCCAGCCGCGCATAGGTGCGCATCTCAGCGAGCGTCTGGGCATCGGCGATCAGCTTGCGCTGGAGCGCGGCGAGGCTCGCCGGGTCGCCGCCGGAAAAGGCGCCGCCGGCATATTCGGCGAGGTCGTGGATGCTGCGCTTCAACCTGGAAATGATAGCGTCGGCTGCGAGCTTTGGCAGGATCAACCGGCTGGTCACGCCGGCGCAGACGATGCCGAGCACGATCTCGGCGCAACGCGCGACGGCGAGGTCGACGAGAATATGCGGTTGTCCGAGGGCCGGCAGGCTGATGATCATCGCCGTGTAGCCGGCAAGCGCGGCGCCATAGGCTTCCGGATTGCGCAACAGCGACGAGACCAGCGTGCAGACGCCGATCCAGAGCGCCAGCACGGTGACAAGCAGCCACGGGTCGGCGCCGAACAGTGAAGTGATGCCGACTGCGGCGAGACCGCCGGCCAGCGTGCCGAGCAGCCGGTAGAAGCCCTTTGCCAGCACCATGCCGGCGACCGGCTGCGCGACGATGAACACCGTCATCATCGCCCATTGCGGGTGATCGAGCTTCAGCGCATAGGCGGCAAGCAGCGCGACCAGTCCAGCCGAAACCGTGCGCAGGGCAAAAATCCAGTCCGAACGGGTCGGCTGCGTCAGACCGCTTAAGGGTGTCTCGACAAGCTCTTTAAACCGCGTCCAGGTCACACCGGGTCTCCGTGCCGGAGCCTGTTATGGACCGGACGGCGTTCAGATATCCAGCACGTCCGTCTCGGCGAATTCGGCGCGCTCCTGGATGAAGCGGAAACGCGCCTCAGGTTTGGTGCCCATCAGCGCATCGACGGCATCCTTGGTGGCCTGCTCGGCGTCGATCACGTCGACCCTCAAAAGCGTGCGCTTCCTCGGATCCATCGTGGTCTCCTTGAGCTGTGAGGCCATCATCTCGCCCAGGCCCTTGAAGCGGCCGATCTCGACCTTGCCGCGCCCGGTGAACTCGGTGCGCAGCAGTTCGTCCTTGTGCGCGTCGTCGCGGGCGTAGCCGACCTTGCCGCCTTGCCGGATCGAATAGAGCGGCGGCACGGCCATGTAGAGATGGCCGCCGCGGATCAGGTTCGGCATCTCCTGATAGAAGAAGGTGATCAGCAACGAAGCGATGTGCGCGCCGTCGACGTCGGCGTCGGTCATGATGATCACGCGGTCGTAGCGCAGATCCTCGTCGCGATATTTGGAACGCGTGCCGCAGCCGAGCGCCTGGATGAGATCGGAAATCTGCTGGTTGGCGGCAAGCTTGTCGTTGCCGGCGGAGGCGACATTGAGAATCTTGCCGCGCAGCGGCAGCACTGCCTGGCTGGCGCGGTCGCGCGCCTGCTTGGCCGAGCCGCCGGCCGAGTCGCCCTCGACGATAAAGATCTCGGCGCCGGCGGCGGCGTTCTGCGTGCAGTCGGCAAGCTTGCCCGGAAGGCGCAGCTTGCGCACCGCGCTTTTGCGGGAGACTTCCTTTTCCTGGCGGCGCCGCACGCGTTCGTCGGCGCGCGCGATGACCCAGTCCAGAAGCTTGGAGGCTTCCTGCGGATTGTCTGCCAGCCAGTGGTCGAACGGGTCGCGAAGGGCGTTTTCGACGATGCGCATTGCCTCGATCGTCGCCAGCCTGTCCTTGGTCTGGCCGACGAATTCCGGCTCGCGGATGAACACCGACAGCATGCCGGCGGCCGAGATCATCACGTCATCGGTGGTGATGATCGAAGCGCGCTTGTTGCCGATGAGATCGGCGTAAGCGCGCAACCCGCGCGTCAGCACGTTGCGGAAGCCGGCCTCATGCGTGCCGCCTTCGGGGGTCGGAATGGTGTTGCAATAGGAGTTGAGGAAACCGTCGCCGCCGAACCAGGTCACAGCCCATTCGAGCGAACCGTGGCCGCCCTGCTTGTCGCTCTTCCCGGCGAAAACCTCGCGCGTGACCTGGAATTCGTCGCCCAGCGTCGCCTTGAGATAGTCCTTGAGGCCGCCGGGGAAATGGAACTCGGCCTTTGCCGGCGTCTGATCCTTGTCCTTGATCAGCGACGGATCGCAGGTCCAGCGGATCTCGACGCCGCCGAACAGATAGGCCTTCGAGCGCGTCATGCGGTAAAGGCGCGCCGGTTCGAAGGCGGCGCCCTTGCCGAAAATCTGCTCGTCAGGATGGAAACGGGTCTTCGTGCCGCGGCGGTTGTGGACCTCGCCGAGATGCTCCAATCCACTGACCGGGACGCCGCGCGAAAAACGCTGCCGGTAGAGCTGACGACCCCGCGCGACCTCGACCTCGAGGTGGTCGGACAGCGCATTGACGACCGAGACGCCGACGCCGTGCAAGCCGCCGGAGGTCTCGTAAACCTTGGAGTCGAACTTGCCGCCCGAATGCAGCGTGGTCATGATGACTTCGAGCGCTGGCTTCTTGAATTTCGGATGCGGATCGACCGGGATGCCGCGGCCGTTGTCGGTGACGGTCAGGAAGCCGTCGGCAGAAAGCTCGACGTCGATGAAGGTGGCGTGGCCGGCCACCGCTTCGTCCATCGAATTGTCGATGACCTCGGCGAACAGGTGATGCATGGCCTTGTCGTCGGTGCCGCCGATATACATGCCCGGACGGCGCCGCACCGGCTCGAGCCCTTCCAGCACCTCGATATCGGCGGCGCTGTAGCCCTCGCTGCCGTCGCGGGCGGCGGTCGAACGCTTCGCGGCCTGCACCAGCGGATCGGCGGGCCGCGAGGGCGCGCGCACTTGCTGTGCCGGCTTTTCCATCTTGCCGAAGAGGTCGTTGTTGTCGTCCATGCGAGGCCTAGCGTCCGGTAATACGAATCATTCGTGGATACTGCCACGCTTTTGGCGGGCGAACGAGTTCCTGTTCCGTTCAGGGATTCAAACTGTCTCTTATTCCAAAACCATTCGATAACCAAGCCGGCCGAAATAGGGCGGTTGGCGGGTCGCGGGATTCCTGATTCTTTAACATTAACGCCTAGCGTGAGGCCCAACCAACAAAAGACCACGGGCGTCAGGGGTTCCATTGTGAGGGGCAGGGCCATAACCATGATCGGCATCGCCGCCGTTTTCGGCGCGATCTCGATCTTTGCGGCGGATTTCTGGGTCAAGAGCCAGGCGAAGGCTCAGGCCGAGGTCAAGGTCGTCGTGGCGCCGCAGCAGCCCAAGGTCGAGTTCAAGACCATCGTGGTGGCGCAAGCGCCGCTGCGCTACGGCATGGAGCTTGGACGGCCGCAACTCGCCGAGATTCCGTGGCCGCAGGATTCGCTGCCGCAGGGCGCTTTCCCGACAATCGACAAGCTGCTTGCGGACGGCAGCCGGGTCGTGCTGTCGCCGATCGAGGTCAACGAACCGGTGCTGCTCACCAAGCTGTCGGGACCGAACGGCCGCGCCACGCTTTCCAACATGCTGTCGGCGGGAATGCGGGCCGTCACCATCCGCACCGACGAGATCGCCGGCGTCGGCGGCTTCATCACGCCGGGAGACCGCGTCGACGTCGTGCTGACGCGCGATGCTGGGGACATCCAGGAAGTGTCCAAGAATGCTCAAGGGGCTGCCGGCTCGACCGTTACGTCCGAGATCGTTGTCTCCGATGCCAAGGTGCTCTCGGTCGGACAGGGCGCCGATGAACGCAAGACCGAGCCGCAAGTCGCCAATTCGGTGACCATCGAGGTGACCAACGACGGGGCGCAGAAGGTGGCGCTTGCCCGCACCGTCGGCACGCTGTCGTTGTCGCTGCGGTCGGCCGCCGACGCCAGCGCCAGCGAAAGCGGGCTGACGACCATCTCGTCCTTCGGCGGTTCGGTTGCCGCAAATGCGCAGGCGAGCGCCGCCTCGCTCGTCAATGCGGTGACGAAGGACCAGGACGAGCCGAAATTCAAGACGGTGATCGTGACGCGCGGCGACAAGGTCGAGGAATACAAGGTTCCTTCGCGGCAACCGCCGCAGGAACTGCAGCAATAGCCGGTGGGGACCGGCGGGGACGGGGCAGGATGTTCGGGTTTGATACATTTCGGACGACCGGGGGATGGCGTCTTCTCGGCGTGATTGCGCTGGCGGCGACAGTGCTTGCCGTCGCCGCGCCGGCAAGGGCGGGCAATGACGTCGTCTATGTCTCGGCGAACAAGAACGCCTCGATCAAGGTCGCCAAGGGCAAGCCGAAGACGATCATGACGAGCGCCGCCTTCTACCAGATCGTCATCGGCGATCCGGAGATCGCCAACGTCAACCCGCTGACCGACAAATCCTTCTATGTGCTCGGCAACAACCTGGGTACCACCGGCATTGCCCTGTTCGACCAGAACAAGCAGCTTGTCGGCACCATCGACATCGAGGTGACGCTGGACACCGACCAGCTTGCCAGCACCATCCGCGCCAGCGTTCCCGACGCCAAGATCAAGGTCGGCTCGGCGAACGGGCGCGTCGTGCTGTCGGGCGAAGCCGACGATGCGGTCGCCGCCGACAAAGCCAGCAAGATTGCGTCACGCTTTTCCGGCAATGAGGAAGTCATCAACTCGGTCAACATCTCGTCCTCGCAGCAGGTTCAGCTCAATGTCCGATTCGTCGAGATCAACCGCCAGGCCGGCCAGGACCTCGGCGCCAAATACGCCGCCAATTTCGCCTATGGCATCGGCAACCGCAAAGTCGTGCTGAACCCGGATGGAGGAGACCTGACGGCTGCCGGAACAGGCGAGATCATCGGCAGCTTGCTGTCGAACGGCGTTTCCATCGACATCGCCATCAAGGCGCTGGAGGAACGCGGCCTGGCGCGACGGCTGGCGGAGCCGAACCTAATCGCGCGTTCGGGCCAGACGGCGAGCTTCCTTGCCGGCGGCGAATTCCCGATCCCGGTTTCCGAAGACAATGGCAAGATCAGCGTCACCTACAAGAAGTACGGCGTAGGCCTCGATTTCACGCCGACGGTGCTGAAGGACGGGCTGGTCAGCCTCGACATCGCGCCGGAAGTGTCCTCGATCGACCCGTCCGCTTCCATCCAGGTCAGCAGCGGCATTTCCATTCCGGCTTTCATCGTGCGCCGCGCCAGGACATCGGTCGACCTCAAGAACGGCCAGAGCTTCATGATCGCCGGCCTCCTGCAGTCGCAGAACGACATCACGACATCGCGGGTGCCGGGGATCGGCAAGCTGCCGGTGCTCGGCCCGCTGTTTTCCTCGAAGTCCTATCAGCGGCGCGAGACCGATCTGGTGATCATCGTCACGCCCTACCTGGTCAAGCCGGTCGATCCCTCGAAGAAGATGGTCGAGCCGACCGACGGCACCCAGCCGGCAAGTCCCGCCGACTATTTCCTGAACAACACCGAAGAAGTGAACGCCTCGGCGTCAAAGCGTCCGGTGGCGCTGGCTGACGGCAGCGCCGCCCGCCCGGTGGCTGCCGCCACGTCCGGCCACTTTCTCGATCTGCCAAAGGATTAAGGCATGCGCATCCCCGTTTGCATCGCTCTGCTGCTCGCCGGTTTCGCCGGCGGTTGCACCAGCGACGACTATGTACGCGCCGAAGGGGTGACCTTGGCGGCCGGCAACGCGCAGGCATCCAACACTGCCATGCAGATGGTCGATCCCTGGAAGTACGGCGTGCAGAACACAAGGCTTCTGGTGCCGGCCCAGCGTCCGGGTTCCGAGAGCGCTGGCGTCGGTGCGAAGGCCAGCTCCGTGTCGTCACCGACGACATCATCAACAACATCGAATTGATGGGCTGGCGAGGATGGCATCTGGCAGCAAGACCAAGAAGATCCTGCTCGTTTCGACGGACAGGACGTTCTTGCAGGACACGCGGACGGCTTTTGCGGCCTCCGAGGTCATCGAGCTTCTGACGCTGGAAAAGAGCGTCAACGAACTGCGCGGCGAGATCCTCGAGGCGGACTTCGGCACGGTCATCGTCGACATGGATGCAGCCAAGCTCGAGGAAATCGAGTCGCTGCAGCGTGTCATGCGGCGGCTGGAAGGCAGCGTTCCGGTGGTCGTCGTCACCCAGGAATTCAACGCGGCGGCGGTACGCATCCTGGTGCAGCTCAAGGTCGCCGATTTCCTGGTCAAGCCGATCACCACGGCCGACCTCGTGCGTTCCGTCATCCGTGCGCTGCAAGGACCGGGGCGAGAAGAGAATACCGAATCGCATATCTATACGTTCATGCCGGCAGCCGGCGGCGTCGGCACCACCACGCTCGCCTTGCAGACGGCCTTCCAGCTGCATCATTCGGTGATGCGGGGCGCCTCGACCTGCGTCGTCGACCTCAATTTCCAGCAGGGCGCCTGCGCCGAATATCTCGACCTCGAACCGCGCTTCGACATCACCGAAATCGAGAACCAGCCGGAGCGCCTCGACCGGCAACTGCTCGACGTGATGCTGTCCAAGCATGCGAGCGGGCTGTGCGTGCTTGCCGCGCCGACGCGACCCTCGGACATGCGCTCGTTCAAGACCGATGTCGTGGTGCGCATGCTCGACCTCGTGGCGGCCTATTTCGACAATGTCGTCATCGACATGCCGCGCACCTGGTTCCCCTGGACCGAGACGGTGCTGCTGGGTTCCAACAAGCTCTATATCGTCGCCGAGATGACGGTGCCCTGCCTGCGCCATACGCAGCGTCTCATCCAGGCCGTGTATGAGACCGCCGGCAAGGAAGTGAAGCCCAACGTCATCGTCAACCGCTTCGAGCAGAAGATGTTCGACAACGGCATCAAGCAGGCCGACGTTCAGGAGATACTCGGCGAGCATTTCGTCGGCGGCATCTCCAACAATTACCGGCTGGTGCGCGAGGCGGTCGACCGCGGCGTACCGCTGCACGCCATCGACCCCAACGCCAATGTCGTCAACGACCTGAAGAAGATCATCCTGCCCGAGGAGGCCGTCCAGACGATCGCCAAGTCGAGGTCGCTGTTCGGCCTGGGCAAAGGCTTGCTGAAGAGGAAGGCAGGATGACCAGCCGCTTCTCCAACCTGCAGAGCCGCGACGTCCGCCCGCAGCGGGCGCCCGAACCCGCGCCGGTCACGCACAATGCAGTGATCATCCCGACGACCCGCAAACCGGCGCCGCCCAGGCCTGAGGCAGCCCCCGCAAAGAGCGCCAACAAGGTGCTGGACGCACGCGTGCGCATCCATCGCATGCTGCTCGAGGAGATCAACCTCGTGGCGCTGGAGCGGCTGCCCCGGGATGAAATGCGCCGGCAGGTGCATGATTTCGTCTCGGAAAAGACGCGCCAGGAGCGGATGGCAATCAACAATGCCGAGCTCGACGCCCTGGTCGATGACATCGTCGACGAGATGGTTGGCCTCGGCCCGCTGGAGCCGCTGCTCAAGGATCCCGAGATCAACGATATCCTGATCAATGGCCACCAGAACTGCTTCGTCGAAAAGCGCGGCAAGCTGCAGCAGGTCCACATCCCGTTCAAGGACGAGGCGCATCTGCTTAGAATCATTAATAAAATCGTCGCGGCGGTCGGCCGCCGCGTCGATGAATCTCAGCCCATGGTCGACGCCCGGATGCTCGACGGCTCGCGCTTCAACGCGGCGATCCGCCCCGTCGGCGTCGACGGCCCGCTGGTGTCGATCCGCAAGTTCTCCAAGAACAAGCTCGGCCTGCACAAGCTCGTCGAATTCGGCGCCATCACCCAGAACATGGCCGAGGTGCTGGCGGCGGCGGTGCATGCCCGCAAGACCACGATCATCTCCGGCGGCACCGGCACGGGCAAGACGACGATGCTCAACGCTTTGTCGGCCTTCATTCCGGAAGACGAGCGCCTGATCACCATCGAGGACGCGGCCGAGCTGCAATTGCAGCAGCCGCATGTCGCGCGCATGGAGACGCGTCCGGCCAACATCGAGGGCCAGGGCGAATTGAAGCAGCGCGACCTGGTCAAGAACGCGCTGCGCATGCGCCCCGACCGCGTCATCCTCGGCGAATGTCGCGGCGAGGAAGCCTTCGACATGCTGCAGGCAATGAACACCGGCCATGAAGGCTCGATGGCCACCATCCATGCCAACACGCCGCGCGATGCCATCTCGCGTCTGGAACAGATGCTCGGGATGACCGGCATGCCGATGACCGTGCAGTCGATCCGCAGCCAGATCTCCAGCGCCATCGACATCATCGTCCAGCTGACGCGCCTTTCCGACGGCAAGCGCAAGGTGACCAGCGTCGCCGAAGTGACCGGCATGGAAGGCGACGTCATCCAGATGCAGGAGATATTCCGTTTCGTGCGCACCGGCATGGAGGCGGACGGAAAGATCCTCGGCCACTTCGAGGCGACCGGCATCCGCCCGCGCTTCCTCGAGGACCTGCGCAACATGGGCATCGAATTCCCGGGCAAGTATTTCGAACCCGGCCGGCCGCAGGACTAGGCCGGTGTTCGAGGGATTCAGCCCGGTCTACGTCGTCTACGCCGCGGCGGCGCTCACCGGCATCATGATCGCCGAGGGCCTTTATCTGCTCTATGCCGGGCGCAGCGACAAGCGCACGGCCATCAACCGCCGCATGAAGCTCGCGGAGAACAAGATCAGCCAGGAGCAGGTGCTGATCCAACTGCGCAAGGAACGCGGGATCGACGGCGGCACCTCCATCTTTTCCCTCGACCGCTTCCGCGCCCTGCGCACGCAGTCCGGCATAAGCACGCCGCTGCCGAAATTCCTGACGATCACATCGGGGATCGCTCTCGCCCTGGCGCTCGTGGCGATCTGGAAGGGCTTGCCGCTCCTGTTCGGCCTTATCCTGCTTCTCTTGCTGTTGCCGGTGTTGCCGGTCATGGCATTGCGCTGGATGCGCAAGCGCCGGCACAAGCGTTTCGGGATGCAACTGCCTGAGGCGCTTGAATTGATCACGCGCGGGCTGAAGGCAGGCCATCCGGTGCCGGTGGCGATTGCCATGGTGTCGCGCGAGATGGCCGATCCGATCGGCACCGAGTTCGGCGTCGTGGCCGACGAGGTGACCTACGGCTCCGACCTGGTCTCGGCGTTGAACAATCTTTTCGACCGGGTGGGGCATGAGGACTTGCCGCTGTTCGTCACGGCGGTCTCGATCCAGAGCAGTTCGGGCGGCAATCTGCGCGAGATCCTCGATGGCCTGTCGGCGACGATCCGCGACCGCGGCAAGCTGCGCCGCAAGGTGCGCGCCATTTCGACGGAAGGGCGCATGTCGGCTTACATCCTGACCGCGGTGCCAGTGCTTCTGTTCACCGCCATCATGGTGCTGATGCCGCAGTTCTATCAGGATGTCTGGGACGTGCCGAAGACCTGGTACATGATGGGCGGCTCCATCATCTGGCTGCTGCTCGGCAACGCCATCATGTTCAAGATGTCGAATTTCAGGTTCTGAGATGGAAGACGTGATCCGCTTCCTCGCCTCGCTCGCGCCGACCTCGCTGGTGCCGTTCGCCGTGCTGCTCCTTGTGCTGGGCGGCGGCGCCGTCGCCTGGCCGCTGGTGCTCGCTAAGGGCGATCGCGGCGAGGTCAAGCGCCGGCTGAAGGTGGAGACATTGCAACCGGCCGAGCAGGCGGAGCCCGCGCCCAAGAAGAGCACCAATGCCGTGCGCGAGAAGGCGGTGAAACGGGCACAGGAGTTCTACGCCAAGAGCGATCCGGAAAATGTCGCGCGGCTGCGCCTGAAGCTCATCCAGGCCGGCTACATGGAACCGCGCGCCGTCGGCATGTTCTTCCTCATCCGTTTCGCCGCGCTGGTCGGCGCGGCGCTCGGCGCATTCCTGGTCAATCACTGGGCGGCAAGCGCCGAGTCGACCATGACCAGCCGCTGGACCTTCATTATCCTGTCGGCTGCCGGCGGCTATTTCCTGCCTGGCCTGGTGCTGATGCAGAAAATTCGGGAAAAGATGCGCGAATACCGCAACGGCTTTCCCGATTTCATGGATTTGATGATCGTCTGCTCCGATGCCGGCATGAGCATGGAGGCCGGCATCGAGCGGGTCTCCAGGGAGCTTGCCAGGACCTATCCGTCGCTCAGCCAGAACCTGATCCTGGTGTCGCTGGAGTTGCGGGCCGGGCGCAGCCTCGACGACGCGCTGAAGGCGCTTGCCGACCGCCTCAGCCTCGACGAGGTTCGCTCCTTCGCGACGCTGCTGCAGCAATCCAAGGAACTCGGCACCAGCCTGTCGGGCTCGCTGCGTGTCTTTTCCGACGAAATGCGGCACAAGCGCATGTCGCTGGCCGAGGAGAAGGCGCATGCCCTGCCGGCCAAGATGTCGGTCCCGGTGACGGTCTGTATCCTGCCGGTGGTGCTGATGATCGCCATCATTCCGATCATCGTGAAGCTGACCGCGCATTGAGTATTCAGCTGAGGCCGGTTTGCAAACGGCAGCTTCCTGCGCTCCGCCCCGGTTCTCGGAATCCGCCATTTTCGACTCGGCCTGACCTGAATCCAGGACATAGCCGTGGTTAACGCATCCTTGGCGCGCAACCGAATTTTATCTGCATTTCGGCACCGAAGCTTAATCGCTGTCCTGTATCGTTTTTCCTGAAGAACGACCCGGCAAATCGGGCGATGGGGCAGGGGCATGCGTCAGAGACTTCCCAGGGCAGCGGCGGCATTGGCGGCCGTCTTGATGGTTACCGGCTGCACGACGAACAACGATGTCGACACGACCAAGACCACGGCGATCCAGCCGGTGGCCAAGGACGTCAGCGCCAACGACCTCGTTGAAGGCAAGGCGCAGTTCCGCGAGGCGAATTTCGGCCTTGCCGAACAGCATTTCCGCAAGGCGGTCGAGCTCAAGTCCGACAATGCCGAGGCCTGGATGGGGCTTGCCGCATCCTATGACGAGCTTGGCCGCTTCGACTTCGCCGATCGCGCCTATATGCAGCTGTTGAAGGTCGCCGGGCGCAAGCCGCAGATCGTCAACAATATGGGCTATTCGCAGCTTCTGCGCGGCAACAAGAAAAAAGCGCGCGCGCTGCTGCTCGAGGCCAAGGCCGGCATGGCCGATCAGACAGTGGTCGATGCCAATCTGGCGCTGCTCGACAAGGGCTGATCCTGCTCCCGCTTCGCGTATTCCGTGTGCCGTCATGGGATTTCGCCTCACATGTCGACGCTTTGTAAACCCTGTGTCGAGGTAGCGTTGGGTGTCCGCCGAAAACGGTTTGCGCCGGGCGCCGCCAGTCTACATTGAGGAGCGACGGGCACCCGCTAGAGGCAGTTCTTCAGGATGTTGGATTTCAGTTCGCTCCTGCTCGCGGCGGCGCTGTCGGGTACATGCCTCAGCATCACTATGTTTGCGATCTGGCTCGCCACACCGAGGGCGCGCTTCGTGCTCACGGTCGCCTGCGGCATCCTCGTGCTCGTCGCCCATGTCGTCGCGTTCTGGCGCTATACCAAGAATGCCGATCCCTGGCTGTGCCAGGTCGTGCTCGCGCTGCTGACCCTGGGTTTCCTGGTCCTCTGCCTGTCGGCGATGCAGTATCTCGGCTTTCGCGACTACCGCCGCGCCATCGTGCCGACGCTGGCCGCGATGGCTGCCTGCGCGATCTTCACCTTTCTCGGTTTCGACGGCATCGGCTTTCAGATCACCTATGCGGCCGTGACGGCGTTGCTTGCGGCGATCGGGGCGATGTTCTGGATGAAGGGGGATCACGACCGCCGGATATTGCTCGTCGTTTCGTTCCTCAGCGGCGCCTGCGGCTTGTCCTTCGTGCTGTGCGGCCTGGCGTTGCTGACGCAAGAGCAATGGGTTCTCGGCGCCGCGCCCGACAATTGGGCGGAGCGATTGAACTCCGTCGTCGCGGTCGCCTGCATGACCGGCCTCGGCGCATTGACGCTTTCACTGCACCATCTGCAGGCGCAGATCGAGCTCAAGGCCGAAACCATGACCGATCCGCTGACCGGCCTGATGAACCGCAGGGCGCTCACCGAGCTTTACGGCGAGCGCAGCTTCGGTCCGTTCATGGCGATCGCCATGTTCGATCTCGACCATTTCAAGATGACCAACGACGTCTTCGGTCATCCCGTCGGCGACCAGGTTCTTTGCCGCTTCGCGGCGGTGATCAGGAAATATGGCAGGACAGGGATCGACGCGTTCCGGCTGGGCGGCGAGGAATTCGCGCTCGTCATGTCGCGCGTGACACCGGAAAAAGCGCATGACATTGCAAGCCGGATCGGCGTCGCTTTCGGCACCGAGGTCGTCGCGACCCATCGCGGGCCGCTGCGCAGCAGTGTCAGCGGCGGTATGGGTTTCGGGTCGATCGCGGGCCGTCCGCTCCATGAGGTGCTGGCGCAGGCCGACGCCGCGCTTTATGCGGCCAAGCGTGCCGGGCGCAACCGTGTCGTCGTTCAGGACGGAGCGGTCCAGCCCGATGCCGGGCCGGCCCTGAAGTCTGCCTGAGCAGACGCTACTCGGCCGCGCCGAGATATTCCGACAGCGGCGGACAGGAGCAGACCAAGTTGCGGTCGCCGGCGACGTTGTCGATGCGCGAGACCGGCGGCCAGTATTTCGCCGCCAGATCGGCGTCGCCCGCCGGATAGGCCGCCTCCAGTCGCGAATAGGGATGCTTCCATTCACCGGCAAGCGCTTCCGCCGCGGTGTGCGGGGCGTTGACCAGCGGGTTGTCGCTGGACGGCCACTCGCCCTTCGCCACTTTCGCCGCCTCGGCGGCGATGGCGATCATCGCCTCGCAAAACCGGTCGAGCTCACGCTTGGGCTCGGACTCGGTCGGCTCGACCATCAGAGTGCCGGCAACCGGGAACGACATCGTCGGCGCATGGAAGCCATAGTCGATCAGGCGCTTGGCGATATCGTCGACGCTGATACCTGCGCTATCCTTGAGCACGCGTGTGTCGAGGATGCACTCATGGGCGATGCGGTCGCTTCTGCCTTTGTAGAGCAGCGGGTAGTGCGGCGCGAGCCGTGTCGCCACATAGTTGGCCGAAACGATCGCCGTCTCCGTCGCTTGCTTCAGGCCGGTGCCGCCCATCATGCGGATATACATCCAGGTGATCGGCAGGATGGAGGCGCTGCCGAAGGGCGCCGCCGCCACGGCATGCGCCGAGCCTTCGGTGACATGGCCCGGCAAATAGGGTTTCAGATGCGCCCTGACGCCGATCGGACCGACGCCCGGGCCGCCGCCGCCATGCGGGATGCAGAAGGTCTTGTGCAGGTTCATGTGGCAGACGTCGGCACCGATGTCGCCGGGACGGGCGAGGCCGACCAGGGCGTTGAGGTTGGCGCCATCGAAATAGACCTGGCCGCCATGCTCGTGGATCAGCGCGCACAGATGACGCGCGCCTTCCTCGTAGACGCCATGCGTCGAAGGGTAGGTGAACATCAGCGCCGCGAGGTTCTTGGAATGCTCATTGGCCTTGGCGCGCAGATCGTCCATGTCGATATTGCCGTCGTCCAGGCAACGCACGACGACGACGCTCATGCCGGCCATCGCGGCGCTTGCCGGATTGGTGCCATGCGCGGAAGACGGGATCAGGCAGATGGTGCGGTGGCCTTCGCCGCGCGCGCGGTGATAGGCGCGAATGGCGAGCAGGCCGGCATATTCGCCTTGGCTGCCGGCATTGGGCTGCAGGCTGACGGCGTCGAAGCCGGTGATTTCCGACAGCCATGCCTCCAGGTCGGCGGCCATTTTGCGATAGCCCGCCGAATGGCCGGCCGGCGCGAAGGGATGCAGATTGGCGACGCTCGGCCAACTCACCGGCATCATCTCGGCGGCGGCGTTGAGCTTCATGGTGCAGGAGCCGAGCGGGATCATGGTGCGGTCGAGCGCCAGGTCCTTGTCGGCCAGACGGCGCAGGAAGCGCATCATCTCGGTTTCGGAATGATTGTCGTGGAAGACCGGCTGGGTGAGGAACTCCTTGCCGCGCGGCTTGCCCGGCATGGAGCTGCCTTCAGCCGCGCCGGGCTTGGCGCCAAACAGGGCAGCGATCGCCTCGAGATCGGCTTCCGTGGAGGTCTCGTCGAAGGCGATGCTGACATGGTCGGCATCGATGACGCGCAACAGCCGGCCGGTTTTCTCGGCGGCTTGCGCGATCGAAGCGGCCTTGCCCTTCACCTCGGCCGTGACCGTATCGAAGCGTCTCGCGCCGAGCACCGAAACACCGGCTGCCTTGAGGCCCGAGGCGAGGCGGCCGGCCAACGCGTGGATCTGCCCGGCAATTGCCTGCAGGCCGGCGGGGCCGTGCCAAATCGCATAGGCGGTGGCCATGTTGGCCAGCAGCGCCTGCGCGGTGCAGATGTTGGAGGTGGCCTTGTCGCGGCGGATATGCTGCTCGCGCGTCTGCAGCGCCAGCCTGTAGCCCGGGCGTCCCTTGGTATCGGTCGACTGGCCGACAAGGCGGCCTGGCATCAGGCGGGTCAGCTTGTCGGAGACGGCGCAATAGGCGGCGTGCGGGCCGCCGAAGCCCATCGGCACGCCGAAGCGCTGCATCGGACCGACGGCGATGTCGGCGCCGAGCTTCGCCGGCGCATCCGTCAGCGTCAGCGCCAGCGGATCGGCGATGAAGACGACCAGCGCGCCGGCGGCGCGGGCCTTCTCGATCGCCGCCTTGTGGTCGCCATAGACGCCGAACGTGTCCGGCCAGGAGACGAGCAAGGCGGCGGTGTTGTCGTCGATCGTCTCGCCGTCGACCTCGATGTCGAGCGGCTCGGCGCGGGTGCGCACGACGTCCAGCGTCTGCGGATGCGGCGTGCCGGCAAGCGCCACCTTGGTGCGCTTGTCGCGGTGGTGGCGCAGCGCAATGCCGACGGCTTCGGCGACGGCAGTCGCTTCATCGAGCAGCGAGGCCGACGCCACCGGCAGGCCGGTGAGCTCGGCGACCAGGGTCTGGAAGTTGAACAGCATCTCCAGCCGGCCCTGGCTGATCTCGGCCTGGTATGGGGTGTAGGCCGTGTACCAGGCCGGGTTCTCGAACAGGTTGCGCTGGATGACCGGCGGCACGAAGACGCCGTGATAGCCGGCGCCGATGAAGCTCTTCAGCACCGTGTTCTTCGCCATGATCGCCGACAATTCGGCCAGCGCTTCGGCTTCGCTCGCCGGAGCGGGCAGGTTGAGCGGCAGGTCGAGGCGGATCGATCTCGGCACGGCCTGGCTGATCAACGTTTCGACGGATGGAACGCCGATGACGGCGAGCATTGCCCTGACGTCGTTGACGCCTGGGCCGATGTGGCGGGCCGAGAAGGGAATAGGTGCTGCGGTCATTTCCAGGATCCTGATATCAGCCGATATGGGCTTTGTAGGCGGCTTCATCCATGAGGCTGTCGAGCTGGCTTTCGTTGGCCAGCCTCATCTTCCAGAGCCAGCCGTCGCCGGTCGCGGCCGAATTGACCAGCGAGGGGTCGGCCGACAGGGAGGCGTTGGCTTCGGTGATCTCGCCGTCGACCGGCGCGTAGACGTCCGAGGCCGCCTTGACGGATTCGACCACGACGGCGGTGTCGCCCTTGGCGAGCTTGCGGCCGATTTCCGGCAGCTCGACGAAAACGAGATCGCCGAGCTGTTCCTGCGCATAATCGGTGATGCCGACCGTAGCGACGCCGCCGTCGACGCGCAGCCACTCATGGTCTTCCGTGAAATAGGTCTTTGCCATCTGGAATCATCCTTTGCGGTAGCGGTGTGGGGTGAAGGGCAGGGGCGTGACGTCCACTGGAATTTTCGTCCCGCGGACATCGGCGAAGAGCTTCGTGCCGGCCTTTGCAAGCGCGGCGTTGACATAGCCCATGGCGACCGGGTGGCCCGCCGAGGGGCCGAAGCCGCCCGAAGCGACATGACCGGCCGGATGGCCGTCGGCATCGATCAACGCGGCGCCCGCGCGCACCGGCTGGCGTCCATCGGGCTTCAGGCCGACGCGCTTCTGCGACGGCCCGCGCTCGAGGATCGAGCGCAGCGCGTCGGCGCCGATGAAATGGCCGGAAGCGCGAACTTCCTTGGGAATTGCCCACATCAATCCCGCGTTTGCCGGGTTTATCTCGGGCGTCAGGTCCTGGCCGTGCAGGCAAAGCCCGGCCTCGAGCCGCAGGCTGTCGCGGGCGGCAAGGCCGATCCACTGCACGCGCTCGTCCCCCAGCAGCTTGGCGACCAGATCCCGCGCATCCGCTTCCGGCAGGCCGATCTCGAACCCGTCCTCGCCGGTGTAGCCGGAGCGGCTCATGAACCAGTTTTGCCGGGGCTCGACCCCATGCATGAAAAGCAGCGAGCCGGTCTCGATGCCGGCCCGCGCCAAAGCTGCCCAGGCGTCCGGCCCCTGGATCGCCAGGAAGACGCGGTCGAGCGGATCGACCCTGGCATCGAAACCGGCAGCAAGCGCGCGCAGATGCTTCTCGTCCTCCACCGCGTTGCCGGCATTGGCCACCACCATGAACCGGTTATCGCCCAGGCGCGTCACGATCAGGTCGTCGATGATGCCGGCAGCCTCGTTGAGGAAGAAGGTGTATTTGGACTGCGAGATTTCCAGCGCGCCGGCATCGAGCGGACAGGCGCGGTTCAACAAGGCAGTGGCTCCCGGACCGGAGACCTCGAACAGCTTCATATGCGAGATGTCGAACAGGCCGGCATGCTCGCGTGTGTGAAGATGCTCCTTCATCACGCCGGGCGGGTAGGTGAGCGGCATCGACCAGCCGGCGAAGGCGCCGAAACGCGCGCCCGCGGCCTGATGCAAATCCTCAAGGGGGAGGTGTCTGGTGTCTTGGCCTGTCATGTCTTCTCCAGAGTCGCACGGCGATCGACCGCCATTGGCGGCCTAGTCGTGCCCCTCTGTCTGAAGCCTGAGAGACTCGCGCCCCGTAACTCTGTCGGCAGCGCTTACACCTTCGGCGCGGGAAGATTCCCGACTTTCCAGAGTTGTCTTTCCCGTCCACGGTTCTTTTGCCTGAGAGATTTCGGGCGATTTCCCCTTCGGCGACAGCTTGCGCTGCTCTCTCCCGCAAACAGGTAGGACTCAGTCGCCTAAGTCCTCGACGTGTCATCCATAGCCCGTCGGCGACACCTTGTCACCTCCCAGCGACATTTTAAGCGCGTCCTGCTTTTCAGCGACATGGATTGGCCGACAAGGCTTCGCTAACCACGCCGTTTGCCGGTTTCTCAAGATAATGCTGATAAAGCTTGGCGGGGTAACGCACTCAGTTCGCCGGCAACGGGCGACGGGCAGGGACGGCAGATGGGCGAATTGATCATGAGCGCTCCGGTGGCGGGGCTGATCTCGAAGAACAAGATCACGGCCGAAGATGTGACGATGCTGCGGCGCGAGGTCTTCGCCGACGGCGCGGTGAGTCGCGGCGAGGCGGAGGCGCTGTTCGCGCTCGACCAGACGGCGCGCGACAAGTGCGGCGAATGGGCGCCGTTCTTCGTCGAGGCGGTGACCGATTACATCGTCCACCAGGAAAAGCCGGAGGGCTATATCTCCGAGCAGAATGCCGACTGGCTGGTCCGAACCGTCTCGCGCGACGGCATAGTCGATGGCCGCACCGAGCTTGAACTGCTGGTGCATGTGCTGGAGGAAGCGAGGTCCTCCCCCAGCGAGCTCTCGGCCTATGCGCTGGAACAGGTCGCGCATGCGGTAATAGACGGCAAGGGTCCGCTGATGCATGGCGGCAGCCTGGTTCCGGGCCATATCGCTAAGGCCGAGGTCGATCTGCTGCGGCGCATCCTCTATGCCTATGGCGGCGACGGCAACATCGCCATCAGCAAGGCCGAGGCGGAGGTCCTGTTCAGGATCAACGACCGGACCGCGGCAGCCGACAACGATCCGTCCTGGAGCGACCTCTTCGTCAAGGCGATCGCCAACCACGTCATGTGCTCGACCGGCTACGAGCCGCCGACGCGGGAAGTGGCGCTGCGCCACGAAAACTTCCTCGACGAGGCAGCGCCGACGCTTGGCGGCTTCTTCAGCCGGATGGTCTCGGGTGGTTTCGCGGCGATCGTCGAAGCCTATCATTCGTCCGGCGATATCGAGGCCGAATGGGAAGCCAGGAACCGGGCCGCCGAAGCGCGTGCTCGCCGCGCCGAGACGATCGACGCCAGCGAGGCCGAATGGCTTGCCGAGCGTGTCGGCGGCGGCCGGCGGCCGCTGCGCGACAACGAGCGCGCGCTGCTGACGCTGATCAAGCACGCGGCGCCGGAAGTCCATCCGGCGCTGAAACCGCTGCTTGAGAAAGTGGCTTAGGCGTTTCCTGCAATCGTCTTGCAAAGAATGATGTTGGAATGGCCTTCGGGCCAGCCGGTCAATTCGGCCATGCGCTCGAAGCCGGCCTTTTCGTACAGGCCAGGCGCCTGGAAGTCGTGGGTCGAAACCCATATCCGCAGCGAGCCGCGCGCGGCGGCTTCCGCGACGAAGGCATCGAGCAGCTTCCTGCCGTGGCCAACGCCTCGATAGGCTTCGTCGACCCACACCAGCGTGAGCTCGGCAATGCTCGCCCAGGAATAGCCGGCGGCGACCCCGACGGCGCGGCCTTGCTCATCCCGCAGCGCAAAGACCAGAGCACGGTTGTCGCCACGACCGGTCAGCCGCCGGTTGTCGTTGTCGAGACGCTCCTCGATGACACCAAGCTCGGCGGCCGCTAGATCGTGCTCGGCCTGTAGGCGAGGGCCGTCAAATCCCGCCATACCAGTCGTAGCCATTGTCCTCCCAGTAGCCGCCGCGGCCGCCGCCGACATTGGCGAAACTGTCGACCAGCTCGATCTTGTAGATGTATTTCGGCATCTTGTAGCCGAGCTGGCGCTCGACCCGCACGCGCAGCGGCGCGCCGTTCTCGACCGGCAGGGGCTTGCCGTTCAGGCCGTAGGCAAGAATCGTCTGCGGGTGGCGGGCGTCGATCAGGTCGATGGTGCCGTAATATTTGATGTCGCCGGACAGGCTTTGCTCGATCGTGTCGAGGCAGTGGAACATGACATAGCGGGCCTGCGGCTTGACCACGGCCTGGTCCAGCACCAGCGACAGCGGCGTGCCGGTCCATTTGGCGATGCAACTCCAGCCTTCGACACAGTCGTGGCGGGTGATCTGCGTGCGGCTCGGCATGTTCTGAAGCTGCTCGCGGGTCAGCGAAAGCGGCTTCTCTACGAGGCCTGAAACCTCGAGGCGCCAGTCGGCGAAATTGTTGGAGAGCAGGCCCTTGTAGGTGTCGTCGTCCGGCGCGGTAACGCCGTTCGGCCGTTGCGGCTGGCGGATATCGGCCTCGGTGAATTCCGGCGCCAGCGCGTCCCGGCCGGCAAGCAGGCGCTGCGCGCGCCAGGTCAGGCCATTGGCGTTTTCGAGGAAGCTGCGCAGTCCGCCGCCGATGCCGAGACCGCTGTCGAATACGTCACAACCCGACAGCGCGATGCCGGACAGGCCGAGGCTGGCGGAGGTGAGGAATTTGCGGCGGCTGATCAGGAATTTTGCCATGTCAGGCGCTCCTCTCGGTCGGCTCAACGTGCTTCGCAGGCGGGTCGGTGCGGTACCAGCCGGTGACGATCGAACGCAGCTCGTTGATCGAGCCGGCGGCGAGGATCATCAGGATGTGGACTATGAAGAAAAGCACGAGCAGCACCATGACGGTGAAGTGGATGGTGCGCGCCGTCTGCCTGCCGCCGAGGATTTCGTTGAGCCAGGGCAGCACCGAATTCATACTCGGCGACATTGCGAGGCCTGTGACGATCATCAGCGGCAAAAGCACGAAGAGCACGCCGCCATAGGCCATTTTCTGCAGCGTGTTGTATTCGCGCGTGTGGTGGAACTTCAGCTTCGCATGATCGACGATGTCGCGCGGCAGCTTGCGCAGGTCTGACACGCGAGGGGCAAGATCGCGACGGATATGGCCGTTGACCAGGCTGGCGATCAGCCAGATGAGCAGGGTGGTGGTCAGGATCCAGGCGAAGAAGAAATGCACGACGCGGGCAGTGCCGAGGTCGTAATAGGACGGGATCGTCGCCCAAGAAGGGAAGGCGCGGGGCGTCTCTTGTCCCGGGGGACCCGACCAGCCGAGCACGCCGGTGGTGTCGAAGCGATGGCCGAAGATTTCAGTGAAGCCGCGCGGACCGTTGGCGGTGTTTTCGGCGCCGATCTGGAGGATCGTGTTGTTGAACTCGAAGCCGGACTGCTTGCCGACATAGAGCTGCGGCCGCGCGTTGAAGATCTGCAGGCCGGAAAGCAGCATGAAGAACAGCGAGAAAGCCCAAATCCAGTGGGTCAACCGCGTCCAGCGCGATTGCCGGTAGATGAGGGTCGTGTCCTTGCCGTCCGCCTCGGCGGCGGAATGGTTGTTGGCAACGGTGTCCATCTTGCCTCCGGCCGCCTCAAGCAAGCGGCTTCTCAGGTCATTGTCTCCCCCTCAATACGTCGCCGCACAAGGCAATGTTTCATGCGATCACGGATTTATTACGGAGAGCCCAGGCTGACCGCGAGATTGACTGCCGCCGCGACGATCACCGTGTTGAAGAAAAAGGTCAGGATCGAATGAACAAGCACGACCTGCCGCATTTGCGAGGTGGTGACGGCCGTGTCCGCCGTCTGCGCCGTCATGCCGATGACCGTCGCGAAATAGAGGAAATCCCAGCCTTCCGGCCTTTTGCCGCCCGGAAAATCGAGGCCGCCGACCGGCATCTTCTTGTGGGTTTTCTCGTCGATCCCGTCGCCATCCTTCCAATAGACGTGCGCGTAGTGCAGCGACGCCATAGCGTGGATTGTGAACCAGCCGAGCGGGATCGACAATATGGCGAAGGCGAGCTGCAGCGGATGCGCGGCATCCTTGCGGTTGATCAGCAGGAACAGCGAGACGATGGCCGCGCCGACGACAAAGAGGGTGACGGCAAAGATCAGCAGCACGGGCAGGTCGGTCGCGCGCGCATTCTTGCGGAGATAGCGGCCGGTAAGGCTCGGCATCAGGGTCAGCACCAGGGCGATATAGCTTGCAAAGAACACATTGGCGCCGATCGAGTAGGGGAGCGGCCAGCGCAGCAACAAGGCAAGCAGCAGTGCCACGATACCGATGGCCGCGGCGAGGGCGAACTGCATGTGCCGATGCATCGGCGTCTTGAGATCGTCACCCATGGCCTGAGGCCCTTGAAGACGTTGGATCAGTCCGGTGTGACGGATTTGAGCGCGCGCCGCAAGATGCGGTCGAGCTCGCCGAGAAACTGCGAACGGTCCTTCTGTGTGAAGGAGGCATTGAAGCCCCGGCTTTCGCCGGTCTCGCGCAGATGCTGCTTGAGATCGCGCATCGCCACCGCCATGCCGATGGTTTCCGGGGTGAAGGGGCGGCCGGTAGGGCCGAGCACATGCGCGCCTAGCGCCACCGTGCGCGCGGCAAGCGGAATGTCGGCCGTTATCACGACGTCGTTGGCCCTGGCGTTCTCGGCGATCCAGTCGTCGGCCGCATCCGCGCCTTTGGAGACGACGACGTTGCGGATCATCGGATCGCGCGACGGCCGCAGGCCGCCATTGGAGACATAGGTGACGACGACGCCGTGGCGCTCCGCGACCCTCTCGACCTCGGCCTTGACCGGACAGGCATCCGCGTCGACATAAATGATGGGGGCAGGCAACCTTATCTCCAAATGTACGAAGAGGCCGACATAGGCCGGCCCCTTCGCATGAAATTTCGCAATTGTCAGGCCGCCAAGGCTCCGGACTTCTTGGCGGTCCAGGTGGCCATATAGTCCATCAGGCCGGGATTGAGGCAGTCATAGGGCTCAAGCCCGATCGACTTCAGCTGGCCGCGGATGCCGGCCATGCGGCTCGGGTCCACGCCGGATTCGATGATCGAGGAGACGAAGGCGGCGAAGCCCGGCGGCGACCAGCCATCCTCCTCGAAGCGCTCGGGATGGATGAAGGACAGGCCCTTGAAGGGATGGTCGCGCTCGACCGGGCCGTACATGTGGACGCCGCAGCCGGTGCAGGCATGGCGCTGGATCAGCGCGGCGGGATCGACCACCTTCAGCTTGTCGCCATTCTCGGTGACGGTGACATCGCCAGTGCCGGCGACGGCCACGACCGAGAAGATAGCGCCGTCCGGCTTCCAGCATTTGGTGCAGCCGCAGGCATGGTTGTGGGCGATCTGGCCCTTGACCTTCACCTTCACCGGATTGCTGGTGCAGGCGCAGACCAGCGTGCCACCGGCAAAGCTCGCGCTCTCCCTCGGCAAGCCGTTGTCGATCTTCGGATGCAGTTTTTCAGGCATTGAGTTCCTCCCTTGTTGAACCTGTGCAACTTCAGTCGCTGGCCATAGGTCGGCGGCTTGTTTTCTCAGTAAACCACGACGCTGCGAATCGACTTGCCCTCATGCATCAGGTCGAAGCCCTTGTTGATGTCCTCGAGCTTCAGCGTGTGCGTGATCATCGGATCGATCTGGATCTTTTTCTCCATGTACCAGTCGACGATCCTCGGCACATCGGTGCGGCCGCGCGCGCCGCCGAAGGCGGTGCCCATCCAGGTGCGGCCGGTGACCAGCTGGAAGGGCCTGGTCGCAATCTCCTGGCCGGCGCCGGCGACGCCGATGATGACCGACTTGCCCCAGCCGCGATGCGAGGCCTCCAGCGCCTGGCGCATCACCTTGGTGTTGCCGGTGCAGTCGAAAGTGTAGTCGGCGCCGCCGATCTGGTCGGCGCCGCGCTTGGTCAGGTTGACCAGGTAAGGCACGATGTCGCCGTCGATCTCCTTCGGATTAACGAAATGCGTCATGCCGAACTTCTCGCCCCAGGCCTTCTTGTCGTTGTTGACATCGACGCCGATGATCATGTCGGCGCCGGCAAGGCGAAGACCCTGGATGACATTCAAACCAATGCCGCCGAGGCCGAAGACCACGGCGGTTGCGCCCTGCTCGACCTTGGCGGTGTTGATGACCGCGCCGATGCCGGTGGTGACCCCGCAGCCGATGTAGCAGATCTTGTCGAAGGGAGCGTCGGGATTGACCTTGGCCACCGCGATCTCGGGCAGCACGGTGAAGTTGGAGAAGGTCGAGCAGCCCATGTAATGAAACAGCTTGTCCTTGCCCATCGAGAAGCGCGAGGTGCCGTCGGGCATCAGGCCCTGTCCCTGCGTGGCGCGGATGGCGGTGCAGAGGTTTGTCTTCCGCGATAGACACGACGGGCACTGCCGGCATTCGGGCGTGTAGAGCGGGATGACATGGTCGCCCTTCTTGACCGAGGTCACGCCCTTGCCGACATCGACGACCACGCCGGCGCCCTCATGGCCGAGGATGGCCGGAAACAGCCCTTCCGGATCGGCGCCCGACAGCGTGAACTCGTCGGTATGGCAGATGCCGGTCGCCTTGACCTCGACCAGCACTTCGCCTTCGCGCGGCCCCTCGAGGTCGACCTCCATGATCTCCAGCGGCTTTCCGGCGGCGACGGCGACTGCGGCACGCGTTTTCATCAGGCGTTTCCTCCCAAGGCAATCAGTAAGTTTCAGGTTACGGCAGGCCGCCGTTCCCGCCTGGCGGGACGAAATCTCTGCCCGCCGTTTGTATCTCCGAGCCCATCGACCACCTTATCGCTTTCCTTGCTGGCGGCCAACTTCCCTTGCGACGTTTTTCGGCGCGGCAGTCGCAATTCGAGCAAGTCGGATGCGCACCGGCCGGCCACTTGAGACATGGCGGGATTGTCCATAGAACTGGACCGCTTCGCCGGAGGACGACATCCGAATGTTCAAGAAAATCCTGATCGCCAATCGCGGCGAGATCGCCTGCCGCGTGATCAAGACCGCGCGCAAGATGGGGATTGCCACCGTCGCGGTCTATTCGGATGCCGACCGCGATGCCGTGCATGTCGAGATGGCCGACGAAGCGGTGCATATCGGACCTTCGCCGGCGGCACAGAGCTATCTGTTGCCTGAGAAGATCATCGCCGCCTGCAAGGAGACCGGCGCCGAAGCCGTGCATCCGGGCTATGGCTTTCTGTCGGAGCGCGCCTCTTTCTGCGAGGCGCTGGAGAAGCAAGGCATCGTCTTCATTGGGCCGAAGCCCAAGGCCATCAAGGCCATGGGCGACAAGATCGAATCGAAGAAGTTCGCCAGCCAGGCCAAGGTCTCGACCGTGCCCGGATGGCTGGGCGTCATCGAAGACGCCGACCATGCCGAAAGGATAGCCGGCGAGATCGGCTATCCGGTCATGATCAAGGCCTCGGCCGGCGGCGGCGGCAAGGGCATGCGCATCGCCTGGAGCAAATCGGAGGTGCGCGACGGCTTCGAGCGTGCGCGTTCGGAAGCGAAAAGCTCCTTCGGCGACGACCGCGTCTTCATCGAGAAGTTCGTCGTCGATCCCCGCCATATCGAAATCCAGGTGCTGGCCGACGCGCATGGCACGGCAGTCTATCTCGGCGAGCGCGAATGCTCGATCCAGCGCCGCAACCAGAAAGTGGTGGAAGAAGCGCCGTCGCCGTTCCTCGATGCCAAGACCAGAAAGGCGATGGGCGAGCAGGCGGTGGCCCTGGCCAAGGCCGTCGACTACCAGAGCGCCGGCACCGTCGAGTTCATCGTCGACAAGAACAAGAATTTCTATTTCCTTGAAATGAATACGCGATTGCAGGTCGAGCACCCGGTGACCGAGCTGGTCACCGGCATCGACCTGGTAGAACAGATGATCCGCGTTGCCGCCGGCGAGAAGCTCGGCATCAAGCAGAGCGACGTGAAGCTCAACGGCTGGGCGGTGGAGAGCCGCCTTTACGCGGAGGATCCCTTCCGCAACTTCCTGCCGTCGATCGGCCGGCTAACGCGCTATCGACCGCCGGAGGAGGGTACGTTCGGCGGCACCGTCATCCGCAACGACACCGGCGTCACCGAAGGCTCGGAAATCTCGATGTTCTATGACCCGATGGTGGCCAAGCTCTGCACCTGGGCGCCGACAAGGCTGGAAGCCATCGACGTCATGTCAGAGGCGTTGGACAGGTTCATCGTCGACGGCATCGAGCATAACATCCCGTTCCTTTCGGCGCTGATGCAGCATCCGCGCTGGCGCGAGGGGCGGCTGTCGACAGGCTTCATCGTGGAGGAATATCCGGACGGTTTTTCGCCGGTCGCGCCGGATGGCGAGGAGAGGGCGGTATTCGCCGCCGTCGCAACGGCGATCGAACTGCTGCGCCGCGACCGGCTCGACCGCCTCAGCGGCCGGCTGGCGCCGCATTCGGGACATCTCAAGCGCGACTGGGTGGTGAAGATCGGCGCGGACTATCTCCCGGTCGAGATCGTCGACGGCATGATTTCCATCCCGATGGAGGTCGATTTGTCGATCGACGGGGGCAAGCCGCTGACCGTCGCCTCGGACTGGCGGCCGGGCGACGCGATCTGGCAGGGCACGATCGGCGCCGACAAGGTCGCGGCGCAGATCCGTCCGACGCTGAACGGTTTGCGCATCGCCTGGAAAGGCATGTCGGTGACGGCGCGCGCCATGCTGCCGCGCATCGCGGAGCTCGAAAGGCTGATGCCGGAGAAGCTGCCGCCCGACACCTCGAAAATGCTGCTTTGCCCAATGCCTGGTCTCGTCGTCTCGATCGCCGTGGCCGAGGGCCAGGAGGTCAAGGCCGGCGAGACGCTGGCCGTGGTCGAGGCGATGAAGATGGAAAACGTACTGCGCGCCGAACGCGACCTCACGATAGCCAAGCTCAACGCGAAGCCCGGCGACAGCCTGGCGGTCGATGCGGTGATCATGGAGTTTGCCTGAGAAGGGGCGGTGCGGGACCGCCTGTGGTCTGCGGTCGATTGTGCTGGACTGGTATGGCCCCGTCCGGGACAATACATCTGCACCGATGAGTCTTGGCACAGCGTGAAAAAACATGGCGGATGAACGACTTCCACGCGATCCTTTGCAGCGCGAGGCGGCAGTGAAGGCCGCGCGGCCCGAAACGCCGGCGCGTAGGTTCATCCATCTGCGCGTGCATTCGGCCTATTCGCTGCTCGAGGGCGCCTTGCAGCTTAGCGCGATCGTCGGCCATGCCGTCAAGGACGAGGCGCCGGCGATCGCCGTCACCGACACCAACAATCTGTTCGGCGCGCTGGAATTCGCGCAGAAGGCGGTCAAGGACGGCGTCCAGCCGATCATCGGCTGCCAGATCGATCTGGCCTTTTCCGGGGAAGCGAGCGACGGCCAGCGCGACCGCCGCCGCCATGGGCCGGAGATGTCGCCGGTCGTGCTGATCGCCGCCAGTGAGGACGGCTACAGCAATCTCGTGCGGCTGATCAGCAAGGTCTATCTGGAGACGCCGCCAGGCGAGCCGGTGCATCTGACCAGCGCTATGCTGGAAGATCGGTGCGACGGGCTGATCTGTCTGACCGGTGGGCCGCGCGGTCCGATCGGCAGTGCGCTCAAAGCGGACCGGCGCGACCTCGCTCAACAGCGGTTGCTGTTCCTCAAAGGCTTGTTCGGCGACAGGCTTTATGTCGAGCTGGAGCGGGTCGCCGGCTACGACCGCATGGTCGAGAAATCGACCGTCGACCTTGCCTATACGCATGACCTGCCCCTGGTCGCAACCAACGAGGCCTTCTTCTCCAAACGCGAGGATTACGAGGCGCATGACGCGCTGATTGCGATTGCCGAAGGCTCGGTGGTTGCCGCCGACAACCGCCGGCGGCTTTCGCCTGACAATTTCCTGCGCGGGCAGGCAGAGATGGCGCGCCTCTTTTCCGACTTGCCCGAAGCGATCGACAACACGGTCGAGATCGCAATGCGCTGCTCCTACTATCCGAAGACCCGCAGCCCGATCCTGCCGCGCTTCACCGGTGCCGATGCCGCCGACAAGGACGCAGCCGAGAAGGCGGAAGCGGCCGAGCTTGCCCGGCAGGCGCGCGAAGGTCTGGAGGCGCGGCTGGCCGCGCACGGGCCGACGCCCGGCTACACGGTCGAGCAATATCGCGAGCGGCTCGAATTCGAGCTCGGCATCATCGAGAAGATGAAGTTCCCGGGTTACTTCCTGATCGTTGCCGACTTCATCAAATGGGCGAAGGCGCAAGGCATTCCCGTCGGGCCGGGGCGCGGTTCGGGCGCCGGCTCGCTGGTCGCCTATTCGACCACCATCACCGACATCGACCCGCTGCGTTTCTCGCTGCTGTTCGAGCGCTTCCTCAATCCGGATCGGGTGTCGATGCCGGACTTCGACATCGACTTCTGCCAGGACCGGCGCGAGGAAGTCATCCGCTATGTCCAGCAGAAATACGGCCGCGACCAGGTCGGGCAGATCATCACCTTCGGAACGCTGCAGGCGCGCGCGGTGCTGCGCGATGTCGGCCGCGTGCTGCAGATGCCTTACGGTCAGGTCGACAAGCTCTCCAAGATGGTGCCGCAGAACCCGGCCAATCCGGTCAAGCTGGCGGACGCCATCGCCAACGAGCCGCGCTTCGCCGAGGAGGCGGAGAAGGAGCCGATCGTGCAGACGCTGCTCGACACGGCGCAGAAGCTCGAAGGCCTCTACCGGCATGCTTCGACGCATGCCGCGGGCATTGTCATCGGCGACCGTCCGCTGTCCGAGCTGGTGCCGATGTACCGCGATCCGCGCTCGGACATGCCGGTCACCCAGTTCAACATGAAATATGTCGAGCAGGCGGGGCTGGTGAAGTTCGACTTCCTCGGCCTAAAGACGCTGACGGTGCTGGAAACGGCAGTGAAGCTGATACGGCGACGCGGCGTCGACATCGATCTCGCCAAGATACCGCTCGACGACCCCGACACCTACGCGATGCTGTCGCGCGGCGAGGTGGTCGGCGTGTTCCAGGTTGAAAGTGCCGGCATGCGCAAGGCGCTGATCGGCATGCGGCCGGACTGCATCGAGGACATCATCGCGCTGGTGGCGCTCTATCGCCCCGGCCCGATGGAGAATATCCCGACCTACAATGCCAGAAAGCATGGCGAGGAGGAGATGGCCTCGATCCATCCCAAGATCGACCATCTGGTGAAGGAGACCCAAGGCGTCATCGTCTACCAGGAACAGGTGATGCAGATCGCGCAGGAGCTTTCCGGCTATTCGCTCGGCGAAGCCGACCTTCTGCGCCGCGCCATGGGCAAGAAGATCCGCGCCGAGATGGACAAGCAGCGAGAGCGCTTCGTCACGGGCGCAGTCGAGCGCGGCGTCTCAAAGCCGCAGGCCGATTTCATCTTCGACCTCCTGGCCAAGTTCGCCGACTACGGCTTCAACAAGTCGCACGCCGCGGCCTATGCGGTCGTTTCCTACCAGACCGCCTATCTCAAGGCGCATTACCCGGTCGAGTTCCTTGCGGCGTCGATGACGCTCGACATGAGCAATACCGACAAGCTGGCCGATTTCCGCCAGGACGCCATGCGCCTCGGCATCGAGGTGGTGCCGCCGTCGGTGATGTCGAGTTTCCGTCCCTTCGAGGTCGGCGAGAACAAGATCTTCTATTCGCTGGCGGCGCTGAAAGGCGTCGGCGACGCGGCGGTCGAGCACATCGTCGAGAAGCGCGGCGAGAAGCCGTTCAAGAACCTTGCCGATTTCTGCGAGCGGGTCGATCCCAAGATCGTCGGCAAGCGCGTATTCGAAAGCCTGATCATGGCGGGCGCGCTCGATTGCTTCGGCCATGACCGCGCGCAGATGATGGCCGGCGTCGAGCGGATGATGGGCCTTGCCTCGCTGGCGCAGCAGAACGCCATCTCCGGCCAGGCCGACATTTTCGGCGCTTCGCTTGGGAGCCAGTCGCAGGCTCTCAACCTGCCGGCGACCGATCCGTGGCTTGCTGCCGACAAGCTGCACCGTGAATTCCAGATCGTCGGCTTCTATCTTTCGGCGCATCCGCTCGACGAGTACAAGTCCGCGCTGCAGAAGATGCGGGTGCAGAACTGGGCGGAATTCTCGGCTGCGGTCAAACGCGGCGCCGCCGCCGGGCGTCTTGCCGGCACAGTCACCTCCAAGCAGGAGCGCAAGACCCGTACCGGCAATAAGATGGGCGTCGTGCAGTTTTCCGACACGACGGGACAGTATGAGGCTGTGCTGTTTTCCGAAGGCCTGGCGCAGTATCGCGACATGCTGGAGCCCGGCAGTTCGGTGGTGATCATGGTTGCGGCCGAAGACAGGCCTGAGGGCGTAAACCTGCGCATCAACTCGGTGCAATCACTGGACGACGAAGCCAGCCGCATCCAGAAAGCGCTGCGCATCTTCGTCAGGGACGATGGACCATCGTCGATCATTCAATCGCAGCTCAAACAGCGTGGCGACAGTCAAGTCAGCATCATCGTTCTCAAGGGAGAGGCGCAGGGCGAGATTGAGATCGGCCTGGGTAATTATCGCGTCTCGCCGCAGATCGCCTCCGCCATGCGCGCGGTGCAGGGCGTGGTGGACGTGGAGCTGGTCTAGAGCGTGATGGCGCTTCGTTGAATCGCCATAACGCTCTAGCTTTTTGTTGGAGCATGATCTTTGTCCGAAAACCGGTTCCCACTTTTCGGGATCATGCTCTAGCTCAGGGCGTTGCCGCCTCCGCCTCTGCCACCCGCGGCGTCTTCTTCTGCAGGTTGAGCAAATTGCCGGCGAGAATCAGAGCCGCGCCACCGGCGGTGAAGACGTCGATCTGCTCATGGTAGAGCAGCCAGCCGACCAGCGCCGTCAGCGGCACGCGCAGGAAGTCCATCGGCGAGATGATCGTGGCATCGGCATGGACGAGCGCGCGGGCCAGGCAGAAATGCGACGACATGCCGGTGAAGGCGATGACGAAGATCCATGGCCAGAGCCCTGGCGAAGGGTTGTGCCAGCTGTAGAGAGCCGGGATCAGGCCAACCGCCGACTGGATGATCAGCATCCAGAAGATGATGCGCACCACGCTTTCGGTTTTGGTCATCGACTTGACCAGCACCATCGAGATGCCGAAGCAGACCGCGGCGCCCAACACGACGAGGTGGCCGGGATCCATCGAGCCGGCGCTGGGGCGCACGATGACGACCACGCCGATCAGGCCAAGCACGATCGCCGTGAGCTTCGACCGGGACAGTCTTTCCCCCAGAAAGCTGACCGCCAGGATCGCCGTCCAGATCGGCGTGGTGAACTCGATCGAGATCAGCACGGCGAGCGGAATGAGCGTCAGCGCGTAGAGCCAGGCGGCCTGGCCGGTATAGTGGATCATGTTGCGGGCGATATGGGCGAACGGGCGCTCACTGCGCATCGCGGCAAAACCGCCGCTCATCATCACCAGCGGCAAAAGGATGAAGAAACCGATCACCGAGCGCAGCTCCAGCACCTGGAAGACGTTGAGCTCGGCCGTCGTCTCGCGGCCGGCAACCGACATCGCCAGCATCGAGGCGATTGACAGAGCCATCCAGAACGCGGCTTTTGGGATCGAGGGAGCGGGCGCCATTTGAGCCCTATGTCGCAAGCCCGAACCCGGGCCGCAACCGTTAGTGGCGTCATTCCACTGGGCCAGCGGAGCGGGCGTCAAAAAATCGTCATCGCGGCGGCGGAACCTGGCGGCTGAGCACCCGTTAAGTCCACGCCTTCCGTCGGAGGGCGCATGATCGCGAGAGGGAAACGTCTTGATGAAATCGACCGCCGCTTTGCTGGCCGCCGCCTGTTTTTTCTGCGCGACGGGCGCGCATGCCGACGAGGCGGCTTTCCTGCGATCGCTGCAGGGGAAGTTCTCCGGTAAGGGGATGGTCAGGATCAGAACGAACACGCCGGTGATGAACATCAACTGCAACTTCACTTCGGACGCGACGGCGGACTCGCTCTCGCTTGACGGCACCTGTCGTACGTTGTTGATCATGTCGCGGGAAATCCGCGCCGACCTGAAGGTCGACGGGGCGAGCTACACTGGCACTTACATAGGTTCGCGCAGCGGACCTGCCGGGCTCAGCGGAAGCCGCAAGGGCGACGCAATCAACCTCGACATCCACTGGGCGAAAGTCGTCAATGGCGACCGCAATGCGGAGCTGACCGTAGAAAAGATCGGGCCGGACAATATGCGCATGACGGTGACCGACATGGATCCGGCAACCGGCAAGATGGTGGTGACGAGCCGGATCGACCTCAAGCGCACCTGACCCTTCAATCTTCCAGCGGCTCGGGCGGATTGGCGGCGCCCCCCTTGCCGAATGTATAGCCGGTCTCGACGGCTTTCCTGCCGAACTTGTCGCGCAGCGTGTCCATCGCGCCTTCGGCAAGCGCGCGCTTGCGCGACTGCACGTCGACCAGATCCGGCGGATCGGCCTTTTGGTCGTCGGAGAGGTCGCTGACGCCGATTCCGAGCAGGCGGAATTTTGTGCCGTCGGCCTCGCGGCGCAGCAGGTCGAGCCCGGTCTGGAAAATGCGGTCGGCCAGGCGCGTCGGGTCGCCGAGCTGGCGGTTACGGGTGCGGGTCTTGAAATCCTGCGTCTTCAGCTTCAGCACCACGGTGCGGCCGGCGATGCCGGATTTTTTCAGCCGGGCCGAGACCTTTTCCGACAGCCCGCGCAGCACCGGCACCAGCTCCGCCAGGGCTCCGATGTCGTTGTCGAAGGTGGTTTCGGCCGAGACGCTCTTGGCATCGCCGTCCGGATCGACCGGGCGGTCGTCCTCGCCTCGCGACAGGCGGTAGAGCCGGTCGCCCATCACGCCATAGCGGCGCATCAGGTCGCCGCGCTCCATGCGCTGCAGCTGCCCGATCATGCGGATGCCGTCGCGCTCCAGCGTCGCGGCCAGCGCCTTGCCGACACCCCAGATCATCGTCACCGGCTGCGCGGCGAGGAAGCTTGGCGCCTCGGCTTCGCCGATCACGGAAAAGCCGCGCGGCTTGCGGAAGTCCGAGGCAATTTTCGCCAGGAACTTGCAGTAGGAGAGGCCCGCCGAAACGGTGATGCCGAGCTCCTTTTCCACCGTCTGCGCAAAGCGCCCAAGCACCAGCGCCGGCGGCATGCCGTGCAGCCGCTCGGTGCCGGCGAGGTCGAGAAAGGCCTCGTCGATCGACAGCGGCTCGACCTGCGGCGTCAGCGCCTGCATCAACGCGCGCACCTGGCGGCCGACACCGACATATTTTTCCATGTCGGGCGGGATCACCACCGCTTCGGGGCACAGTTCGAGCGCCTTGAACATCGGCATGGCCGAGCGGACGCCCTGGATGCGGGCGATATAGCAGGCGGTGGAAACGACGCCGCGCCGGCCGCCGCCGATGATCACAGGCCTGTCCTTCAGCGCGGGATTGTCACGCTTCTCGACCGCCGCGTAGAAGGCGTCGCAATCGATATGGGCGATCCGCAGCCGGTAGAGCTCGGCGTGATGGACAAGGCGCGGGCTGCCGCAGCGATCGCAGCGACGCGTCTCGCCGCGCTGGAGCGCCAGGCAGTCACGGCAAAAACCGTGTTCGGGATTGTTGACAGGAGCCGCCATCGCTGCGAACATAAAGAGAACAAATGCAATGGTACGACAGCGCAAGGCTGGCAACAAGCTTGGCCTGGGGAGAACGCATGAGCACGACCATCGCACCGCTGACTCCTGAACGCTGGCCCGATTTCGAGGACCTGTTCGGCAAGCAGGGTGCCTGCTACGGCTGCTGGTGCACGCATTTCCGGTTGTCGCCGGCGGAGCGCCGCGCCAGCGACAAGGAGCGGAACAAGGATCTCATCAAGGCGCGAATCGAGACGGGCCCGCCGCCGGGGCTCTTGGCGCTCGAGGACGGCAAGGCCGTCGGCTGGATGCAGGTCGGCCCGCGCGCCGACATCCCCGAGTGGAACAATCAGGGCAGGGGCTCGGCCCCGGTCGATCCCGCCGATGCCGGCGACCCGGCCGTCTGGGCGATCTCCTGCTTCTTCATCCGCCCCAGGGCGAGGGGGCGGGGCATCACGCATCGCCTTGTCGAGGGCGGAATCGCTTTCGCCCGCGAGAATAAAGCGAGGCTGCTGGAGGCCTGCCCGATCGATCTGTCGCGCGATTCGCGCTCGATCGGGCTTTTCGTCGGCTCGTCACGGGTGTTCGAGAAGGCCGGCTTCGAGAGGCTGGTGGAGCGCAAGCCCGGCCGGCCGCTGATGCGCCTTGTGCTTTAGGTACTGATGCGCCTTGTGCTTTGGGCGCTGATGCGCCTAGCGCTTTAGCCGAATGAGCTTTTGGCCTACAGTCGGCGTCTTGCGGCTGTTACGCTTCTTGCCTACCAGAAGCATGAATATTTCGTCTTCCGAAATCACGGAGAACTGACGTGAAGCGTATTTTGCCATTTGCCTTTGCCCTCGCGCTCAGCGCGCCGGCTTTTGCCCAGACCGTCGACAATCAAGGCGCCAAAGATCTTTCCGACAATCTGGCGCGCTATTTCGGCAAGCAGGCGTTCGACAAGGGCGTGCTCAAGGTTTCGGTCGAGGGCGACGCCTACAAGATCGCGCTTGACGTCAAGGCGCTTGTCAATGCGCTGCCGGAACAGAAGCTTGTTAAATTCGACATGGCGCCATACGCGCTGATGGTGAAGCCGCGCAGCGACGGATCCTGGGACGTCTCGTCGAATTTCTCGCAAGGCGCATCCTTCGAGTTCGAAGGACCGGAAGGCCGTCAGAGCATGGAGTTCACGATCAAGGACGGCAAGCTGACCAGCGTCTACGATCCGGCCCTCGCCGCCTTCACCAGCGCGACCAGCTCATTGGCCGGAATGACCATGACGTCGCGGCAAGCCAAGCAGCAGGCAGATGTCTCGACTGGCGCCGGCACCGCCACCGTTACCGCGACCAAATCCGCCAATGGCGGCGTCGACTTCACGGCAACGCAGAAAGTCTCGGACTTCGTCGAGATGATCAAGGTGAACGATCCCGACAGCGGGATGAATTTTCCGCTCACCTTGAAGACGCCGGAACTTTCGGTGGACGCAAACGGCAAGGGCGTGCGGACGAAGCCGCTGCTCGACCTGCTTGCCTTTGCCGTGGCCAATGAGGATGAAGCCAAGCTCAAGGCCAACCAGGCTGAGCTCAAATCGCTTATGCTGGCCGCGCTGCCCATCTGGGAAAGGATCGACGGCAATTACGGCTTCAAGAATTTCGAGGTCGACAGCCCTGTCGGCAAGTTCGGCGCCACGCAATTCAGCACCGCATTCGGCATGGACGGCATCTCCCAGAACGGCAAGGTCGATTACGCGATCAAGGCTGCCGGTCTGACGATCCCGCATCAGACCCTGCCGGAATGGACCACCCCATTGCTGCCCACCGACATCGACCTGCATTTCGGCGGCGCCAATATCGATCTCGATACGATGGCGAAAAAGGCGATCGAAGGCTTTGATCTCAATAAGAATCCGCCGCTGTCGGATGAATTCGGCAAAGCTTTGGTCGCCGATTTCAAGGCCAAGAATCCGAAGGTCGTGATCGGGCACAGCACGGTGAAGAACGGCGCCATCGAAGTCGCGCTGGAAGGCGAGATGACCTTTCCCGGCGAGAAACCCGATGCGACCGTGACCGTCGATGTCGCCGGCTATGACAAGATCGTCGATGCCTTGAAGGAAGCCGCCAAAAGCGATGAGCAGATGGCGCAGGCCTTCCCCTTTGCCCTGGCCGTCAAAGGCTTTGGCAAGACGCTGCCGGATGGCCGGCTGGAGTGGACGATCAACACCAAGGCCGATGGATCAGTCACGGTCAACGGCGCGATGCTGAAGGGACCGGACGCCGCCCAGGACGACAGCGCCGGTCAGGATGACAACTCAGGCGATGACGGCGCGGACGGAACGGATGATTCCACCGGCGGAGACGATTCGGACGGCGGCGACAATGGTGGGGCCGGAGCGAAGCTGAAGCCCTGAGTGCTTGGGTTAAAGCCCGAGCGCGGCCGCGATCTTTGGCGTCGCATCGCACCAGTCGTCGACCGAGATAATGTCTTCCGGCGTCGGTGGCAGGAAGGCGCGCAGCGAGTTGTCAGCCATCAAATGGAAGAGATGGGCATCCGCCACGGAGTTGCGCGCCGAAACCAGGTTGGAAGGCTGGTCGTCGACGAAGGCGACAGGCCGGCCCCCGACGCCGCGCAGTTTCGCGATGGCGGGTCCCTTGGCCATTTCCGTCGTCAGCAGCGGGTAATTGAGCCCCAGCGCATCGAGATGCGCACGGCGCACGGCGCGGTGCTTGTGCGGCATGGCGGTCAGCAGGACGATCTCGGCGCTTCGGCCGAGCATCGCCAGCGCGTCCGCCGCACCCTCTGCGATGCTTTGCCAGTCCGCCTGGGCGTCGAAGAAATCGCCGAGCAGCGCCGTCACTTCCGGCTGCTCGATCAGCCGCCCGCTCACCGTCTCGGCGATGTTGCCGGTGAGGCGGAAGGAAGCCAGCGTCAGCCCGAAGCCGCGCGTTTTCAGGAAATGCGGGAAGGGCCGGACGAATTCGAGCACGACATCGTCGACGTCGAGCACCAGCAGCGGCCGGTCATCCGCGGCAAGCTCTTCGATCTGCCGCGCCGTCTCGGGATCGTCGCTCATGTCGAGCGCTCGTGATCGTCGTCGCCGAGCGGAAGGGCGCGCAATGCCTTGCCGACGGCGGCTGGCGGCGTGCCGGTTTCCTCGGCGAAGCGCAGAAGCGTCGGCTCGTGTGCCAGGATGAATTGCAGAACGCCGGCAAGGAAGCCCGGCTCAGCTGCGGCCCTGCGGATCGAGTTCGCCTCGATGCCCGTGATCGCCAGAAAGCGGGGCAGAAGCTCCGGGTCGGCGGCGACGAAGGCCAGGGCCTTGACGGCAATGGTTTCCGCTCCCTCGCGCATTGACGCTGCGTTCGCCATCGTTACCTTTGCAATGGTGGATTTTTTCGAGTCTCCTTCCGCAGTAACGGCAAGCGTCGCTTGCGGCAAGCCTCCGCTCTTTCCCATGCAACGTCCGAAGGTGGAATTGGTGCAGCTTTCCAACCTCCGGTTTCCGTTTCGTCAATCATATTGGGCTAGAGTGGAAATGGGTTGGGTGCGGTCCGAAGGGGACGCATTGCGACGGCCTTCGGCTTCGAGGGCGGTCGGGACGGGAAACTGATGGCTAAGAAGGTGATGATCGTCGAGGACAATGAGCTCAACATGAAGCTCTTTCGGGACCTCATCGAAGCCAGCGGTTACGAAACGGTTCGCACGCGCAATGGCCTGGAGGCGCTCGACCTCGCGCGCCAGCACCGGCCGGACCTCATCCTGATGGATATCCAGCTGCCGGAAGTGTCCGGCCTGGAAGTGACCAAATGGCTGAAGGAAGACGACGAATTGCATTCGATCCCCGTTATCGCCGTCACCGCCTTCGCCATGAAGGGCGATGAGGAGCGCATCCGCCAGGGCGGCTGCGAGGCCTATATTTCCAAGCCGATCTCGGTGCCGCGCTTCATCGAGACGATCAAATCCTATCTGGGCGACGCCTGATGCCCGAGACCAGCAGAACCGGAGTTTTGAGATGACCGCGCGGATCCTCGTCGTCGACGATATCCCCGCCAATGTGCGGCTGCTGGAGGTTCGGCTGCTTGCCGAGTATTTCGAGGTGCTGACGGCCAATAACGGCCCGGATGCGATCGAGACCTGCGAGAACGGCAAGGTCGACGTCGTGCTGCTCGATGTGATGATGCCGGACATGGACGGGTTCGAGGTCTGCAAGCGCCTGAAGAGCGATCCGGCGACCTCGCATATCCCTGTCGTCATGATCACCGCGCTCGACCAGGTGTCAGACCGGGTACGCGGCCTCGAGGCGGGCGCAGACGATTTCCTGACCAAGCCCGTCAACGACCTGCAGTTGATGACACGCGTCAAGAGCCTGGTCAGGCTGAAGTCGCTGACCGACGAGCTCAGGCTGCGCGCCTCGACCACGCGCAATATCGGCATCGAGGAACTTCTGAGCCGCGATTTCGCGACCGAAGACGCAAAGCCGCGGGTGCTGCTCATCGACGAGCGCAAAACTTCCGTCGAACGCATCCAGAAGATGCTGCGCAACACCGCCGAGCTCGATGTCGCGACCGACCCGAATGCGGGGTTCTTCCAGGCGGCCGAGACGGCGTATGAATGCGTGCTGATCTCGACTGCCTTCTCCGACTTCGATGCGCTGAGACTCTGCTCGCAGCTGCGTTCGCTCGACCGCACCCGCTTCCTGCCGATCATGCTGCTCGCAGACGAGGGCGAGGAGGGCCGCATCCTGCGTGGTCTGGAACTTGGCATCAATGACTACCTGATCCGGCCGATCGACCAGCATGAGCTGACGGCGCGCCTGCGCACACAGGTGCGGCGCAAGCGCTACAACGATCAGTTGCGCGCCAGCGTCGCCCAGACGATCGAGATGGCGGTCATCGACGGGCTGACCGGGCTGCACAACCGCCGCTACCTCGACAGCCATCTGCAGACACTGTTCGATCGCGCCGTGGCGCGGCGGCGGCCCTTGTCGGTGATGATCACCGATCTCGATCGCTTCAAGTCGATCAACGATACCCATGGCCATGACGGCGGTGACGACGTTCTGCGTGAGTTCGCCCGGCGGCTGCGCAAGAATGTGCGCGGCATCGATCTCGCCTGCCGCTTCGGCGGCGAGGAGTTCGTCGTGGTTATGCCGGACACCGACGGCGCGGTCGCCGAGAAGGTGGCCGAACGCATTCGCGCCGAGATCGCACAGGCAGCTTTTGCCATCGGTGCCGACGGCAAGGCGATCGAGGTCACGGTCAGCGTCGGCGTGTCGTCTCTCCTGAAAGGGACCGACAGCGTCGCCGCGCTGATGAAGCGCGCCGACCTGGCGCTCTATGAGGCCAAAAGCGGCGGCCGCAACAGGGTGGTCGCCAAGGCTGCCTAAAACGCGTCGCGATCTTTCAGACCCCGCACGCGCCTGTCTTTATCCTGAAACCGGTTTCCACTTTCGGGAGACATGCTCGGCATAAAGGCGACGATTCTCCAGCGCTGCAACAGGGTTACGAATTTACCTTAACCCAAGCGATTCGTGAGCGGTGGTTAAGAAATGGTTGATTTTTATGAGGTCTTGCGCAAATCTGCGACGCATAGACAGAAGACGAGGCCGGCGCGAGGGTAGAGTAGCCGGCTCGATCCAAAAATACCCCATGATGCTCAGGTCCGCCGCATCTCCTGGGTCCGTGGGGTCGGCCGGCCGGCGCTGGCACATAGTGGCCTCCTCGTACCGCTGCCAACCGCCGACCGGCCCCCTTTTTGTCGTCCGGTCCTTCCTAAAACAAAAACGCCGCCCAAAGGGCGGCGTTTCGATTTCTCGGGATAACCAGATTACTTGATCTTGGTTTCCTTGAACTCGACGTGCTTCTTGGCGACCGGATCGTACTTGCGGAACGAGAGCTTGTCCGTCTTGGTACGGCTGTTCTTGCTGGTGACGTAGAAGAACCCGGTGTCGGCGGTCGACAGAAGCTTGATCTTGATGTTTGCGGCTTTGGCCATGATTTTCGTCCGTTAATGTTCGTGGAGTTTTGGCCGCTGAAGCACGGGGAAAACACCCGGACGCGGGAAACTTGGCGCGACACATAAAGAACGCGCCCGGAAAGTCAAGCCCGAGCGCCTTCTTCGCCTCATTTCGGCATGGCCCGTGTCCACGTCTCAAGCGTTATGCTCGACCAATTGCCCCGCCTTTTTCCAGTCGCCCGTGGTGTTCCACCAGCGGTTCGGATTGGCGCGGTCGTCAAGACCCTTGGAACGGCTGGCGAGCAGTGGCTGGATGCGGATGACGGGCTCCTGATAGGAATGGGCTTGGAATATCGCCTCGACGACACGAGCGGCGAGCGCCTGGTCGTCGGCGATCTCGAACGACACTTCGACGGTGCCGGGTCGCCGGCGCAGTTCGGTCTCAGCGCCGGCCGCGGCGCCTTCGAGCGGCCGGTAGCGCTCGATGCCTTGCGCCGACTGATAGGCGTTGGCGTCATACTTGCCCATGCGCAGCGGCGTGATCGCCACCACGGCCTCCATGATGCGGTCGACATCGGCGGCCGGCGCTTGGAATGTGACGAGCAGAAGCAGTTCCATCCTGAGGGATCTGGTTTCAAAGCCGCTGTCGACCATCGCAATTCTCCTACCTCGCGTCGGAGGCAGGTTATAACAGGGGTGCTGCTGACACGGTGATGTCAGGATGCCCGACGCTTCAGCGGCATCGCCTAGAGAATCTTGCGCACCAGCCTGACCAGGATCAGAGCCATGTAGGCGGCGAAGAAGAAGGCCAGCGACCAGCCGAAGCCGGATGGGCCGAAGGCATCCATGCCGATGCCGATCGCCTGCGGACCCAGCACCATGCCAACACCATAGCAGAGTACGAAGGCAGCATTGGCCGATGCCAGCTCATGGCCGGACAGCTGCGAGCCGAGATGGGCAAGGCCGATCGTGTACATGGCGGCGACGACGCCGCCCCAGACGAACAGGAGGGCCGCCATCAGATGCCAGTTCTGTGCGAAGAACGGCATGAAGACCGTGCCGATGAGCCCGACCGTGGCGCAGGCCAGCAGCAGGTAGCGGCGGTCGGAAACGCGGTCGCTGATCATGCCGATCGGGATCTGCAGAAGCACATTGCCGAGCCCGATCATAGTCAGGAGCAGCGCGGCGTCGGCTTCCGAATAGCCGATACGGCTGCCATAGACGGGGAAGAGCGAGAAACCGCCGGTCTCGACGGCGCCGAAAACAAGCACGGCGAAGGTCGCGGTCGGCACCAGCCAGATATAGCGCAGGAAGTGGCTGGTTTCGCTGTCGGCGACGATGCTCGGGCTCTCGTTGCGAGCGGCCAGCACCGGAATGGCGGCAAGCGTCACCAGCGCTATGGTGACGCCGAACGGCAGGAAGCCTGTGCTGCCGAGATGGGCGAACAGCCATGGTCCGGCGGCGAAGCCGAGCGACAGCACGGTGGCGTAGATGCCAAGCACAAGGCCGCGCCGGTTCGGCGGGGCGGAGGTGCTGATCCAGAATTCCGACAGGATGAACAATACCGTCAGCGAGATATGCAGGGCGACGCGGAGCGGAAACCACATCCAGAAGTCCGGCGCGAAATGGAAGCCGACGAAGGCGAGCGCGCCGATGGCAATCATCAACAGCATGGTCCAGGCGACGCCGAGCCGCATAGCAAGCGGCGTAGCGAGCGGCGCGCCGGCAATCGAGGCGAGACCGGCGACAGCGGTGTTGAGACCGATCATCGAAGCGGAATGGCCGCGGCTTTCCAGAATGACGCTGAGCAGCGGCATGCCTAAGCCTATGGCGATGCCGACGACGCTGATCGAGGAGATCGCCGCGACCATCGGCAGCCAGTGTACGCGTTCGTCGCCCTGTTGTTGGGTATCGACCGTCATGAGATCAAAATGCTCTGCTTCTAAAGGACTTCGCGGACGAAGCGGTTGCGGACGAGCCGGAAGAACGGCACGGCGCCCCCCGGCCGCAACAATGGATCTTCGGCAAGCCGACTTTCCAGTTCTTCCAGGACCATGCCGGTGATGTCGGGGATGTCGGCCTTGCGGGCATCGGCAAGCGGCAGCCAGACGAGTTCTTCGAGTTCGTTCGTCGGACCGCCGCCGGGCAATTCCACGGCAACGTCGTGGCGCCAGGCGCTGAAAAAACGCGTGTCGAAACGGCGCACGCGATTGGGCGGAGTGATGGCGCGGGCGACGAAGCGGAGCGCGTCCAGCGAGGGGATCACGCCGTGTTCGGCGAAACCCTGCCAGTCGCGCTTTGCGGTCGAGAAGGTGCCCTTGCGGCCGATCAGCAGGCCGGCTTCCTCATAGGTCTCGCGAATCGCCGACAGGGCGATTGCGCGGGCCCGCGCCGCGCTGGCACGGCCGGGGCCTGCGGCCAGCTTGCCTTCTTCCTCACCACCCAGAGGGGCAGCGACGGGAACGCGGCTGTCGGCGGGATCGGTGCGGCCGCCGGGGAAGACGAATTTTCCGGGCATGAAGGCGTGCCCGGCATGGCGCCGGCCCATCAGCACCAGAACGTCCTTGCCGCGGCGATCGAGCAAAATGAGGGTCGCGGCATCACGCGGACGCAACGCCCTGCCGCTGCGTACGGGCAGGCCCTTATCGAGCTTGTCGACATCCGCCTTGGTCATTCCTTCCATGCGCTCGACCTAGCGGAAACTTTCTTGATGCGAAAGTGGCTTGCGCGTCGCGGCCTTTGCACCAGGGCCGACCGCGGTGCGGCCTGACTTAATTAATGGCTCTCGAATTCGTCCTTCTCGTCGCCGAAGCCGTGCATATAAAGCGCCCATTGCAGGCCGATGACAGCTCCCTTGACCGGCTGCAGCAGTGCGACGGCCAGAATAATGGTCAGCGGAACCCAGATCATCGCGTGCTGCCAGGTCGACAGCGTCGACGCGGCCTCGACGGCCATGAAGCCGCCAACGACGATGTGACCGACGATGACGATGACCAGA
Organism: Mesorhizobium sp. CA10; assembly: GCF_020165285.1. Classification (NCBI taxonomy): domain Bacteria; kingdom Pseudomonadati; phylum Pseudomonadota; class Alphaproteobacteria; order Hyphomicrobiales; family Phyllobacteriaceae; genus Mesorhizobium; species Mesorhizobium sp. CA10. The sequence goes on from NZ_JAIUHV010000003.1 coordinate 295,512, forward strand.
TAGGCAGGCAGGTCGTCCGCGCGATGGTGGTGCAGCTCCTCGCCGCAGACCTCGCACTTGTCCACGGGCTTCACGAAAGCGCGGAACAGCTTTCCCTTGCCGCAATGCGGGCAGCGGCCGAGTATCCCGCGCTTGATCGCCGTCCACAGGGGACGCGCGACGCGGCCCGAATGATGCTCGCCGCCGAAGACCTGTTCTTGCACTTGAAAGTTACCTGGCATTATCGTCTCCTGCCACGCGGTCCCGAACGCGATTGCGACGCGCGGGCGCGGCCCTTGGCCTTGTGGAACGACCGCCTCGAGCCGGGCAGGGGCTTCGGGTCGGTCAGCATCTCGAAACGCATCGCACCGGCCATTGGCGCGACCTCGACCAGCCGAGCTTCGACACGATCGGCAAGCTGATAGCCCTTGCCGGTGCGTTCCCCGAACAGCGATCGGGCGGTTTCGTCGTAGATATAGTAGTCGCCGCCCAGAGTTGACACCGGAATAAAGCCGTCGGCGCCATACTGCGGCAATTGGACAAAGAGTCCCGCCTTGGTGACGCCGGAGATGCGCGCGTCGAACGTGTCGTTGACGCGCTCGGCGAGATAGGCGGCAATCAGCCGGTCGACCGTATCGCGCTCGGCCGCCATGGCGCGACGCTCGGTCGCCGAGATCAGCGCGGCGACCTCTTCCAGCCGGTCCGCCTCCTGCTGCGCCAGGCCGCCGGGCCCGAGGCCAAGCGCCGCGATCAGCCCGCGGTGCACGATCAGATCGGCGTAGCGGCGGATCGGCGAGGTGAAATGGGCGTAGCGCCTGAGGTTGAGGCCGAAATGGCCGATGTTCTTCGGCGAGTACTCCGCCTGGCTCTGCGAGCGCAGCACCACTTCGTTGACCAGCGCCTCGTTGTCGGCGCCGCGCACCCGCTCCAAAATGCCGTTGAACTGGCTCGGCCGCATCTGCGCGCCGCGCGCCAATGACAGGCTGAGCGTTGCCAGGAACTCGCGCAGCGATTCCTGCTTGGCGAGTGACGGCGCGTCATGGATGCGGTAGACGAGCGGCTCTTTCTTGCCCTCCAATGTCTCGGCGGCCGCGACATTGGCCTGGATCATGAATTCCTCGATGAGCTTGTGCGCGTCGAGGCGCTCCGGCACGACGACGCGGTCGACCGTGCCGTCGGGCTTCAGCAGGATCTTGCGCTCGGGCAGGTCGAGCTCAAGCGGCTGGCGGGACTGGCGGCCGCGCCTGAGCACGGCGTAGGCGTCCCATAACGGCTTCAAAGCGCTGTCGAGGATCGGCCGTGTCTTGTCGTCGGGCGCGCCGTCGATCGCGGCCTGCGCCTGCGGGTAGGCGAGCTTGGCGGCCGACTTCATCATGACGCGGTGGAAGGAATGCCTGAGTTTGCGGCCTTCCGAGGAGAAGGTCATGCGCACGGCGATTGCCGGCCTGTCTTCGCCCTCGCGCAGCGAGCAGAGATCGTTGGAGATGCGTTCAGGAAGCATCGGCACGACGCGGTCCGGAAAATAGACCGAATTGCCGCGCTTCAGGGCTTCGCGGTCGAGCGACGTGCCGTAGCGAACATAGGTTGCGACATCGGCGATCGCCACGGTGATGACAACGCCGCCGGGATTCTTCTCGTCCGTGTCGGGCGTGGCGAAGACCGCGTCGTCATGGTCCTTGGCATCGGCCGGATCGATGGTCACCAGCGGCAGACTGCGCCAGTCCTCGCGGTGATCGAGCGTCGCCGGCTTCACCGCTTCGGCCTCGGCAATCACGTCCGCAGGAAAGACATGGGGAATGTCGTGGGCGTGGATGGCGATCATCGAGACGGCCTTCTCGCTGCTCAGCGAGCCCAGCACCGCCAGCACCTTTGCCCGGGGCAGTCCGTAACGGGATGCCCGCGCCGGCTCCACCTCCACCAGATCGCCATTTCTGGCGCCGTTCTGGAATTCCTTGTCGACGATCAGTTCCGGCTGGCGCCGTTCGACCGGCTCGATGCGGAACGTCCCATCCTTCAGCACGCGGAAGACGCCGAGCACGGCGTCGCTGCGCTTCTCGAAGATCTTCATCACCCGCCCGGTATAGGCAGGGCCTGACGGATCGTCGGTCGGGAAAGTCTTGGCAAGCACGCGGTCGCCAATGCCGGGGACTGGGCCGCCGGCGGCGCGCGAGATGCGGATAGCGATGACGGGGGGCGAGCCGGCGCCGGTATATTCGCTCGGATTCGCCAGAAGCACGCCGTCATCGTCGCGGCTGAAAATGTCGAGCACCGCGACATGAGGGATGGCGCCCGCGCGGGTGAGGCGCTTGCGCTCCTTGTTGAGGAGGCCTTCATCCTGCAGGTCTCGCAACAGGTCTTTCAGCCAGATGCGGTCATCGCCGCGCAGCGCGAAGGCCTTGGCGATCTCGCGCTTGCCGGAACGATCGGGATTTTCGGCGATGTAGCGCAGGACCTCGTCACGCGACGGACGATAGTTGTCCTTGACCTTGGCCCTGGTGTCGGCGTTGCGCGGATCGCCGTGGCTTCTTCCGGAGATCCTGCGCGCCACGTCCTGCTACCCCTTCTTCGCCGCCCGGCGGAAGGGCTTTTTGCCGCCTCCGCCCTTGGCTTCCTTCTCTGCAATCAGGGCGAGCGCTTCTTCCATCGTCACCGATTGCGGATCCTTGCCTTTTGGCAGCGTCGCATTGACCTTGCCGTAGTTGACGTACGGACCATATTTGCCGTCGCGAACGACGATCTTGCCGCCGCCGTCGGGATGATCGCCCAATTCCTTGAGCGCCGCCGGCGTGGCGCCGTTGCGGCCACCCTTGCCCTTCTGCTGCTTCTCGGCGATCACCGAAACGGCGCGGTTCAGGCCGATCGAGAACACGTCCTCGATGCTTTCCAGATTGGCATAGGTGCCGTCATGCAGCACGAACGGGCCGTAGCGTCCGAGGCCAGCCGAGATCATTTTGCCGGTTTCGGGATGTTTTCCCACATCGCGCGGCAGACCCAGCAGCGCCAGCGCCTTCTCGTGGTCGATCGAGTCGGGCGTCCAGCCCTTGGGCAGGCTGGAGCGCTTGGCTTCCTTGCCCTCACCGCGCTGGATGTAGGGGCCGAAACGGCCGCTGCGCAGGGTAATTTCCTCGGCGGTGTAAGGATCCTTGCCGAGCAGCTTGACGCCGTCCTCGCCATTGCCGTTCTCGCCATTGGGATTGGCGGCGTCGCCGAGCTGGCGGGTGTAGGAGCATTCGGGATAGTTCGAGCAACCGACGAAGGCGCCGAACTTGCCGAGCTTCAGCGACAGATTGCCGGTGCCGCATTTCGGGCAGATACGCGGATTGGAGCCGTCCTCGCGCTCCGGGAAGACCAGCGGCGCGAGCTCTTCATTGAGCGCATCGAGCACGTCGGTGACGCGCAGTTCCTTGATGTCGTCGACGGCGCCGGAGAAATCCTTCCAGAAGTCGCGCAGCACGTCCTTCCAGGCGAGCTTGCCGTCGGAAATCTCGTCGAGCTTCTCCTCGAGCGAAGCGGTGAAGTCATATTCGACATAACGCTCGAAGAAGCTTTCGAGGAAGGCCGAGAGCAGCCGGCCCTTGGCCTGCGGCACGAGCTTGCGACGGTCGATGGTGACGTAGTCGCGGTCCTCGAGCGTCTTCAGGATCGCGGTGTAGGTCGACGGCCGGCCGATGCCGAGCTCTTCCAGCTTCTTGATCAGCGACGCCTCGGAGTAGCGCGGCGGCGGCTCGGTGGTGTGCTGGGTGGCGTTGATCGCCTGACGGGCAAGCTGCTCGCCGGAGCGGATCTCGGGCAGGCGGCGGCTCTCCTCGTCCTCGGCGTCCTCGTCCTTCTGATCGGTGTAGGCGGCAATGAAGCCGTCGAAGCGGACGACCGAGCCGATCGCGCGCAGCTCCGCGGTGCGGGCGCCGTTGACCGCCTCGATCTCGACCGTGGTGCGTTCGATCTCGGCCGGCTGCATCTGGCTGGCGATGGCGCGCTTCCAGATCAGCTCGTAAAGCCGGGCCTGGTCGGCATCGAGATATTGCCGAACGGAAGCCGGCGTGCGCTTGAAATCGGTCGGGCGGATCGCCTCGTGGGCTTCCTGGGCGTTCTTGGCCTTGGTGGTGTAGAAACGCGGCTTTTCGGGCAGGTATTTGGCGCCGAACTCGCTGACGATGGCGCTGCGGGCAGCCTCGATCGCCTCCGGCGCCATTTGCACACCGTCGGTCCGCATATAGGTGATGAGGCCGGCGGTCTCGCCGCCGATGTCCATGCCTTCATAGAGTTTTTGCGCGACCTGCATGGTGCGCGTGGCCGAGAAACCGAGGCCTGACGAGGCGGCCTGCTGCAGCGTCGAGGTGGTGAAGGGCGGGCCGGGATTGCGTTTTGTCGGCTTGGCCTCGACCGACAATGCCTTGAAGGTCGCGCCTTCGAGCATCGCCTTGATGTCGTCGGCCTGAGCCTTGTTGGCGATGTCGAGTTTTTGCAGCTTCTTGCCGGCAAACGCGGTCAGCCGCGCCTCGAAACTGTCGTTGCGCGGCGTGCCGAGGATGGCTGCAATCTGCCAGTATTCCTCGCGGATGAAGCGCTCGATCTCGGATTCGCGATCGCAGACCAGGCGCAACGCCACCGACTGCACGCGGCCGGCGGAGCGGGCGCCCGGCAGCTTGCGCCACAGCACCGGCGAAAGCGTGAAGCCGACGAGATAATCGAGCGCGCGGCGGGCCAGATAGGCGTCGACAAGCGGCGCGTCGATCTGGCGCGGATTGGCCATGGCATCCAGCACCGAGGCCTTGGTGATGGCGTTGAAGACGACGCGGCTGACCGGCTTGTCCTTCAGCGCGCGCTTCTGCTTCAGGACTTCGAGCACGTGCCAGGAAATCGCCTCGCCCTCGCGATCCGGGTCGGTGGCGAGGATCAGCCCGTCGGCATCCTTGACCGCCTTGGCAATGTCGGCGAGGCGCTTGCCGGACGCGGTGTCGACCGACCAGGACATGGCGAAGTCCTCGTCGGGCCGCACCGAGCCGTCCTTGGCCGGCAGATCGCGGACATGGCCGAACGAGGCCAGAACCTTATAGTTCTTGCCCAAATATTTGTTGATTGTCTTCGCCTTGGCCGGCGATTCGACGACGACGACGTCCATGAGGTCTCTTAATCAGCTGTGAGGTGGCGGAAGAACTCCGCGACGCACGACGAAATCCCACTCTTTTCGTCGCTCACATGGCCGTGCTTTTGCCATCGGTCAAGGGGAAGCGGCCAATTTGGGAAGCGGCCGCGGACGATACACTCTTAGAGTGTATGGCAAAGATCACATTTTTTGGGGATGGATGTATGCGCGCCTCGAACCGGGCGGGCGGCTATCGCGCGCTTGTTCGGTCAACGCGTTTGCCTGTTTCTTCCTGCGGCGAAGCGGCGACTTGCCACACAATGGTGATTGGCAGGAGCGTGCCCGCATCGCTATATCGTCGCTAGCACAATCGGACTCATTGGATGGCATTGGACATCGGCTATGTCAGCGCGGTCGGGGCAGGGACGATCTCTTTCCTGTCGCCATGCGTGCTGCCGCTGGTGCCGCCCTATCTCTGCTACATGGCCGGCGTTTCCGTCGACGATTTCCGCGGCAATCAGAGCGTCACGGCGAAGGAGGGCGCGCGCGGCGCGCTGCTTTATGCTTCCGTGGCCTTCGTGCTCGGCTTTTCCACCGTCTTCGTGGCGCTCGGCGCCGGGGCCTCGACCATCGGGCGGTTGCTGCGCGTCTGGCAGGAGCCACTGGCGATGGCGGCGGGAGCGCTCATCATCATCATGGGCCTGAACTTCCTTGACATCCTGCGCATTCCGCTTTTGTCGCGCGAGGCGCGCTTCCAATCGCAGGGCAAGCCGGCGAGCATGATCGCGGCCTATGTCATGGGGCTGGCCTTCGCCTTCGGCTGGACGCCCTGCATCGGCCCGGTGCTGGGACCGATCCTGACTTTGGCCGGCGGGCGCGAGACCGTGGGTGAGGGCGCGCTTTTGCTTGCCGCCTATTCGCTCGGCCTCGGCATCCCGTTCCTGATCGCGGCGCTGTTTTCCGGCGCCTTCATGCGCTTCCTCGGCAAATTCCGCGTCCATCTCGGCCGTGTCGAGAAAGCGATCGGCGCGCTGCTGGTCATCGCCGGCGTGTTTTTCCTCACTGGCGGCGTGCAGAGCGCGTCCTATTGGCTCTTGGAGAATTTCCCGGTGCTGGGAAGGCTGGGGTAGTTTAGTTGCTGGCAGAGAGTCGAGCTGTGAACCCGTTGTAGAGATCAGCATCGAAGGGTCCGGTGCCCTCTATCTCGTGTTCCATAATTTGCTATGGAGACCTGGGGCGACCACTATGTTCAGACAACCCATCGAGTCACCTGCTCCGCCGTCTCACCGGAATTTCCGCCGCGACGATCACTCCGGCACGCCGGAGATGCCCAGCGCCTCGACGTAACGCTCGCCGAACACCTTGTCCTGCCATGGGTTGATCTGTCTCTGCAGGGTGAGCGTGTAGGTCGGGAACGCCTCCATCAGCCGCCGCGCCGCCGCCCGCGCCTCCTCCAGCCGGTTGAGTTTGACCAGCGCCATAATCACCACCCGGTGGGAGGAGCCGTAGTTCGGCATCTCCTGCAGCGCGCGTTCTCCCCATGCCAGCGCTTCCTCGTAGCGCTCGAGCATCAGGTAGCTCATCCCGATGCCCGAGAGCGCGATGCCCTTCTCGGGGTCGACCGGGCTCAGCCGCATTGCCCTGTGAAAGTGCTCGATCGCGACGAGCGGGCGGCCTGAATGTGCGTTGACCCAACCGCAGCTCGTATGGCCCTGCGCCGAATTGGGATTGAGCAGCAGGGATCGTTCGATCGTGGCCAGCGCCATCTCGTATTCCTTCGCGCTGTAGGCGATCACCTGCGCGGCGAAGCGCAGGCTCGTGGGGTCGTCGCGCGCTTCCGCCAGTACCTCGCGCGCCATGCGCGTGGCGACCCGGGTATCCTCGGGCTCGTGCCAGCACTGGCTCACGGATATGCTGCGGATATAGGCGCCGAGTGCCTTCGCCAAGTTGAAGCCGGGGTCGATGCTAAGCGCCTCGTTGGTGAGCCGACGCACGTCGGCAAAGCCTTCGCGCGTCATGCTGTAGAAGCGCGGCAGCGCGCGAAGGTAGAGGTCGTAGGCGCTCATGTAGTCGGTCGGCTTCATGCGCGCCTGCTTGATTTCCTCCAGCCGGATGCTCGGCTCGACAGCGCCGACGACGCTCTCGGTCACCTTGTCCTGCAGGTCGAAGATGTCGCACATATCGCCCTCGAAGCGGTCGGCCCAGACATGGTGTCCGCTGATCGCGTCCACCAACTGCCCACTGATACGCACCCGCGATCCTGCCCTGCGGATGCTGCCTTCGAGCACGTAGCGGACGCCCAGCTCGCGCCCGACCTGGCGCAGGTCCACCGCCCGGCCCTTGTAGGTGAAGGACGAGTTGCGGGCGATCACGAAGAAGGAGTTCACTCGGCTCAATCCCGTGATGATGTCCTCCACCAGCCCGTCGGCGAAGTATTCCTGATCGGGGTCGCCGCTCATGTTGGTGAAAGGCAGAACCGCGATCGAGGGTTTCTCGGGCAGGGGAGGCGGGGCAGCGCTGGCGTCGGACTCGACGCGGTAGGCGCGCACGGGCCGCTCGATGTTCTTGAGGCGCAGCTCGCCGAGCGGCGTGAAGCCGCAGTCGAGCTTGCCCTGAAGGTGGTCGTAGGCGGTGCCCGAGACGACAACGGTGCCGGGATCGGCGACGCTTTCGAGGCGGGCGGCGATGTTGACCCCGTCGCCGTAGAGGTCGCCATCCTCCTCGCAAACCACGTCCCCGAGATTGACGCCGATGCGGAAGCGAATCCTCTCTTCCTCGGGGGTCTCCGCCTCGCGTTCTGCCAGGGTCCGCTGGATCGCCATCGCCGAGGTCACCGCGTTGACGACGCTCGCGAATTCGCACAGCATGCCGTCGCCGGTGAGCTTGACGATCCGACCCTGATGCTCGGAGACCAGCGGTTCGAGGAGGTCCTTGCGGTAGATCTTCAGCCGCTCGAGCGTGCAGCGCTCGTCGCGCTCCATCAGGCGCGAATAACCGACCACGTCGCAAGCTAGGATCGCAGCGAGGTGGCGCCGCACGGTCATCGCACCGCTCGGCCAAGCGCCTGCACGCGTGCCGCTCCGCGTCCATGTCCCGCCAACTTCCAGACGCGCCACGCGCATGGTATCCATCTCTCCCAGTCTCCGCCCGTCGCCGATGTGGAACGGAAAACGCAGCTCGACCTTGCCTTCACGAGACTTCGCCATCCCGCTTGCGACGCAGCACCCCCAGCAGGCCGGGGATATTTCCTGACCTGTGTAACCGGCTGACGCCACCGTGGCGGTGCTTTTGTATCGGGCATCACACCCGACGTTCGCACTTGGAGACTTGGCTTTGCCATCTCACCGGAATTTAACCGCATTGGTGCAGCATGGCCTACGCTGTTAACATGCGTTGATTCAAACCTTTTTCATACGGTTGCCCATTCATGAGCCAGAGAACCTGCCTGTCCGTTATCCTCGCCGCCGGCGAAGGCACGCGCATGAAAAGCGCGATGCCCAAGGTGCTGCATGCCATTGCCGGCCTGCCGATGGTGGCGCATGTCGTGAAAGCCGCTGAGGCTGCCGGCGCGACCGGTGTGGCGCTGGTGATCGGCCACGGCGCAGACGAGATGCGCAAGGCGGTGCAGAAATTTGCGCCGAAGGCGGAGACCTTCGTGCAGGAGAAGCGGCTCGGCACCGGGCATGCGGTCCTTGCCGCGCGCGAAGCGATATCAAAGGGCTATGACGATATTCTCGTGATGTTCGGCGACACGCCGCTAATCGATGCGCAGGCGCTGGCCGCCGCGCGGCAGAAGCTGGCAGAGGGTGCCGCCGTCGCGGTCATCGGCTTCCGTCCGCCAAGCCCGACCGGCTACGGCCGGTTGATCGAAAAGGACGGTCATCTCATCGCCATCCGCGAGGAGAAGGACTGCTCGGAGGAAGAGAAAAAGATCGGCTTCTGCAATGCCGGCATGATGGCGGTTGCGGCCAAGCATGCGCTGCGGCTGCTCGACAAGGTCGGCAACAAGAACGCCAAGGGCGAATTCTACCTCACCGACATCGTCGAGATCGCCGGCGCGGAAGGGCTGGACGTGGTAGCGACGGAAGCGAGTTTCGAAAGCGCGCTCGGCATCAACAACCGGGCCGAGCTCGCCGAAGCGGAAGCGATCTGGCAGGCGCGCCGCCGTCGCGAGGCGATGCTGTCAGGAGTTACGCTGATCGCGCCCGAAACCGTCTATTTCTCGCACGATACCGAGATCGGCACCGATACGATCGTCGAGCCAAATGTCTGGTTCGGGCCGGGCGTCAAGATCGCATCGGGCGCCAAGATCCATGCTTTCAGCCATATCGAGGGCGCAATGATCGCCTCAAATTGCGATGTCGGGCCGTTCGCCCGGCTGCGGCCCGGCGCGGATCTTCGAAACAAGGCAAAGGTCGGCAATTTCTGCGAGGTCAAGCAGGCGACGATCGAGGAGGGCGCCAAGGTCAACCACCTGACCTATATCGGCGATGCGCGCGTGGGTGCGGCAGCCAATATCGGCGCCGGCACCATCACCTGCAATTATGACGGCTACTCGAAGTTCTTCACCGACATCGGCGAGGGGGCCTTTGTCGGTTCGAATTCCTCGCTGGTGGCGCCGGTCTCGATCGGCAAGGGCGGGTACATCGCCTCCGGCAGCGTGATCACCGAAAGCGTGCCCGACGACGCGCTGGCCTTTGGCCGCGCCCGCCAGAAAACGATCCCCGGCAAGGGCAAGGAGTTGCGCGAGCGCTTTGCTTCCGCCGCCGCGGCGAAGAAGAAGGCTGCGGCGGAATAGCGTTTCAGGTGGTGCTTTCGGTGATTTTGCCGAAAGCAGCCGTTACCACGATCTCGCCGACGATTGCCTTGTTGAATTGAGGCAGGTCTTCGGCGGGTATCCAATATTCGAGATGCGCCCTGCTGCCGGCGTGCTCGACGCGGTAGCCGTCGAGAAAGCTTTTCAGGACCTCAAACCGCGTGACGAAGCCGGAACCGCTCGCCTGCACGTTCCAGTCGCGGGCGATCTGGACAGCATAGGCTTCAGTGAGCACCGGATAGAAAATCGGCTGATCGGGCAGGCGCGGCGGAAATTCGCGCATGCCCAAAGCCTTGATCAGCGTCAACTCCTGCGGTCCAACCGGCCGCCACAGCGTTACGGTATGCGTCGCTTTGCTCATTGGTCGAAGAAACTGCCCAATTCGAGCCGAGGCAAGGCCCCAAGGAGCGTTCGCCATACGGGCCTTTGCCAACTGTGGCGTGGCGTTTGTCGTTCGAACGATGACATGCTCCGGCCACAAATGTTTACATGGTGATGAACGCCGCCAAACCGTCTAAGCGACAAGACGAGCGTTTGCGGTAACCGGATTGCAAGGGCGATCTGAGAATGTCCAATGGTACAAAACCGTTCCCGGTGACATGGAACGAAACGCAAAGTGACTTTTACGGCAGGCCGGCAATCCATAGATAGCGCTGGGTTTTCTGCTGGGAATCGGGGGCAATCGCCATGTGCGGTATCGTTGGAATCGTTGGCCGAAGCCAAGTCGCGCCGCTCATCGTCGATGCGCTGAAGCGGCTTGAATATCGCGGCTACGACTCGGCCGGCGTCGCCACCATCGAAAGGGGCGAGCTCGGCCGCCGCCGCGCCGAGGGCAAGCTGGTCAATCTCGAACGCCGGCTGAAGGACGAGCCGCTGGACGGCACGATCGGCATCGGCCACACACGCTGGGCGACGCATGGCGTGCCCAACGAGACCAATGCGCATCCGCATTTTTCCGAGGGCGTCGCCATTGTCCACAACGGCATCATCGAGAATTTCGCCGAGCTGCGCGACGAACTCACCCGCGACGGCTACTCTTTCTCTTCGCAGACCGACACCGAGGTCGTCGCGCATCTGGTGGCGCGCGAGCTCGCCAAGGGGCTGAAGCCGGTGGAAGCCGCGCATGCGGCGCTGAAGCGGCTTTCCGGCGCCTTTGCCCTGGCAATCATGTTCAAGGGCGACGAGGACCTGATCGTCGGCGCCCGCAACGGACCGCCTTTGGCCGTCGGCCATGGCGAGGGCGAGATGTTTTTGGGCTCCGACGCCATTGCGCTGGCGCCTTTTACCAATGCGGTCACCTATCTCGAGGACGGCGACTGGGCGGTCGTGCGTCGCGAAAGCGTGACCATCTACGACATCGACGGCAGACAGGTCGACCGCAAGCGCCAGCAGTCACTGTCGACCAGCTTCATGGTCGACAAGGGAAACCGCCGCCATTTCATGGAAAAGGAAATCCATGAGCAGCCGGAGGTGATCTCGCACACGCTGGCGCATTACTTGGATTTCGCATCGGGGGTGTCGAAGCCGCTCGACCTGCCCTTCGACTTCGCCAAGATCGGCCGCCTGGCGCTTTCAGCCTGCGGCACCGCCTATCTCGCCGGGCTGATCAGTAAATACTGGTTCGAGCGCTATGCGCGGCTGCCGATCGACATCGATGTCGCCTCCGAGTTCCGCTACCGCGAGATGCCTCTTTCGGCCAATGACGCGGCGTTCTTCATCTCGCAGTCGGGCGAGACCGCCGACACGCTTGCCTCGCTGCGCTATTGCCGCAAGGCCGGCATGAAAATCGGCGCTGTCGTCAATGTGCGGGAATCGACCATGGCGCGCGAATCCGACGTCGTGCTGCCGACCTTGGCCGGGCCGGAGATCGGCGTCGCCTCGACCAAGGCTTTCACCTGCCAGCTATCCGTCTTGGCTGCGCTCGCGGTCCGCGCGGGCGTGGCGCGCGGCACGATCTCGCGCGATGAGGAAAAGCAGTTGGTGCGCGAACTTTCCGAGGCGCCGCGCTATGCCACCCGGGTGCTGAAGCTCGACGAGCAGATCGAGCGCATCTCGCGCGAGCTGTCGCGCTACAAGGACGTGCTCTATCTCGGCCGCGACACCAATTTTCCGCTGGCCATGGAAGGCGCGCTGAAGCTCAAGGAAATCTCCTACATCCACGCCGAAGGCTATGCCGGCGGCGAGCTGAAGCATGGTCCGATCGCGCTGATCGACGAGAACATGCCGGTGATCGTGATTGCGCCGCATGACCGCATCTTCGAAAAGACCGTCTCGAACATGCAGGAAGTGGCGGCGCGTGGCGGCAAGATCATCCTGATCACCGACAAGAAGGGCGCGGCGCAGGCCGGCATCAAGACGATGGAGACGATCATCCTGCCCGAAGTGCCGGAGATCATCTCGCCGATCATCTACGCGCTGCCGATCCAGATGCTGGCCTATTTCACCGCCGTCTTCATGGGCACCGACGTCGACCAGCCGCGCAACTTGGCGAAGTCGGTGACGGTGGAGTAGCACCGTCACTACCGCCGGATTGTGGATTGCGTCATGGGTTCCTCGGTTAGTGACAGTACTTCGAAGTGCGACGGCCAACAGCCTTCTTTCGTCATCCACGGGCGGAGCAGGAGCGAAGCTCCTGCGCAGACCCGAGGATCCATTCCGTGACGTTTGCGGCGGATCAAAGCGGTGCAGAATTAGGCACTACCACCCGATACCGCGGAACAGCTCGAACCACTCGGGATTTGCCTTTTCGATCAGTTCGATCTTCCACTGGCGAGGCCAGCGTTTCAGCGACTTTTCACGCTGGATCGCATCGCGGATGTCGAAATACTCCTCGTACCAGACCGGGCGTTGTAAGCCGTAGCGCCCGATAAAGCGCGAGCCTTCGCCGGACCTGTGCTCCGGCATCCGACGGCCAAGATCGTTCGTCACACCAGTGTAGATGGTGCCGCGCTTCTTGCTTGCTGTCATATAGACATAGCCGGTCATGCGTGAACGATAACGGATTGAGGGTTAGGGGACTATTCTGACGGGTGGCATTTTTTGGCCGGCGTCTCGGAATGGATCCTCGGGTCCGCGCGTCCGCTTCGCCCCCGCTCCGCCCGTGGATGACGAGGGAGGGGTGTTGCGGCCAATCGCGAACGGAGCAGCTTCCATTTGGAATGCTGAAAGCCGGTTGATGGAGGGCACCCTTAAAAACTTCGCAGTTCCAAACCGGCTCGCGGTTCACTAATCTCAGCGTTGCAACCTGCGCCGCGGTGAACCCATGTCCGACGCCCTGAAGACCTCTGGCATGACCCGGCTGAGGAATTATTTCCTGACGGGCTTCATCGTCTGCGCGCCGCTGGCGATCACGGTCTATATCGCCTGGTCGCTGATCGGCTGGGTCGATTCCTGGGTAAAACCCTATATCCCAGCCCGCTACAACCCCGATACCTATCTGCCGTTCCCGGTTCCGGGCTTCGGGCTGATCGTGGCGCTGGTGCTGATCACGCTGATCGGCTTCCTGACGGCGAACATCGTCGGCCGCGCCATTGTCAATTTCGGCGAGCGGCTGCTTGGCCGCATGCCGCTGGTGCGTGGCATCTATGGCTCGCTGAAACAGATTTTCGAGACGGTGCTGTCGAACAAGGGCGACATGTTCCGCCAGGTCGGGTTGGTCGAATATCCGAGAAAGGGCGTCTGGTCGCTGGTCTTCGTCGCCAGCGACAAGGAAACCGAGATCAACCAGAAGCTCGATCAGGAAGGCGATCCGCTGATTGCGGTGTTCATGCCCTGCACGCCCAATCCGACCACCGGTTTCCTGATGTATGTCCACAAATCCGAGATCGTGCCACTCGACATGTCGATCGAGGACGGCGCCAAGCTGATCGTCTCGGCCGGCATGGTGGCGCCGGAGGTCAAGGCCAAGCTGGTGACACTGAACGGCGAGCCCGTCGAAGGCGGCCTCGCCAACCCGGCGATTGGCGCCGCTCAGCCGGCGCGCAGCAGCCGCACTGCCTCGTCGCGGCCGAACAGGTAAAGCAACAGCCGCAGCGCCTCACCGCGTTCGGATTGCAATTCCGGGTCGCGCGACAAGATCAGCCGCGCGTCATCGCGCGCGGCTTCGAGCAGATCGGCATGGAACTCGAGGCGCGCCACCTGGAAGCCTGGTGTGCCGGACTGGCGGGTGCCCAGCAACTCGCCTTCGCCGCGCAGTTTCAGGTCCTCCTCGGCGATCTTGAAGCCGTCCTCTGTCTCGCGCATCACCGAGAGCCGGCGTTTGGCCGTCTCGCCGAGCGGCTCCTTGTAGAGCAGGACGCAGGAGGAGGGCTTGTCGCCGCGCCCGACCCGGCCGCGCAACTGGTGCAACTGGGCAAGGCCGAAGCGTTCGGCATGCTCGATCACCATGATCGTGGCGTCGGGCACGTCGACGCCGACCTCGATCACGGTGGTGGCGATGAGGATGCGCGTTTCGCCCTGGTTGAAGGAGCGCATCGCCTCGTCTTTCTCCGCACCCTTCATGCGACCGTGCACCAGGCCGATCCGGTCGCCGAAGAGCGGTTTCAGCGAAGCAAAGCGGTCCTCCGCCGACATCAGCTTGATCTCTTCGGATTCCTCGACCAGCGGGCAGATCCAGTAGATCTTCTGGCCATCGGCGACGGCGTCAAGCATGCGGCCGACCAGCTCATCCAGCCGTTCCATCGGCAAGGTGACGGTGCGGATCGGCTGCCGGCCGGCCGGCTTCTCGGTCAGTTTCGAGACGTCCATGTCGCCGAAGGCGGTCAGCACCAGCGTGCGCGGAATGGGCGTCGCCGTCATCACCAGCATATCGGGTGCATCGCCCTTGGCGGTGATGGCGAGGCGCTGATGAACGCCGAAGCGGTGCTGCTCGTCGACGACGGCAAGCACCAAGTCGTGAAACGTCACGCTTTCCTGGAACAGCGCATGCGTGCCGACGACGATGTCGATTTCGCCGCCGGCAAGACCGGCAAGCGTCTCGGCACGCTCGCGGCCCTTCTCGCGCCCGGTCAGGATAGCGAGGCGCAGGCCGGCTTTTTCCGCTAGCGGCGCGATCGTCGCCAGATGCTGGCGCGCCAGGATCTCGGTCGGCGCCATCAGCGCCGCCTGGCCGCCGGCCTCGACCGCGCGCGCCATGGCGAGCAGCGCCACCACCGTCTTGCCTGAGCCGACATCGCCCTGCAGCAGGCGCAGCATGCGTTCGGGATCGGCAAGGTCCGCATTGATTTCGCCGAGCGCGAATTCCTGGCTGGGGGTGAGCTTGTAGGGCAGGGCAGCTCGCAGCTTCTCGACGATGCGGCCGTCGCCGGTAAGCGGCCGGCCCGAGAGGCGGCGAATTCTCGCTCGCACCAGCGCCAGCGAAACCTGGCCGGCCAGCAATTCGTCATAGCCAAGGCGTCGCCAGGCCGATCCCTCGACGGCAACGTCGATCGGATCCTTCGGATAATGGATGCGGGCGAGCGCATCGCTGAAGGACGGGAATGTATGGCGGCGCATGAAGGCATCGTCCTGCCACTCCGGCAGTTCTGGCAGGCGGCCAAGCGCCTGTCCGATGGCGCGGCGCAGCACCTTGGCCGAGAGGCCGGCGGTGAGCGGATAGACCGGCTCGACCAACGGTAGGCCCTCGGCCTCGTCGATCGGCGCGATGTGGTCGGGATGGACCATCGTCGGGCGGCCGTTGAACCACTCCATGCGGCCCGAGATCACCACACGCTCGCCCTCGGGAAGCATTTTCTGCAAATAGGCGGCATGGGCATGGAAGAAGGTCAGTGCGACCTCGCCGGTGTCGTCATGGGCGTAAACCCTGTACGGCACCGACCTGTTGCCGCGCGGCGGCGGCTGATGGCGGTCGACGCGCACCTCGAGCGTGACGATCTGGCCCTCGGCCGACAGCGCGATGCCAGGCCGGTTGCGGCGGTCGATGACGGTGTTGGGCAGCACGAACAGAAGGTCGGCCGCGCGCGCAGCGCGATCGCCGAGGTCGGCCGGCACGACACGCTCGATCAGCAATCCGACCTTCGGGCCGACGCCGGCAAGCGAAGTGATCGGAACGAACAAGGGATCGAGGATGGTGGGACGCATGGTGTCAGCTTATGTCGCGACGAGGGCAGCGCAAAGGCTGACACCGCTCTCTATCCACGCTATATGCGCCGCTTGGACAGGGATGCGGCGCCATGACCGGAACACAGCGATCAAGCGAGGGGTTGGACGCGCGCCGCCGCAAGCTCCTGTTCCGCTCCTGGCATCGCGGCATGCGCGAGATGGACCTGATCCTCGGTTCCTTCGCCGACGCCGAGATCGGCGCCTTGACCGGCGATGAAATCGACCAATATGAGAGACTTCTCGAAATTCCCGACACTGAATTTTTCCCGATGGTCACCGGCGAGCGCCCGGTTCCGCCCGATATCGACTGCGCGGTTCTGCGGAAGATCCTGGCGTCGCACCGGACCATGACATTTTGAAAAACGCATATCCATGACCCTCATTCCTTCCATTGGCCTGCCCAAGGGCCGCGCCGGCCAGTTCATCGTCGACGGCGTCGCCGACGGCTACGAAGCCTTCGCCCTGGTGCGGACGGCGCAGGAGATCGCGCCCGACAAGCCGCTGCTGTTCGTCGCGCGCGACGGCCAGCGGCTGCCGGCGATCATCGAGGCGCTCGCCTTTGCCGCGCCCGGCCTACCGGTGCTGGAGCTGCCGGCCTGGGACTGCCTGCCTTACGACCGCGTTTCGCCCGGCGCAGATGCCGCGGCGCGTCGGCTCGACGCGCTTTCGGCCATGATCGCGCTGGCCAAGAAACCGCATCGCGCGGTGATCCTCACCACCGCCAATGCGTTGCTGCAGCGCATCCCGCCGGCCGAGCTGATCGAAGCTCAGACTTTCCACGCCAAGCCCGGCAACCAGATCGACATGAATGCGTTGATCGCGCGGCTGGAGACCTCCGGCTTCGAGCGCGTGCCGACCGTTCGCGGGCTTGGTGAATTCGCGGTGCGCGGCGGCATCCTCGACCTTTTCGCGCCCGGCTGGAGCGAGGCGCTCAGGCTCGACTTCTTCGGCGACACGCTGGAATCGATCCGCGTCTTCGACGTCGCGACGCAGCGCACCACCGGGCAGCGCAAGTCGATGTCGCTGCAAGCGATGAGCGAGGTGGCGCTGACACCGGAAACGATCAGCCGCTTTCGCCGGTCCTATATCGAGGCCTTCGGCGCGCCGTCGCGCGACGACGCGCTCTACGCGGCGGTCAGCGAAGGCCGCCGCTTCGCCGGCATGGAGCACTGGCTGCCCTTCTTCTACGAGCGGCTGGAGACCGTGTTCGACTATCTGCCGGACGCGCCCGTCGTGTTCGACCATCTGGCACATGAGGCCTTGGCCGAGCGCCACACGCTGATCCTCGACCATTACGAGGCGCGGCGGAAGCAGGCCGACAGCGCGCTCAAGGATGCCGTACCTTACAAGCCGGTGGCGCCGGATCTGCTGTATCTCTCGCCCGAAAACCTCAAGGCGTCGCTCGGACCGCGCGAGGACATAGACTTCACCGTCTTCGACGCCCCCGACGTCGGCGGCAAAAAAGTCTTCCATGGCGGCTCGCGGCAAGGCCGCAGCTTTGCCGAGGAGCGCGCCGATCCCAACATCAACGTCTTCGACGTCGTCGTGAAGCACATTGCCGACGAGCGCGCGGCGCGTCGCCGCGTCGTCGTCGCCGGCTGGACTGAAGGCTCGCTCGACCGGCTCGGGCAAATTCTCGCGGAGCACCATCTCAGTAATCTGAAATCTGTCGCGACGCTGGCGGAGGTCGAAAAGCTAGAGCCGGGGCAGGCGGGCCTTGCCGTGCTGCCGCTCGAATCCGGCTTTGAGACCGACGATCTGGTCGTCGTCGCCGAGCAGGACATCCTCGGCGACAGGCTCATTCGGCGTTCCAAGCGCAAGAAGAAGGCCTCCGATTTCATAGCCGAAGCCTCGTCGCTGTCGGCAGGCGACATCGTCGTCCATGCCGACCATGGCATAGGCCGCTTCATCGGCTTGCGCACCATCGAAGCGCTCGGCGCGCCGCATGACTGTCTCGAAATCCACTACGCCGGCGACGATCGCCTGTTCCTGCCGGTGGAAAACATCGAGCTTCTGTCGCGCTATGGCTCGGATTCGGCTGAGGCGACGCTCGACAAGCTGGGCGGCGGCGCCTGGCAGGCGCGCAAGGCACGGCTGAAGCGGCGCCTGCTCGACATGGCCGGGCAATTGATCCGCATCGCCGCCGAGCGGCAGATGCGTGCAGCGCCCTCCATGATTCCGGCGGAAGGGCTTTATGGCGAGTTCGCCGCGCGTTTCCCCTATGAGGAGACCGACGACCAGCAGACGGCGATCGATTCCGTCCTGGATGATCTCGGCGCCGGCAAACCGATGGACCGGCTGATCTGCGGCGACGTCGGCTTCGGCAAGACGGAAGTTGCGTTGCGCGCCGCCTTCATCGCGGCCATGGAAGGGTTCCAGGTCGCGGTCGTGGTGCCGACGACGTTGTTGTCGCGGCAGCACTTCAAAACCTTCTCGCAGCGCTTTTCGGGCCTGCCGATCCGCATTGCGCAGGCGTCGCGCTTGGTTGGTTCAAAAGAATTGGCGGAGACCAAGAAGGGCATCGCCGAAGGCACGGTCGACATCGTCGTCGGCACGCACGCGCTGCTCGGCAGCTCGATCTCGTTCAAGCGCCTCGGCCTGCTGATCATCGACGAGGAGCAACATTTCGGCGTCAAGCACAAGGAGCGGCTGAAGGATCTCAAGTCCGACGTGCATGTGCTGACGCTGTCGGCGACGCCGATCCCGCGCACGCTGCAACTGGCGCTGACCGGCGTTCGAGAGCTCTCGCTGATCGCCACGCCGCCGGTCGACCGCATGGCGGTGCGCACCTTCATCTCGCCCTTCGATCCGCTGGTCATACGCGAGACACTGCTTCGCGAGCGCTATCGCGGCGGCCATTCCTTTTATGTCGTGCCGCGTATCAGCGACCTGGCCGAAATCCATGATTTCCTGAGGGAATCCGTGCCGGAGCTGAAAGTGGCAGTGGCGCATGGCCAGATGCCGCCGGGCGAGCTCGACGACATCATGAACGCCTTCTACGACGGTCAGTACGACGTGCTACTGTCGACGACCATCGTCGAATCCGGCCTCGACATCCCGACCGCAAACACGCTGATCATCCACCGCGCCGACATGTTCGGCCTCGCGCAGCTCTACCAGTTGCGCGGCCGCGTCGGCCGTTCGAAGGTCCGCGCCTATGCGCTGTTCACGCTGCCTGCGAACCGCAAGCTCACCGATACGGCCGAGCGCAGGCTGAAGGTGCTGCAGTCGCTCGACACGCTCGGCGCAGGGTTCCAGCTCGCCAGCCACGACCTCGACATCCGTGGCGCCGGCAATCTTCTGGGCGAAGAGCAGTCCGGCCATATCAAGGAGGTCGGCTTCGAGCTTTACCAGCAGATGTTGGAAGAGGCGGTGGCCGAGGTGAAGGATACCGGCGAGGCGCAGGACGGCGGCTGGTCGCCGCAGATCGCCGTCGGCACCGCGGTGATGATCCCGGAAAGCTATGTGCCCGACCTGCAGCTCCGCATGGCGCTCTACAGACGCCTGGGCGACCTCGAAACAACCGAGGAGATCGACGGCTTCGGCGCCGAGCTGATCGACCGTTTCGGGCCTTTGCCGGAAGAGGTGACGCACCTGTTGAAGATCGTCTTCATCAAGGCGCTCTGCCGCAGGGCCAATGTCGAGAAGCTCGATGCCGGGCCCAAGGGCGTCGTCATTCATTTCCGCAAGCGCGAGTTCCCCAATCCGGTCGGGCTGGTCAAGTTCATCGGCGAGCAGGGATCGCTGGCCAAGATCAGGGCCGACCATAGCGTCGTTTTCATCCGCGACTGGCCGAACGCGGAGAAGCGGCTCGCCGGCTCGGCCGTGGTGATGACGCAACTGGCGCGGCTCGTCGACAAGGCCGCGTAACGGCGTCTACATTGGAAGCCGAGCAGCTCAACGCATTCGCCACCACTGAAAAACCCGGCTAGAATAGGCAGTCGGCTTCGTGTAAGGAGCCGCGACCTCGTATCGAGGCTGGAATGGCGGGCAAGCACGCTCGCCGGTTTATTTGACGCAATTCCGGACGGAAAGCCGTTACACTTTCCTGGAGTTGCTCTGGAAGGGCGTTGGGTGCAGCGATGACGAAATGGTCGCCGAATTCGTGGAGAGCAAAGCCGATCAAGCAGGTCCCGGCCTACCCGGACCTTGGGGCTTTGCAAGCCACGGAAGCGCGGCTTGCGACCTATCCGCCGCTGGTCTTTGCCGGCGAGGCGCGTAAGCTGAAGAAGCAGCTGGCGGCGGTCGCCGCCGGCGAAGCCTTCCTGCTCCAGGGCGGTGACTGCGCCGAGAGCTTTGCCGAGCATGGCGCCGACAACATCCGCGACTTCTTCCGCGTCTTCCTGCAGATGTCGGTGGTGCTTACCTTCGCCGGCGCGCAGCCGGTGGTGAAGGTCGGCCGCGTCGCTGGCCAGTTCGCAAAACCGCGCTCGTCCGACAACGAGACCAAGGCCGGCATGACGCTGCCGAGCTACCGCGGCGACATCATCAACGGTATCGAATTCGACGCCTCCTCGCGCATTCCGGATCCGGCGCGCCAGGAGATGGCGTACCGCCAGTCCGCCGCGACGCTCAACCTTCTGCGCGCCTTCGCGCAGGGCGGCTATGCCAGCCTGGAGAACGTGCATCGCTGGATGCTGGGCTTCGTCGCCGACAGCCCGCAGGGAGAAAAATACGAATCGCTCGCCAACCGCATCACCGAGACGATGGATTTCATGCGCGCGGTGGGCATCACGTCCGAAACCAATTTCGCGCTGCGCGAAACGGATTTCTACACCAGCCACGAGGCGCTGCTGCTCGGCTATGAGGAAGCGCTGACGCGAGTCGATTCGACCTCCGGCGACTGGTACGCGACCTCCGGCCACATGATCTGGATCGGCGATCGCACCCGCCAGCCCGATCACGCGCATATAGAATATTGCCGCGGCATCAAGAATCCTCTCGGTCTGAAATGCGGGCCGTCGCTGACGCCGGACGGCCTGATGGAATTGATCGACCTGCTCAATCCTGAAAACGAGCCGGGCCGTCTGACGCTGATCGCGCGCTTCGGCTCCGACAAGGTCGCCGAGCATCTGCCGAAGCTGGTGCGGGCAGTTAAGAAGGAAGGCCGCAACGTTGTCTGGTCGTCGGATCCGATGCATGGCAACACGATCGAGGCGGCCGGCTACAAGACGCGGCCGTTCGACCGCATCCTCAAGGAAGTGCAGACCTTCTTCGAAGTTCATCGCGCGGAAGGCACGCATCCGGGCGGCATCCATATAGAGATGACCGGCAAGAACGTCACCGAATGCACGGGCGGCGCCCGCGCCATCACGGCGGAAGACCTGCAGGACCGCTATCACACCCATTGCGACCCGCGCCTCAACGCCGATCAGGCGATCGAGCTCGCCTTCCTGGTCTCGGACCTGCTCAAAAAGAGCCATCCGGTCCAGCACAAGCAGGCCGCTAACGCCTGAACAGAGGCTTGACGCCTATCGTCGGAGGCGCTGGCGGCGATGCCGTCGCCTTTTGACGTCGGGCTGATAAACTTCAAGTCGCGGGTCATTCCGGATCGGGCGGTCCGGGCGGATCGCCCGGGAAACTGGTCCTGCCGGGCGGAATGACGGCAAAGCTGATCTCCAGCGGCGGTGCCTTGAGCGACCAGTCGAACGGCACGGTCTTGACCGGCAGGCCGGCGATCCACGCCTGCTGTTGCGGGGAGAGCCTCCAACCGGTCGGCCACACCAGCAGCAGGCCCTGATCGCGCAGGCGCTGGTCCGTGATCCAGGGGGCAAGGCGCCTGTCGAGAGCCGTGAAGATGGACGGCTGGTCCGCCGCTTCCAACCCGGCAAGCTGAGCCACGCCGTCCTCGCCGCCGACGATGCCCAGTGGTCCTGGTACCGTCTCATGCCAGATCGCTTCGGCCGTCTGCGAGACCGATCGTGCCGGCCAGCACATCGGCTGCAGGCGACCGAGGACGTTGCAACCGGTCCAGCGTGTAATCGCATAGGCGCTCGATACGCCGACCACGCATAGCAGTGCCAGCAGCGTCAGCCGGCGCAACTCGGCCAGCCCCAGGCGCTGTCCCAAGAGTGCAACCGCGAGGGTGCCGACCAAATTGTACATCGTCGCGCCCCAGGACTCGCCGGTGCCGGTAAACAGCGAGGCGGCCATGATCAGGAGCGCCGGCCCCAGGCCCATCCATGCCAGGTAGACAATCGCGCGCCGCTCGGGGGCAGGGCGGGCCGGTAAGGGGTCTCGTGCCGGGTCGGGCCGCCGTCGCAGCAGGCCGGAAATAGCAAGAACGGCGGGAAGAGCGGCAAGCCCTGCAAGCTGAACGCCGATATAGTAGAGCCGTGCGCGGTTAGCGAGCACCCAGGCGTTGCGATGCTCCGCATAGGTCAGCGGCAGGAAATCGAGGCGGAAAAGCGCAATTGCCAGCGGCGCCGCGAGGCCCAGAAAAACCGCAAGACCGAGCCATGGCCATGGGGTGGCAAGCCGGCTTCGAGCGCGGGCGTCGTACAAAATCCAGATACCACCGAACACCAGTAGCAGAGCCGTAGAGAACTTTGCGTAGAGCCCGATGCCGGAGACGAGGCCGAGGGCGAGCCACCAGCCTGGACGGCCGTCGCGCGCCGAGCGCCATAGCAACCATGAGATTGCGGCCCAGAACGGCATCTGCGCATAGTCATGGTTGAATTGCGGGGTCGGCCAGCCGAAGAAATAGATCGACGGCATCAAGAGCACGGCGGCGATCGCCCGGGTCGGGCCCATGATGTCGCGCGCGAGAAGGTAGACCAGGACGAAAGTCGTCGAGATCATCAACTGCGACAGCATATATTGCGGCCAGCGGAACGAGCCGGTGAGCAGGTGGCTGATCTCGAGCAGCCAGCAGGGGAGTTGCGGGTGCTTGTAGGTCAGCAGCACCCATTCGCGTCCCCACATGAAACCCTCGACGACGTCGCGCGGCGGCCCAACATTGACGAGCGCGGGCATGACGGTCCAGCAAGCGATCTGGATCAGGCATAAAAGCGCCAGCAACCGCCATGGATGCCGGACCAGACCTTTCCAGATGGAAGACAGATCGTCTTCCGCCGCAGCCGCGGCGGGCCAGACATGCACGGATTCACTGGTTCTCGACATACGGGCCTAAAATCAGACCGATGGATTGCTGAACAGTCCGATAGCAAAAGCTTACGAAAAAGTATTCTTCGGCAACATTGTAAAACCAAGATTGCGATGGAACCCGTCGCCGGCGCTTCGGGCAGGACCGGCCGGCGATCATTGCGGGAGCCCGTCCGTAGCGCCGCGGTTTTAGCAATACAGGTTCCTCCATGCGCCATCAGCATGCCGTCATCCATCACCGGGGCCTCGATTTCTGGTCGGCGCGCGCCGCGGTTCTCGTCGTCATCTGCCTGCAGCTTCTGGTCATCAACAACCTGTCCTTCGGTCCGCGCTGGCTGGCCCCTACAGTGGAGGCGGCGCTGCTGGCGCCCCTGTCGATCGCGACGGCCTGGACGCAAATGGCGACGCGCAACGCCGTCGACCATGAGCATTGGTACGCGATCGGCCGATTGCGCCTCTATATCCGCCGCGCAGCATTGGTGATGACCGGCGTCATCAGCATCATGAATTGCGGGTCGCTGGTCTTCCTGGTGCGGGCGTTGCTGGAAGGGCATGCCGGGGCCGGCACGACGCTGCTCGTCGACGCGCTCAACATCTGGGTCACCAATGTGATTGTCTTTGCGCTGTGGTTCTGGAGCACTGACCGGGGAGGCCCGCCGACCTGCGGGCTGGTCAAGCGCGCGCAGGCAGACTTCCTGTTTCCGCAAATGACGCTACCAGATCGCGAGATACAGGGCTGGCTGCCGGGCTTCGTCGACTATGTCTTCCTGGCTTTCACCAATGCCACGGCGTTCTCGCCGACCGACACCTTGCCGCTCACGCAGCGCGCGAAGCTCCTGATGATGGCCGAAGCGATGATCTCGCTCCTGACCATAGCGCTGGTGGCGGCGCGTGCCGTCAACATCCTGGCCTAAACTGTATCGATATTCAGGAGAGGTCGGCCTGCGAATGACGATCTTCTGCTCGGCTGAATCTCAATACTGCTCATCGCCGATATCAGGTGGCCCGCTCCCAGCGCATGCCGGCCAATCGGGGATCGGCAAAGGCGGTGCGTGAGAATTCCAGCCGCTTGTCCGGGAATTCGCAGATCGCCTGAAGGCCGAAAGAGCCGATCCGGATGCGCCAGGTCTGCGGCTCCAGCGGTTTTGCCTTGGCAAAGCCCTTGCACGTCAACAGCGCGATATTGACGCCCTTGGGATCGCGCGCCGAGCGATAGCGGATCGCCTGCAGTTCGGCCTCACGCGCGACGTCGGCGATCGCCTGGCAGGCGGTGTAGTCGGTGGCGTGCGTCCAGGCCTTCTCGTCGCGATCGAGCGGCGGCCGTGTCAGGTCGACTGCGCGGTCGCATTTTATCGCGGCGGCGAAGGCGGTGTATTCCGCCGCGTCGCTCGGCCATTGCGTCGCCGGCGACTCCGCAAAAAACAGCAAGCGGTAGAAGGCCATCTCCGCCACCGCCGTCAGCACCGTCTCGGCGGCGTAGTAGACGCCTTTCGTCTTGCCGGCGCGGCGGAAGCGGGAGCCGTACGGATAGACGGAGCCGTAGCGAAAAGGCGTCGCCAACAGATAGTGGAGATGGCGGCACTCAAGCGGGATCCGCGGCTTGGTGTCCTCGATGAGATCCTCAAGCAGCGCCTGCTCATCGAGCGTGTCGATGAGCTTAAGGGTCGAGACGCGGTGCTGCGCCTCGACCATCCGCCAGTACTTGCCTTCGAGCCGGACGGCCTCAGACGAGAGCGCGCCGGGAGTCCAGGTAGGCAATGACATCGACAAGTCCGGCAATCGTCAGGATTTTTTCGAGCGGCGTGCCGTCGAGCGTGGTGTTGGGATTCTTCAGCCACGCCCGGGCGACGGTCTCGTCGCCGCCGACGATGGCGTCGAGCGAGCGAAACAGGCGCACGAACAGCACCGCTAATTCGAAGGGCTTGGTGCCGCGTTCAAGCAGGAATTCCTGCCGGCGCATGCGCGAGACCGTTGCTTCCGACACGCCGATGACCAAGGCAAGCGTCCTGGCGGTGATATCGAGCAGGTCGGCCGCGCGCAGCGTGGCCTTGGTAACGACGGCATTTTCGGCCGCCGTCGCGGCCGCGACTGGACGTTGCATAAGCGCACCCTTTTCATTTCTGTGGAAAATATAATCCACAAAAATTCGCCTGGAAAGGGGCGTG
Organism: Mesorhizobium sp. CA10; assembly: GCF_020165285.1. Taxonomy (NCBI): domain Bacteria; kingdom Pseudomonadati; phylum Pseudomonadota; class Alphaproteobacteria; order Hyphomicrobiales; family Phyllobacteriaceae; genus Mesorhizobium; species Mesorhizobium sp. CA10. The sequence continues at coordinate 320,761 of NZ_JAIUHV010000003.1, forward strand.
TCAGTCTTTTTTGTAAAGCAGCCAGCTTTTGCCAGCCCGGCTGACCACGGCCGAGTGCTTGGTCACACGGTTGCGGCCGCCGACCTTGGAGCGGTAAAGGGCCTGGTCCGCCTTGGTGTAGAGATCTTCGGGGTTCTCTGCCTCCGAGGCCATGCAGATGCCCAGCGACACGGTAACGGTGCCGTAGTTCATGCCGGTCTGGCTGCCGGTGAACGGGGTCTGCTCGACGAGCGCGCGGATGCGCTCGGCGATCTCGTATGTGGCTTCCTCGCTGGCGCCTTCGACGATAAGCGCGAACTCCTCGCCGCCAGTGCGCGCGACAAATATGTCGGCACGCACGCTAGACTGGAAGATCTCGGCGATGATCTGCAGGATCCTGTCGCCGACCGGGTGGCCATAGCGATCGTTTAGGTCCTTGAAATGATCGATATCGGCAAGGATCAAGGCGTTGAACAGGATGCCGCGGTTGCTGTTGTAGATCCGGGTGATCTCCTTGTCGAAGGCGCGGCGGTTCCACAGCTGCGTAAGCGGGTCGGTGTCGGCAAGCCGCTTGTATTCCTCGAGCTTCGACTTGACGCTTTCAAGCTCGGCTGTCTTTTCGCTGAGCGTGCTGGCGATCTGACGGCCATGGTCGATCGTCGAGCTGGTGGCGGCCGACATCGCGCCTGCGATCTTCTGCAGGAGTTCTTGCGAAAGCAGGCTGCGATTGCTCAGGCCGCTCGAGGTCTCGTCGAGGATGCGGCCATACTTCTCGATATGCGAGCGCTCGCTGCGCAACAGGGCGGCGATGTCCTCGAGCTCCTTGGCGACCACTTCACGGGCGTGCTCGACAATGGCGGGGCCGTGGTGCTGCGGGAAGAAGCTCCGTCCGATGCGGTCGAGATCTTCCTGGGTTGGGCGGTTGCTCAACGAGACGACGGCAAGGCTGAGTTCGCGATTGCTGCTGCTGAGCGCCTCGTAGAAGATTTCATAGTTACGCGGCAGGCCAAGCACGCCGAGCTGTCGCATCGTCGTCACGACGGTGCTGGCGATGTCGGTATTCCTGTCGGTCGGAATGGCTGCCGGCTTCATGTCTGTTCACTGCCCCTTCAGTGCGACCGGAGACCTGCCACCGCCGGCGTTCGCTCACGCGGGGATTTGAATCAGAATTGCGACGGCGCGTCCCCAACACGACCATCGCTTGTGGGAATCATAAATGCAGTCCTGCTAAAGTTTCCTTAATAGCCTGCATTTCCTCATTGTCCTTGCTACCACAGGGTGCAAAGCGGTGCAGGGGCAGCTTCTGAAACGCGTCGCTTCGGTGTCGCATTTTCCGGTGCGCGGTCATCTCAAAACTGAAATTCTACATCCGGCAATGAACGGTGCAGACGACGTCGAAGGAGGCCGGAATGGACGACAATCATAGCGGATCGTGCCTGTGCGGGGCGGTGCGTTTCAGAACGAAGGGCCCGCTACGCGGCGTGATTTATTGCCATTGTTCACAATGCCGCAAGCAGAGCGGCCATTTCTACGCCGCAACCAATGTAGCGGACGCCGACATCGTTATCGAAGGCATGGAAAATCTCACCTGGTATGAGGCATCCGACTTCGCCAAGCGTGGCTTTTGCAAGACATGCGGCTCGGTGCTGTTCTGGAAGCCGAAAGGCGATGCATATGTTTCGGTTATGGCTGGTTCATTCGAGGAACCGAGCGGGCTTCAGGGCGAATGCCACATCTTCGTCGGCGACAAGGGCGATTATTATTCGATCGAGGACGGGTTGCCGCAGTTCGAGAAATCGGCGCCGTCGATAAAGGTCGCGGGCGGATGAATTTTGCAGCGGCTGCCTTATTCCCTTGATCCCACCATTGCGATATCCCCTGCCGGTGACTCGCAAAGGGGCAGAGGAATGCAGCGGCTGATCGATGCTTTCATCAATTCAGTGCGGGCCTTCCGCAAGTTGGCCGCCCACGAAAAGGCGTTCCAGCAGGAATTGCTGTTGCTGGCGCTCGCCTTGCCGGCCGGCTGGTTCATCTCGGTTTCCTGGCGCGGCTATGCCCTGCTGATCGGTGCTGTGCTGCTCCTGATCATGGTCGAAGTGCTCAACACCGGCATCGAGGCGGCCTGCGACGCAATCTCGCGCGAATTCCACATCGACATCCAACTTGCCAAGGACTGCGGTTCGCTGGCCGTGCTGATTTCGATCGTGATCGCCGGCGGCGTCTGGGGTATCGCCCTCATCGAACGCCTTGTCGGCGCGCCGATCTGATCCTCGCGGATTGATCAAGATCCTGCCTGGTCTTCCCTGGCGCGTTCGCGCTTCGCGAAGTGATGGCCTACCAACCAGGCGACCATGGCGATAACGATGCCGACGCCGAGGGCGATGAGCAGGCGCTGATGGCGAGCAAACGCCTGGCCCACGATTTCCTCCGCGCCCAGGCCGAAGACATAGCCGATGCCACTGAACAGGGCCGACCAGACCGCGGACGAGATGGCATTCAGGATGACGAAACGCGGCATGGACACGGTCGACAGGCCGGCGGCGACGCCGCCGACCAGGCGCATGCCGTAGATATAGCGGTTGGTCAGCACGAAAATGTTGGGATGGGTGTTGAGCAGGCGATAGGCTCGGCTGAAGCCCGGACGCCTGCGCAACAGTCTCACATAGCGATGTTCAGCGAAGCTGCGCCCCAGGGTGAAGAAGAACGTGTCGCCGGCGAAGGCGCCGAGGAAGGCGGCAAAGAAAGTCTGCCACAGCACGAAAACATGCTGATGAGCGAAGAAGCCGCCCAGGATCGCCGCGCTTTCGCCTTCGGCCACGCAACCCAGGAAGACCGCGATCAGCCCGTATTGCTCGATGAGGCGATGGATAGTCTCGCTCATTCCGTTGCGGGCCGCGCGGACAGTTTTTCGTCAATGCGCCTGATCTGCTCGGCCATGCGCAGGATTTCGTCACGCATGCCGATGATCTCGCTATGGCGAAGCTCGTCGAGTTTTTCATGCAGGGCCATGATCTCGATCTCGGCCTTCAGATTGACCTCGTAGTCATGGGCGGCGTCGATGCGGTCGCGCTCGGTCTGGCGGTTCTGCGACATCATGATCACCGGCGCCTGGATAGCCGCCAGCATCGACAGAACAAGGTTGAGGAAGATGAAAGGGTAGGGGTCGAAGGCGTCGCGGGTGAGCAGCCAGGCGTTGCCGGCAGTCCAGACAACAAGAAAGGCCAGGAAGCTCAGGATGAAGGACCAGGAGCCGCCGATCCTGGCGATGGTGTCGGCAATACGGTCGCCATAGGTCTCGTGGAAGGCCACGGCCTTGTTGGTGTCGCGGGTGATGGTGGTGCGCTCGAGCGTCGACTGGAGCACGCGGCTCTCGATCGGACCGAAACCGTCCGGCTTTCGCTTGAGCAGACGGTTCGCCATATCTTCGACGATCTTGTTCATTTGTCCTCTCCTTCGGCCGGGCGTCGATAGAGGTAGAGGCTGCCGGGCCGGACGTGAAGTGATAGATTGCGGCGAACAAGCGGGGACAATGATGCTCGATTTCCAGAAAATCCATGCACGGGCGGCAAAGCGCAAGGGCGGAGAGGCCGTGCTGGCGCAGTTGCTTGGCCCCGCGCCCGATAATATGGCGGTTGCAAAGATCCCCGACGACCGCATCCTCTCCACCATGGCCGAGCGCATTTTCGCCGCCGGCTTCGTGTGGCGGGTCATCGAGCAGAAATGGCCAGGTTTCGAGGAAGCGTTCCTAGGCTTCGAGCCGAAGCGGCTTCTGTTCCAGCCGGACGACTTCTGGCACGAGCTTGCATCCGACAGCCGCATCGTGCGCAATCCGCAGAAGATCAAGTCGGTGCGCGACAATGCCGCCTTCGTCGATCGCGTCTCGAAGGAGAATGGCAGTTTCGGCAAATTCATCGCCTCCTGGCCCGCGGACGATCAGGTCGGCCTGACCGCCTATCTCGCCAAGCATGGCAGCCGGCTCGGCGGCAACACCGGCCAGTATTTCCTGCGCTGGCTCGAATGGGACACGTTTGTCGTCTCTACCGACATGGCGGCGGCATTGCGCGATGCCGGCCTCGACATCGCCGAAAACCCGACCTCGAAGCGGGACCTCGACAAGATCCAGGCGCAGATCAACCAATGGTCGGCCGAGACCGGCCTGCCGCGCCGCCACATCTCGCGCATCCTAGCGATGTCGATCGGCGAGAACCGCTCGGCAGAGGCGCTGCGCGAATATATGGGCGACTAAGTGGTTGGGATCGATCGACGTCCGTCGATCAGGGAGATAGTCGGCTCTGCCGGCGCCGCCTATTAGTCAGGATACGGTCCTCAATCGATCAGGGACATAATCGGCTCCGCCGATTAGTCAGGATACGATCTTCGATCGATCCTAAGTGGCACAACCAAACGCCATTGCGGGGCGATTTCAGCCACGCTAAATCCGTACCATGACCAAGACCGCTCCCGATATCCTGCGCATTGCCGTCGCCCAGCTCAACCCGACCGTCGGCGACGTCGCCGGCAATCTGGCAAAAGCGCGCGAGGCGAGGGCGGACGCGGCGCGCCAGGGCGCCGATATGGTGCTCTACACCGAGCTCTTCCTCGCCGGCTATCCGCCGGAAGACCTGGTGCTGAAGCCTTCCTTCCTGAAGGCTTGCGAGAAGGCGGCGCAGGACCTCGCCGAGGACACGGCCGATGGCGGGCCGGGCGTCATTGTCGGCACGCCGCTGAAGCGCAAAAGCGGCACGCATAACTCGATCGTCTTCGCCGACGGCGGCAAGATCATCGCCGAGCGCTACAAGCTCGACCTGCCGAATTATGGCGAGTTCGACGAGAAGCGCGTCTTCCAGGCCGGGCCGGAACTGCAGGGTCCGGTCAACTTCCGCGGCGTGCGCATCGGCATTCCGATCTGCGAGGACATCTGGGGCGACATCGCCGTGTGCGAGACGCTTGCCGAAAGCGGCGCCGAGATCCTGCTGGTGCCGAACGGCTCCCCCTACTATCGCGCCAAGATCGACGTCCGGCACCAGGTCGTCATCCGCCAGGTCATCGAGACCGGCCTGCCGATGATCTATGCCAACCAGCTCGGCGGCCAGGACGAGCTGATCTTCGACGGCGCTTCGTTCGCCATCGGGGCCGACAAGACGCTGGCCTTCCAGATGAGCCAGTTCGAGGAGGCGGTCGCCGTCACCACTTGGAAACGGAAAGGCGATCATTGGGTCTGCTCGGAAGGCCCGATGTCGAAGATCCCCGAACGCGAAGAGGCCGACTACCGGGCCTGCATGCTGGGGTTGCGCGACTACGTCAACAAGAACGGTTTCAAGAACGTCGTGCTTGGCCTCTCCGGCGGCATCGACTCGGCGATCTGCGCGGCTTTGGCCGTCGATGCGCTGGGCGAAGAGCGGCTGCGCACCATCATGATGCCCTACCGCTATACGTCGAAGGATTCGCTGAAGGACGCCGAGGACTGTGCGCGCGCGCTTGGTTGCCGCTACGACATCGTGCCGATCTTCGAGCCGGTCGAAGGCTTCAAGCATGCGCTGACGCAGCTCTTCGAGGGCACCCAGGAAGGCATCACCGAGGAGAACCTGCAGAGCCGCGCCCGCGGCACGATCCTGATGGCGATCTCCAACAAGTTCGGCTCTATGGTGGTCACCACCGGCAACAAGAGCGAGATGTCGGTCGGCTACGCCACGCTCTACGGCGACATGAATGGCGGCTTCAACCCGATCAAGGATCTCTACAAGATGCAGGTCTACGCGCTGTCGCGCTGGCGCAACAACCATGTGCCGCCGGGTGCGCTCGGACCGTCGGGCGAAGTGATCCCCAACAACATCATCGACAAGGCGCCGTCGGCGGAGCTGCGCGAGAACCAGACCGACCAGGATTCGCTGCCGCCCTATCCGGTTCTGGACGACATTCTGGAATGCCTGGTGGAGAACGAGATGAGCGTCGACGACATCGTCGCGCGCGGCCACGACCGGGCGACGGTGACGCGCGTCGAGCACCTGCTCTACATCGCCGAATACAAGCGCCGCCAGGCGGCGCCCGGCGTGAAGATCACACGGAAGAATTTCGGCCGCGACCGCCGTTATCCGATCACCAATCGGTTCCGGGACCGCGGCTAGTCCGCGAGATTGCGCGCGCATGCAGGATGTTGAAATCAGTTTCGACCTGTCGCGGATCGATTTCCGGGCAACCTCCGACCAGCTCATGCAAAGCTATTGGGGCGCATCCAGAACCGACGAGGCCCACCGTCGCGCCTTCGACAACTCGCTTTGCGTCGGCGCCTATCTTGACGGCAGGCAAGTCGGCTTTGCCCGCGCGATCACCGACTACACGGTCTTTTCCTATGTTGCCGACGTCATCATCTGGCCGGAACATCGCGGGCGGGGGATCGGCAAGCGGCTCGTCCAGGCGCTGATCGATCACCCGGAGGTTGGGATGGTGACGCATTGGAGCCTTTCGACCAACGACGCCCACAGCCTCTACGAGAAGTTTGGGTTCAAGGCGTCGACCGACGGGCGCTACATGCGGCTGGATCGCAAGCCGACAGCCTGACTGTCTAATGGCCGCACAACCCGCCGTTGTTGCAAATTCGTCGCAGTGCTTGGACCAGATGTCGTTTTGGCGACGGGCCGACTTGGCGATCGGCTGATGCCTGCCTATAACAACCTTTCCGCGATTCCCTTCCGGGAGGACCGTATGGCAGGATTTGACATCGTTATGCGAGGCCGCGAGGCCTAGGTCGGCGCCGGCGCTCCGAGGGTTTCTCGGAGAGCCGGACGCGGAACAGGCATTTGCCGCTGCCGGTCGCCGCCTCAGGGCAGGCGGCCTACCATACTGAACCTCCCGCTTTCAGGGTCGCCGCAAAGCGCGGACGCGGGTTTTCCAATTCGATTTTTACCGGGACCGGGCTCGTTTGCGCCCGTATGACATCATGGCTCGTTTCAAGATCGACCTGCGCGCAAGCGCCTTTCGCAGCGTGCTTGGCTTTACATTCAGCCACTGGCGCCGCCAGCCGTGGCGGCTTTCGCTCATTATGAGCGCCTTCCTGCTCTCGACGCTCGCCGACGTGCTGACACCCTTCTATTCCGGCCGCCTGGTCGATGCCGTCGCCAGCGGCGCCGGAACCGACGCAATCGCCTGGAATGCGGCGATGACGGCGTTCTCGACCTTGATCGCGCTGGCGCTGGCCGGCGTCGTGCTGCGCAATGTCGCGTTCCTGTGTATCGTCGAGTTGACGCTGAAGATGATGTCGGACATCGCGGCCGATGCCTTCCATCGGGTGCAGCGCTTCTCGACGGACTGGCACGCCAACAGCTTTGCCGGATCGACGGTGCGCAAGATAACGCGCGGCATGTGGGCGCTGGACCTGCTCAACGACACGATCCTGATCGCGCTGCTGCCGTCGGTCGTCATGCTGGTCGGCTCCACGCTGCTGCTTGGCTGGTTCTGGCCGTTGATGGGGGCCGTGGTGGCCGCCGGTTCGGTGCTGTTCATCGCCGTCACGGCGATGCTGTCGCTCGGCTATGTCGCGCCTGCCGCACGGCTCGCCAACAGCTGGGACACGCGGCTGGGCGGCTCTCTGGCAGACGCGGTGAGCTGCAACGCCGTCGTCAAGGGCTTCGGCGCGGAGGCTCGCGAGGAAGCGCGGCTGGCGCGCGTCGTCGCCAAATGGCGCCTGCGCACCGGCCGCACCTGGATGCGCGGCACCGCCAACGGCACAACGCAAGGGGCGCTGCTGCTGATGATGCGGGCGGCGGTGATCGGTCTTGCCCTCATGCTGTGGGCCTGGGGCCAGGCGAGCGCCGGCGACGTCGCCTTCGTGCTGACCTCGTTTTTCGTGCTGCAGGGCTATCTGCGCGACATCGGCACGCATATCCGCAACCTGCAGCGCTCGATCAACGACATGGAGGAACTGGTCGACTTCCAGTCCGAGCCGCTCGGCATCGAGGACCGGCCCTGCGCCCGGCCGATCCGCATCGCCGACGGGCACATCGCCTTCGACAAGGTGACGTTCCACTACGGCAGTCACCTTCTGCCGCTTTACCGCGATTTCTCGGTCGATATCGCGGCCGGCGAGCGCATCGGACTGGTCGGGCATTCGGGCTCGGGCAAGACGACCTTCGTCAAGCTGATCCAGCGGCTTTACGATGTGAGTGCCGGGCGGATTCTGATCGACGGGCAGGACATCTCACAGGTCGAGCAGGCTTCGTTGCGCAGCCAGATCGCCATCGTCCAGCAGGAGCCGATCCTGTTCCACCGGTCGCTCGCCGAGAACATCGCCTATGCCAGACCCGGCGCCAGCCAGGCCGAGATCGAGCATGCGGCCAAACTCGCGAGCGCGCATGATTTCATCACCAGCCTGCCCAAGGGCTATGGAACCCTGGTCGGCGAGCGTGGCGTGAAGTTGTCGGGCGGCGAGCGTCAACGTGTGGCGATCGCCCGCGCCTTTCTGGCCGACGCGCGCATCCTGATCCTGGACGAGGCGACATCGAGCCTCGATTCGGAATCGGAAGTGCTGATCCAGAAGGCGATGGAGCGATTGATGGTCGGGCGCACGACCCTGGTGATCGCGCACCGGCTCTCGACGGTGCGCGCGCTCGACCGGCTGCTGGTCTTCGATCGCGGGCGTATCGCCGAGGAAGGTTCGCACGACGACCTGATCCGGCTGAACGGCGGCATCTACCGGCGGCTGTTCGAGCGTCAGGCGCTCGAGCTGACCAAGGGCCTCGTTGCCTGAGGAAAGGACGGCGCTCGGCCTCCGCCGGGCGCCGTCCGCTGCAACGCGGTTGCAACCGCTCTCCCGTCATGCGGTTAGAGCGGCTCAATATGTTTTTCAAACTACTTTATATAAGTCGAAGTTTTTAGGAAATTCTATTTTAGATTTTAGCTATTTACGTGCTTTCAAGCAATGATTTGAATGTATTTACAGAAAAGAAAATCAGATGTGGCAGAAGAAGGCCTATAGGATTTTTTGCAGGAAACCGACCAGGCGGAGATTTCCTTTGAGAAGCACGACCGCCTTTAGCGCTTTCGTATAGGCAATCACGATGAATCTTGTTTCCGCGAGTCCGGGACAGGTGGTTGCCCCACTGGAATCCCAGCATGGCTCGGTTCGGCCTTTAACCGCCGAGGATCTCGAGCAGGTCGCCGCGCTCTTCCTGATGAAGTTTCGCCATCGTCGCCGCCAGCGCGATCGCGCGATCGCGCAGACGGCGGACTATATGAGGGGGCTTTACCTGGACGGGGATGAGAGCAAGGCTCTTGTCCAGATCAACCCGCAGGGCCGCCTGGGTGGCTTCATGGGCGTTCTGAAAGCCCGCTATGAGCTCAATGGAAGAGCATTGAGCGCGGCCATCATCGGTCCCTTCATGACCGACTCCCGCACCGATCACGGTTGGGCCGGCCCGCAATTGCTGCGTGCCCTGCATCAGAGCGAATTCGACCTGTACCTGACCGATTCCGCCAACCGGACATCCTTGGCCTTCGCGCGTCCGATGAAGTACCAGCTGCTGCCGGTGCATTGCCTGGAATGGACCTGTATTTTCCGGCCGGGCGCCATGGCCGCCGCCGTGCTGCGCCGAAAATGGCCCGGGCTGCCTCGCCTGGCGCTCGATCCTTGCGCGAGAGCGTTCGACGCTCTTGCAAGAAGAAGGTTCGAGCCATCGGCCCAGCATTCGTCATCCCAACGGATCCACCGGGAGCTGATCGATGCGGCCCAATTTGCGGAGCGACTGCCCGCCCTCATGACCGATTACTCCCTTCGGCCGAGTTGGAGGGGCGAGGAGTTGCCGCGGCTGCTCGCGCTGGCGGCCGAGAAGCGGGCCGACGGGCCACTTCATTTCGGCGGGACTTACGACGAAACGGGCAGGATGCTGGGCTGCTACGCCTTCTACGGCCAGGCCGGCGGCATCGCGAACCTGTTGCAAATCCAGGCATCCGGATCCCATTGGGGAGCGACGCTGGATGGCCTCATCGCGGCTGCGCGGGAGATGGGCTGCGTCGGCATCGCCGGGCAGACGCAGAACCGGTTCATGCCGCAACTCTTCGGCCACAAGGACGTCTTCTTCCGCTATGCCGGGGGCACGATGGTCCGCTCGCGAATCGCCGAGGTCATCGAAGCGGTCCGCTCCGGCGACATTTTCATCGGCGGGTTGATGGGCGATCGTTGGACCCGGCTCAGTTCCGACGATTTTGGCCGTGCCTGAGCGGGTCAGGCGAACTTGCGCGGCGCGGCGCAGAAGCCGGCAATGATCTGGCAAAGGTCGGGTTCGTTGACCATCCGGATGGCGTCGTTCGGGCCAACCCATTTGCGCGTTCGCGCGCGCTTCTCCTTCCAGCGATCCGCGACGCGGTCGACATGCAGCGGAAAGACCAGCACCTCGCAAGGCACTTCCTCGCCGGAGGCGAGGACTTTGGCGTAGAAATAGCGGCCGGCTTCAACATGCGATATGGAGCCGCGCAGTCCGGCTTCCTCGCCTGCTTCGCGAGCGGCGGCTTCGCAAAGCGGTTCCCTGGCCTCCGGCCAACCCTTGGGCAGCACCCAGCGACCGGTGTCGCGGCTGGTGATCAGCATGATCTCGACGCCGTTCTCGCTCTCGCGCCAAGGCAAGGCGGCAACCTGAAGGCGACAAGGCGCAACGCCGAAGAGCCGCCGGACTCTTTCGGCCATCTGGTTGTGCGTCGTCGGCCTCGTCAACATGGTAAGAAGCTGCCCCAGCCTCCAGAATCGTTTGCCACCTTACGAATCTTACGGCGAATTATGAGCTTTAAAAGTAAAAAACTTCACTCTGTCGGAAAATCTCACCAGAAAAAGTCGATCCTGCAAAGTAGTCGTGCTCCTTGGCGCGGCTACACGACCGAAGTTTAAGGCAGATTCTCTGGAGAATAAGATGGCCGTTCAGCCGGCGTGATCGTCCGCGATCGGCTTCTGGTAAGTGAAGCCCATGTCCCACGGGAAGTAGATCCAGGTGTCCTGACTGACCTCAGTGACGAACGTGTCGACCAGCGGACGGCCCTTCGGCTTGGCATAGACCGTCGCGAAATGCGCCTTCGGCATCATCGCGCGCACTATCCCGGCCGTCTTTCCGGTGTCGGTCAGGTCGTCGATGATCAGCACGCCGGCCCCGTCATCGGCGAGCAGCGGAGGCGAAATCTCCTTCAGGACCTGCAGCTGACCCTGGCTGGTGTAGTCATGATAGGAGGCGACGCACACCGTCTCGATGACGCGGATGCCGAGCTCGCGCGCGATGATGGCGGCGGGCACCAGGCCGCCGCGCGTGATGCAGACGATCGCTTTCCATTGCCCCTTGTTGGCGCCGGACAGCCGCCAGGAAAGCGCGCGGGCGTCGCGGTGGAACTGGTCCCAGGAGACGGGAAAGGCTTTTTCGGGAAGGGACATGTTCGCGCACTCCGCAAGCGCGCGCCATCAGCGCGCGGAAACAATGGAATGCAGGCGGAATTAGCTGGAAAGCCTTGCTCTTGGCAAGGGACAGCGGATGAACGTCCCCGGATGATGTTTGACCATCGCAGGTGAGACGGCCCTCGACCTGAATTTCCGACGATCTTCCGCGGGAGACCGGTGGACCTCCGTTGGAGAGCGTGACTGAGATATCATCGCGGACGGAAAACCGTGTCGCGCTTTTCCCGGAGTTGCTCCGGCGTCACCGCGACAGGAAAGCGGCTACATTCGTGCTGCGCAGCACCGTGCGGGTGACGCCGCCGAACAGGAGCTGGCGCAGCCAGGAGTGGCTGTAGGCGCCGAGCACGAGCAGGTCGGTGCCGGATTCGGCCATCCTCGACTGGATTATGTCGTCGATCGCCGAGCCATCCGACTTCTGCACCGAGACGCTAACATTGGCGCCGTGGCGCGACAGGGCGGCCGCGATCTCGGCGCCGGCCGCTTCGGGGGATTCGTCCAGGCTCTCGGGCGGATCGATGACGAGAATGTCGGTCTTGTCGGCCTCGGCAATGAAGGGTAGGGCGTCGAAGGCCGCGCGGGCCGCTTCCTTGCTGCCGTTCCAGGCCAGCAACACACGCCTGAAGGTTGTCACCAGCGGGCCGTCATGCGGCACGACCAGCACCGGCCGGCCGGCATCGTAGACCAGCGTGTCGACATCGGCGCTCGGATCGCCGCCGGTGTCACGCTGCGCGGCGATGATCAGATCGGCGGCGCGCACGCTCGATATGCCGGTCAGCGCGCTGTCGCCGGAAAAGCTCTCCAGGCTTCGCCATTCGAAGGAGAGGCCGGATTCCTCGATCCGCTTGAGGAAATAGGCCTGCAATTTGTCGGCGCGCTCCTTGTTCATCTCGGCCGAGACCTGCAGGAATTCGGTGTCGGGAAAGCCCGTGGCCGATGTGTAGGGCACGGGAAGCGCCTCGGCATGGATGCCGACGAGATGGCTCTCGAATCTTTCGGCAAGCGGAAGGGCGCAATCGAGCACGCGCTCGGCGTCCTGTTCGTTCTGCAAAATGGCCACAATCGTCTTGAAGCGCATGGCTGGTCCCTCAATTGTTTACCCCGCGCATCTGCGCGGCAAGGGAACGCCTCAGCGCATTGACTGGTTCCAGCCGCGGATCAGCCTGCCTTGGCCAAGCCCGCCACCATCTCCTCGACGTCCTTGCGCGCGGCCTCGAGCGCTTCCTCGCTGCGGGCGCGGACAACGAGCTCGGTCCAGAACTTGCCGTCGCCATATTTGGGATAGGAGCCGATGATGGTGCCTGGATGCGCCTTCTGGATCTCGGCCAGCGGCCCGCCGATCAGGCCCTCGCCGAAGGGGCAGTGCACCGTGGCCGACAGCATTTTGGTGCCTGCCTTGAGCGTCGGCACCACATTGTCGAGCATGGCCTGGAAGATCGACGGCACGCCGGCCATGACATGGACGTTGCCGATGCGGAAGCCCGGCGCGACCGAGACGGGATTGTCGATATGGTCGGCGCCGCGCGGCATGCGCGCCATGCGCTTGCGCGCTTCGGTGAACTCGATGCCGCGCCCGGCGTAGCTTGCTTCGAGCAGCGCATAGGCCTTGGCGTCGTATTCGCAAGGCACGCCGAAGGCCTTGGCGATGGAGTCGGCGGTGATGTCGTCATGCGTCGGGCCGATGCCGCCGGTGGTAAAGACGTAGGTATAACGAGCGCGCAGGGCATTCACCGCCGCAACGATCTCGTCCTCCTCATCGGGGACGATGCGCACTTCTTTCAGGTCGATGCCGATCGCCGTCATGATGTCGGCGAGATGGCCGATGTTCTTGTCCTTGGTGCGGCCGGAGAGGATTTCGTCGCCGATGACGAGCATGGCGGCGGTGACGATTTCAGGCATGGCGGGCTCCGGCAGCAAAGGTCGCCTGAGATAACGCGGCCCGCGGCGGGCCGCAATGCGAAAGCCGGATCAGCGCTTGTGGCGGCGGCCGTTGCGGATATGGTGCGGTCGGTCGGCTTGGGGTGAAAACATGCTGATGTCGTTTGTCCTGTGGTTGCTCGCCGGCTTGCTCGTCGCGGCGGCGCTTGCCGTGCTGGCCGTGACAGTTGCGACCTGGTGGATTGCGGCAAAGGCCGAAAGACTGGTGCCGGCTTGCGGCAAATTCGTCGAGATCGACGGCAACCGCATCCACTATGTGGAAGAGGGCGACGGCAGGCCGATCATCTTTGTGCACGGGCTGGGCGCTCAACTCCACCACTTCCGCCAGACGCTGTTCGGCCGCTTCGGTCCTGGCTACCGGCTGATCGCCCTCGACCGGCCGGGCTCCGGCTATTCAGTTCGGGCGAGCGGGGCCACCGGCCGGCTGCCCGAGCAGGCTGATATCGTGCGGCGCTTCATCGAGGAATTGCGCCTGGAACGGCCTTTGGTCGTCGGCCATTCGCTCGGCGGGGCCATCGCGCTTGCGCTGGCGACCGGGCATCCGACCGCGATTTCCGGCATTGCGCTGCTCTCGCCGCTGACGCATCTGGAAGCGAGGGGGCGTCAGGGATTTGACCTGCTCTATGTTCCGTCACGACTGCTGCGCCGTGTCCTGGCCTATACGGTGGCGATACCGCTCAGCCTCCGTTACGCGCAGCCGACGCTGCGGTTCATTTTCGCGCCGCAAGCGGTTCCGGCAGACTACATGATCGGCGGCGGCGGATGGCTTGGGCTGCGTCCATCCCACTATTTCGCCACCTCCACCGATGTCGTGGCCGTGGAACGGGATCTTGGCGAAATCGAACGGTCTTACCGCGAAATTGCGATGCCGGCAGGCATTCTGTTCGGCACCGGCGACCAGGTAATCGGCGAGGCGGTCCATGGCCAACCGATGCTGGACAAGATCGACGCCCTCGACTTTGAGCGGATCGAAGGCCTGGGCCACATGCCGCAATTTACGACCCCGAACGGGTCGTCGCCTTCGTCCAGCGTATCGCCGCGCGCGCTTTCGCGCATTGACCGCAATTGACCTTGGTGGGGGCTCGCGGCTCTTCACGCGGCGTCACGCAAATGTGTCGGACATTCTGTCCTACCCGGAATTTCCAGGGGAACCTTCGCACCCAACCCAGGGTTTCGTTGGTGTCGCCAGGGCCTTGGCGCCCGTTTTTTTGGCGATCAAGAGAATGGAGAATCCAATGATTACAAGACTCATTGCAGCTTCGGCGCTGGTGCTGGCCATGGGTGGCGCAGCCATGGCGCAGTCATCCGATGACTGGTGGTGGTGGCACCGCGATCATCGCCCCGACACGAGGCAGCAGGTAGATCCTTATACCACAGGCAGCATCAATGGCGGCTCCGGGCTGACCACCTACGGGAATACCGGTGGCATCGGGCCGTGTGCCCACAACACACCCGGTCCGGATGCCAACTCGCAACAGAACGTCAACGATAACTACTGCGGTAAGTAGTGCCGCATAGCCACCAGCGGCCGGTGCGAGGCCTTCCGGCTTCGCCAGTCGCGGGGCGGTTCCAACTCGCCTAGTCGGAGACTTCGGTTTGCGGGCGGTCGCGGCCGTCGGCGAGTTCGTCGTGCCACGTGCCTTCGGCGTCCTCATATTGGATGCCGTCGGTGGTGCCGGCAACCTGCTGTTCGGACGAGGCGATCTCGGCGGCGCGCAGCGCCTCCTGGTGCGTGCGGAAAGTCTCGGAAAATGTCGAGCCGACCTTGTAGGCCCAGCCGCCATCATGCTCGACGATCTTGTAAGTCAGCTTCGCCATGGAATCCTCCGGTTAAGAAGCGTGCTCAGTGCAGCTTTCCGTCGGGCAGCCTGTCTTCGGGAACCAGAACTTCCGATTCCCTGGCTGCCTCGACAAGGGCGCGACGCGCGTCCGCTGTCGAACGATAACCTTCCAGCGCTTTGAGGCAAGTGTCGAGAGCATAACGATGGCGATCGCCGCGATTGAGCGGCCAAACGGTCATCAGGCACTCGGCGGCCTCGCGGGTGCTGCTTATCTGGCGGTATTTGCCGACATGGCCGAGCTCGACCACCACCGGCTTTTCAAAGGGTTTGTTGTCCATCATGGCCGCCAACGTAAAGCGGCCAAATTGGTTGCAGTTGTGGCGAGGATCCTGCGCCCAAACGTCTCAGGACCCGGCCGATTTCCGGTTTTGTTTTGACGCAATTCGGACGGAAAGCCACGGCGAAGCCGCCGAGCCTGACGGTGTCACCCCTGGAATTGCTTTAGCCGGCGGCCTTCATCCAATGCCGCATCGTCGTCACCGAACGTGCCAGCTGCGGCGCGGGATGGATTTCCTCGCCGAAGGCGGCGGCCGCGCGCCAGCCCCAGCGCGGGTCGGCGAGGAATGCGCGCGCCAGCGCCACCATGTCGGCACGGCCTTCGGCGACGATCGCCTCGGCCTGGCTCGGATCGTCGATCAGTCCCACGGCGCGCGTCGGAATGCCGGCGCCGTTGCGCACGGCCTCCGCCAGATGCACCTGGTAGCCGGGACCGGGCGGCACCTGCTGCAGGGGCGAATTGCCGCCGCTGGAGCAGCAGATATAGGCGATGCCCTCGGCCTTCAGCGCCTTGGCCACCTCGATCGCGTCCTCGATGTCGAAACCGCCTTCGACCCATTCCTTAACCGAAAGGCGCGCCCCCAGCATCATGGACGGGACGGCCTTTCTCACCGCCCTGGCGATTTCGAGAGCGAAGCGCATGCGGTTTTCCAGCGACCCGCCCCAACGGTCGGTACGCTGGTTGGAGAGCGGCGAGAGAAACTGGAAGATCAGATAGCCATGCGCGGCGTGCAGTTCGGCAAAGTCGAAGCCGGCCCGTTCGGCGCGCACGGCCGACTGCGCAAAACGTGCAATGAGCTCCAGGATCTCGTCCTCCTCCAACGCATGCGGCACGTTCCAGCCCGTGTCGTAGGCGATGGCCGACGCAGAAACCGTCTGCCAGGGATCTTCGCCCGGCTGCAGCGGACCGCCGCCTTCCCAGGGTTTGCGGTTGGAGGCCTTGCGGCCGGCATGGGCAAGCTGGACACCGAATTTCGTGGCGGGCGCGGCGACGCGCCTGGCGGCGTCGAGCGTACGCTTCGCGGCCGCCTCGTTGTCGTCCGAATAGAGGCCGAGGCAGCCATGCGAGATGCGCCCGCGCCGCTCGACATCGGTCATCTCGACGGTCACCATGCCGGCGCCCGACATTGCCAAGTTCATCCAGTGATGGAGATGCCAATCGCTGGCCGAGCCGTCCTCGGCCGAATACTGGCACATAGGGGCAACCGCGATGCGGTTGGGGAAGGTGAGGCCGCCGAGGGTGATCGGCTGGAAAAGCGATGACGTCATGTGAAACGGGCTCCTGGAGAGATACCGCTATCTAGGCAGTCGCGACGCGGCGCGCCAGACACGAGCCGGTGAGACTCCCGCTGGACCAATCGGTTTCGAGGCCAATCGGTTTCCTGGATTGCCTGCGACACCTTTCACCGCTACGCCTTTGCGACCAATACGGAGGTCGTCATGGAAGATCGCATTCGCATCCGTTCGCAGGAGGTCCTTTCGGACGACTGGGCGGTGCTGAAGAAGACGGTGCTCGACTATCGCCGCCGCGACGGGCGATGGGAGACGCAGACCCGCCAGACCTACGACCGCGGCGACGGCGCGGTGATCCTGCCCTTCGATCCGCAGCGCTCGACCGTCCTCTTGGTGCGTCAATTCCGCTTCCCGGCTTACGCCGTAGGCCACCACGAGCCGCTGATCGAGGCTTGCGCCGGCTTGCTCGACGAGAACGATCCCGAAACCGCCATCCGCAAGGAAGCGGAAGAGGAACTGGGTTATCACCTGAAGGATGTCCAGCGGCTGTTTTCGCCGTTCATGAGCCCGGGCAGCGTGACGGAGCGGCTCTGGTTCTTCACCGCGCGCTATTCGCCAGCCGACCGCATTTCCGACGGCGGCGGCGCGCCGGAGGAAGGCGAGGACATCGAGGTTCTGGAAATGCCCTTGGACGAGGCGCTGGCCGGCATCGCCGACCGCCGCATCGTCGACGCCAAGACGATCATCCTGATCCAGTATCTGAAGCTCAATCCGATGAAAGGTTGAGCCGATTGCGCGTTCGAGTCGGCCTGCCATCCGAAGCTCCTCCTTCGCCAAGGCTTCGGAGGACTCTCCGAAGAGCGAAGGGTGGTGCGGACGACGGGAATCGAACCCGTACGATCAGAGATCGAGGGATTTTAAGTCCCTTGCGTCTACCAATTCCGCCACGTCCGCAGGCGTGCCCTTTTCAGATGCCAGATATGAGCCGTCAAGCCATGTTTCGGATCGGCTGCGCTTTGTGCCGCCGTCCGGCCCGTTCTCAAGTGCAGATTTAATGTTAGTGATATTTAAAATGCCAACTTCTCTGAACTGATCCCATTAGCCTTTATGTGCGAGTCTATGGCCGGCTTTGATGGTGGAACCATGCGTGGGCCAGGCTGGATCAGGGGACTGCGGGAGGAGGAGGCGCGGCAGCTGCGCAGGGAGATCGGTCGGCTCGAACGAGGGCTGATCGAGGCCGCCAATTCGAAGGCCAAATGGAACCTGCACGAGGTTGCGCACACGTTGCGATGGCAAAAGGCCCGGCTGCGGCGGCTGGAGGAATGCCTCGAGGTCATGCCTGAAGGAAAGAGGGCTTCGGACCGATCCTGACCGTTCAGCCAAGCATGTCCGCTAGGCGGGGCAGGGCGGTGGGAAAGTGGCGCGATCACGCTATTACGGCCTGCCCTGGGAGCCCTATTGTTTGCGCCGTGGCGGATCGATCCGCCGAGGCCGGCGTCTATCAGGCCCCTACCCATTCCCCCGCCCCCTGCGGGCGCCGGCCACCCTGAATTTTCAAGACATGCGAGAGGGGGGCGCGCGTCGTCGCGGTGCCGCAAACCCTAGAATTTATAGCTGAAATTCACGCCTAGCGTCTGCAGCTTCACGTCCTGATCGCGGTCGGCGAAGGTGTCCGGCGCATCGAAATGCTCCTTGCCGAAATCATAGTAGCGGTATTGCGCGCCGACGACGACATTGTTGGTCAAGGCATAGTCGACGCCGGCGCCGAGCGTCCAGCCGGTGCTGGTGTGGGTTTGGGCAAAGGCCGTGCCTGCTGCCTGCGAGGTCTCGATGCCAGCGAAAGCGACGCCGCCGATGCCGTAGATCAGCACGCGATCCGTGGCGTAGCCGGCCTTGGCATCGATCGATCCGAACCATTTGATGTCGGTGCCGAATGTGTTTGCCGGGCCGGCCTCGGCGGTGCCGTCGATCGAGGCGTAGCTAAGATCGGCCTCGGCGCCGATCACAGCCTGGTCGAACTGCCAGAGCCCCGTGACATGGCCGCCGACGAAACCGCCGTCGATGTCGGGCTTGACCGAAAACGGACCGCCATCGTTGCCGCTGATGTCGGAGCGGCCCCAGCCATAGCCGGCCTGCAGGCCGGCGTAATAGCCGGTCCAGTCGAAGCCGGCCACGGTCATCGGCAGATCAGCCCCCAGATCCGCCGCCCAAGCGGAGCCGGACAGCAGGACAAGAAAACCGGCACTGGCAAGCGTCAGTCGACGCATCGATCGCTCCGAAATGGCGGTTTCGAACGACTCCTCGAAGCAGACTAGCCCCATTCGCCGCGAAACGGAATTGCATCTCTGCAACAGTGGTTTACGACCTGACGCTCTGGCTCCGGACGCCGACATTTGCCAAAGTGACCTACGCAGAGGACTCAAGCCCATGACGAACGCCAAGCCGACCAGCGCCGCAAAGCCAAAGCCGTGGACGGAAGTGGCGACACATCTGGTCGACGTCGCGATGGGCCGAAAGCCGGCTGATCTGGTCATCCGCAACGGTCGCTGGGTGAACGTCCATTCGGGCGAGATCATCCCCGGCACCGATATCGCGATCGCAGCCGGCCGCTTCGCCTATTGCGGGCCGAACGCCAGCCATGCCATCGGGCAGGGGACGAAGGTCGTCGATGCCGGCGGGCGCTATCTGGTGCCCGGCCTTTGCGACGCGCATATGCATGTCGAAAGCGGCATGGTGACGGTGACGGAGTTCTGCCGCGCGGTCATCCCGCACGGCACGACCTCGATGTTCATCGATCCGCACGAGATCGCCAATGTGCTTGGACTGCCGGGCGTGCGCCTGATGCATGACGAGGCGGTCGCGATGCCGATCAACGTGCATGTGCAGATGCCGTCCTGCGTGCCGTCGGCGCCGGGGCTGGAGCATGCCGGCGCCGAATTGACGGTCGCCGACGTCGCCGAGGCCATGACCTGGGAAAATATCATCGGGCTTGGCGAGGTGATGAATTTCCCCGGCGTTGCCGCCAACGATCCGGTGATGTCGGGCGAGATCGCCGAGACGGTCAGGGCCGGCAAGACGGTGGGCGGCCATTATGCATCGCCCGATCTCGGCCTGCCGTTCCACGGCTATGTCGCCGGCGGAGCGGAGGACGACCATGAAGGCACGCGCGCGGAGGACGCGATCGCGCGGGTGCGCCAGGGCATGAAGGCAATGCTGAGGCTGGGATCGGCCTGGTACGACGTGGCGGCGCAGATCAAGGCGGTGACCGAAGGCGGCATCGACCCGCGCAACTTCATCCTGTGCACCGATGACAGCCATTCCGGCACGCTGGTGCATGAAGGCCATATGGATCGCGTGGTGCGGCATGCCATCAGCCAGGGGCTGAAGCCGGTGACGGCGATCCAGATGGCGACGCTCAACACCGCGCAGCATTTCAGGCTGGAGCGCGAGATCGGCTCCATCGCGCCCGGACGGCTGGCCGATCTGCTGATCGTTTCGGACCTTGCCTGGATGACCATCGACGAGGTCTATGCCCGCGGCGTCCGGCTGGCCAAGGCCGGCAAGCTCGAGATCGACATCCCCGCCTATGACTATCCGCAATCCGCGAAGAACACCGTCAGGCTCGGCAAGAAACTCGCGGCGAAGGATTTTGACATTTTTGCGCCGCAGGGCGCCAACGAGGTGCGGGCGCGGGTGATCGGCGTGATCGAGAACCAGGCGCCGACGCGGGCTCTGGAAGCCGATCTGGCGGTCGAGGACGGGTTGGTCGCCATGGATCGCCGCAACGACATCTGCCAGATCGCCCTGGTAGAGCGGCATCGCGGCACAGGCGGCGTCACCAACGCCTTCGTCTCCGGCTTCGGCTATGTGAAAGACTGCGCAATGGCGTCCAGCGTCGCGCATGACGCGCACCACATAATCGTCGTCGGCACCAACAAGGGGGATATGGCCTTGGCCGTCAACCGGCTGAGCGAGGTGGGCGGCGGCGTCGTGCTTTATTCCGAGGGCAAGGAACTGGCGCTCGTCGAGATGCCGATCGCCGGCCTGATGTCCGACGAACGCGCCGAGATCGTCGCGGCCAAGGCCGATCAACTGACCGAGGCGATGCGCAAGGTCGGCTGCTCGCTCAACAACGCCTATATGCAGCACTCGCTGCTGGCGCTCGTGGTCATTCCGGAGCTCAGGATCTCGGACGTCGGCCTGGTCGACGTGACGACGTTCCAGAAGGTCGATCTTTTTATCTGAGCGTCAGCTATCCGCCGGTAGCGATGGTCAAGACCCTGAACGGCGTGGTGATGACGACCTCGGCGACCGAGCCGACCGCCTTGCCGAGGCCTTGGCCGATATCGTTGAGCTGCGTCGGGTCGGGCTCGTCCGACGCAAGCCCGGCCGGTGTGCGCAGTCGGTTGCCCAGCAATTGCACCAGGATCGGGTTATCGGCGAATTTGGCGTGGTTCAGGCCGTCGCCGCCCTTGGCGTGGGTCAGGTCGACGACCGTCACGCCGTAATCGGCAAGATCGGCGGCGTTGCCGTAGTCGCCGACGCGCGGCTTGTCGCCGGAAATGAAGCTCGACAGCTTCAGCGCCCGGTCGTCGCCCGAAAGCAGGATGGCGAAGGGTTTGTCCGGCTTGCCGTAGCGGATCATTTGCTTCTTGAAGACATCGACGTCGATGTCGGGCGAGGCGAGAATGACGTAGCCGAGCTTGCCGCCGAGATCGCGATCGCCGGTGATGGCGAGCTGGCGCAGCGCCTCCATCGTCAGCCAGGTGCCCATCGAATGGGCGATGATGTCGATGCTCTTGACGCGTGTCTTGGCAAGCATCCGCAGCGTCGCCTCGAGATCGTCGCGCGCGGCGGTCGAACTGTCCTTGTCATAGATGTAGCCGGTCGCCTTGGCACTCGATGCCCATGAGAACAGCACCGGCGTTCCGGGATATTTGGTGTCATGCGCTATCTGCGTGACGCGGTAGATGCCGTCGTCAAAACCGTTGTTGAAGCCGTGCACGAACACCAGGGCACGGTCGCCGCGCATGGAAATGTCGGCGCCGACCGCCTTGGCGAATTGCCGCGCGTCGCCATAGTGGACGACATCGGTGGCGGTAAACTGCTTGGCCGGATTGGAGTCTGCCGAGCCCTTGGCGCGCTCGATCGCGCCGACCTGGTGGATCTTCGGCACGGTGACGTCGACGCGGGCGTAGCTGGTGGTCAGCGAACGGTCGCCGTCGAAGACCTGGCGCGGATCCTTGGTCGCCTGGTGGCGGGTGGTGGCGACGAAGATCTCATGCGTGGCGGCGATGTCGGAGGCAGGCGCTGTAACTGTTTTGCGGTTGAGAAGATCATGCGTGGGACCGGCGCAGCCGGCGAGGGCGAGCGTGAAGGCAAGGCCGACAACGATCTTCACATGCGCAATCACCCGGGGTCCCCCAAGGGCGGCAACATCTCTTGCTACTGCGATAAAGCCAGAGAGCGGCCGGGTCCAGTTCAAAGTCCCTCCGGCGCGGAACCCGCACCGATACGGTTACTGCGCCGCCAGCTGACGGATGCGGTCCGTCACATCACGATCGCTGGCAAAGCCATCGTCCTCACGCAGCCGCTGTCCGATCATCTGCACCATCATCGGATTGTCGGCGAATTTGGTGTGGTTGAAACTGTCGACGCCCTTGATCTTGGAGAGGTCGACCACCGTGACGCCATAGGAGGCGAGATCTGCGGCATCCCGATAGTCGCCGACGCGCGGCCGCGCGCCGGCGATCAGGCCGGAGAGCCGCAGCGCCCGGTCGTCGTCCGACAGGAGCAGGATGAAGGGCTTGTCCGGCTTGCCGTAGCGGCGCATCTGGCTCTTGAAGACGTCGACATCGATGTCGGGCGAGGCGAGCACAACGTCGCCGAGCTTGCCGCCGAGATCGCGGTCGCCGGTGATGGCAAGCTGGCGCAGCGTCTCCATCGTCACCCAGGTTCCCATCGAATGGGCGACAATGTCGATGCGCCGGGCGCCGGTCTGCGCCAACATCCGCAACGTCACCTCCAGCTGGTCGCGGGCGGCGGCGGCGCTTTCCTTGTCATAGACATAGTCGGTGGTCTTGGCGCCGGAGGCCCAGGAAAACAGCACCGGCGTGCCCGGATAGCCGGAATCGTGGACGATCTGGGTCAGCCGGTAGACGGCGTCGTCGAAGCCGGTGTTGTAGCCGTGGACGAAAACCATGACGCGGCCGCCGCGAGCGTCGATGTCGGTGTTGAGGGCGCTGGCGAATTTCGGCTGCGTGTCGTAGCCGACGACTTCGGAGGCCATGAAATATTTCGTCGGGTCGTTCGACTTGCCGCGCGAACGGCGCTCGATCTGGCCGGTCTGGTGAATGGGGGGAACAGTGACGTTGACACGCGCATAGTTGAGGGTCGCCGAGCGTTCGCCGTCAAAAACCTTGTTCGGGTCGTCGGAGCGCTTGCGTGTGGTGGCGATGAAGATCGAGTGGTTGCCGGCGATCTCGGTCGCCGTCGTCGGCACGACGACGCTGCCCAGGATTTCCTGCGTCTGCTGGCCCGCGCAGCCTGCTATCAGCAGGGCAAAGGCGATGATCAGAATTGTCTTCAACCGCACGTCGACACTTTCACTGGCATTCCACTCCGACCACGATTGGCCGGCCACCTCCGCGGAAATCTCCCGGACAGCCGAAGTGCGGCTAAAGTAAGTCGTGTCCAGCGGAAATAGGCTCAGCGTCGGGCGACGGCCATCGCACTGTTGCGCGAAAGCCAAAACGGCGGCAGGAAGATTGCAGGCGCGGGATATGGCTGTCCTGGCGTACCGCCGAGACCAAATGAGGGACTTCTATTGAACAGCTTCTCTTCTCGCGTCGCCGCTGCCGCCGAGGCGATCCGCGAAATCTTTCCGGAAACGCCGCTGCAGGAGAACGATTACCTGTCCAAGAAGACAGGCGCGCGCATCCTTTTGAAGCGTGAGGATCTGACGCCGGTGCGCTCCTACAAGATCAGGGGCGCGTTCAACTTCTTCCGCAAGGCGCTCGCCGCCGGCAACAATGCCGAGCTGTTCGTCTGCGCCTCGGCAGGCAATCACGCTCAGGGCTTTGCCTTCGTCTGCCGCCATTTCGGCAAGAAGGGCGTCGTGTTCATGCCGGTGACGACGCCGCAGCAGAAGATCGACAAGACGCGGCTGTTCGGCGGCGATTTCGTCGAGATCAGGCTGGTCGGCGACTTCTTCGACGATTGCTACCGCGCCGCCTTAGAATTCACCGAAACCGCCGGCGCGCATATGGTGCCGCCCTTCGACCACAAGGACATTATCGAGGGCCAGGCGACGGTTGCCTACGAGATCGCGGCCCAGATGCCGGGCGGGCGCGTGCCCGACATCGTCATGCTGCCGGTGGGCGGCGGCGGCCTCGCCGCCGGTGTGACCCACTATTTCGCCGACCAGCATCGCGATCCGCGTTTCGTGTTCTGCGAGCCGGCGGGCGCGCCGAGCCTGCGCGAGAGCCTTGCCGGCGGCAAGCGGGTCAAGCTCGCCAAGGTCGACAATTTTGTCGACGGTGCCGCGGTGGCCGAGATCGGACGCGAGCCGTTGCGCCATCTCAAGGACTTCACCGCCGATGCCGTGCGGCTGGTTCCGGAGAACCGGCTCTGCGCCACCATGATCGAGATGCTCAATGTCGAGGGCGTCGTGCTGGAGCCGGCCGGCGCGCTGGCGATCGACGCGCTCAAGGATTTTTCGCGCAAGGAGATCAGGGGCAAGACCATCGTCGCGGTCGTCTCCGGCGGCAATTTCGACTTCGAGCGGCTGCCGGACGTGAAGGAGAGGGCGCTGCGCTTCGAGGGGCTGAAGAAGTATTTCATCATCCGCTTCCCGCAACGGCCGGGCGCGCTGCGCGATTTCCTCGAAATGCTCGGTCCCGACGACGACATCGCCCGCTTCGAGTATCTGAAAAAGTCGGCGCGCAATTTCGGCTCGGTGCTGATCGGCATCGAGACCAAGGACCGGCGCAATTTCGACCTGCTGAAAGCCAATTTCGACGCCGAAGGCGTGCAATATCAGGACATCACCGACAACGAGACGCTGGCGGGATTCATCATATGAAGGGCCCGGTTTTCGTTGCGCTATTTTCCGGCATCAATGTCGGCGGCAACCGCATCGTCAAAATGGCGGAGCTCAAAGCCTTCTTCGAAAGTCTCGGCTTCAGCGATGTCGCGACTTATGTGCAGAGCGGCAATGTCGTGTTCCGGGCGAAGAAGGGGGACGCGGCGGTGCTGACCAAGGAGACCGAGGCTGCCTTCGAGAAGAAGTGGGGTTTTCATTCGCGCATCATGGTGCGCGATGCCGGCTGGTTCGAGCGGCTGGTGAAGGACAATCCCTATCCCGAGGTCGCCGGCGAGCCGACCAAGCTGCACGCTTATGCGCTGGAACGGGAGCCGACCGCCGAGGAGACGAAGCGGCTCGCCGACAAATGCTCCGGCCCCGAGCGCTTCGAGATCAAGGGCGACGTGCTTTACCTCCATGCGCCGGACGGGCTCGGCAAATCGGTGTTCGCCAACCTCATCCCGCGTACCTTGAAGGTGCCGGGCACGGCGCGCAACTGGCGCAGCGTGCTGGCCCTGCTCGACATGGCCGGCAAGGCCGGCGGCTGACTGTCCGAGGCACTTTTCCGGGAATTGCTCCGGCTCAGGCGGCCTTTTGCCAGTCGAAGCTCAATTCCTCGCGGAAGGCGAAGCGCTTGATATGGTCCGCGACCACGCTCTCCAGCCGCTCCAGCGACGCTTCGTCGTCGGCGGCCACAGCGATGTGCAGGGCACGATCGTCGGCATCCATCACGGTGCGGCCGATCGAGAGCTGGATGGCGCCGTGCTGCGGGTCGAACTCGACCGGGAATTTATGCGACCAGTGCTTGCAGAGCTGCTGCAGGTAGCGGCTGGCATGTTCGGTGGCGACATCGGCGCGGCTGGTCAGCATGAAATTCTCCTGGCGGATGAAGAAACGCCAGCCTGGATGAGGCTGGCGCCAATTGCGGATAGATAGGCAGCGCCGGGCGAAACGCTAGCTGCCCCCGGTCAAATCGGGGTGGATTTACCAGACGCCCGTGTTCGGCATCGAGGCCCATGGTTCGGCCTTCGCCTTGGCCGGGCCTTTCTGCAGCAGCTCGATCGAGATGCCGTCCGGCGAGCGGACAAAAGCCATGTTGCCGTCGCGCGGCGGACGATTGATGGTCACGCCATTGTCCATCAGCTTCTGGCAGGTTGCGTAGATGTCGTCGACCTCATAGGCGAGGTGGCCGAAATTGCGGCCGCCCTTATAGTCCTCCGGATCCCAATTGTAGGTCAATTCGATCAGCGGCGCCTTCTCATGGATACCGCTTTGCTCGTCTTCCGGCGCGGCGAGGAAGATCAACGTGTAGCGGCCCTGCTCGTTCTCGTAGCGGCGCACCTCCTTGAGGCCGAGCTTGTTGCAGTAGAAATCGAGCGACTGGTCGATGTCGGCGACGCGGACCATTGTGTGCAGATAGCGCATGGCGGCTTCCTCAAAGTGTTGGGGTTGGAACGCACCATAGGAGCCGTCCTGGGAAAGGGCAATCGTCCGACAATAGCGGCGGCACGGTCGACTTCAGGCCCTGCGATTTCGGCTTCCGGAAGCGCCGGCAAAGGACATTTCAGCCTTTCCGGTGCTGAACGGTGAAAAAAGGCACGTCAGCCCTTGCACACCCCGGAAGCCGCAGTGTTAATCTCTTGGAAGAATCAGTTGCAGTTCAGTTGGAAAAAAGGGGGCATTCTTATGGGGGAAAAAGCCTCTTTCACGAGGCGGGACGGAAGCCTTGACGACGCCTTGCAACGGGACAATGGCGGCGACTCCGCCGAGCTTGTCGAAATCGCCGGCGCTATCAAATGGTTCGACGTGGCCAAGGGCTACGGCTTCATTCTTCCGGACGACGGCGTCTCGGGTGATATTCTCCTCCATGTGACATGTCTTCGAAGGGACGGTTTCCAGACGGCGCTCGAGGGCGCGCGGGTCGTCTGCCTGGTCAAACAGGGCGAGCGCGGCTTGCAAGCTTTCCGCGTCCTTTCCATGGATGCTTCGACGGCCGTCCACCCGGCAGAGCAGGAACAGCGCACCCACGTCACCGTCAACCCGGAGAGCGGCCTTGAGCGAGCCTTGGTCAAGTGGTTCAACCGTACCAAGGGTTTCGGCTTCCTGACGCGGGGCGAGGGGACGGAAGACATCTTCGTCCACATGGAGACGCTGCGGCGCTATGGCATAACCGAGCTCCGGCCCGGGCAAGTCGTGCTCGTTCGCTTCGGACGCGGCGACAAAGGCCTTATGGCCGCCGAAATCCACCCCGATATGGGTACCTTGTCGGTCTCGCATTGAGGGCTTCTCGACGCAACTCGAAAAGCCCCTTTGCCGCGGCGCGACCATCTTGTCCGAAAACCGGTTCCACTTGTCCGGATCATGGGTTAGGACGAGCGTCTGGACGAGGTACGCATGGTTCATCGCAATTGGCTGACTGCGGGCATATTCTGCGCCGCGATCGTTTTCGCCGCCTGTTTCATCGCTGCGAAGCCAAGTTCGGCGGATGCGATGCTGCTGCCGATCGACCGGACGCCGCTTGTGGTGTCGACCGGTTCGGGAAAGCGTTCCTTCTCCATCGAGATCGCCGATACCTCTGCCGAACGCGAGGCGGGACTGATGTTTCGCCAGACCATGGCCGACGATCACGGCATGTTGTTCGTCTTTGAAAGAACGGACGAGGTGGACTTCTGGATGAAGAACACGCCGATGGCGCTCGACCTGATCTTCATCGGTGAGGATGGCAGGATCAAAGCCATCAAGCGCGGCGAGCCCGAATCCGAAGCGATCATCTCGCCGGGACAACCCGTGCGCTTCGTGCTTGAGCTCAAGGCCGGCACAGCCGCCAGGGACGGCATCAAGGAAGGCGATCTGTTGCGCCACCCGGCTATCGGTACTGGCGCCAACTGAAAAGCAAATCTGCCGATGCAGTTCTTTTCCCATCACGGTTTCGAACTTGCCTATCTCGATCGCCAGCCGGCCTCGGGGCAGGGCGACCCGGTGCTGATGATCCATGGCTTTGCCTCGAGCCACTACGTCAACTGGGTCTCGCCGGGCTGGTTCAAGACGCTGAACGACGCCGGGTACCGGGCGATCGCCTTCGACCATCGCGGCCATGGCTCGTCGTCGAAGAGCTATGACGAGGCCGATTACACGCCGGCCAAGATGGCGTCCGATGCGGCCGCGCTGCTTGACAATCTCGGCATCGAGCGCGCGCATGTCATGGGTTATTCGATGGGCGCGCGCGTCTCGGCTTTCCTGGCGCTCTCCGATCCGGAGAAGGTTGCGACGCTGGTGTTCGGCGGCCTCGGCATCGGCATGATCGACGGCGTTGGCGACTGGGATCCGATCGCGGCGGCCCTGCTGGCGGAAGACCCTTCCCAGACCACGCATCCGCGCGGGCGCTCCTTTCGCGCCTTCGCGGATCAGACGCGCAGCGATCGTCGCGCGCTTGCGGCCTGCATCGCAAAGTCGCGCGAGCTGCTGAGCGAGGATGACATGGCCCGCATCGCCCAGCCGACACTGATCGCCGTCGGCACCAAAGATGACATCGGCGGCTCGCCGGACGAGCTTGCCGCCCTCATGCCTAACGCCAGGGCCTTTCACATCGAGGGACGCGACCACATGCTTGCCGTCGGCGACAAGAGCTTCAAGCAACGCGTGCTCGAGTTCTACGCCGAGAACCCGCTCTGAGCGCGCGGCGCTGCTGGGCTGACAAATGGTCGATCTGCTCGTCGCGCTAGCCCTGCGCCCTCCTGTCGGCGAGAGACCTCGCCATGACGCACAGCAGCTCGAACATCATCGTCGCGCCGGCCAGCGCCGTCATGCCCCCGACGTCGAACGGAGGCGCGACCTCGACGACATCGGCGCCGACGAAATTCAATCCGTCCAAAAATCGAACCAACTCCTGCGCCTCGCGCGTCGTGAAACCTCCGATCTCCGGCGTGCCGGTGCCGGGAGCCATGGACGGATCGATGCAATCGATGTCGAACGTCACATAGGTCGCGCTGTCGCCGACGAGATCGCGCGCCTCCTGCATGACGGAAGCGACGCCGCGCCGGACGAATTCTTCCATATAGATGATGCGCACGCCCCGAGCGGTCGCCCAATCGTGTTCGCCCGGTTCATAGATCGAGCCTCTGATCCCGATCTGGACAATCCGCTTCGGGTCGAGCAGCCCCTCCTCGATCGCGCGGCGGAAAGGCGTTCCGTGCGTGTAGGGATTGTCGCCGAAATAGCGGTCATTGGTGTCGGAATGCGCATCGAAGTGAATCATGCCGACAGGCGCCTTGCGGGCCACGGCGCGCAGCACCGGCAGCGTCGTCAGGTGGTCGCCGCCCGCGGCGAGCGGCAGGGCACCGTCCGCTACGATCGCCGCAATGCCGTCCTCGATGCGCTTCAACCCATCGAGCAGGTTGATCGGGTTGACCGAGACGTCGCCGACATCGGCAATATTGGCGATGGAGAACGGTTCGGTTCCCGAGACATGGTGGACCCGGCGCATCAGGCTCGACTGGTTCCTGATTTCGCGCGGACCGTGGCGGGCGCCGGCCCGGTTGGTCGTGCCGCCGTCCCATGGAATTCCGACAAGGGCGATGTCGAGCCCCTTTGCGCCCGGCACGGCCGGCAGCCGCATGAAAGTGGAAAGCCCGGCAAAGCGCGGCACCTGCGCTGCGTCGACGGGTTGGTGGAAGCTGTTTTCCATGGTGGCGGCCATCCCAGAGCGGTTCACGTTCGATAGCGATCGCAGGGCCTTGAATTTGGGCATAGAGGCAAAGCCCTGCGTGAGTATGGGCCTATCAGGGCTGGTCTTGCAGGGCCTGCAATGAATGGCTGAGATTTTCCCTGGCCTGCGCCTCGAACCGATCCCTGAACTCGGTCGTATAGAAAATGTGTGGACGGGCGAGGAAACTCTTCAGGACGGCCGCCCGGCCCGCGTGCCACATCGGCTCCTCCACCCAGCCATATTCCAGCCGGACCGCCTTCTCGTAAGCATCGAACACCGCCGGTTCCGCGCCGAGGATCGCCAGATCCATGTCGAGCAAAAGGGCCGCATCGTTGAGCGCGCCCTCGTCGCGCAAAGGCGGCAATTGATGGGTGGCGGTGGCGTTGATCATCGCCGCTATGCGGGCTAGGCGATGAGGATCGACGCGCCCGGCGAGCTTTTTCTCGGCCAGGTCTGCGCTTTTTGCCTCATTGTCCTTGGCGCGGCTGTCATAGATCGCGTCATGAAACCAGATCGCCGCTTCGATGGCGCCCGGGTCGTCGAGCAGGTCTCGGTATTCTTCAGCCAGCGCCAGCATGGCCTCGATATGGGCGAGGTTGTGATAGTGCCGGTCCCCGGCCTGATAGAGGGCGCAAAGCTCGGCTTTCAGCGCAACATCGATCAGCGTCTCTTTTTCCATGACGAATTTTTCCGGGCGGCTAAGGCTGGCAGGACAACGCAAGTCGCCGCCGGCTTCAAGAGCATATGTATCCGATTGACCAAAATGCGCGACGGAGGGAAGCTGCCGAGATCGAACCCAAGGAGCGTGACATGACCGGCGGGACGAAACCTGGCACGATCGACATGAAATTGGAGGCGGTCGTCATCCCAGTTGCCGATGTCGATCGAGCCAAGGGCTTCTATGCCGGCTTGGGCTGGAGGCTCGATGCTGACTTCGCGGTCGGCGACGCGTTCCGAGTCGTGCAGTTCACGCCGCCGGGTTCGCCATGTTCGATCCATTTCGGCACGGGCCTCACATCGGCCGCGCCTGGTTCGGCGAAAGTGCTTTATCTGATCGTGTCCGATATTGAAGCGGCCCGGGCTGAACTCGTGGCGCGTGGCGTCGAGGCAAGCGACATCTTCCACCGCAACGGCCCCGGCCAGCCGCCGATCAAAGGCCGGCATCCGGAGGGGCGCAGCTATTCCTCGTTCGTCACATTCAGCGATCCGGACGGCAATGGCTGGCTGCTGCAGGAGATCACCCAGCGCTTGCCCGGGCGCGTCGATGCGGGTGATACGACGTTCACTTCATCCCCGGAACTTGCGGCCGCGCTGCGGCGGGCCGCGGCGGCACACGGCGAACATGAGAAACGCGCTGGCGGACAGTACGACAAGAACTGGCCTGACTGGTACGCCGCTTACATGGTGGCGGAACAGGCCGGAACGGCATTGCCGCAGTGAGGTCTGACGCCGGACTGTGACCGTTTCCTACGTTTGGGGAGACGACAATCGAGGCGATTTCGAATGCGCTCCCGATCAAGGGTTCGTTTTCCATCGTCGCTTGAATTTGTGTGAACCAGGTCCATTTGACAAAGCACTAAGGAAAATTGAGTTCAACCGTGCTATGATGTGGCCTATATGTGCCGCCGGAGAATGAGGAAGGCCGGAGAGCGTCGATGAACAGCATTACGATTGCCCGCCCCAGCAAGGTGCAGCCGGTCGATCCGATCTGGCGGTCGATCCGCGACGAAGCGATGGAGGCGGTGAACCGCGATCCGTTGCTGGCCGCGTTCCTCTATTCGACGATCCTCAACCAGGAGAGCCTGGAGGAAGCGGTGATCCACCGGCTTGCCGAGCGCCTCGATCACCAGGATATCGGCTCCGATCTCATCCGCCAGACCTTCAAAGCCATGCTGGATGATGATCCTGACTGGAGCACGACGGTGCGCGTCGACATCCAGGCCTATTACGATCGCGACCCGGCCTGCGACCGTTTCATCATGCCGGTGCTCTATTTCAAGGGTTTTCACGCCATCCAGACGCATCGTCTGGCGCACTGGCTGTGGAACCATGGCCGCCGGGACTTTGCGCTCTACCTGCAGAGCAGGTCGTCATCGGTGTTCCAGACTGATATCAACCCGGCCGCTCGCATCGGCAAGGGTATCTTTATCGATCATGCCACCGGGCTGGTCGTCGGCGAGACGGCGGTCATCGAGGATGACGTGTCGATCCTGCACGGCGTGACGCTGGGCGGCACCGGCAAGGCCAATGGCGACCGTCATCCGAAGATCCGTCGCGGCGTGCTGATCGGCGCCGGCGCCAAGATTCTCGGCAATATCGAGGTCGGTCACTGCTCGAAGATCGCCGCCGGTTCGGTGGTGCTGTCGCCCGTGCCGCACAACAAGACGGTCGCCGGCGTTCCGGCGCGGGTCGTGGGAGAAACCGGCTGCGACCAGCCCTCGCGGCAGATGGACCAGCTTCTGCCGTCGCAGAGCATGGACCACGTGGTCAGCTTCGACATCTGAGACTGTCAGCCCGCCTGGTGACCGGAATCCGGCCACGGTTTTCAGGTGCCGGTTGTCACGTGTTATCCTGTCGGCTTGCCTTTACATCGCCATCGTCGGCGTGTCAGAAGCGCGTTCCCATGAATTAAGCCGACATTTCGGAGAAGTCTTTTGAAGCCTGACGAAATCAGAAAGCTGGACGCCTATTTCAAGCGCGTCTTCCAGAATCCCAAGCTGCAGGTGAAGGCGCGTCCGCGCAAGGAAGACTCGGCCGAAGTCTATGTCGGCGACGAATTCCTCGGCATCGTCTTCAAGGACGAGGACGACGGCGACTACAATTTCTCAATGGCGATCCTCGACATCGACCTCGCCTGACCCGGGGACAGCTCCGGCCGGCGCGCGACACCACCGCCCGGCCGGCTGCAACCCGTAGGCGAAGTACCGGCTAATCCTGGCAATGCCGCGGAATGTGCACGCGCCGCCAGCTGGTCGAACCTTCCCGCACCACCACCCTACGCGCTACCGTCCCGTAAAACGGCGGGATTTCTCGGATGCGGACTTGTTGCGGCCGCACCAGCACTTCGTGGGCAACCGCTTCATATTCCGCCGGCTGAACGACGCGCCGGACGCGCTCCGGCTGGACCACGACCGTCTCGGCGACGCGCGCATAGCGGGCCTTTCGCCATACCTTGCACAGCACCTTGCGGCCATGGATGACGCGCCATTCCCAACCATAGCCGCCATCATCGACCTTGACCGTGCGGTAGACCGTGCGTGTGACCGCCGGCGCGGTCTCATAGGTGACGCGCGGCGGCGCGATCTGCTCCACGCCTTGATAGGTGCCGTAAATCGGCGCGTCGTAGTCGACCACCTGTCCGCCGGGGCTCAGCATCACATCCTCATAAACGGTATCGTAAAGTGCCGGCCTGTGGATTGGCTCATAGCATTCGAGCGCGCGCCCGCCTGCGGCGGTTTCACAGACGCTGGCAAGCATCGCGACTGCCGCCAGCGATGCGGAGCTTTTGCGGATCATGACATTCCCCGTTGAAAAGGACGCCTTCACAACGCAGGACTGTAACGGAAGCTCCGGGGGCGGACAGCGATTTCAAGGCTTTTCGTTAAGTATCGCGGTTAAGGAATTGCTACCTTGCGAGCGGCTTTCGGGGCCGGCCGAGACCGGGCCCGTTCCATTAGTCCAGGGCGCCCCTGCTCCGCGGGCTTGCCGCGCTTGATTCGACTTAACCAGGTGGCTAGGAGAGGCGGCCTTGCGCTAGGGTGAGCCGGCATCCTATTTAGGTCGTAACCAATCCAGAACGATTCCGCGCGATTGCTGATATATCAAGGTGCCGGAATCCATCTCCAACAAGGGTAGTCCATGAAGAACCCCGTTGAAACCTATATGAACCTCGTTCCGATGGTGGTCGAGCAGACCAACCGCGGCGAGCGTGCCTATGACATTTTCTCGCGCCTCTTGAAGGAACGCATCATCTTCATCACCGGTCCGGTCGAGGACGGGATGGCGACGCTGGTTTGTGCACAGCTTTTGTTCCTCGAGGCGGAGAACCCCAAGAAGGAAATCAACCTCTATATCAATTCGCCGGGCGGCGTCGTCACCTCGGGCATGGCGATCTACGACACCATGCAGTTCATCAAGCCGGCGGTGTCGACACTCTGCATCGGCCAGGCCGCCTCGATGGGTTCGCTGCTTCTGACCGCCGGCCACAAGGATATGCGTTTTGCCACGCCGAACGCCCGGATCATGGTCCATCAGCCGTCCGGCGGCTTCCAGGGCCAAGCCTCAGACATCGAACGTCATGCGCAGGACATCATCAAGCTGAAGCGCCGCTTGAACGAGGTCTATGTCAAGCATACCGGCAAGAGCTATGACGAGATCGAGAAGACGCTCGACCGCGACCATTTCATGACCGCGGACGAGGCCAGGGACTTCGGCCTGATCGACAAGGTCATTTCCAGCCGCGAGGCGGTCGAGACAGCCACCGCTTCAGCCTGACCTCGACGGCAAATGGTAGTATAACGCGGTTTTGGCGCGTCTTGCGGCATTTCGGCCACATTTGGCTGTTCCCTCAGGCGTTGGGATTGCCTACGTTAAGGCTATGTTGATTTTCGACGGCTTAGCTTTGCGTGGGGTTGCTGCGAATCATTGCCGCGTTTTCTGATTGTGTTTCGTACGGAATGCGCTGTGTGAGCCGGGACACTGGCGGTGGCGGATTCCCGCGATAGATTGGTGAAGACGTCACTCAAAGCCAGACGGTCGGCGGGCGTCGGTGAAAGGACAGAAAAATGAGCAAGGTCAGCAACGGCGGCGGTGATTCAAAGAACACCCTCTACTGCTCGTTTTGCGGCAAGAGCCAGCACGAGGTCCGCAAGCTGATCGCGGGGCCGACGGTTTTCATCTGCGACGAATGCGTCGAGCTGTGCATGGACATCATCCGCGAGGAGAACAAGACCTCGATGGTGAAGTCGCGCGAAGGCGTGCCGACACCGCAGGAAATCCTCAAGGTCCTCGACGACTACGTCATCGGCCAGCCCTATGCCAAACGCGTGCTGTCGGTGGCGGTTCACAACCACTACAAGCGCCTGGCGCATGCCGGCAAGAACAACGACGTCGAGCTGGCCAAGTCCAATATCCTTCTGATCGGCCCGACCGGCTGCGGCAAGACGCTTCTCGCGCAGACGCTCGCCCGCATCATCGACGTGCCGTTCACCATGGCCGACGCCACGACGCTGACCGAGGCCGGCTACGTCGGCGAGGACGTCGAGAACATCATCCTGAAGCTGTTGCAGTCGGCCGACTACAATGTCGAGCGGGCGCAGCGCGGCATCGTCTATATCGACGAAATCGACAAAATCTCGCGCAAGTCGGATAATCCCTCGATCACCCGCGACGTGTCGGGCGAGGGCGTGCAGCAGGCGCTCCTGAAGATCATGGAAGGCACGGTCGCCTCCGTGCCGCCGCAGGGCGGCCGCAAGCATCCGCAGCAGGAATTCCTGCAGGTCGACACCGCCAACATCCTGTTCATCTGCGGCGGCGCCTTCGCGGGGCTGGACAAGATCATCTCGGATCGCGGCCGCAAGACCTCGATCGGCTTCGGCGCCACCGTGGCTTCGCCCGAGGATCGGCGCACTGGCGACCTGTTCCGCCAGGTCGAGCCGGAGGATCTCCTGAAATTCGGCCTGATCCCGGAATTCGTGGGCCGTCTGCCGGTCCTGGCGACGCTGGAAGACCTCGACGAGCCGGCGCTGATCCAGATCCTGACCGAACCGAAGAATGCGCTGGTCAAGCAATATCAGCGGCTGTTCGAGATGGAGAATGTCGACCTGACGTTCCACGAGAACGCGCTGTCGGCGATCGCCAAGCGCGCGATCGAGCGCAAGACAGGCGCGCGCGGCCTGCGCTCCATCATGGAAGCGATCCTGCTCGACACC
The DNA here is from genome assembly GCF_020165285.1 of Mesorhizobium sp. CA10. NCBI lineage: Bacteria > Pseudomonadati > Pseudomonadota > Alphaproteobacteria > Hyphomicrobiales > Phyllobacteriaceae > Mesorhizobium > Mesorhizobium sp. CA10. Next base: position 356,168 of record NZ_JAIUHV010000003.1, read on the forward strand.
ATGTTCGAGCTGCCGGCGCTGGAAGGCGTGCGCGAGGTGGTGATTTCGGAAGAGGTGGTGTCCGGCAACGCCCGGCCGCTCTACATCTACTCCGAGCAGAAGGAAAAGAAGGGCAATGTCAGCGCCTGAAATGGCACTGCGCCCGACAATTTCCATGGAACGGCGCCCGCGTGGCGCCGTTTTGCTGTCAAGGGCGGGGAGGGCGAGCAGTGGAAGGGCTCGAACGACCGTGTTAACCCTTGATCTTTGCCTCGGTTACATCCACCTAACAGCAGAAGGCCGAGGCGCCGAATTCTGTGCTGTAAAATTCCCGTCACAAACGGTGGTAGGCGGAACGACGCTCGGTCGTTAATATGAGATTCGCGGTTGGCTAAAATAAGCGGCCGCGACATGAAAGGTTGGACAATGGCCAAGATATCCAAGGCTTCCGGCGACGGCGTTTTCGCAGTCCTCCCACTGCGCGATATCGTCGTGTTCCCGCATATGATCGTTCCGCTCTTCGTGGGGCGTGAAAAGTCGATCAAGGCGCTGGAAGAGGTGATGGGTCAGGAAAAACAGATCCTGCTTGCCACCCAGATGAATGCAGCCGACGACGATCCTGAGCCCGGTGCGATTTTCGACATCGGCACGCTCGCCAATGTGCTGCAGCTTTTGAAGCTTCCCGACGGCACCGTGAAGGTGCTGGTCGAGGGCGCCTCGCGCGCCAAGATCGTCTCGTTCACCGACCGTGCCGATTTCCATGAGGCCCGCGCCACGGCGCTCGCCGAGCCGGAAGAGGAAGAGGTCGAAATCGAGGCGCTTGCCCGCTCGGTCGTCACCGACTTCGAGAATTACGTCAAGCTGAACAAGAAGATCTCACCCGAAGTGGTGGGTGCCGCCAGCCAGATCGACGACTATTCCAAGCTCGCCGATACGGTTGCATCGCATCTCGCCATCAAGATCCCCGAGAAGCAGGAGATGCTTGCAACGCTTTCCGTCAAGGAGCGTCTGGAGAAGGCGATGGGCTTCATGGAAGCCGAAATCTCCGTGCTCCAGGTGGAAAAGCGCATCCGTTCGCGCGTCAAGCGCCAGATGGAGAAGACGCAGCGCGAGTACTACCTCAACGAGCAGATGAAGGCGATCCAGAAGGAGCTCGGCGAGGGCGAGGATGGCCGCGACGAGGCCGCCGAGATCGAGGCGCGCATCAAGAAGACCAAGCTCTCCAAGGAGGCCCGCGAAAAGGCGGAGGCCGAGTTGAAGAAGCTGCGCTCGATGTCGCCGATGTCGGCTGAATCGACGGTCGTGCGCAACTATCTCGATTGGCTCTTGTCGATCCCGTGGGGCAAGAACTCCAAGGTCAAGCAGGACCTCGGCTTTGCGCAGGACGTGCTCGATGCCGATCACTTCGGCCTCGACAAGGTCAAGGAACGCATCGTCGAGTATCTCGCCGTGCAGAGCCGCCAGAAGAAGCTGAAGGGGCCGATCCTGTGCCTCGTCGGCCCGCCCGGCGTCGGCAAGACCTCGCTTGGCAAGTCGATCGCCAAGGCCACCGGCCGCGAGTTCATCCGCATGGCGCTCGGCGGCGTGCGCGACGAGGCCGAGATCCGTGGCCACAGGCGGACCTATATCGGCTCGATGCCCGGAAAGGTCATCCAGTCGATGAAGAAGGCCAAGAAGTCCAACCCGCTCTTCCTGCTCGACGAGATCGACAAAATGGGCCAGGACTTCCGCGGCGATCCGTCCTCGGCCCTGCTCGAAGTGCTCGATCCGGAACAGAACTCGACGTTCATGGACCATTACCTCGAGGTCGAATACGACCTGTCGAGCGTGATGTTCGTGACGACGGCGAACACGCTGAACATCCCTGCGCCCCTGATGGACCGCATGGAGATCATCCGTATCGCCGGTTACACCGAGGACGAGAAGATCGAGATCGCCAAGCGTCACCTGATGCCCAAGGTGATCCGCGACCATGCCCTGCAGCCGAACGAATTCTCGGTCGGCGAGGACGCGATCCGCGGCATCATCCAGACCTACACGCGGGAAGCCGGTGTGCGCAGCCTGGAGCGCGAGCTGATGAAGCTCGGCCGTAAGGCGGTGACCGAGATCCTGCGGACGAAGAAGAAGACGGTGAAGATCACGGCGGACAACCTCGCCGATTATCTCGGCGTGCCGCGCTTCCGCTTCGGCCAGATCGAGGCCGACGATCAGGTCGGCGTGGTCACGGGTCTTGCCTGGACGGAAGTCGGCGGCGAGTTGCTGACGGTCGAAGGCGTCATGATGCCCGGCAAGGGCCGCATGACGGTGACCGGCAATTTGCGCGACGTGATGAAGGAATCGATCTCGGCGGCGGCGTCCTACGTCCGCTCGCGCGCCATCGATTTCGGCATCGAGCCGCCGCTGTTCGACAAGCGCGACATCCACGTGCATTTGCCGGAGGGTGCCACGCCGAAGGACGGCCCGTCTGCCGGTGCGGCCATGGCCACGGCCATCGTGTCGGTGCTGACGGGTATTCCGGTCCGCGCTGATGTGGCGATGACCGGCGAAATCACGCTGCGCGGCCGTATTCTGCCGATTGGCGGCCTGAAGGAGAAGCTGCTCGCGGCGCTGCGCGGCGGCATCAAGAAGGTGCTGATCCCGGAAGAGAACGTCAAGGATTTGGCGGAGATTCCGGACAATGTGAAGAACGGCATGGAGATCGTCCCGGTCTCGCGGGTCGGCGAGGTGCTCGCGCACGCGCTGACCAGGATGCCGGAGCCGATCAAGTGGGTCGAACCGGTCAATGCGCCGGCTCCGGTCGACAGCGGCGACGATGCTGGAAAGTCGCTTGCTCATTAGCATTTGCTAATATTGCAGCGCACAAAGAGAGAGCCGGGCTTTCAAGCCCGGCTTTTTTCGTGTGAAAAGCCACGAAAAAGTGGAAAAAAGCCCGGAATTCCGCGGTTTTCGGCTTGGGTTCCGGAGCGCTTCTTTCTAAAGTCCGTCTCCTGCCGGATGAGTCGTAGTTCCGGTTTTCTCATGGAAGGGAATTTTTATGAACAAGAACGAACTGGTGTCCGCCGTCGCCGACTCCGCAAGCATTTCGAAGGCTGATGCGCAGTCCGCTGTCGATGCGGTGTTCTCCGTGATCACTGGCGAACTGAAGAAGGGCGGCGATGTCCGGCTTGTCGGCTTCGGAAATTTCACCGTGTCAAAACGCGCTGCTTCGACCGGCCGCAACCCGCAGACCGGCGCGGAAGTGAAGATTCCGGCGCGCACCGTGCCGAAGTTCTCGGCCGGCAAGGGCCTCAAGGACGCGGTCAACTAAGACCTTTTTCTTTTAAGAACAGAAAAGCCGGGCAAGCCCGGCTTTTCTTTTTTACGGCTGTTCGCAGGACATTCAGGCCGTCGGCGCGTCGGCGCGCATCAGGCCTTCCTGTTTCAAATCCGCCCACAGCGCCGCAGGTATCTTGGTGTCGAGCAGGGCGCGGTTGCTTTCGACTTCGGATGGCCGCTGGCCGCCAGGGATCACCGACACCACCGAAGGATGCTGCAGCGGGAACTGCAGAGCCGCCTCGATCAGGCGCACATTGTGGCGCTTGCAGACGGCTTCGATGCGCGCCACGCGATCCAGAATCTCATTCGGCGCCTCGCTGTAATTGTAGAAGGCTCCGGGCTTCGGGCCGGTCGCCAGCACGCCGGAATTGTAGGGGCCGCCCAGCACGATGCCGATGCCGCGCTTCTGGCAAAGCGGCAGGAAGGTGGCAAGCGCCTCCTGCTCGAGCAGCGTGTAGCGGCCGGCGAGCAGGAACAGGTCGAAATCGCCGCGTTCGGCGAGGGTCTGTGCCACCTGCCACTCGTTGATGCCGCCGCCAAAGGCCTTGATGACGCCCTGGTCGCGCAGCGAAAGCAGCCCGTAATAGCCGGACGACATGAACTCCTCGATGCGGGCATCGGAGGCTTCCTTACTGCCGTGGGTAAAGATGTCGACGTCGTGGACGAAGAGGATGTCGATACGGTCGACCCCGAGGCGCTCCAGCGAGGCCTCGAAGGAGCGCATGACGCCATCATAGGAGTAGTCGTAGACTTCCCGGCGCGACGGCGTCTCGAAGAACTTGCCGATGCCGGTGCGCTGGTCCGGCGGGGCGACGCGCATGATGCGCCCGACCTTGCTCGACAGCACATAGTCGTCGCGCTTCCTGCCGCGCAGAAACCGGTTGAGGCGGGTTTCCGACAGGCCGAGGCCATAGAGCGGCGCCGTATCATAGTAGCGGCAGCCGGTCGCCCATGCCGCTTCCAAGGTAGCATTGGCGTCCTCGTCGGAGATGGCGCGATAGAGATTGCCGAGCGGCGCGGTGCCGAAGCCGAGCTCGGTGAAGGTGATGCCGCCATTGCCGATGCGGTCGAAGTGCCGTGTCTTCATGTCTGACGATGTCCCGGAGTGATTTGTCTGACATGACACTATCACGCTCGTGGCCCAGCAAAAGTGCCGAGGCTCGTTGGACAGCGATTTTCGCAATGGTAGCATGAACAAAAACAAGCCTTTCGGGGTCGCGAGCCGCAAATCCATAGAGGCAAGCGACGCCCCGGCAGGAAGGTGAGCCGTCATGACCAAAGCCGCATCAGGGATGTTCGCGACCGCGCTGGACGAGCTTGGCGCGGTGCTGGCGCGCACGGATGAGGCTCGCATCGACGCCGCCTGCGAAATGCTTGCCGGCGCCGGCAGGATCGCTGCCTATGGCTGCGGCCGCGAGGCGCTTCAGGTGAAGGGCTTCGCCATGCGGCTCTACCATCTCGGCCTGCCAGTCTCGGTCGTCGGCGACATGACCACGCCGCCGCTCGGGCAGGGCGACGTCTTCCTGGCGAGCTCAGGTCCCGGCGAGACCACCACGGTGCTGACCTTGATGCGGGTTGCCCGCGAGGCCGGCGCGAAGGTGCTGCTCTTGACGGCAGAACCGGAAAGCAGCGCCGCCAAACTCGCCGATTTCACGCTCGTCATCCCGGCGCAGACGATGGCCAGCGACCAGGGCGAGGCGAGAAGCTCGGTGCTGCCGATGGGCTCGCTGTTCGAAGGCGCGCTGTTTCTTCTGTTCGAAATCATGGTGCTGAAGCTCCAGGCGCTGACCAATGCGACGCCGGAAGCGATGCGCGCCAGGCACACCAACATGGAGTAAGGAGATGCGCTACGAACTGATGCTGCCGCACCAGATCCGCAAGGCGATCGAGGAGAACTGGCCGGTGGTGCTGCCGCTCGGCGTGCTCGAATATCACGGCGAGCACATGGCGGTCGGCATGGACACGCTGGCCGTGATCAAGACGGTCGAACTGATCGAGAAGGAAAGGGAGATCGTCATCCTGCCGCCCTTCTATTACGGCGCGGCAAGCTATGCGGTGGCGGCGCCGGAAGGCAGCGGCTCGGTGCAGGCGGCCCGGCGCTTTCGCCTTTCGCGGAGGAATTGTTCTATGGGCTGCTGCGCATCGGCTTCCGCAACATTCACGCCATCATTCATCATCAGACCGAGAATTTCGCGGCCGGCATGCCGACCGATCTCGCCTTCAAGACCGCCGGCCGGCAAGCGATCTTCCGCTTCCTGGAGAAGGAACGCGGCGAAGGCTGGTGGGGTTCGAACACCATGGCCGATTACTATGCCGGCCATGCGCAGGGTGAGAATGTCTTCAATTGGGTCCAGGTGCACCCTCTGATGCCGGCCGCGATGAACGGCAAATATCCGTTCGACCATGCCGGCATTGGCGAAACCTCGCTGATGCTGGCGCTCTGCCCGGAGGCGGTGGACGAGAAGCATTTCGCCGACAACACCGGCTGGTATACGAAAAGTGCCGCGGAAGCCTCGGCGGGCCTCGGCAAGATCGGGGTTGCGATGATCCTCGATCATTTGCGGTCGATTCTGGTGCGATAGGCGGTTCTTCCTTCTCCCCTTGTGGGAGAAGGTGTCGCCGAAGGCGACGGATGAGGGGTGCTCCAGGGAACGTAGACGCCTCACTCCGCTGGAGCACCCCTCATCCGTCTCGGCGCTTCGCGCCGATCCACCTTCTCCCACAAGGGGAGAAGGAAAGGGCGCCGCCTACTTCACCGAGCCGGCCGTCATGCCCATGATCAGATAGCGCTCGAGCGCGATGCCGATGATCGCCAGCGGCGTGATCGCGGCGGTGGCCAAGGCCGCCATCGACCACCAGTTGATCCCTTGCGAGCCGGTCTGGCTCGCCACCATGACGGGGATGGTCTTGGCATCGGTCGATGTCAGAAGCGCGGCGAAGAAATACTCGTTCCAGCACAGCACCATCGCCAGGATGAAGGCGGCGACCATGCCGGGCAACGCGATCGGCATGACGATGCGGAAAAAGGCCCCCCAGATCGACAGCCCGTCGACCAAAGCCGCCTCCTCCAACTCGACGGGTATCGAGTTGAACTGGTCGCGCATGATCCAGATGACGATCGGCAGCACCATCAGCGTGTAGAGGAGCACGAGCCCGATGCGCGTATCAAGGAGGGCCACTTCCCGGTAGAGCACCAGGAAGGGCAGCGCCAGAACGACCGGCGGCAGGATCAGCTGCGATAGGAAGAAGAAGGAGATGTCCTCGTTCTTGAACCAGGCGAACTTGTAGCGGTAGCGGACAAGCCCATAGGCGGCGAGGCTGCCGATGATGATGGCGAGGCTCGATGCGCCGACCGAGGTGATGACCGAGTTCATGAAGCGTTTGAGGAATTCGTCGCGCACGGTCGAGGTCTGGGAGATCGAGTCCGGCGACAGGCCGAGCGAGCGCCAGCCCTTCCAGTCAGGCGTGAAGTCGACGAAGGGAATGAGATGACCTTGCGTGACGTCGACCGCCGATTTGAACGAGGTGGTGATCGTCCAATAGATCGGGAACAGGCAGACGAAAGCCCAGAAGATAAGCGCGCCATAGATGAAGACGCGGCTGGCGATGAAGGCCGCCGGCGAGCGTATCTCGGAAACGGTGTAGTCGGTGGTCTGGACGCTCATGATGCCGCTCAGTTGACGTTGCGCACGAAGCGACTGGCGAATTTCAGCAGCCAGGTCACGAATACGACGATGATGACCAGATAGGCCATGGCCAGCATGGTGCCGTAGCCGACATTCGAGCGGTCGCGGTACTCGCGATAGATGAAGCTCGACACGGAATCGGTGGCGCCGCCGGGGCCGCCTGAGGTCAGGGTGATGATGATGTCGGCAAGCTTCAGCTTGAAGATGATGCGCAGGATCACGGCTGTCACCGATACCGGCAGCATCAGCGGAAAGGTCACCTGCCAGAATGTCTGCCATGCGGTCGCGCCATCGACGCGGGCGGCTTCCAGCACCTCGCGCGACATGGCCTGCAGGCCGGCCAGCAGCATGATCATCATGAACGGGATGAAGGTCCAGGCGTCGAGCATCATGATCGAGATGCGGGCAGTGATCGGATCGGAGAAGAAGGCCGGATTGTCCCAGCCGAGATGACGCGCCAGCGTCGCCGCCGGTCCGAACCGGTACTCCATCAGCGACTTGCCGACCATCCAGGATACCGCGACCGGCGACAGCATCAGCGGCAGCAGGAAGACGACGCGGAAGAATTTGCGGGCGCGGATCTGCGCATTGAGCAGCAGCGCCAGGCCGAAGGCGATGACATATTCGACCAGCACCGCAAGCACATAGAGCACCATGTTCAACAGCGCGTTGCGGTAATAGGGGTCGGCCAGCATCTGCCAGAAATTGTCGAGGCCATTGAACCTGCGTCCGCTGAAAGAGCTGAGATTCCAGTCGGTCAGCGCGATGTAGAAGCCGAACAGCGTCGGGAAGATCACCATGGCGATGGTGAAGAGCAGGGCCGGCAAAAGGAATAGCGCGCGCTGCCCGTCCTCGCCGCGCGTCAGCACCTGCCAGGCGCCAAGCGCTGCGCCCCACAAGATGTAGGCGTAGACCACAGGGCGCCATGTGTCGAAACCGACCGTGGACATCTCGGTCTTGTAGAGGATCTGCACGACGATGATCGCCAGCAGGCCAAGGGTTGCAATGGCCAGCAGGCCCCAGCCGAGGCGCTTTCGGCCTGCCGGGATCAGGTCGGCCGGATGTGCCGGCCACGCATTCACGGTCGAAGTCTGCTCAGCCACGCCTCTCGCCTTCTAGAGCGGTTCACCGTTTCACGGAAACGGCGAACCGCTCCATTTCTTTGTTTTTACGCAATTCCGGACGGAAAACCGCTCACACTTTTCCAGGAATTGTAAACTTGTCAAACCGGCCGAGCCGGTAAAAATGCGGCCCGGTGACGATGTGCCACCGGGCCGCGACGTCTAATAAGCCAGCCTACATGCCGAGCGAGGCTTTGTAGAGCTTGATCTGGTTCTCGCGGCCGATCTGGTCGGTCAGCTTTTCCCAGGCCGCGGCGATGGCGTCGGCGCCTTCCTGCGCCTTCATCTTGCCGGCAAAGGTGTTGGCCAGGATGTCCTCGGCGGCGGAGTAGTACTGGAAGATGCCGGGGATGCGCGGCTCGATCGCAGCGTTCGGATGGTTGTAGGAATCGCCTTCCGATTTCAGGTAGGAGGTGATGAAGGCCTCGTCATAGCCGGCGGCCACCCATTCGGAAACGTTGAAATGGGAGTTGCGGTAGGGCTGGAAGCCCGACGGATACATCGCCGTCCAGATCGACAGGTCCTTGCCGCCGAGATGGGCGGCGGCCGACCATGCGGCCTTCTTCTTCTTCTCGTCGGAATCGACGCGGGCCATGACATAGACGCCCCAGCCGAGATAGGCGCAGTTCGGCGCATAGTTCGGCCCGCTGGCGAGCTTTTCCCACTTGCCGGTCTTGGAATTGTAGACGTCGTCGGAGCCGGGCAGGATCGAGAAGCCGGTGACATCGCCGATGACCGACGAGTCATTGGTCTTCACATTCGAGCCGACGTCGCCCCACCAGGGGATCATCGAGCCGGTGCCGGCCAGGAACTGCTGGAAGGCAGTGGTGTTCGGATCGGCATTGATCTGGTCGGCGGGTTCGGACGGCAGGGCGTCGATCACGTCCTGGATGGCGCGCACCCAGGCCGGGTTGTTGATGCGCGGCTTCATCGTGTCGGCGTCGAACAGCCAGGCCTTGTCATCGGGATGCTTGGCGTAAGCGGTGGCGCGGCTGCCGAGGAAATAGAAGCCGAAGCCGCCCCAGGGCTTGGGCGCGTCCAGATAGCCATAGATGTCCTGGCCCTTGAACTGCTTGCCCTTGAGGAACTTGGTGACGGCCTGCACTTCCTGCCAGGTCTTCGGCACGCCCCATTCGGTCGTGGCGCCGCTTTCCTTCCAGGCTTTGGCGAGATCGGCATCCGCGAACACGTCGGTGCGGTAGTTGAAATTGTGCGCGTCGCCGTCGATCGTCACGCGATACTGCTTGCCGTCCCAGGTGCCGACCGGCGGCTTCAGGTAGTTGACGAGGTCGTCGAAATCGATCTGCTTCTTGACCCAATCGGGCATCTCGGAGGTAAGGCCCTTGCCGCAGACATCGCCTTCGAAAGGCGCGCCCATCTCGATGATGTCGAAGTCGACGGTCTTGGTTGCGATGGACTGCTGCAGACGGGCGTTGTAGTCGGCCTGAGCAAGGTCGATCCAGCTGATCTTGGCGCCCGTATAGGCCTCCCACGGCTTAAGGAAGCCGCGGAACAGCACGTTGTGGAGGTTCTGGTTGTTGAGGCCCATGAAGGTGAGTTCGACACCGGCAAACTCGCCTTCCTTGACATTGGCCTTGGTCGCTTCGAGGCAGAGCTCGCCGACCTTCTGGAAGTCGGCATCCGTCGGCTGGCCTTTGCCGACGCCCGGGATCTGCAGGATTTTCGCGCGCAGACTGTCGTCGGCGGCCGCAGGCTTCGTCAGTGCTCCGAGCCCGGCGCCGGAGGCGGCGGCGATTGCGGCCATGCTGGCCGCACCCTTCAGCACATCGCGGCGGCTGGCGCCGGCGCGCATCAGTTTTTCATATAGATCGACTCTCATCTACAGGTTCCTCCCAGAACAACAATGCTTGAATTGAAGTGCCAATCTCTCAGACGTCGAAACGCCTCTCGGTTCTCCTCGATCATACCGGACGTGGGACCCCACCCTGCGTCGCCGGATCTCCGATTTCAGGATAACAGGCCTGCTCTCGGATTGGCACTCGCCACTATTCGCGTAATCGATTACCTTGTCAACAAGATTGGCTTTTTATCTATAAGATACCGACTTGCCGTTGCCGTTCGCAATGGCTAGCTTCACCGCAAACGATAAAGGGGAGACGATGGCTCAAGTCGCGATCAGCAGTGTGGCCAAGGCGTTCGGAACCGTCAAGGTCCTGCATGAGGTCAGCGTCGATATTGCCGACGGACAGTTCGTCGTGCTGGTCGGCCCGTCGGGATGCGGCAAGTCCACGCTGCTCAGGATGGTGGCCGGGCTTGAGACGGTTTCCGGCGGCACGATCTCGATCGGCGACCGGGTCGTCAACAACCTGCCGCCGGCGAAGCGCGACATCGCCATGGTGTTTCAGAACTACGCGCTTTACCCGCACAAGACGGTGGAGCAGAACATGGCTTTCGCGCTGAAGCTGCGCGGCACCGATCCGGCCGTCGTCGCCGAACGGGTGAAGCGTGCCGCCGACATCCTCGACCTCGCGCCTTATCTCAAGCGCTACCCGCGCCAGCTTTCGGGCGGCCAGCGCCAGCGCGTCGCCATGGGCCGCGCCATCGTGCGCAATCCGCAGGTGTTCCTGTTCGACGAGCCGCTTTCCAACCTCGACGCCAAGCTGCGCGTGCAGATGCGCACCGAAATCAAGGAACTGCACCAGCGGCTGAAGACGACCACCATCTACGTCACCCACGACCAGATCGAGGCCATGACGATGGCCGACAAGATCGTCGTGATGCGCGACGGCCGCATCGAGCAGGTCGGCGCGCCGCTGGAGCTGTTCGACCGGCCGGCCAATCTGTTCGTCGCCGGCTTCATCGGCTCGCCGGCGATGAACCTGCTCAAGGGCACGGTGAAGAAGAGCGAGAAGCCCGTGGTCGACATTGCAGGCTCGGCGTTTCCGATGCCGACCAGTATCGGCGCGGCGGACGGCCAGGCCGTCGTCTATGGGGTGCGCCCCGAGCACCTGGAAATCCATCCCGATGGCGTCGCATCGACGATTTCGGTGGTCGAGCCGACAGGCTCGGAGACGTTGGTGTTCCTACGGTTCGGCGAGGGCGAGATGGTGGCGCTATTCCGCGAGCGTCACGACTTCAAGCCGGGCGACACGCTCAAGCTCAAGCCGCGTCTCGACCAGGTCCATCTCTTCGACGCCGCAACCGGCAAGCGTCTCTGACCGCACACAACCCTTCAAGAGGAAACCATGCTCAAAGGGATCAACCCGCTGCTCAATGCCGATGTGCTCCAGGCGCTGCGGGCGATGGGCCATGGCGACGACCTGATCATCGCCGACACCAATTTCCCGTCCGATTCCGTGGCCAGGCAGACGGTGCTCGGCAAGCTGTTGCGTATCGACGCGACGGCGGCGGAGGTGGTGAAGGCGGTGCTGTCGCTCTATCCGCTGGATACTTTCGTCGACGATGCGGCAGCGCGCATGGAGATCGTCGGCAAACCAAACGAAATCCCGCCGGTGCAGAGGGAGGTGCAGAAGGAGATCGACGCCGCCGAGGGCAAGCCCTGGCCGATGATCTCGATCGAGCGCTACGCCTTCTACGAGCGTTCCAAGAAAGCCTATTGCGTGATCCAGACCGGCGAGCGCCGCTTCTATGGCTGCTTTGCCTTCCGCAAGGGCGTCGTGCCGCCGGAGGCGGAGTAAGGACATGGCCACAGGCGAGCCCGTCATCATGAAGCCTGTTGTGATCCTGGGCGTGTTCGTCGCCGACACAGCCTATCGCGCCGACCGCCAGCCGCGTCTGGGCGAAACGATCCTCGGCAATTCCTTCAAGCTCGGCCCGGGCGGCAAGGGCTCGAACCAGGCAGTGGCGGCAGGCAAGCTCGGCGCCGACATCACCTTCCTGACCAGGCTCGGAGTCGATGCCTTTGCCGACATGGCGAAGCAGACCTGGAAGGACGCAGGTGTGAAAAGCGCCGTCATCGACACGCCGGACAGCTATACGGGCGCGGCCTACATCTTTGTCGAGGAAGGCAGCGGCAACAACGCCATCATCGTCAGCCCGGGCGCGGCGATGCTGATCTCGCCCGCCGACATCGAGGCGCATGCCGACCTGATCCGGTCCGCCGGCGTCTTCGTTACCCAGCTTGAACAGCCGATCGGCGCAGCATTGAAGGCGCTCGAGATCGCGCGCGGGGCAGGGGTGACGACCATCCTCAACCCCGCCCCCGCCGCCAGCCTACCCGACCGCGTCTACGCGCTCTGCGACTATGTCACACCCAACGAGACGGAGGCCGAAGGGCTGACCGGCATCAAGGTTTCCTCGATCGACGACGCCCGCCGCGCCGCCGACGCGCTGCTGGCCAAGGGTGTCGGCGCAGTCATCGTGACGCTCGGCGAGAAGGGCGCTTTGCTCCACACCAAGAACCGTTCGGAGCATGTCGACGCGGTCAATGCCGGTCCGGTGATCGAGACGACGGGAGCGGGTGACGCGTTCAACGGCGGTCTCGCGGCCGCCCTGGCAAAAGGCGTCGAGCCGCTGGAGGCCGTGCGCTTTGCCTGCGCGGTCGCCGGCATCTCGGTGACCCGCCCCGGCACTGCGCCTTCCATGCCGACATCGCAGGAGGTCGAGGCGCTGCTCGCCAGGGCCTGAGACCTCCCGCCTTCCATTTTTTGCGGCTTTTTAGCGGCCCCTTATTGCGGAACGCAACTGAGGCGAGCGCGTTCATCGTCCTGTCTGCGCGCCGATTTGGAACGGTAGGATGAAAAAGCCTTACGAAAAGCCCACGCTGGTAAAGCGCCAGAAGCTCACCGAACGGACGGCCCAGATCGTCGCTTCCGGGGTTGTGCTGGGCGAATGATTCCGAGGGGGCAGCGCTAAAGAATCCTGCTGGTCAGCTCCAGCATCGTCGTTGCGCCTTGCTCGCTGCCGGGCACATGCACGACACGAAGCACACGAAGGTCCCTGCTCGACTCTCCGACCGGTATCGACACGCTTTCGCCAACCCGCGGCAATTCCTGGAAGGCGAGCTCGTCGACATCCCTCTCATCGTCGATGGAAATCCGGCATCTCACAGCCATCTTATCTCTCCCGTCTTTTCGCCCGTTGGCTGAACGGGACAAGATTGGAATGGTTCCGGGATCAAAAATCTCAGACGGCAAACCTGCTGCGGCATTCGCCTGGCGGCCCCTTCAACGCTTTGAATTGACGCCTGAAATTTGCCAACGTTGGATACCGACCAGCTCTGCGACGACGACAATCGGCCGGTCTTCTTCAGCCAGGAGGGCGCGGGCCTCCCCGAAGCGCAGTCGCGCCGCATTTTCGCAGGAGCAATCAATTCTCGGGAAGCGGCAACGGCCTGTCGCTCAAGGTCCGTAGGTAAGCGATCAGGTTTGCTCGCTGGTTCTCGTCTCGCAGGCCCGGGAAAATCATGTCTGTTCCAGGCAATGCGAATGCCGGGTTTGAGATAAAGGAATTGAGATCTTCAAAAGTCCATGTGCCGCCAGCTTCCCTTAGAGCCGACGAATACGGGACGTCGCTTTGTGCTGCTTTCGGTCTCCCTACCACGCCCCAGAGATTGACGCGTTTGGGAATCTTGCGATCCGGCGCTGAAAGATGACAGGCCCCGCACGTTTCGTCGAAAATTCTTTTGCCCGATTCGGCGTTTGCCGATGCAAGTCGCGCCGAAATCGGCGCAACGGCCGGTCGTCCGGCGCCGTGACCGCGCAAGTAGGCCACAACGTCTTCATGACCCTTGAGCTTGGCCAAATGTATAGGTGGGTTTCCATTCGACGTCAGCGCGTTGACGTCTGCTCCAGCATCCACAAGATGGATCACGCAATGAAGACAGCCTTTCTCGGCAGCCACGTGCAGCGGGGTTTGCGATTTCGCCACCTGATTTGGATCGGCGCCGTTATCGAGCAGCAGCTTCACGACGTCAGAATAGCCACCCTTGTTGGCCGCGTAGAGTGGCGTTCTTTGCCAGCTGACGGGCATGTTAACGTCCGCCCCACGATCGATCAGAAGTTTTGCTATTTCCACATTCCCGCCCTCGCAGGCGATATAGAGCGCCGTAACACCGTCAACTTCGTTGACAGCAGCGCCTTTATCCAAGGCAGAAGCCACCCCCGAGAGATCGCCATGTTTGACAAGATCGCCCAGGCTGCTTGCCTGGGCGGGCAGGTTTAAAAGCCAAAGAACCCACAAAGCCGCTATCACCCACTTGCTTGGCCTGACCATCGTGTCCTCCCTGTGTTGTGGGCCCTCCATCTGCGAGCAGAATCAATCGGTAGTTCCAGCGTTGGCCCGCGTGCAATCACGCCTCGGGTCGACATCACTGCCGGGAAAGCGCGGAACGTTGGCTCGCATTACGGCACCTGCGAAAATAAATTTTAGCAGATGCTGATATAAAGACCAAGGAGAGACGGCGAAGCACTCTCATTCGGCTGCCGGCAAGATGCGCCGACACGGTCCGACGCTTCCCCCAAGTGTCAGGAGAGCCACTTCAGAAAAATATACCTGTGTCAGGAAGTTAAATGGCGCGAGTGACGGGGCTCGAACCCGCGACCTCCGGCGTGACAGGCCGGCACTCTAACCGACTGAGCTACACCCGCGCACTTGACGAGCACGTGTCAGGCGTGTTCGTCGTTGGGGCGGTGGATAAGGGGTTCGCCTGCGGGTGTCAAGCGCGGCATTCAAGCATTACAGCAATCAGGAGAAGGTTTTTTGACAGCGGCGCCGAGGCTGGGGAAATCCGCGCCCCGACGGGTGCGCCGTCTGTTCATTTAGCCTTGCGAATGCGGCCCTAACTGCTTAAAGGTCCGCGCTCAAGCGGGCGATTAGCTCAGTTGGTAGAGCGCTTCGTTTACACCGAAGATGTCGGCGGTTCGAGCCCGTCATCGCCCACCAGCCTGCCGGACAAGCTGAAGCAGAATGCGGCGACGGCCCTTGCTGGGGCCGCCACCTTATTGCGCGCCGGGTTCAGGCACGGCTACTGCCTGACGTAGCAGCGCTTGTGAGCGCCAGGAGCGGGGTCATCGCCAAAGGCGTCGTTGCCGCATCTGACGCCGTTCCTGAAAACATCCTGCGTGTACTGGCCGCGTGCGCCGTATCTGACCATCGCGCGGCCGCTGAAATCGCAGAACTCACCCTCCCTGGCGCAGGCGACCCATTCGCCACGGTAGGGGCGTGAGCCGTAATCGTCGTCCCCGTAGTCGTCGTCATCGCCATAGCCGCCGCCACCGCGCGCCACGAAATAACAGGCCTTTTCGCGGCCGGGGGCGGGGTCGCCAAACAGGCGGTTCGAGCAGGGCACAGCCCGACGGTCGAAAAACCGTGCGGTGGTTCGGCCTCGGGCGCCGTAGATCACTTGGGTGGGGTAGGGCAAGCGGCATATGCCGCCCTCATTCGCGCATCGCCGCAGTTGCTGCGCCGAGGCGGAGGCGGGGAAAAGGGCGGACGCCACGGCGACCAGCCCGGCCAGACATATGAACGCCAGCATCGTTCGGATCGAGACGTGAAAAGCTTTTGACACGAATTGTCTCCCGGTTTGGTTGCACGCCGGCATCCTACCGCAGGCCGAATAAATGCGCGATGAATGCCTGCTCGGGAGGATGTTCCTATCTCGATGCGTGAGCACACGGCGCGTGGGCCGCCGTCTTGCTCAATATTTGATGATTCGCCGCTCGATCAGGACGACGAGGCAAAACAACGCGATCGACAGCGACGACGACAGCACGATCGCCGCATAAAGTCGATCGGACTGATAGTTGAAGGTCGCCTGGATGATCAGCGCGCCGAGCCCTTTGTCCGAGCCGATCCACTCGCCGACGATGGCGCCGATCACGGCGGTGGCCGACGCGATCCTCAGCGAAGAGAACAGCATCGGCAGGGCACGGGGCAGACGCAGGCTCCAGAAAATCTCCGAGTGTGTCGCTGACAGCACGCGGAACAGCTCGTGCTCGTTGTCGCTCGCCGAATCGAGGCCGCGGATCATGTTCACCAGCGTCGGGAAGAAGCAGATTACCGCGGCAATCACGATCTTCGGCGTCATGCCGAGTCCGAAGATCAGGATGATGATCGGCGACAGCGCCAGGATCGGAATGGTGTTGAAGAAGAGCACGATCGGGAAATAGGCGGCTTGCAGGACGCGGCTGTGGACGAAGAGCACGGCGAGCAGCACGGCGGCGAGATTGCCGATGACGAAGCCGGCCAGCGCCTCGATCAGCGTCGGCCTCAGATTGTCGATGAGGAGCGCAAAATTCTTTTGGAACACGCCGAAGATCGCTGTCGGCGTCGGCACGATATAGGCCGGCACGCCGAGCAACGGCAAAAGATATTGCCAGGCAAGCAGGATCGAAGCCGCGCCCAGGATGGGAAGCGCGACCGTCATTTGCGGGGAGAGCGGCGCCTGTCTCACGATGCGCGCTCCAGCGCCACGCGCAGGTCGGCCATGGCGGCGACGATCGCCGGATCCTCGCGCTTGCAGCGGTTGCCCTCCTGCTTGAAGGGCCGCATGTCGAGGTCCTTGACCACGCGCCCAGGATTGGCGGCCAGCACGATGACGCGCTCACCAAGATAGGCGGCTTCGGCAATCGAATGGGTGACAAAAAGGATAGTTGTGCCGCTGCGCCGCCAAAGGGACAGCAGTTCGTCGTTCAACCGGTCGCGCGTGATCTCGTCGAGCGCGCCGAAGGGTTCGTCCATCAAAAGCAATTTGGGCTCGCCGAGCAAGGCACGCGCGATTGCCACGCGTTGGCGCTGGCCGCCGGAGAGCTGATGCGGCAGGCGCTCACTGAGGCCGCCGAGCCCCATCAATTCCAGCAGTTCCGTGCTGCGATCCTCGATCTTGCGCGTCAGGCTGCCCTGACCGACGCCGAGCGGCAGGCGCACATTGTCGCGCACCGTGCGCCAGGGAAGGAGGGTCGAATCCTGGAACACGAAGCCGACATCGCGGCGCGAGCGCACCGTATGCGGCGTTTCGCCCAGCACGCTGATCGAGCCGCCAAGCGGGTCGAGCAGGTCGGCCACCACTCTGAGCAAGGTCGACTTGCCGCAGCCGGACGGCCCCAGGATCGACAGGAAGGAACCGGCCGCGACGGTGAGGTCGAGGCCGGCGAGCACTTTGACGGCTGTCTTCCGGCCGCCGCCATAGCCGACATCCAGCTGTCGCGCTTCGATCGCGTCCGGCATCACGCGGCGGGCGCGTCGAGCTTGGGCCGGTCGGCGGCCGAGAGTTCGAGTATCTTGGTGGTGTAGACATCGGCGGTCGCCGGGCGGCCGTTCGGATATTGGCCAACCTTGTCGAGCAGCGCCAATTGCTCCTCGATCGAGGCCGGGTCGAACGTACCCCAGCCATCCTTGGCGGTTGCGCCGTCGAAGGAGAGTTTCAGCACCAGATTGACGGTCTTTTCCTCCCAGCCGAGATCCATTTCGGGATAAGCGGCGACCATCTTCTTGACCGCTTCCTGCGGATTGGCGTGGACCCAGCCCCAGCCTTTGCCGACGGCGCCGATGAACTTCGCCAGCGTCTCAGGATCCTTTTCGATTGCCGCGTCGGTCGCGAAATAGACATCGGCGTAGGAGCTCAGCCCGAGGTCACGCGTCAAGAGGTCGATGCGGTCGTCGCCGACGACGCTGAGCGCCTGCGTGTTGGTAATCCAGCCGCCGATCGCGTCGACATCGCCGCGAACCAGCGGCGCCTTGTCGAAGCCGACATTGACGATGGTCACCTCCGACGGATCGATGCCGTTCTTGGCCAGGATCTCGTCGATGACGAAGCGCGCCGTCGGCTGGATGCCGATCTTCTTGCCCTTGAGATCGGCCACGCCGCGGATCGGTTTTGCGGGCTTGGACGTCAATGCATAAGGACCGGTGCGGAAGCCGCAGGCGATGATCTTGATCGGCACGCCGCTGGCGCGGGCCGAATAGAGCTGCGGCGTTTCCGAGAACTGGCCAAGCTGCGCGGCGCCCGAGATCACCGGCGGCACGGTCGACGCATTCGGACCGCCGGGGCTGAACTCGACCTCGAGCCCGGCGTCCTTGAAGTAGCCATTGGCGACGGCCGTGATGTCGCCGATCTGGCCGTTGGACATCAGCCAGTCATACTGGATGACGACCTTGCCGGCGGCCTTGGCGCCGGGCGTCAGCACCAGCTGCATGCCGGCAGATACGGCCGCCACGGCAGCCATGCCGCCTTTCACGAAAGCGCGGCGATTCAATTCGAAGTCCCTGTTCCCACTCATTTTTCGCTCCTGTTGCAGACTTTTCTCGTCTCTTCTCCAGGCGCCGTTCCCTTCGGCTCGGCGTCGTCTACGGCTGTTCGTCGTGGTAGTCGCCAGGGCCGCCGTCGAGCCAGGCGTAAAGCTCCCAAAGCGTGTCGTCCGGGTCCGTGAAATAGGCGCAGCGCGCGTTCCAGACGTAGTTTTCGGGCGGGCCGTAGAAGGGCACGCCCTTGGCGCTAAGTTCGCCATACAGCCGGTCGATATCGACCGGCGTGTCGAGCTGCACGGCGACGCAGATCTTGTGCGCGTGGCGCGGCGATCTCAGGTTGGACACGCCGGTATGCCGGTTGATGTGGTCGAGCTCCCAAGCGGCGAGCGTCACGCCCTCGCCATGGAAATCGGCAAAGCCTTCGGCGCGGCGGCGCAGGCGGAAGCCGAGCTTTCCAACGTAGAAGTCGACCGTCCTTTCGATGTTTTCGACCATAAGGCAGACATCGGAGATGCGGGTAATGCTCGCCGGCATGGCTATTTCGCTCTGTTGGCTTTCGAGAGCGGCAGCTTGACGCCGACGCGGTTGGCGGCGCCGACGATGTGCGCCCGCATCGCCGCTTCCGCCGCCGCCGGATCGCCCGCCACCAGAGCCTCATAGATACGCACATGCTCGCCGACATTGATCTCGACGAGATCGTGCAGCGGATTGGTCATGCGCGCGTAGTGGATCGAGTGGCGGATCTGCTCGCAGACGAACGAGATGAAGGTGTGGATGTAGCTGTTGCCGGTGGCGCGCGCGATCTCACGGTGGAAGAGCAGATCGGCGTCGATGCTGCCTTCTTCCCAACGCTCCTCGCCGCCCATGCGGTCGAGCGCAGCCTTGATCGAATCGAGATGGCCCTGATTGCGCCGCGCCGCGGCAAGCGCTGCCGATTCGGCCTCGAGGATGCAGCGCAGCTCGAACAGCCGCTCCATGTTGTGCGTGTCCTTGAGCGCCTCGCGGTCGATGCGGATCGCCGCTCGCTGCTCGGGCGCCAGCACGAAAGCGCCGATGCCTTGCCGCGCCTCGATCATACCGTCGGCCCTGAGCTGGGCGATCGCCTCACGCACCACGTTGCGGCTGACGCCGAATTTTTCGGACAGTTCCTGCTCGGTCGGCAGGCGCGCGCCGGGGTTCAATTCGCCGGATTCGATCTCGCGGCTGAGGAAGGCCGCTACCCGATGCGGCAATGTCTCGACGGTGCCGATGGCGGCCAGTCTCTGCTTCATGGAAAAGTCTCCGTCGCGGGCAACAGACAGCCGGGATTCATCAGGCCCTTGGGGTCGAGGGCATTCTTCAGCGCCGCGACCATGCGGCGATGCGTCGGCGATAGTCCGGCCCAGAACTCCTTGCGGCGGCTGCGGCCGATGCCGTGCTCCGCGCTAATCGAGCCGCCGAGGCCGGCGGCGATTTCATAGAGCCCGGCGACGACCTCGGCACCACGCGCACGAGCCTCGTGCTCGGCAAGTTCGGCCGGCGGCAGCACGTTGAAATGGATGTTGCCGTCGCCGGCGTGGCCGTAGGCGAGGGGAAGCCAGCCGGGATGATCGTTTGCGACGAAGCGGCGGGCCTGCTTGATCAGGGCCGGGATATCGGAAATCTTCACCGACAGATCGGTGCGCACATGATAGCCGCGCTTGGCCTGGCCTTCGACCAGGCCTTCGCGGACCGCCCAAAATCTCCTGGCCTGCGCGGTGCTCGCGGCGAGAACCGCGTCGGTCACTAGGCCGCTCTCCACCGCATCGCCGAGGAACCCGGCCAGCAGGCCGTTGAGATCGATGGCGGCGCTGGACGACAATTCGATCAGCACCTGGACGGGTGCCGGGACCGGCGCTCTCGTCGTGGGGTCGACCAGCCGGGCAAGCTCGATGCATTCGGCGCCGATGATCTCGAAAGCGGAGATCAGGTCCGAACAGTCGCGGCGTGCCCGGTTGAAGAGCGTGACGGCCGCTTCGAACGAGGCCAGGCCGAGATAGGCGGTCTCTGTCTTGGCCGGCTTCGGAAACAGCTTGACCTCGACACCGGTGATGATCCCCAGCGTGCCTTCCGAGCCGATGAAAAGCTGCTTCAAATCATAGCCGCTGTTGTTCTTGCGCAGACCGGAGAAGCCGTTCCACAGCTCGCCATCCGCCAGCACCACTTCGAGGCCCAGGATCAGGTCGCGCGCCATGCCGTAGCGCAGCACGTTGACGCCGCCGGCGTTGGTGGCCGCATTGCCGCCGATCTGGCAGCTGCCTTGCGCACCGAGCGCGAGCGGGAAAAGGCAATCCCGCGCCTCGCAGGCGTCCTTGATCGTCTGCAGCACGCAGCCTGCATCAGCACGCAGCGTGAAATTATCCGCATCGATCTGCCGGATGGCGTTCAGCCGCTCCAGGCTTAAGACAACCAGGCCGCCGCCTTTGCTGTCGATCGCGCCTGACACCAGGCCGGTGTTGCCGCCCTGTGGAACGACGCCGAGTCCGAGCTCATTGCACAGGCGCATCAGCGCCTGCACCTCGGCTACCGAACCAGGTCGCAGCACGGCAAGAGCGTCACCCCGATAGTCGCCGGCCCAGTCGCCCAGGTATTTCGCCATTCCAGCCGGCTCGACGGCAATACCGTCTTGTCCGACGGCACCTTCCATGGCGCTGAGGATTTCCGGCGAGAGGCGATGAACGGTCATGAAGGTCCATGTCTGGATATCGGGTGATACATATCATCCTACAACTTGCTTCGAGTCAATGGCTCCCCGTTCGGCTAGGCCCTGCCCATGCATCGTCCTGGCCGATTGTCGCCGGTCAAATCCACCGCAATGGTGGACGACAGGGCTTCGTGCCGACCAGATCGATCCGGTGAGGAGAAAAGATGATTGAACTGCCCTTTGCCCGCGAAGAGTACCAGCAGCGGCTCGGAAAAATCCGCGCCGAGATGGCCAGGCGCGGCATCGAACTCCTGATCGTTAACGACGTCGCCAACCAGCATTACATCACCGGTTATGACGGCTGGTCGTTCTACACGCCGCAGGTCGTGCTTGTTCCCATCGAGGATGCCGAGCCTGTCTGGATAGGCCGCGCCATGGATGCGGCGGGCGGCTTGCTGACGGCCTGGATGAAGCCGGAAAACGTCGTCGGCTTCCCGGAGGACCATGTTCAGCGCGCCGATCGTCATCCCATGGACTGGATCGCTGCCTGGATCGTCGCCAAGGGATGGGGAAGCCGCAACATCGGCATCGAGCTCGAAGCCTATTATTTCTCGCCGAAGGCCCATGCACGGCTCATCGCCGGATTGGCCAATGCAAAATGGCACGATGCCGATCTGCTCGTGAACTGGATCCGCGCGGTGAAGTCGGCGCCGGAAATCGCCTATCTGCGCAAGGCTTCGAGGCTGGCCGAGGCGGCGGTCGCGCGAGCCTACGAAGTCATCGCGCCGGGCGTGCGCGAATGCGATGCAATCGCCGCCATCCAGGCAGCGCAGATTGCCGGCAGCCAGGATTTCGCTGGCGACATCACGGCGCTGCCGCCGACGATCCTCGGCGGCGAAAACGCGTCCGCACCGCACATCATGTGGAGCGACAGGCGGTTCGGAAAGGACGAAACGATCGCGCTCGAGCTGGCCGGCGTCTGCCGCCGCTACGCCGCCGGGCTCGCCAGGACCATGCAGCTCGGCAGGATGCCGACCCGCGTCGCAGACACGGCAAAGGCGGTGATCGAGGGCATGGATGCGGTGCTCGAAACCGCACGTCCGGGAACGACCGCTGAGGCGGTCGAAGCTGCCTGGCGCAAGGTCATAGAGCGCCACGGGCTGAAGAAGGAATCGCGCATCGGCTATTCCATCGGCGTCGCCTATCCGCCGGATTGGGGCGAGCATACGATCAGCCTGAGACCGGGCGACAAGACGGTGCTCCAGCCCGGCAATGTCGTTCATTCCATCCTGGGCATGTGGATGGACGGCTGGGGCATCGAGATCAGCGAAACCATTCTGGTGACCGATGCCGGCAACGAGACGCTGACGAGATTCCCGCGGGATATCCATGTCAAAGCCTGACTGGCCGGCGCGAGCCGCGGCCGATATCGACGCCGGGATTGTCGATCGGATGATCGAGATCGGGCACGGCGCCGGTTTGGATCAGCCGGTCAAAGGTACTGCGCGACCTTCTTGCCAACGGTGAGGAAGCGCAGCGGGTCGACCGCTTCGCCATCGTGGCGGACTTCATAGTGCAGGTGCGGACCCGTCGAGCGGCCGCTGCTGCCGGTCTTGCCGATGACGTCGCCGGCGGCGAGCTTCTGGCCGACACTCACATCGATCTCGCTCAGATGTCCGTAGCGTGTGGCAAAGCCGTTGCCGTGGTCGACCTCGACCATGCGGCCGTAGCCGCCGGCCCAGCCGGCTCTTGTGACTACGCCGGCGGCGGTGACCTTGGCCGGCATGCCGATCGGCGCCCTGAAATCCATTCCCGTATGCAGGGCGGCGCTGCCCAGGATCGGATCGGTGCGCACGCCGAAGGGGCTGGTCACCGTGCGACCCGGGGCGGGATTGGCGAGCGGCAGCTTGCGCGCCTCTTTCTTGATCTGGTCGAGCGCATCGAGCGCCTCGTCCAACTCCTTGACCTTGCTGTCGAAACCCATGGTGGGATCAAGCGGAACCAGCGGGCCGCCGACATCGCTCTTGTTCAGTTCGCCGTCGACCGGCAGGCCGGCCGCTTCCAGTGCCTGCGCTATGGCATCGGCATTCTTGTAGGCGTTGTCGGCAAGCGTGGCGATGCGCGAAAGCTGCTGGCCCTCGATGGCCTTCAACGAAGCATTGATCGAGACGAACAGCTTGTCGGCGCGATCGGCCGCCGTTTCGCCGTCAAGCGGATCGGACCGTGTCGACCAGAGCGAGAAGGGCCTTGTATCGCCGGCGTCCAAGGATGCGACGGAATAGGTCGACGCCTGCGAAAGGCTGCCGGTGACCTCGGCGTGCTCGTCGGGCTTGGGTGCCGTTGCGCCCGTTGCAGGTGCGTCACCGACCTCGTTCTCGGCGCGCTCGAGGATCGGCCCAAGCCGTCCGTGCCGCTCGCTGAGCTGGGTCTGCCTGGCCAGCAGCTCGCTGACCTTGGTCTCCATCAGCTGCTGATCGAGAAGCTGGCGGCTGGTGATGCGGTCGACCTGGGCACGAAGGGCCGAGATGCGGTCCTCATAGGCCTGCTGCATGCGCGCCTGCCTTGCCGTCGTGGCGCCGATCAGGTCGTCGCGCAGCACCAGATAGGAAGTCGCGAGCAGATAGCCGATGGCGATCGCCGCCAGAGCCGAGCCGATGAAGGCGGCGAGCCAGGGGCGGATGGTGAAATGCCTGATCTCGTCGCCCCGGGCGATGATGACCGTGTGCGGTTCCTTACGCCTGCCGAAGACAGCTGACTGACCGGTTGGTTTCACGGGGACCAAGCTTTCGTTACGGACCAACGACAAGCCTGATTACACATTATTAGGGTTAACAAAGGCTTGCCGTGTCGACCGCGCGACGCCGGATGCACGCAGTGCGGGCACGAGGTTGCGCGAAAATCTTCAGGACGCGGACGCCATGTCGCGTTGGCGATGAGCACCAAAGTTCTGCCAGGAGCAGCCTGGAGCTCGCAGAGCAAGGCTCGGGTTTCTTAACTGTCTTCGATTGCGTTTAGTTGACGTTTTTAGAGTAAAGGCGTGTTGGTATTTGGGATTCAACGTGGCGGTGGGAATGCTGGGCGATCTGGTTGGCAAGATCCTCGACAAGATTTCGGGCACCAGTCTGCTGGCGACCGGGCTTTTGCTGCTGACTGCCTTTGTCAGCGCGCTTGTGGCCTATTGGCGCGCGGTCGAGGAGAAGAGCTGGAAGGAGTTTTTCGAGTTCGCCATCCCGCGTGAGGTCATCACCCATCCTTCCGCGAAGGCCGACCTGCTGTTCTGGATCACGAAGAAGGCCCTGATGCCTTTCCTGATGCTGCCCGCCGGAATCGTCTTCGTCACGGTGGTGGGGTACGGGACCAACTGGCTGTTTTCGACACTGTTCCACTTCCAGCCGCCTCTGACCGAGGGGCCGGCAGGGCCGGTGACGGTTCTGATCTTCACCGTCAGCATGCTCCTGGCCTACGACATTTCCTATTACCTCTATCACGTCGCCCAGCATCGCTATCCGCTGCTTTGGGAACTGCACAAGGTGCATCACTCGGCCGAGGTGATGGTCGGGATCACCAAGGACCGGGTCCATCCGCTCGACGAGTTGATGAACCGAGCTTGGGACGGCATCGTCGTGGGGCTCTGCTTCGGCATCTGGTCGCTGATTTCGCTGAACCTTGTCGAACTGACCGTTTTTGGCGTCAACGTCTATGTCATGCGTAACATCCTGATGATGGATTTCGTCCGGCACACGCATTTCAAGATCTCGTTCGGCCCGCTCAACAATTTGATCCTGTGTCCTCATTGGCATCAGTTGCATCACAGCGTCGATCCGCGCCACTACGACAAGAACTTCGGGCTGCTCTTCTCGTTCTGGGACCGGCTCTTCGGAACATTGTGTGTGCCGAGGCCTGACGAGGACTTCAAGTTCGGACTGGTCGACCGCGATGTGCGCGACTATCAGTCGCTCGCAGGCCTTTATGTCATGCCGCTGAGGCGGATGTGGGGACATATTGCCAGGCGCATCCGGCCCGGAAAGCCACGGTCACGCACCTCGCGAGCCTCGGAGGGGACACGGCCATGAACGCTCCCGTTGTTCTCGCAATCCCGCGGACACGCACCTTCGAAGTTGTGACAACGGCGGCGCGCCTTGCCGAGATCGCACCGGCCTGGAGCGCGCTCTGGCAGCGGGCTGGCGGGCTTGTCTTCCAGCACCCGGATTGGATCGCGGCCTGGTGGCGCACCACCCCGCAGCAGGAGCGGCGCGCGCTCAGGATTGGGCTTGCCTGGAACGGCGACCGGCTCGATGGCGTGATAGCGCTCGCGACCTTCAGGCGTTCCGGCGTCCGCGTACTCGAATGGGCGGCGAAGGATCACAGTGACTATGGCGACGCGCTGGTTGCACCTGACAGCGACCCGCGGGCGATCTTCCGCCTCTGGCAGTATGTTTTTGACCAGGGTGGCTTCGACCTGATCTATCTCAACCGTCTGCTACCGGATGCCGGTGTTCATGCCCTGCTGGAACCGGCTCATGGCAAGGCGCTTCGGCCCAACCACCGCACTGAACTTAGCTATCGTGTCGCTGGCTCCTGGCAGGATGGGGCGGAATGGTTCGAGACGTTGTCCAAGAAGGGCCGGCAGAATTATCGTCGCGGCCGCAAGTTCATGGAAGAAAGCGGTGCATTGCGTTTCCGGCTGCTGGATGCGGAGGACCCGCGCGAACCGGTGCTCGAGCGCGTCGCGACGTTGAAGCGCCTCTGGCTCGCTCGCCATGGTCGTGCCTCGGATCTGTTCGACAAGGGCTCGCCGGTTCTCGCCGCGCTTATTTCGGTGCTGGCCGACCTCGGGCTGTTGCGCATCTTCGTGCTGGAGCTTGACGACACGATCGTCGCCGTCTCGATCAATTTCGAGCAGCACGGCACGATGATGGCTTTCGTCACCACCTATGATCCCGAATACGAGCGCGCCTCGCCGGGTATGGTACTGATGATGGACTATATCCAATGGTCGTTCGACCGCGGCCTTGCCACGATTGATTTTCTCTGCGGCGGCGAGGATTTCAAGCGGCGCTTTGCCACGCAATCAGTCACGCTGTCGTCCATGATGGGCGCGCGCGGCTTGCGTGGCCATCTTGCCGCGCTGGCCGATCAAGTGAGCCATGTTTCGAAATCCTGGAGGACGCGGCGGCAGCCGAAGACCGAGGCATCTGACGAGTAGTTGTCGATTGCTTGAACGGGCTTTGGCGACGCTCAGAGCGCGCGAACGGCTTCCAGCACGGCCTCGGCATGGCCTTTGACGCGAACCTTGCGCCAGACGCGGGCGATCCGCCCGTCCTTGCCGATCAGGAAGGTGGCGCGCTCGACGCCCATATATTTGCGCCCGTACATCGTCTTCTCGACCCACAAATGATAGGCCTCGATCACTTTGCGCTCCTCGTCGGCGATGAGATCGACCGTGAGATCGTGCTTCGCCTTGAATTTGTCGTGTTTCTTCGCGCTATCAGGCGACAGCCCGATCACCACGGCACCGGCCTTCTCGAACTCCGGCTTCAACTGCGAGAAGCTGATGGCCTCGGCGGTGCAACTTGTGGTGTCGTCCTGCGGATAGAAGTAGAGTACAACTGGCTTGCCCAGGAACGCCGCGAGGCTGAGAGAGCCGCCGCCGTCACGCGGAAGATCGAATTGCGGCGCTGCGTCGCCCACCTCGAGGTCAGCCATATCGATGCCCTTGTTTGCGGTTACGCGCGGGAAATCATCGATATAACGTGAGGCGGGGATTCGTCCACGACGAGTTCGTCACAACGGAATATTGCTTGGATCAGGAAGAACCGCAGCACGAGAAGATCAGGTTCAGGCGTGACGAGATCACCGACCTGGCGAGGCTTCCGTCCGCGTGCAGCGTGCCGCCGCTCGGCCGGGCAGCAGTGCGGCGGCGTTTCCGCGTCCTCGGCCGAGTGTTTGCCGGGTTTTGCGCGCTCATGCTCCTGGCGGCGGCGGGTGTCTATGTCCTCGGCGCCTCCGGCATCGGCACGGAGCGCCTGCGGACCGAGGCGGAGACAGCCATCGAGAAGCTGGCCGGCATCGATGTCGACGTCGCCGTCGGCGCGGCTCGGCTGACGCTCGACGGGTCGAGCTTCGTCGCCCTGCAGGTGAACGATGTCAGCCTGAAGACGGCCGACGGCAAGCCGATGGCCGATATCGGGCGCGTGCGTTTCGGCATGCGCCTTCTGCCGCTGCTTTCGGGCGACGTCCGGCTGACGAGCGCCAGATTTTCCGATGCCCATATCGTGGTGGCCGCCATGCCCTCCGGCGGCAGCGACTGGACGGCGGCGCTGCGCAACGCGGATGGCCTTGTCGACCCGGAGAAAGTGTCGGCGGCAGTGTTTTCAGGCGTCAACGACGCGCTTGATGCCGTGCGCGAGGACTCGATGCGACAGATCGATCTGCGCAATGTCGAGTTCAAGCTGCCGGACGCCGGACCGGTCAAGCGCGTGACCATCGCCTCGGCGACCGTCGCGCAGACAGGCGCGGGACGCATGCAGGTTTCCTACGATGCCGATGTCGATGGCCGGCACGCGACTTTGACCGCCTCGGCGACGCGCGATGCGACGGCAAGGCGCATTTCGTCGCTGGACGCCAATCTCGAGATAGAAGGCGCCCCCGGCAAGGGCAGTTCGACCGAGGCCGCCCCGGCCGATGGCGCCAAGCTGGGTTCGATCGCATTGAAGCTTTCGGGCTCGGAAGCGTCGGGCGACAACCCGTCGCGCCTCGCGGCTTCGCTCTCCCTCAACGGTTCGGTGCTCGACCTGGACGAGCGCGGGCTGCTGCCGACCGATGTCGATGCCGATGCCACGCTGGTCGCCGGTTCGAACAAGATCTCGGTCGACCGGCTGCTGATCAGGA
Organism: Mesorhizobium sp. CA10; assembly: GCF_020165285.1. NCBI lineage: Bacteria > Pseudomonadati > Pseudomonadota > Alphaproteobacteria > Hyphomicrobiales > Phyllobacteriaceae > Mesorhizobium > Mesorhizobium sp. CA10. The sequence continues at coordinate 383,989 of NZ_JAIUHV010000003.1, forward strand.
GCAGCCGCTCCAGCTTCAACTTTGCCGGATCGATCGGGCCGAAGCCGGCAGCTGCGGGGGAGGAGCCCGCCTACCGCTATGATCTCACCAGCGACGGCTCGACGCTGGCGCCTTCGGAATCGCCGGAACCGGCGCTTCAGTTCCTGGCCCGTATCGCCGGGGTCTACCAACCGAAGAGCCGCAAGCTCGTTGCCGAGCAGATCGGCGTGCGCTCGGGCGGACCGGGCGAGGTACTGGGCGCGGCCACCGTCGCCTTCATCGACAACGGCCCGCCAGGGGTATCGCTGTCGCTCAACGTGCACGACATGCCGGTCTCGCATGTCAAGCAATTGTGGCCGTGGTTCTCGGCCCGCAACGCGCGGCTCTGGGTGCTAGGCAACCTGTTCGGCGGCACGGTGACCGACGCCAATCTGCAGTTCCAGGTCGCGCCGGGGCGCCTCGGCAACGGCGTGCCGCTTACCGGTGACGAAGTGTTCGGCCGTTTCCAGATCGAAGGATCGCGCTTCGATACCGCCGGGCGCATCCCGCCGGTCCGCGACGCCGTCGGCGCGGTTGCGTTCCATGGCAACGATGTCGATATCGCGCTCTCCTCGGGCAGCGTCTATATGCCGAGCGGCCGCACCGTGGCGGCAAGCGGCGGCACGCTGACGGTCAAGAATGCAAACCGACCGATTGTCATCGGGGGGCTCGACATCGACGTGGCGGGCGAGGCGCCGGCGATCGCCGAGCTGGCCTCCTATGAGCCGATCAATGCCATGCGCCATGTCGGACTGGCACCGGAAGACCTGTCAGGCACCGTCACCGGCCATGTCAGGGCGGACATTCCGCTGACCAAGGGAATGGACACCTCGAAGCTCGATTGGCTGGTTTCGCTCGACTGCCGGGACCTGTCGCTGGCGAAGCCTTTCGAGGACCAGACCGTGACCGAGGCCGATGGCTCGATCACCGTCGGGCCAAAGCAGGCGGTGATTTCCGCCGAGGCCAAGCTCAACGGCATTCCGGCCGAGCTCGATCTCGTCGAGCCGCTCGCCGACGACGGGCCGGCGCGAAGCCGCAAGGTTACGCTGGTCCTCGACGACAAGACGCGCAACGCCAGCATGCCTGGACTGTCGGCCCTGCTTTCGGGAACCATCAAGGTGGCGATCGACAAGAGCGGCGAGGGCGCCCAGCAGGTTTCGGCGGACCTGACCAATGCCAGGCTCGACATTCCGTGGGCAGGCTGGAGCAAGGGCGCCGGCATTCCCGCCAAGGTCGCTTTCGACATGGCGAAGTCCGGCAGCACCACCACATTGACCGATTTCGCTCTCGACGGAAAAAGCTTCTCGATCGACGGCAATGTGACGCTGGTCAACGGCTCGCTGTCCGCGGCCCGCTTCAGCAAAGTCGCGTTGAACAGAGGCGACGACATCGCCGTTTCGGTCAAGCGTTCCGGCAAGAGCTACGCTGTCGATGTCAGCGGCGCGTCGCTCGACGCCCGCTCGCTGATCAAGCAGTTCACCTCGGATGTCGATACAGCCACGAAGGGCGCCGGCAGCGACGCGATCTCGGTGAGCGCCGATGTGGCATCGCTGACCGGTTTTCATGACGAGGTGCTTTCCAATCTCAAGCTCGAATACAGCGCCGCCGGATCGCGGGTGAATGGGCTAAACGTCACCGCCGCGGCAAGCTCGGGCGCCGCGATCACGATCAACAACACCACCAGCGAAGGCGGCCGCGTGCTCAGGGTGAAGTCTGCCGATGCCGGCGCGATCCTGCGTTTCCTCAATGTCTACGAGCATATGGAAGGCGGCGCGATCACGCTGTCGCTCTCGGGCGCCGGCGACGGGCCGATGAAGGGACAGGTGGATGCCCGCAACTTCTATGTCGTCAACGAGCCCAAGCTGGCCTCGATCGTGTCGACGACGCCGGCTGGCGATACACGCAGCCTGAACCAAGCCGTCAAAAGCAACATCGACACGTCCAGGGTGCAGTTCGAGCGTGGCTTTGCCGAGATCGACAAGGGCTCCGGCTATCTGAAACTGGCGAACGGCCTGCTGCGCGGCCCGCGCATCGGTACGACCTTCCAGGGCACGCTTTACGATCCAAACAACAACATGGACATGACCGGCACCTTCATGCCGGTCTATGGCCTCAACCGCATCTTCGGCGAACTGCCGCTGTTCGGGCCGTTGCTGGGCAACGGACGCGACCGCGGACTGATCGGCGTCACCTACCGGCTGCGCGGCAATGCCAACAAGCCGACGCTCAACATCAATCCGCTATCGGTGGTGGCGCCGGGCATATTCCGCTCGATCTTCGAGTACAGGCAGCAACCGTCCCAAACTGCGCAGTAAGGTTCGGCCGATCAGTTCGGCCGCACCAGCACGTGCTTCTTCTTGCCGAGCGAAAGCTTCACGAGGCCTTCCGGGCCGAGATCCTGAAGCGTGACGACGCGACGGTCGTCGGTCAGCGGCTGGTCGTTGACGCGTACGGCGCCGCCTTGGACATGCCGACGCGCTTCGCCGTTCGAGCCGGCCAGACCAGCGCTTACGAACAGCGCCAGGATGCCGATGCCGGCTTCGAGGTCCGATTTGGCTACTTCGATGCTGGGCAGAGTGTCTGCGAGCGCGCCTTCCTCGAAAGTCTTGCGCGCCGTCTCGCTTGCGGTCTCGGCCGCATCGCGGCCGTGCAGCATGGCGGTGATCTCGGTGGCGAGGATCTTCTTCGCCTCGTTGATCTCCGAGCCGCCGAGCTTTTCAAGGCGCGCCACCTCGTCGAGCGGCAGGGTCGTGTAGAGCTTCAGGAAGCGCCCGACATCGGCGTCCTCGGTGTTGCGCCAGTACTGCCAGAATTCGTAAGGCGAGAGCATGTCGCCATCGAGCCAGACCGCGCCCGAGGCGGACTTGCCCATCTTGGCGCCGGAGGAGGTGGTGAGCAGCGGCGTGGTCATGGCGAAGAGCTGCACGCCCTCCATGCGGTGGCCGAGATCGATGCCGTTGACGATATTGCCCCACTGGTCCGAACCGCCCATCTGCAGCCGGCATCCGACGCGTTTGTAGAGCTCGACGAAGTCGTAGGCCTGCAGGATCATGTAGTTGAATTCGAGGAAGGACAGCGACTGCTCGCGGTCGAGCCTCAGCTTCACGCTATCGAAGGCAAGCATGCGGTTGACAGAGAAATGCCGGCCGACATCGCGCAGGAAATTGACGTAGTTGATCTGCATCAGCCAGTCGGCGTTGTTGACCATGACCGCGTCGCCCGGGCCGCTGCCGAATTTCAGGTAAGGCGCGAAATTGCGGCGGATGCCGACGAGATTGTCGTCGATGTCCTGCGGGGTGAGCAGCTTGCGCGCCTCGTCCTTGAAGGACGGGTCGCCGATCATCGAGGTGCCGCCGCCCATCAGCGCGATCGGCCGATGGCCGGTCTGCTGCAGCCAATGCAGCATCATGATCTGGATCAGCGATCCTGCGTGCAGGCTTTTGGCGGTGGCGTCGAAGCCGATATAGGCGCTCACCGTTTCCTTGGCGAAGAGCTGGTCGAGGGCGGATTCATCCGAAATCTGATGGATGAAGCCGCGCTCGCTCATGATGCGCAGGAAATCGGATTTGAAGGCGGACATTTTTTCTTCCTGGAGGTCGCCGGGCGCTTGGCCATGCTTGATATGAAGGCGCGCGTTTAGCATCCAAGCGCGATCAGCAAAAGTGGTTTCCGGTTTTGCGTCCGATCGCGCTTCAACCAACAAACACGCGATCAGCAAAAGTGGTTTCCGGTTTTGCTTGGAATCGCATACGGCGCGGCGCGTCCTTGCTTCGCCCTTTTTGCTGGCGTAATGAGGCGCCGCGCAAAGACACGGCGCCATGCACCGCGACGGGGCCATCCCGCAGTTTCAGATCGGAAAAGCTCCCGCGATGAACAGGAACACCCTCATCCTCTTTCTGTTCAGCATCGTCATGACCGTCAGCGGGCTGGCAAGCCTGCCGCCGGTCGACCGCGATGAATCCCGTTTCGTCCAGTCGACCAAGCAGATGGTCGAGACCGGCGACTATGTCGATATCCGCCTGCAGGATGTCACGCGCTACAAGAAGCCGATCGGCATCTACTGGCTGCAGTCGGCCGCCGTGGCGTTGAGCGGCGAGGGGGCTGCGGCGCCGATCTGGGTCTATCGCCTGGTCTCGATGCTGGGCATCGCGCTCGCTGTCGTCGGCATCGGCTGGACCGGGACGAAACTCTTCGGCGCCAGTGCCGGGCTGGCCGCCGGCCTGATGATGGCGGCGATCTTCGCCACCGCCTTCGAGGGGCGCGACGCCAAGACCGATGCCATGCTTCTCGCCTGCTGCGTGATAGCGCAAGGCGCGCTGGCGCAGGTCTATTGGGTTTCGAAGCGCAACGAACCGGTTCCCGGGCATCTGCCGTGGATCTTCTGGATCGCGCAAGGCTTCGGCATACTCATCAAGGGCCCGGTTTCACCGCTTTTGTCGCTGCTGACCGCCGGCGCACTCTTTGCCTTCGACCGCGACTGGCGCTGGCTCCTCAAGATGAAGCTGGTGCGCGGCGTCCTGATCGTGCTGGCGATCGTGCTGCCGTGGCTGATCCTCATCACCTGGAAGAGCGGCGGGGCCTTCTTCCAGGAAGCGGTCGGCAAGGACATGCTGAACAAGGTGGCGCAGGGCGAGGAATCGCACGGCCTGCCGCCCGGCTTCTACATGCTGACTTATTCGCTGTTCGTGTGGCCCTTCGGGCTGATCGCGGTCGGCGCCGGGCTCCAAGCCATCAACCGGTTTTGGGACGATCCGCGCCTGCGCTTCTGCCTGGCCTGGTACATCCCGTTCTGGCTGGTTTTCGAGGCGATCCCGACCAAGCTGCCGCATTATGTGATGCCGGCCTATCCGGGCATGGCGCTTCTGGTCGGCTGGCTGCTCACCTTGCCGGCGGACAAGGCCAACGCGCCGCTGAAGCGCTGGCAGACATGGCTGTGGTGGGCGACAGCCTTCGGCCTTGCCGTGGTGGCGATCGGCCTTGCCGTCGTCTGCGTCGCCGCGCCGCTTTACCTCGCCAAGACCTTCTCCTGGTGGAGCATACCGGCGGGGATCGCCGCTCTGGTTACCGGCTATCTTGCCTTCCCCAGGCAGTTGCAGGTGCCGCTGCCGCGCATCGCGGCCATCGCGGTCGGCGCCGGCATCACCTTCAGCCTGCTGTTCGGGGTGATCGCGCCGTCGCTGAAACCGATCTGGCTGAGCCCCGCCGTCAAGGCCGCTGTCGACGCCAACCGCCCTTGCGACACCACGGTGCTTGCCTCGGCGAAGTTCCAGGAGCCAAGCCTGGTCTTCCTGGTCGGCACCAGGACCGTGCTGACCGACATCGAGGGCGTGGGGCAACATCTGCTCGCCGATCCATCCTGCGCGCTTGGGCTGGCGCCGATCAAGGACGAGCAGAAGCTTACCGATGTGCTGACCGCTCAAGGCAAGTCGGCAAAGCGACTGACCGAGATCGACGGCATCAACTATTCGTCGGGAGACAAGCTGTCGCTCGGGCTTTACCGGGTGGCGCCGTGATGAATAGCGTCGGGCGTCGAATGTCCCTATAAGCGCCCAGCCATGTCCGCCGCGCCGCCCCTTGCCCTCTACCGCCGCTCGCTCGGCAATTTCCGCGACACGATGTCGATCGTGAGGCGACGCTTTGCCGTGCGGCCGGCGCGCTATCCGAGAATTCTGTGGAGCGTCTGGCTCATGGCCTGGGCGCTGCTCACCGTGGCGATCTTCCTGCGCCTCGACGCCGGAGCGGGCGAGATGCGCGGCGAATGGTCCTCCGGATTTGCGCGCTTCACCGATTTCTTCACGCAATTCGGCCTCGGCGGCTGGTATCTCATTCCAGCGGCACTCTGCCTCGTCGCCGCCAATCTGACGGATTGGCGCGGCCTGTCCCGGCATGGCCGGATGATCGTCTACAACTGGACGTGTTTCGCGTTCCTGGTGCTATGCGCCGTCGGCCTTTCCGGTCTTGCGGTCAACGTGCTGAAATACGGAATCGGCCGCGCCCGGCCGCTTTATTTCGACAGCTTTGGCGTCCTGTCGCTGCATCCTTTCGCCATGGACGCGCGCTTTGCCGGTTTCCCGTCCGGCCATGCCACGACGATGGGCGCCGTTTTCGGCATCCTGCTGCTGTTGTTCCCGCGGCGCTGGTATATCGCGCTGGCGGTCACGGCCTGCATCGCTTCGACACGCATCTTCGTCGGCGCGCACTATCCCAGCGACACGGTCGCGGGCTTCGGGCTCGGGCTGGCGTTCGCGGTGCTATCGGGGCTGGTGTTTGCCCGGCTCGGCTTCATCTTCGGCCAGGCCGGTTCGAAGCTGCCGGTGCGCAAGCGGACGTTCCGGTTGGTACCGTCCCGCGCGCCAAGAGGCAGGGCTTCGACAGCCGATACGGTCGAGGCCGGAGTCGATCAAACCCAGATTCCTTAAGACGCCCTGACTGGCGGCCTTCCGCGCTTAGCGCAGCCGCTTCGGCCTCGGATCGGCCAGCTCGCCCGCCAGGCGACGGTCGAGATAGTCGGCGCACTCCTGGATCAGCAGTTCGGAATCGTTGGCGAAGAAATGGTTGGCGCCTGGGATCGTCTTCTGCGTGATGGTGATGCCCTTTTGCGTGTGCAGCTTGTCGACCAGGCCCTGCACATCCTTCGGCGGCGCCACCTTATCGGCATCGCCATGGATGATGAGGCCGGACGACGGACAGGGCGCCAGGAACGAGAAGTCGTAGGTGTTGGGCTGCGGCGCGACCGAAATAAAACCCTCGATCTCGGGCCGGCGCATCAGGAGCTGCATGCCGATCCATGCGCCGAAGGAATAGCCGGCGACCCAGCAGCTCTTCGAATCCGGATGCAGAGACTGCACCCAGTCGAGCGCGGCGGCCGCGTCCGACAATTCGCCGGTGCCATGATCGAACTCGCCCTGGCTGCGGCCGATGCCGCGGAAATTGAAACGCAGCGTGGTGAAATCGCGCTTCTGGAACATGTAGAAGAGGTCGTAGACGATCTTGTTGTTCATCGTGCCGCCGAATTGCGGGTGCGGATGCAGCACGATGGCGATCGGGGCGCTCTTTTCCTTCGAGGGCTGATAACGTCCCTCCAGGCGACCAGCCGGACCGGCGAAAATGACCTCAGGCATAAAATACTCCACGTGGCATATGAATGCGCTCGCCCGGAACTTTCCTGATCCCGACTCACCCGCGGCCCCACATCTTCTGTGGCCTTGACGCCGGGCGAGCGTGTTCCTAGAAGCTAGTTTAGAATTGTTCAAAACTGGGAGGCCGAAACCCTATGGTCCGGCCGCCCGCGCCGCAAGCCGGGTAAATAGGACGGCTTGCCTTGCAATTTCAAGGAAATAACGCGCTATCCTGGCGGGATAGCCGGCGGAAGGACGAACTGAGCGAAAATGGCCGCAGCCCGCGCCTATCTCGACTACAATGCCAGCGCGCCGCTCATTGCGGAAGCGCGGGCAGCGATGGTCGCCGCGCTCGATGCCGCCAACCCGTCATCGGTCCACACGGAAGGGCGCGCCTCGCGCCGGCTGGTCGAGGACGCGCGCCGCGACGTGGCGCGGCTGGTCAACGCCAAGCCTGAACATATCGTCTTCACCTCCGGCGCCACCGAAGCCGCCTCGACGCTGCTTACGTCCGACTGGCAGATGGGGCGCGGATCGATCCGCATGAGCCATCTCTTCGTCTCCGAAGCCGACCATCCCTGCATACTGAATGGTGGACGCTTCGCGCCGGCGCAGGTGACGAAGATCGGCGTCGATCGGCACGGCATTGCCGATATCGAGGCGCTGGCCGCCGCGCTCGGCGCGCGTGACAAATCCGCTGGCCTGCCGCTGGTGGCGATCCACGCCGCCAACAACGAGACCGGCGTTATCCAGCCGATCGGGCGCATCGGCGAGATCGTCAAGGCCGCCGGCGGGGTGCTGGTCGTCGACGCCGTGCAGGCTGCCGGGCGGATTCCGCTCGATGTGTCAATTCCTTATGCCGATTATCTGATCCTGTCCTCGCACAAGATCGGCGGCGCGAAGGGCGTCGGCGCGATCGTGGCCGCATCCGACCTGATGATGCCGCGCCCGCTGATCAATGGCGGCGGCCAGGAGAAGAGCCACCGCGCCGGCACGGAAAACGTCGCCGGGATCGCCGGTTTCGGCGCTGCGGCGCGTGCCGCGCTGGCCGGTCTCGCCGACATGGACGCCATCGCGAGCCGGCGCGACGAGGTCGAGGCGATCGTGCGCGACCTCGCGCCAGACGCGGAAATTTTCGGAAATGGCGCTCCCAGGCTTGCCAACACGACATTCTTCGCTATTCCCGGCGTCAAGGCCGAAACGGCGCAGATCGCTTTCGATCTCGCCGGCGTCGCGCTGTCTGCGGGTTCAGCCTGCTCGTCGGGAAAGGTCGGGCCAAGCCATGTGCTGAAGGCGATGGGGCATGGCGACAGCCTGGGCGCCTTGCGCGTCTCGATCGGCCGTGCGACCGGCGCCGACGATATAGCGGCGTTCCGGGCGGCACTGGCCGGCATCGTCGCCCGCCGCGCGGGCAAGGAAGAAGCCGCCTGACGGCGGAGCATCGGAGCGAGAAACGCCTTGCGGTTCTCGGATTTCCGCTGCCTGAACAAGAATTCAGGCTTTAGAGCCTGGTAGAGCAGTGCGTTTTGTCCTGGCCGGGTGAATTTCCGGCGGACACGCACTATATGGAGCTTACTCCGCCGCGAGTCCCTCCCTGGGACGCGATTTCGGCGGTGCCATAGTTTGAAAACTGCCGGGCCTTGACCCCGGCGTGGATGGAGAACGCTTATGCCTGCTGTGCAGGAGACGATCGATCGGGTTCGAAAGATCGACGTCGACCAGTATAAATACGGATTCCAGACAGAGATCGAGATGGACAAGGCCCCCAAGGGCCTGAGCGAGGACATCATTCGCTTCATCTCGGCCAAGAAGGATGAGCCGGACTGGATGCTGGAATGGCGTCTGGGGGCGTATCGCCGTTGGCTGACGCTGGAAGAGCCGACCTGGGCGCGCGTCCACTATCCGAAGATCGATTTCCAGGACATCCACTACTACGCCGCGCCGAAGAGCACGCCGGGGCCGAAGTCGCTGAGCGAGGTCGACCCCGAATTGCTCAAGGTCTACGAGAAGCTCGGCATTCCGCTCAAGGAGCAGGAAATCCTGGCCGGCGTGCAGAAGACCGATGCCTCGGAGCTCGAGGAAGCCAGCGACAACGTCTACAAATCGGGCCGCGTCGCGGTCGACGCCGTGTTCGATTCCGTTTCGGTGGTCACCACCTTCAAGAAGGAACTGGCGCAGGCGGGCGTCATCTTCTGCTCGATCTCGGAAGCGATCCGCGAGCATCCGGAGCTGGTGAAAAAATATCTCGGCTCGGTCGTGCCGACCTCCGATAATTTCTACGCGACGCTGAATTCGGCAGTGTTCACCGACGGCTCGTTCGTCTTCGTGCCCAAGGGCGTTCGCTGCCCGATGGAGCTGTCGACCTATTTCCGCATCAACGAGAAGAACACCGGCCAGTTCGAGCGCACGCTGATCATCGCCGAGGAGGGGGCCTATGTCTCCTATCTCGAAGGCTGCACGGCGCCGCAGCGCGACGAGAACCAGCTGCACGCCGCGGTGGTCGAGCTGATCGCGCTCGACGATGCCGAGATCAAATATTCGACGGTGCAGAACTGGTACCCCGGCGACGCCGAGGGCAAGGGCGGCATCTACAATTTCGTCACCAAGCGCGGCGACTGCCGCGGCGACCGCTCGAAGATCTCGTGGACGCAGGTCGAGACCGGTTCGGCGATCACCTGGAAATATCCGAGTTGCATCCTGCGCGGCGACGATTCCAGCGGCGAATTCTATTCGATCGCGGTGTCGAACGGTTATCAGCAGGTCGATAGCGGCACCAAGATGATCCATCTCGGCAAGAACACGTCGAGCCGCATCATCTCCAAGGGCATTGCCGCCGGCTTCTCGCAGAACACCTATCGCGGCCAGGTCTCGGCGCATCGCAAGGCGACCAACGCGCGCAACTTCACCAATTGCGATTCGCTGCTGATCGGCGACCAGTGTGGCGCGCACACCGTGCCTTACATGGAAGCCAAGAATTCGACGGCGCAGTTCGAGCACGAGGCGACGACCTCGAAGATCTCCGAGGACCAGAAGTTCTACGTCATGCAGCGCGGCATCCCCGAGGAAGAGGCGATCGCGCTGATCGTCAACGGCTTCGTCAAGGACGTCATCCAGCAGCTGCCGATGGAGTTCGCCGTCGAGGCGCAGAAGCTGATCGGAATCAGCCTAGAGGGTTCGGTCGGCTGACCGCAAAAGACATTCAGGAAGAAATCATGCTTGAGATCAAGAATTTGCACGCCCGCATCGTCGATGATGGCACCGAGATCATTCGTGGGCTGAATCTCTCGGTGAAAGCCGGCGAGGTCGCCGCCATCATGGGGCCGAACGGTTCGGGCAAGTCGACGCTGTCTTATATTCTCGCCGGCCGCGAGGACTATGAAGTCACCGAGGGCGACATCCTCTATAACGGCCAGTCGATCCTCGAAATGGATCCGGCCGAGCGCGCTACCGCCGGCATCTTCCTCGCCTTCCAGTATCCGATGGAGATACCGGGCGTGGCGACCATGGAATTCCTGAAAGTGGCGATGAACGAGCAGCGCAAGGCGCGCGGCGAGGAGCCGTTGAAGATCCCGGAATTCCTGAAGCGGGTGAAGGACGCCGCCGCCTCGCTCAGCATGGATATGAACATGTTGAAGCGGCCGCTCAATGTCGGCTTCTCGGGCGGCGAGAAGAAGCGCGCCGAGATCCTGCAGATGAAGCTCTTGGAGCCAAAACTCTGCGTGCTCGACGAGACCGATTCCGGCCTCGACATCGACGCGCTGAAGATCGTCTCGGACGGCGTCAACGCGCTGCGTTCGCCGGACCGGGCCATCGTCGTCATCACCCACTACCAGCGCCTGCTCGAGCACATCGTGCCTGATACGGTGCACGTGCTCTACAGGGGTCAGGTGATCAAGTCGGGCGACAAGTCGCTGGCGCTCGATCTCGAGGCCAACGGCTATGCCGGCGTGATCGGGCAAGCCGCGTGACATGGGAGCGGTCGAGGCAAAAGTCATGAACATGCATGCACAGCCCCAGCGGACCTTGGCTGAGACGGCGCTGATCGACGCCTTCGGCGAGCGGCTGTCGCTGCTGCCCGGCGACGGCGCGGTGATGGTCAAGCGCGACGATGCGATCGAGGCGATCAAGCACGGCTTGCCGACGCGCCGCGTCGAATCCTGGCATTATACGGACCTGCGCCGGCTGCTGACGTCGGTGCCGGCTTTCGAGGCCGGCGCCGTCGTCAAGGCGCTTGCGCCGGTTCTTGAAGGCTCGGCCGTGCTGCCGGTGCTGAACGGCGTCTCGCAGACGAAGCTGCCGGAGATCGACGGCGTCACGGTGCAGCGCCTGTCGGAAAAGCTTACCGACGGCAGCGTGGCTCCAGGACTGGATCCCTATGGCAGCGACGACGCGATCGGCGCGCTGAACACGGCTTTTGTCGCCGACGGCTATTTCGTCGACATCGCCGACGGGGCCGAGCTGCAAAAGCCGATCGAATTGCAGAACCTGCAGGCCGGCGGCCAGTCGCATGTGCGGCTGCTGGCGCGTGTCGGCGCCGGCGCGAAGGCGATTGTCGTCGAGCGCCAGGCAGGCGAGGGCGACGAGGCGCTCGCCTCTTCGGTCAGCCAGCTCGTGGTCGGCGACGGCGCGGAAGTGACCTGGCTGATCGTGCAGGAACAGCCGGACACGGCCACGCATCTCGCCCAGTTCAAGGCGCATATCGGCAAGGACGCCAAGCTGACGCTGTTCGTGATGAACGCCGGCGGCAGGCTTGTTCGCCAGGAGGTCGTCGTCAGGACGACAGGCGAGGGCGCCGACTTCAAATTGCGCGGCATCAATCTTCTCGCCGGCGACACCCACACCGATGTGACTATGGTGCTCGACCACGCCGTGCCGCACACCACGTCGACCGAAGTGATCCGCAACGTAGTGACCGGCAAGGCGCGCGGCGTCTTCCAGGGCCGCATCAATGTGCATCAATACGCGCAGAAGACCAACGCCAAGATGGCCTGCAACACGCTGCTTCTGTCGGATGACGGCGAGTTCTCGACCAAGCCGGAGCTGGAGATCTTCGCCGACGACGTCGTCTGCGGCCATGGCGCGACGGTCACCGAGATCGACCACGACCATCTGTTCTACCTGATGGCGCGCGGCATCGACGAGAAGTCGGCGCGGGGTCTCCTGGTGAAGGCCTTCGTCGCCGAAGTGATCGAGGAACTGGACGACGAGGCGCTGGTCGAAGCATTGGAAGCCCGGCTCGACGGCTGGTTTTCGACGCACGGCTAGCGCCTAACCTTCTCCCCTTGTGGGAGAAGGTGGATTGGCGCGAAGCGCCAAGACGGATGAGGGGTGTTGGAAGGATCGCGGCTTCGGCCGACAAGGACTTCGAGATGGACCAGAAGATCGAAACCACACCATACGACGTCGAGGCGATCCGCCGCGACTTCCCGATCCTGTCGCGCCAGATCTATGGCAAGCCGCTGGTCTATCTCGACAACGGCGCCTCGGCGCAGAAGCCGCAGGTGGTGCTCGACACCATCCAGCACGCCTATTCCCAGGAATACGCCAACGTGCATCGCGGCCTGCATTTCCTGTCGAACGCCGCGACCGACGCCTATGAGAATGCGCGCAAGTCGGTGCGGCGGTTTCTCAATGCGCCGAGCACCGACAACATCGTCTTCACCTCCAACACCACATCGGCGATCAACACGGTCGCCTATGGCTGGGGCATGCCGCGGATCGGCGAGGGCGACGAGATCATGCTGTCGATCATGGAGCATCACTCCAACATCGTGCCCTGGCATTTCATCCGCGAGCGCCAGGGCGCGAAGCTCGTCTGGGTGCCGGTCGACGATCTCGGCGCCTTCCACATCGAGGAATTCGAAAAGCGCCTGAGCAACCGCACCAAGCTGGTCGCCATCACCCATATGTCCAATGCGCTGGGCACGGTGACGCCGATCAAGGAGATCGTGCGCATCGCGCATGCGCGTGGAATTCCTGTCCTCGTCGACGGCAGCCAGAGCGCCGTGCACATGCCGATCGATGTGCAGGATCTCGACTGCGATTTCTTCGTCTTCACCGGACACAAGGTCTACGGCCCGTCGGGCATCGGCGTGCTCTACGGCAAGAAGGACAGGCTGGAAGAGATGCGGCCTTTCATGGGCGGCGGCGAAATGATCGAGGAAGTGACGGAAGACATCGTCACCTACAACGAGCCGCCGCACCGCTTCGAGGCCGGCACGCCGCCGATCGTCCAGGCGATCGGCCTGGGCGCCGCGCTCGACTATATGGAGAAGGTCGGCCGTGAGCGGATCGCCGCGCACGAGGCGGACCTCAAGGCTTACGCGCATGAGCGGCTGCGGGCGATCAACTCGCTGCGCATCTTCGGCGACGCGCCCGGCAAGGGCGCCATCATCTCGTTCGAATTGCAGGGTATCCATGCGCATGATGTGTCGATGGTGATCGATCGGCAAGGTGTCGCGGTCCGGGCCGGAACGCATTGCGCCCAGCCGCTGTTGAAACGCTTCGGCGTCACCTCCACATGCAGGGCATCGTTCGGCATGTATAATACCAGGGCCGAAGTGGACGCTTTGGCCGAGGCGCTGGAAAAGGCGCGAAAGTTCTTCGGGTGACGATGATGGACGACGTGAGCACCACCGCGGAAAAAGCGCCGGAAACGGTCGCGAACGGCATCGTTTCGGCCTCGGCGATCCCCGCCGACGAGCTGGCGCGGCTGACCGACGACATCGTTTCGGCGCTGAAGACCGTCTACGACCCGGAAATTCCGGCCGACATCTATGAGCTCGGCCTCGTCTACAAGATCGACATCGAGGACGACCGTTCGGTCAAGATCGATATGACGCTGACCGCGCCGGGCTGCCCGGTGGCCGGCGAGATGCCCGGCTGGGTCGAGAACGCCGTCGGCGCCGTCGAGGGCGTGTCCGGCGTCGAGGTCGCAATGGTCTTCGATCCGCCATGGACTCCCGATCGCATGTCGGAAGAGGCGCAGGTCGCGGTCGGATGGTATTGAGTTCCAAGGTGGAAGATTGGGAGATCGACCTTCCCCAAGTTGCGCCGCCTCCGACTATGAAGCTGATGGAGCGGTGGGGCGGTGATCGTTTTATCGAGGGTCTTGATAGGCCGGCCGCTTTTGACACAATCCAGGGAGAAATGCCGCCGGGTGTCGCTGACGTCCTTTGTGCGGATTTGCTGCTCGGCGATGTCATGAATGGCAGCTTTCATCAGTATTTCCATAATTCCTTCGGGGTAACCATCGAGCGGGCCATCAGCGCTATGCGGAAGCTAGATTTGCTGAAACATGCTGATGCGGCCGAAGCCGCGCTAGCGGTGTTCGGTCCGAACTTTCCGCGTGATCGCCGGCAGAGGATGGATCGGATGGACGAACTGCCGGAAACCGCGTTCGACACTGTGACCGATCAGTTCCATGTGGCCGAGGACGATCATGCGACAGGTATGAACGCGACGCTTCAACGTGAAGCCATTCGCCTCTTATCGGAAAACGCATGACCTGTGTGACGACTCGGGCGCGGTGCGGGGTTGCGGCATTTGGAAATGTTCACCATCTTAGGTGAGAATGATCCGCGGGCCTTGAACCCGCGTGAACGTGGAGAATGACATGGGACGCTTCGCCGTCGTTACGATGACCGACAAGGCCGCCGACCGGGTGCGCGAGATCGTCGCCACGCGGGAAGGTGCGCATGGTATCCGGCTCGGCATCAAGAAGGGCGGCTGCGCCGGCATGGAATACACGGTTGACCTGGTGACCGAGCCGAACCCCAAGGACGACCATATTGAGCGCAATGGTGCGCATGTCTATGTCGCGCCCGAAGCCGCGCTCTTCCTGTTCGGCACCGAGATGGATTTCGAGCAGACGACGCTGCGCACCGGCTTCACCTTCAAGAATCCGAACCAGAGCTCGGCCTGCGGCTGCGGCGAATCCGTCGAGCTGAAGCCGGCCGACCTCAAGGCGCTTGCCGAGGCGCGCGCCTCGGCCTGACCAGGCCCGCCAGCGCTTCCACTCAGTCCGGCAGCGCGGCGATGACCACAAGCTCGACGACGAGGTCAGGCTGCGCCAGGGCGGCCACGCCGATCACCTCCGATGGCGGCGGGTTGTTGTAGCTGCAGTGCTTCGGGCAATGTTCGGCAAAGAATTCGTCCAGCACGTCCAGACGAAAGTTGGGTGAGCTGAGAACGCCGCCGGACGGAAAAGGCCCTTTGACGTAGAACGTCACCTTGACCAAATGGTCAAGCGAGCTGCCAAGTTCCTCCAGATCCGACTTTATGTTGGCCAGGATTTCGCGCCACTGCGTTGCCGCGTCGCCGACAGCGCCGCCCTGGTGTTTCGAGGGATCGTAGTCGTCGACGGTGGCGGTGTTGCCGGACAGAAAAACATATCCCTTGGCGTCCGAGACGACCGTGCCCTTGCCCCAAGGCATCAAACGATCGCCTTTGAATTTCTTGTGCGTCGTGAGGTTCATTTCTGCCTCCTGTCGCCAGATAATTGTCTCAATACAATTCCGGGCGGAAAACCGCTGCGCAGTTCTTCTGGAATTGCCCTAATCAACCCACATGCCGGTCCGCCTGTGCCAGTCGGCGATCGATTCCTCCGGATAGATGTCGAATACCTTGTCGTTCTTGCCGACGACCGGCTCGACCCAGTTCGCCTTGTATTTCAGCATCAGATGCACCTTTTCCGGCGGTGTCGGCAGGTCGGTGTCGATCGCCGAGGCGAAGGGGTGAACGAGGCCCGGCCACGTCGGGTCGTAGAGCCAGAGTGCTGCGCCGCATTTCCTGCAGAAATTGCGCTCGCCGGTCGAGACCTCGCAATGCGGATGCTCGTCATCCTCGATCTCGGCCCGGTAGACACCGAGGCTGCGCTTGCCCCTGATATCAAGCGTCTCGTAGTCGGCGCCGAGATTGATGGCGAACCCGCCGCCGCCCTGCTGCTTGCGGCAGATCGAGCAGTAGCAGAGCATGAAGGGCACAGGCGTGTGGCTCTCCACCTCGAAGCGGACGGCGCCGCAGCGGCAGGAGCCTTTGAGCAGGACAGGCATGGCGGGAACTCCGTTTTCAGATTTCAACCTGTCAGCATGCTTTTGGTTGCGGCGATGACAAGGCCGGTGACGGATGAGATGATCGCGGCATGGATAATGCGCGTCTTGAAGAACTGTTCGAAAGCCTTGGGCCGATCGCCATCCGAAAACTGTTCGGCGGCAAGGGCATCTATTGCGACGGCGTCATTGTCGCGGTCGTCGTGCGCGACGAGCTGATGCTCAAGGCGGACGAGGAGACAATTCCCGATTTCGAAGCCGCCGGCTGCAAGCAATGGACCTATGCCGGCTCGCGCCACGGCAAGGAGGTGGCGATGCCATATTGGAGCGTTCCCGACGAGGCCTTCGACGATCCTGACGAAATGGCAGTGTGGGCGCGGCGGGCTTATGAAGCGGGACGAAGGGCGGGGAAGCAATCCGGGTGAGGGGGCCTTCGCCGCGCGTGCCTATAACGCCTTGGCGATCTCCGCCGCCAGCCGCGCATTGTTCTCGACCAGCGCGATGTTGGTCTTGAGGCTGCGACCGCCGGTCAGCTCCAGGATCTTCGACAGCAGGAACGGTGTCACCGCCTTGCCGGTGACGTTGAGCGCCTCGGCAGCCTTTTGCGCGGCCTGGATGTAGCCGTCCATCTCGGCGGCCGGGATTTCGTCATTCTGCGGCACCGGGTTGGCGACGAGGATGCCGCCGCCCAGGCCCAGCGCTTGGCGCGTTCTGTAGAAATGCGCGATGTCTTCCGGCGCATGAAGGGTCAGCGGCGCGCGGAAGGGCGACTGCCTCGACCAGAAGGCGGGCATCGTCTCGCAGTCATGGCCGATAACCGGCACGCCGCGCGTTTCCAGCACTTCCAGCGTCTTTTCGATGTCGAGAATCGCCTTGGCGCCGGCCGAGACGACGATGACCGGCGTGCGCGCCAGCTCGTCGAGGTCGGCCGAGATATCGAAGCTTTTCTCAGCGCCCTTGTGGACGCCGCCAATGCCGCCGGTGGCGAACACTTTTATGCCGGCCATATGCGCGGCGATCATGGTGGCGGCGACCGTGGTGCCGCCGGTGCGCGTTTGAGCGACCGCGAAACCGAGATCGGCGCGCGACAGCTTCATGGCGTCACCGGTCATGGCAAGCGATTCGCGCTCGCCGTCGGAGAGGCCGATCTTGATACGGCCCTCGACCACGGCGATCGTCGCCGGTACCGCGCCGCCATCGATGATGATCTGCTCGACCTTGGCGGCCATTGCGCCATTGTCGGGGTAGGGCATGCCGTGGGTGATGATGGTGCTTTCCAGCGCCACCACGGGCCGGCCGGCGGCAAGCGCCTCCGCCACCGGCGGATGGATATCGACGAAGGGGCGGGCGGTATCAGGCGTCATGGCTGTCTCCGATCGAACGGATTGCTTCGGCAGTGGTGGCCCTATGCCACTTCCCGCGGCTCCGGCACAAGGGCAAGCGCCTGCGTGAAGGTGGCGATCGTGAAGGACGGCACGGCCCGCGGGCTCTCTATGGCGAGCATCGCCGCGGCAAGGCCTTCGCGTAGTGCTGCGCGCAGCGGCAGGCCGCGCAGCAAGGCGGCGACGGTTGCGCCGGTCAAGGCGTCGCCGGCGCCGGTCACGTCGGCCACCTTGCGCGGCGCGGGCGGGTCGATCTCGAAGATGCCGGTATCGTCGAAGCCCAGCACCGGAGCGCTGCCGGACGTGACCACGCCGGCGTTCAGGCCAGCCCGCCGGAGCGCGTCGACGAGCGTTTCGCCGGATGGCTCCGCGCCGACCAGCGCGGCGGCCTCGCGGCGGTTCATGAAGAGCAGCGACAGGTTGTCGAGCAGCGGCGCCAGGCGGACGACCTTGGCCGGCGAGACGGCGATGGCGAAGACCGGCCGGCCGCCGGCAAGCGCCAGCAGACGCTCCAGCGCGGCCGTCGGCAGGTTGGCGTCGCACAGGATGGCGTCGGTGGCGGCGATCGCCTCGCGCACCTTGGCGCGCCTTATTTGTTTGGGGAAGGCAAGATCGTAGAGCGCCATGTCGGCAAGCCCGACGATCAACTCGCCTTCGGCATCGATCAGCGCCGTGTAGCTTGGCGTCGTTCGGTCGAGGAACACCACCGAAAGGTCGGTTATCCCGGCGTTGTCGATCGCCGAGGCGACCGTGTCCGCCGCAGCGTCACCGCCACGCACCGAGATCAGCGAGGCCGACACGCCGCGCTTCACCACGCTGCGCAGCGCGTTGAAAACCACGCCGCCGACGTCCTCGCGCATGATGCCGGGATTCGAAGCCGCGGGCACATAGACGCCCGAGACCTGGCCGCGCCGGTCGATATGGGCGCCGCCGAGCGCCAGGATTGTTGGGGATGTCGGCATTTCGGGTCGGTGACTTTCGTTGATCGTGCGGCTGCGCACACTAGAGCGGTTCAGCGTTTCACGGAATCGCTGAACTGCTCTAAGTCTTTATCCTGGACGGAATGCCGGCACGCACTGCAATTGCTCTAGGTTTCCTCAGGTCGCCCTGCAATCGGGGTTGCGATTCGGACGGCCGGGTATCGAAATCTCTTCTGGACCGGTGGTTGCACTCCGCACCAGCCCTGGTGAGACAAAAATAGAACAAATCCAGATATTGATTATTTTTCAGATATTTGTTGCCCCTTGCCAAATGAGAACAAAAAAGGTACAAAACAAGCAGGGATCACGGATTGTCCGGCCTTCATTGACGACCAAGGGGTGATGTATCATGGCTCAGAATACTTTGCGGCTTGTAGAGGATAAGGCAGTGGACAAATCAAAGGCTCTGGACGCGGCGCTGTCGCAAATCGAGCGCGCGTTCGGCAAGGGCTCGATCATGCGGCTCGGCGCCAACGAGCAGGTGGTCGAGATCGAAACCGTGCCGACCGGCTCGCTCGGCCTCGACATCGCGCTCGGCGTCGGCGGCCTGCCGCGCGGCCGCATCATCGAGATCTACGGGCCGGAAAGCTCGGGCAAGACGACGCTGGCGCTGCACACGGTTGCGGAAGCCCAGAAGAAGGGCGGTATCTGCGCCTTCGTCGATGCCGAGCACGCGCTCGATCCGGTCTATGCCCGCAAGCTTGGCGTTGACCTCGAGAACCTTTTGATCTCGCAGCCCGACACCGGCGAGCAGGCGCTGGAGATCTGCGACACGCTGGTGCGTTCAGGCGCCATCGACGTGCTGGTTGTCGACTCGGTGGCGGCACTGACGCCGCGCGCTGAAATCGAAGGCGAGATGGGCGATTCGCTGCCCGGTCTTCAGGCTCGTCTGATGAGCCAGGCGCTGCGCAAGCTGACCGCCTCGATCTCGCGTTCCAACACCATGGTCATCTTCATCAACCAGATCCGCATGAAGATTGGCGTCATGTTCGGCTCGCCCGAGACGACCACCGGCGGCAACGCGCTGAAATTCTACGCCTCGGTGCGCCTCGACATCCGCCGCATCGGCTCGGTCAAGGACCGCGACGAGGTCGTCGGCAACCAGACCCGCGTCAAGGTGGTGAAGAACAAGCTGGCCCCACCCTTCAAGGTGGTCGAGTTCGACATCATGTATGGCGAGGGCGTGTCGAAGACAGGCGAGCTGATCGATCTCGGCGTCAAGGCCGGCGTCATCGAGAAGTCGGGCGCCTGGTTCTCCTACAATTCCCAGCGCCTCGGCCAGGGTCGCGAGAACGCAAAACTGTTCCTGCGCGACAATCCCGACACGGCGCGTGAGGTCGAGCTTGCGTTGCGCCAGAATGCCGGACTGATTGCCGAGAAGTTCCTCGAGAATGGCGGCTCGGAAGGCGGCGACGACGGTTTCGAGGACGAGGCCGGCGCCTTGTAAAGGGCGTGCCCCGGGGATTTTGGGGTCCGCGTGGTCCGAGGGCGCCCGAGAGCAGTTGGTTGGCTTAGCCGGAGTTCGGCCACAATCCTGGTTTATCGGTTTGTGCTTATGTAATCGAGTTCTTGTATTGCGTAACCCGAACCGCCGGCCTTCGTGCCGGCGGTTTTGCGTTGTGCGGGCAGGGCTGAACCGCCACTCGTCCGCCGCTCGGCCCAAAGCGCGTCGCGCTGCGATGAATTCAGGCAATGCGCTTTGGTACATGCTTGTGCCTGTCGTTTTCCCAAAACCGCTTGCGCAGTTTTGAGCGACACGCCTGTTTTGCGTGTTTCTGGACAGGCACAAGAGCTATCGCTAAAAGGCCAATCTATCTTCTGAAACACCAAAGCCCATTTGCCGCCGGCCGGGCCGGCGGTTCTTGCGAAAAAGGCAGTATGCAATGAGTGGCGTGAACGACATCCGGTCGACATTCCTCGACTACTTCCGCAAGGAGGGCCACGAGATCGTCGCCTCCAGCCCGCTGGTGCCGCGCAACGATCCGACGCTGATGTTCACCAACGCCGGCATGGTGCAGTTCAAGAACGTCTTCACCGGCCTGGAGAAGCGTCCCTATACGCGGGCCTCCACGGCGCAAAAAAGCGTGCGCGCCGGCGGCAAGCATAACGACCTCGACAATGTCGGCTACACCGCGCGCCATCTGACCTTCTTCGAGATGCTCGGCAATTTCTCGTTCGGCGACTATTTCAAGGAGCGCGCGATCGAGCTTGCGTGGAACCTGATCACCAAGGGTTTCGGCCTCAAGAAGGACAAGCTGCTCGTCACCGTCTATCACACCGACGACGAGGCGGCGGCTTACTGGAAGAAGATCGCCGGCTTCTCGGACGATCGCATCATCCGCATCCCGACTTCGGACAATTTCTGGGCAATGGGCGATACCGGCCCCTGCGGCCCGTGCTCGGAAATCTTCATCGATCGCGGCGAGCACATTTGGGGCGGACCGCCCGGCAGCCCGGAAGAGGATGGCGACCGGTTCCTGGAATTCTGGAACCTGGTGTTCATGCAATACGAGCAGGTGACCAAGGAAGAGCGCATCGACCTGCCGCGTCCCTCGATCGACACGGGCATGGGCCTGGAGCGCATGGCCTCTATCCTGCAGGGCGTCGAAAGCGTCTTCGAGACCGACCTGTTCAAGCATCTGATCGACGCAGCGTCCTCGGCGCTCGGGCAGGGGCCAAGCCAGGAGAACGCGGCGTCCTACCGCGTCATCGCCGATCATCTGCGCTCAACCTCGTTCCTGGTGGCCGACGGGGTTCTGCCGTCCAACGAGGGGCGCGGCTATGTGCTGCGCCGCATCATGCGCCGCGCCATGCGCCATGCGCAGCTGCTTGGCGCCAAGGAGCCGCTGATGTGGCAGCTGGTGCCGGCCCTGGTGCGCGAGATGGGCCAGGCCTATCCCGAGCTCGTGCGCGGCCAGGCGCTGATCACCGAAACGCTGAAGCTTGAGGAAACACGCTTCCGCAAGACGCTGGTGCGCGGCCTGGGCCTGCTTTCGGACGCGACGGAGACGCTCGAAGCCGGCGACATGCTGGACGGCGAGACGGCCTTCAAGCTCTACGATACCTATGGCTTCCCGCTCGATCTGACGCAGGATGCGCTGCGCCAGCGCAGCATCTCGGTCGATATCGCCGGCTTCACCGACGCGATGGAGCGGCAGAAGGCCGAGGCGCGCGCGCATTGGGCTGGCTCGGGCGAAGCCGCGACCGAGACGGTGTGGTTTTCCGTGCGCGAAAAGACCGGCGCGACCGAATTCCTCGGCTATGAGACCGAGCAGGCGGAAGGCATTGTCCAGGCCCTGGTCAAGGACGGCAAGACCATCGACAGCGCGAGCCAGGGCGATGCGGTCGCCGTGGTCGTCAACCAGACGCCATTCTACGGCGAATCCGGCGGCCAGATGGGCGACACCGGGGTGATTTCCGGCGAGGGTTTTTCAATCGAGATCTCCGACACGCAGAAGAAGGCCGATGGTTTGTTCGTGCATCTCGGCAAGGTGGCTAAAGGCACGATCAAGACGGGTGATGCCGTCGAGCTGAAGGTCGATCATGCCCGCCGCTCGAGGCTGCGCGCCAACCACTCCGCGACGCATCTCATTCACGAGGCGCTACGCGAGGTGCTGGGCACCCATGTCGCGCAGAAGGGCTCGCTGGTTGCGCCCGAAAGGCTGCGCTTCGACATCTCGCACAACAAGCCGATCTCGGCCGACGAGCTCGAAGAGGTCGAGCGCATGGCCAACGAGATCGTCGTGCAGAACAGCCCGGTGACGACGCGGCTGATGTCGGTCGACGACGCGATCGCCGAGGGCGCCATGGCGCTGTTCGGCGAGAAATACGGCGACGAGGTGCGTGTCGTGTCGATGGGCACCGGCCTGCATGGCGCCAAGGCAAACCGGCCTTATTCCGTCGAGCTTTGCGGCGGCACGCATGTGAAATCGACCGGCGATATCGGCCTGGTGCGCATCCTGTCGGATAGCGCGGTGGCGGCCGGCGTGCGCCGCATCGAGGCGCTGACCGGCGAGGCGGCGCGCAGGCATCTGGTCGAGCAGGACAGGCGGCTGAAAGCCGTGGCGGCGACCTTGAAGATCGCGCCGGCCGACGTGCCGGCTCGCGTCGAAACATTGCTTGAGGAACGCAAGAAGCTCGAAAAGGAACTCAGCGAGGCGCGCAAGAAGCTGGCGCTTGGCGCCGGCCCGGCCGTATCCGATGCTCCGCCCACCAACGAGACCGTCGCCGGCGTCGGCTTCCTCGGCAAGGCGGTCAGTGGCGTGGCGCCGAAGGACCTGAAGCCGCTGGCGGATGCCGGCAAGAAGACGCTCGGCTCCGGCGTGGTCGTCTTTGTCGGCGCCGGCGAGGACAACAAGGCGAGCGTGGTCGTCGGCGTCACCGACGATTTGACCGGCCGCTTCAGCGCCGTCGATCTCGTGCGCGTCGCGTCCGCCGCGCTTGGCGGTCAAGGCGGCGGCGGTCGGCCCGACATGGCGCAGGCCGGCGGCCCCGACGCCTCCAGGGCCAACGACGCGATCGCAGCGGTGAAGGCGGCGCTGGAGGCGGCTTAAGGGAGCGAGACCGGCCCAGTTCGAGCCGGCTCCAGTCTGCCAAAGGCGGCGCTGCCCCTCATCTGCCTGCCGGCATCTTCTCCCCGTTGAACGGGGAGAAGGGCGCTGTCACATAGGCTTTCGCCAATAGCCAGCGTTGCAACCGCTTCTTTCTCTCCGTTTTTACGGGGAGAAATGCCCGACAGGGCAATGAGGGGCTGCGCCAGCGCCTCGCAAATTCGCTCGGCTAAGCGACCTTTTCCGTCCGCATAAAGCTCGGCCGTCCGGCTATCCGCGCATACCAATCGCGCATATCTGCAAACCTTGCCATCAGATCGCGTCCTTCCGCGACCTTGACGAAATAGGCGACGATCGGTGCCGCGTGCAGGTCGGCCAGTGTCAGTTGCTCGCCTAGCAGCCAGGGCCCTTTCGCCTTCAGCGATGTCAGAACCTTGAGCACCGTCTCAGCCTGGCTCAGCCCGCTGGCGATCAGCTGCTCATCCGGTTGCGTCTTCTCCAGCCGCTCGACGGCGACGTCCCAGACCATGGCGCGATAACCATAGGCGTCGAGCATGCCGCTGATCTGGACCATCCTGGCGCGGCCGCGCGCGTCGGCCGGCTGCAAGGCCGGGCCGTCGAAGGCTTCGTCGACATAGCGCGTGATCGCACCGGTCTCGAACAGTCGAAAACCGTCGTGCTCGAAGGCCGGGATGCGGCCGAAAGGGTGATGTTCCAGATACCAGGCCGGGATGCCTTCGGCGGCGAAGATGTCGAGAGGAACGAGCTCGTAGCCGACGCCTTTCTCCTCCAGCGTCATCCGTGCGATGCGCACATAGACGCTGTAGTCCGCGCCGTAGAGAGTTGGCTTGGCCATCGATCAGCGCTCCCCTCCGCTCGTCGGAGTACCAAAAAATACCGAAGGCTCCTTCCGGAGCCTTCGGTATGCCGAATGTGGGTTTACCCCATCGCTTTCTGCAAATTCTCGTCGATCTTGTCGAGGAAGCCGGTGGTCGAGAGCCAGGGCTGGTCGGGACCGATCAGCAGCGACAGGTCCTTTGTCATGAAACCGCTCTCGACGGTCTGGATACAGACCTTTTCCAGCGTCTCGGCGAAGCGCTTGAGCTCGGCATTGTCGTCGAGCTTGGCGCGGTGGGCGAGGCCGCGCGTCCAGGCGAAGATCGAGGCGATCGAATTGGTCGAGGTTTCCTCGCCCTTCTGATGCTGCCGGTAGTGGCGCGTCACGGTGCCGTGCGCGGCTTCCGCCTCCACCGTCTTGCCGTCCGGCGTCATCAGCACCGAGGTCATCAGGCCGAGCGAGCCGAAGCCTTGCGCCACGGTGTCGGACTGCACGTCGCCGTCATAGTTCTTGCAGGCCCAGACATAGCCGCCCGACCATTTCAGGCTGGAAGCGACCATGTCGTCGATCAGGCGGTGCTCGTACCAGAGTTTCCTTGCCTTGAACTCGGCCTCGAACTCCTTCTCGTAGACCTCCTGGAAGATGTCCTTGAAGCGGCCGTCATAGGCTTTGAGGATGGTGTTCTTGGTCGACAGATAGACCGGGAAATTGCGCAGCAAGCCGTAGTTCAGCGAGGCGCGGGCAAACTCGCGGATCGACTCGTCGAGATTGTACATGGCCATGGCCACGCCCCCGCCCGGCGCGTCATAGACGTCATGCTCGATCACCTGGCCGTCCTCGCCAACGAACTTGATCGTCAGCTTGCCTTTGCCGGGGAAGCGGAAGTCGGTGGCGCGGTACTGGTCGCCGAAGGCATGACGGCCGACGACGATCGGCTTGGTCCAGCCCGGCACCAGGCGCGGCACGTTCTTCATGATGATCGGCTCGCGGAAGATGGTGCCGCCGAGAATGTTGCGGATGGTGCCGTTGGGCGACTTCCACATCTTCTTCAGCTTGAATTCCTCGACGCGCGCCTCGTCGGGGGTGATCGTCGCGCATTTCACGCCGACGCCCCATTTCTTGATGGCATTGGCCGAATCGATCGTCACCTGATCGTTTGTGGCGTCGCGGTGCTCGATGCCGAGATCGTAATATTCCAGCTTCAGGTCGAGATAGGGGTGGATCAGCTTGTCCTTGATGAACTGCCAGATGATGCGGGTCATCTCGTCGCCGTCGAGCTCGACGACCGGGTTCGCCACCTTGATCTTCGCCATGAAAAGAATGCCTCGTTGCTGGGGGATCTGAACGGCTTTGCCCACATGGCTTCGGCCGGGGATGCGGAGCGTATATCAAAGGCTTTTTCAGCGCGCAAACCGCGATCGCGCTGGGGCAGACGGGTGCCGCTGTTGTGAATGCTTCATTTTCCGATCCGGATGTGGCAGGGGACGCCGAAACGCCGCAAACCCCGGTTACCCATAGCCATGCCAGCCACAGAAGACACAACCAAGACCGCTTCCGCCGGACCGGCGATCATCCTGGTCGAGCCGCAGCTCGGCGAGAATATCGGCATGGTCGCGCGAGCGATGGCGAATTTCGGCTTGTCCGAGCTCAGGCTGGTCAACCCGCGCGACGGCTGGCCGAGCGAGAAGGCGCGCGCGGCGGCCAGCCGCGCCGACCACGTCATCGACGCCACCAGGGTCTTCGACGATCTGCCCTCGGCGGTCGCCGACCTGAACTTCGTCTTCGCCACGACAGCGCGCGAGCGCGACGGCTTCAAGCCGGTGCGCGGTCCGGTGGAAGCGGGCAGGGCGCTCAGGGCGCGCAGCGAGGCCGGGCTGCGCACCGGTATCCTGTTCGGCCGCGAGCGCTTCGGCCTTTACAATGACGAGGTCGGGCTTGCCGACGAGATCGTCACCTTTCCGGTCGATCCCGGCTTTTCCTCACTCAACATCGCCCAGGCGGTGCTTTTGATGTCCTATGAATGGATGAAATCCGGCCTCGCCGACGAGAACCAGACCAACTTCTCCGGGCCGGAGCTGGCGCCGGCGCCCAAGGAGCAGCTGCACAGCCTGTTCGCCTACCTCGAGAACGCGCTGGAAGCGCGCGGCTATTTTCGCCCCGAAGAAAAGAAGCCGAAGATGGTCGACAATCTGCGCGCAGTGCTGACGCGCCCGGGCTTCGCCGAGCCCGAGCTCAAGGTGCTGCGCGGAATCATCTCGTCGCTCGACAGGTTCTCGCCGGCCATGCCGCGGGGCGATGGCTCGCCCGGGGACGATCCAAGGCGGTTGCCGGCCGGCGCGCGCAGTCGCGCCAAAGACGAAGAAAGTTAAGATCGGTAAGCTGTGAGCATTTGAAGTAACCGAATTTTATTCGGTTGCGCATCATCCTTGCTGCAATAGTGGGGGTGGCACATGTTTACGTCCAATATTGGCCGGCTGCGCTTTTTCCTTTACTCTCTCGGTCTCGCCGTAGCCGAAACCGTGGTGATCGTCATCTGCATTGTCAGCACGATCGGTTTCGAAGGGCTGCTCAATTCAGGGCCCGGTCCGTCGCGCCAGGGCATGGCAGGCGCGGTCCTCATCGCCTCTCTCATCTTTGTCGCGCTTCGCGGCAACATCGCCTCGCGCCGCACCCGCGACGCCAACGGACGCCGCTGGATCCTGTGGGCCTACATCGCCCTTTCGGCTGTCTATGCCCTTCTGCAGGCAGGCGTGCTGCTGGTCGTCAAATTCGGCGAGCCCGAGAGCATTCCGGGCGGGCTGAACCTGCTTGGGTTTTCGGTATTCGGCCTCTGGTGCACGATTTGGTGGGCGAAGCCCGTCGCGGGCAGCAACATCGATGAATTGACCGATTTTTTCGACTTCGATGGCCCGCTGCCGGCATCGACGCGCGCTGCACGCGCCGCTGTGCCGGCCGCTCCACGCGCCGCGGTTGGCGCTTCAGCCGCACTCATCCCGCCCGCGCCGCAGCCCTTCGGCAGGCCGCGCCCCGCCGGCTTTGGCAAGCGTGGGATATGAGTGAGATAGAGCATGATGTCGTCCGAAAACCGCTTCACACTTTTCGGCATCATGTTCTAGCGACTGCGCAAAAGCTGCTCGCATTCGCCTCTTCAAGACCACGATCATTCGCGATAGAAGCGCGTCGGTCCAATTCCGGGCCTGTCGTTTCTCATAACCGGATGACAATGAGCGATCGATCAAGCCAGCGCCCGATCCTGATGTTCGATTCCGGCGTCGGCGGGCTGACCGTGCTGCGCGAGGCGCGCGTGCTGATGCCCGACCGCCGCTTCGTCTATGTCGCCGACGACGCGGCGTTTCCCTATGGCGCCTGGGAAGAGCCGGCGCTCAAGGAACACATCCTTGCGCTGTTCGGCAAATTGCTCGACCGGCTTCAGCCGGCGATTTCGGTCATTGCCTGCAACACCGCCTCAACGCTGGTGATCGATGCGCTGCGCGACAAATTCCCCGGCCATCCCTTTGTAGGCACCGTTCCGGCGATCAAGCCGGCGGCCGAACGCACCCGCTCCGGCCTGGTATCGGTGCTGGCGACGCCGGGCACGGTGAAGCGCCAGTACACGCGCGACCTGATCAGCAAATGGGCGCAGAAATGCCATGTGCGCCTGGTCGGCAGCGATCGGCTGGCGGGGCTCGCCGAGATCTATATGCGCCAGGGTTTCGTCGACGAAGAAGCCGTGCGCGCCGAAATTGCGCCCTGCTTCATCGAGCGCGACGGCAACCGCACCGACATCGTCGTGCTTGCCTGCACGCATTACCCGTTTCTCGCCAACCGCATGCGCAAGACCGCGCCCTGGCCGGTCGACTGGATAGATCCGGCCGAGGCGATCGCGCGGCGCGCCATGTCGCTGCTTGAACCCGTTGGGAACACATCCGGCGAAAGTGAGCCCGATCTTGCCGTCTTCACCTCGGGCAAGGTGGATTTCGCCACGAGGCGGCTGATCCAGGGTTTTGGACTCACCGCGCCTTAGCGCTCAAGCCGGCGCGGCAGGTTCGAAGACGATGCTGCGTTGATCCGGATCGGCCGAAACCAGCCTTAGCGTCATGCCGTCGCCTTGCCTGAGCCCGGAGGCTTTCACGCTGGCAACCACCGGCATGTCGGCAAGCTGCACGCGCACGCCACGGTCGACGAAGTCGGTGACGGCGGCCTCGAACGTCTCGCCCTCATGTCCCTTGAGCATCACCGCCTCGGCAAGGTCGATTGCCGCGTGGCTGATCTGCGAGGCGCGGGCATCCGCGCGCGCCATCACCTTCGGCAATCTGGCGAAGGCGTCGGTGACGGCCTGCGGCACGGGCTGGCCATTGGCGATCGCCAGCGCGCAGCGCAGGACGTAGCGGTCGGCCAGCCGCCTGAGCGGCGCGGTGGCGTGGGCATAGGTCGCGGCCATCGCCTCATGCCAGGGGACGACGCCCTCCTGATAGGGTTGGTAGGACGCGCCGTTGCCTGCGCGGCGGATTTCCAGCATCAGCGCCGCCTGTTTCGGGTCGGCCGGATCGAGCGTGCGCTGATAGTCGCGCAGGCTGGTGGAGGCAGGCCAGGACAGGCCGAGCGCCTGTGCCGCGTTGCGCAGCCGTTGCACCTTGGAGGCGTCCGGCCCCGACATCACCCGGAACAAGCCGGTCTTGTGGGCCAGCATGGCATCGGCAATCGCCATGTTGGCGGCCAGCGAAAGTGCTGCATTGTCCAGCTCGGATTGCAGCAGCGGCCTGAACGAAAGCCGGAACGTGCCGTCGGCGAGCCTTTGCACCTCCTGCTCGGGCGGATCGACGCGCGATGCGCCGCGGCGCTGTTCGTTTGCCGCCATACGCCGCGCCAGCTCAGCGAAGCCGGCCGGAACGTCGGCGGCCCGCACGCTGTCATAGGCGAGTTTGGCGCGGCTTTGGATGATGGCGCGCTCCGCGCCATCCAATTTCACCGCACCGTCCTCGGCGACTCGAACGGTGAAGACGACTGCCGGACGCGGCCCATCGGGCAACAGACTCGCCGCGGCCTCGGCGAGCACCGGCGGGTAGAGGCCGGCCTTGCCGTCCGGCAAGTAAAGCGTCTCGCCCCGGCCCCAGGCTTCAAGATCAATCGTATCGCCGTCCTCGACGAACCAGGCCACGTCGGCAATGGCATAGTGCAAGAGAAGATCGCCGCCGCTAGCCTCGATCGAGAAGGCCTGGTCGAGATCGGTGGAACTCGCCGGATCGAGCGTGACGAAGGGCATTGCGGTCCGGTCGGCATGCTGGTCGGGCACACGCTTTGCCGCCGCCTCCGCTGCGGCGATTACCGCAGGCGGAAATCCATCCGGCACGTGGAATTCTGCGCGGATTTTCGCAAGGCCGGTGGAAAGCGCCTGTGAGGGATCATTCAGGGATTTCATGCAACCGTCCTACACTGGCATTCCGGGCGCGGGAAGGCTTGCCAGGATCCCGCCAAGGTCGGCCGCCTAATCGCCAACTCAAGCAGGCCCACGGGCCGGGCCGTAGCCGCTGGAACTGCCGCTTCGGCCCGGCGTTTCTTCTCACAGCAAAGGGAGAAACCGCCATGCCCGCCAAATCGCAAGCCCAGCAAAAGGCCGCCGGCGCAGCGCTTTCCGCCAAGCGCGGCGAGACGAAGAAGAGCGAACTCAAAGGCGCTTCGCGCGAAATGTATGAATCGATGAGCGAAAAGCAGCTCGAGGAGTTCGCCGAGACCAAGCGCAAAAGTCTGCCCAGCAAGAAGTCGTAGATCGAATGAAAGGCCCGCAGCGTCGGCCGCGGGCCTCCGTCAACCCCTTTTGGCGCAAGATGAGCTAGCGGCGCCACCAGCAGCGTTTGGTCTTGTAGCGGATGACGTGGCGATGGCCGTGGCGCCAGACCACTCTTTTCGTCACCACGACGCGGCATATCTGCCTGTGGCCGCTCCAATGCCTGGCCATGGCAGGTTCCGGCGTCATGACCGCCATAGACCCCGCCAATACAGCGGCCCCGGTCAGGGTAAGGAAGAACTTCTTCATGGGAATTCGGACTCCTCTGCTCCAGTCCCTTAATTAAGATGGCAGAGCAGGGCAGCTCCTTGGAAGCACAAGCCGCTCTGCTGCCGACGGCCTTCGCCACAACCGGCACTGCACGCCACGCGGGAAATTATCGGGTTGCGACCCGCGCTGCCAGCCGTAAGCTTGACACCGGTTAAATCTCTGTTTAACAGGCCCACCAACACCGGGTGGCGACGCCCGGTGGTTTCTTTTGACGTGTCCCGTGGGTTTTCCGTCGCTTTGCGTAGAAAACCCTGTCAGGTCTCGAAAACGGAGGCCAGAGGAGGGCGCGTTTCCTTCGCCCGGAGCCATGGGGTTCCGGGTGTATTGTTTTGAAAGGGAATGCGATGAGCAAGCGCGAATCCGCGAAATACAAGATCGACCGCCGTCTCGGCGAAAATATCTGGGGCCGCCCGAAGTCCCCGGTCAACAAGCGTGAATACGGCCCCGGCCAGCACGGCCAGCGCCGCAAGGGCAAGCTTTCCGACTTCGGCCTGCAGCTGCGCGCCAAGCAGAAGCTGAAGGGTCACTATGGTGATGTTTCGGAAAAGCAGTTCCGCAAGGTTTATGAAGAGGCCAACCGCCGCAAGGGCGATACCTCCGAGAACCTGATCGGCCTGCTCGAGTCGCGTCTCGACGCGGTGGTCTACCGCGCCAAGTTCGTGCCGACCATCTTCGCCGCCCGTCAGTTCGTCAACCACGGCCATGTCAACGTCAACGGCAAGCGCACGAACATCGGCTCGTATCGCTGCAAGCCGGGCGACGTTATCGAGGTGCGCGAGAAGTCGAAGCAGCTCGTGATCGTGCTGGAATCGGTCGCTCTCGCCGAGCGCGACGTGCCGGACTACATCGAAGCCGACCACAACAAGATGACCGCGACCTTCGCTCGCGTTCCCGGCCTTTCGGACGTTCCGTTCGCCGTGCAGATGGAACCGAACCTGGTCGTCGAATTCTACTCGCGCTGATCGACATCAATCAGCCGGTGCATCCAAGGCCGCCTTTCGAGGCGGCCTTTTCTTTGGCGGTCAGGCTATTCACTTTGGCCGCATTTATGCGACGCCATGTGATTCCACTCGGCTGCAAAATGCTCTAAAGCCGAGCGCTGACAACGCGGAGCCGGCGCCATGAACATGCTGCCAGACCTCAAATCCCTCGAGCCGATCGACGATGAGACCGACGGCGGTTTCCACCCGCTGTTTCGCGACGTGCCGTCCTCGGTCGAGTTCAACAAGCTGCGCAAGCGGCTGTTGAGGCTCACCCGCCAGGCGATCGAGGATTTCACCATGGTGAAGCCGGGCGAACGCTGGCTGGTGGCGCTGTCGGGCGGCAAGGATTCCTACGGCCTGCTGGCGCTTTTGCTCGACCTCAAATGGCGCGGCCTCCTGCCGGTCGAACTGCTTGCCTGCAATCTCGACCAGGGCCAGCCGAATTTCCCGAAGCACATCCTGCCCGATTATCTCAGTGCCAACGGTATTGCGCATCGCATCGGATACCGGGACACCTATTCGGTGGTCACCGACAAGTTGCCCGAAGGCAGCACCTACTGCTCGCTCTGTTCGCGGCTCAGGCGCGGCCATCTCTATCGCATCGCGCGGGAGGAGGGCTGCTCGGCGCTGGTGCTCGGGCACCATCGCGAGGATATCCTCGAGACCTTCTTCATGAACCTGTTCCATGGCGGGCGTCTCGCCGCCATGCCGCCCAAGCTCCTCAATGACGAAGGCGACGTCATGGTGCTGCGGCCGCTCGCCTATAGCGCCGAGGCCGATCTCGAAAAATTCGCCAACGCGATGAAATTCCCGATCATCCCGTGCGATCTGTGCGGCAGCCAGGAAGGGCTGCAGCGCAACGCCATGAAGGCGATGCTCGACGATATCGAGAAGCGCATGCCGGGCCGCAAGGACACGATGATACGCGCCATGGCCAATGTAAGGCCCTCGCATCTCCTGGACAGGAAGCTGTTCGACTTCGCGGGCCTCGATGCAAACCCAGGACAAGACATTTCTGATGCGATTTGACGATAACGCGATCGACTGGCTGGCCGAGCTTCTCGCCGGTGCCGCAAACGCCGAAATCATGCCGCGCTTCCGCCGGCTGGGCGAGGGCGACGTGCGCCAGAAGACGTCCGCCGCCGACCTCGTCACCGAGGCGGACGTCAACGCCGAGAGGCTGATCACCGCCCGGCTGCTTGAACGTTATCCGGACGCCATGGTGGTCGGCGAGGAAGCCTGCTCCGATAACCCGGCGCTGCTGTCCGGCCTTGGCGATGCTGCGCTTGCCTTCGTCATCGATCCGGTCGACGGCACTTTCAATTTCGCTTCCGGCGTGCCGCTGTTCGGCGTCATGGCCGGCGTCGTCGTCAATGGCGAGACCGTCGCCGGCATCATCCATGACCCGGTCGGCAAGGACTGGCTGATCGGGACAAAGGGCGCCGGCAGCCATATCCGCCATGCGCATGGCGCGCTGGAGAAGGTTCGCGTCGCGGCGCCGGTGCCGATGTCGCAGATGACCGGTTCCGTTTCCTGGCAGTTTCTTCACGAGCCCGAACGCTCGCGGCTCGCCCGCAACCAGACCAAGACGCTGTCGCAATTCGCCTATCGCTGCGCGGCGCATGAATACCGGCTTCTGGCCAGCGGCCACGCCCATTTCGTGCTCTACAACAAGCTGATGCCCTGGGATCATCTCGCCGGGGCGCTGATCCACCAGGAAGCCGGCGGCCATGTTGCGCGCGTCGACGGCAGCGCCTACCTTCCCTCGCATGTCGATGGCGGCCTGCTTGTGGCGCCGGACAAGCAAAGCTGGGACGAGTTGCGACGCGAGCTCTGGGCGGAATAGGGGCCGTGCCGGCTCTGGCCGGCAAAGCTGCCGGCCATACAGCATTTAATGCAGATCGGTGATGTGCCCCGAAACAGGGGGATTGTGAGGCTGGAACATCCTGCCCCGCTCGGCGATCAGGATCATCAGCAGAGCCGCGACCGAGACGGTGCAGAAGCCGGCGGCCAGAGGCGTCACCGTGCCGTTATAGGCCTGGCCGATCAGCGCGCCGATGATGGCGCCGAGGAAGGTCTGCATGAAGCCCAGGATGGACGCGGCGGTGCCGGCGAGCTCGCCGAGCGGCTCCATGGCCAAAGCGTTGAAATTCGCGCCAAGTCCGCCGAACGGCAGCATCGCGCCGGCAAAAAACGCGATGAACAGCCAGAGCGGCATTTTCATTTCGAGCGAGACCACCAGCCAGGCAAGGCTGATGCACAGGAAGACGAGCAGCGCGCCTTGCGATAGGCGGCGCATCCCGATCTGTCCGACCAGCCGCGAATTCAGATAGTTCGAGAAAGCCAGCACGCCGGCGACGCCGGCAAAGATCAGCGGGAACAATTCGCCGACATGGAAGATGTCGATATAGATCTGCTGGGCCGAGCTGATGAAGCCGAACATGGCCGCGAAGATGAAGGTGCTGGCAAAGGCGTAGCAAAGCGTGAGCCGGTTGGTGAGCACGATGCGGAAGCCGCCGGCGACGGAGCTTACCGTCAGCGGCCGGCGATATTCCGGATGCAGCGTCTCGGGCAGGCGCAACAGCGCCCACGCCGACACGACCAGCGCACCGATGGCCATGGTGACGAAAATCCAATGCCAACTGGCAAACAGCATGACGAACTGGCCGATGCCGGGCGCGACCACCGGAATTGCCATGAACACCATGAAGATCAGCGACATCACCTCGGCCATGCGCCGCCCTTCGAACGTGTCGCGCACGATCGAGACGGCGATGACGCGGGTCGCCGCCGCGCCGAAGCCTTGTATCAGGCGGCAGGTCAGCAACAGGGCGAAACTCGGCGCGACGGCGGCGGCAGCCGCGGCGGCGACGTAGACGACCAGGCCGAAGACCAATGGCGCACGGCGCCCGAAGCGATCCGAAATGGGTCCGAAGAAAAGCTGTCCGCCGCCGAAGCCAAGCATATAGGCGGTGATCACATATTGGCGGTGGTTCTCGCTCACCACGCCGAGCGAGGCGCCGATCTGCTGAAGCGCCGGCAGCATGATGTCGATGGCCAGGGAGTTGAGCGCCATGAGCGCCGCGCAGAGCGCGATGAATTCCCAGCGCGGAATGGGCAAGCTTGTTGCCGATTGCTGCGCCGCTGCCTGCTTGTCCACCGCGAAAATCCGATTCTTCAAACGAACATGCGCCGGATTACCGGCGCATCCAATCGTCTCGTTCTCGAATCCGAGAACTACAATGCCGAGGTGGGGGCGGCCCCGGAAGCTAGTGTCCGCCGGCCGGTCGCCGACGCAGTCCGATCAAGCGGCGCCTTTGACGCTGACGCCCTTTTCGACCAGAAAGTCCTGCAATTCACCGGCTTGGAACATCTCGCGCACGATGTCGCAACCGCCGACGAATTCGCCCTTCACATAGAGCTGCGGGATGGTCGGCCAGTTGGAATAATCCTTGATGCCCTGGCGCAATTCGGCCGAGTCGAGCACGTTGACGCCTTTGTAGTCGGCCCCGATATAATCGAGGATCTGCACCACCTGTCCGGAGAACCCGCATTGCGGGAAGCCGGGTGTGCCCTTCATGAAGAGCACGACGTCGTTGCTCTTCACTTCATTATCGATGTAGTCGTTGATGCCGGTCATGAACAATCCTTTCATGCCTGTGGGAGTCAGGCTCGAAGCATGTCCTTCAAATAAACCCATAGGTTGGCTGAAACAAGACGTTAGCCGTCACGCTGGCCCAATGGCGCAAAAGTCGGCGCGGTTTGGGCCAAACCGAGTGACGGTGGATTCGTAGTGATGAATCTGAGCTTGGTGCCCGATGCGGAAGACGTCTCCCGGCCCGGATCTGCCCCCTCGGAGCTATGACCCGTTGCGCATATCTTCACCAAGCGCGATGATCTCCACTGCGCCAAGCCGGCGTGTGGGCATTTGGAGGCGAATGCGGCATGTCCGGTTTCGATATCGGCTTCGTGATCTTCCCTGGAATCACGCAACTCGACTTTACTGGCCCGTTTGAAGTCTTGAGCCGGCTTGGAACGCCTGCCTCAATCTCTGCGGCCAGCAAGTTCCCTCAATCGAGAACCCACGTTGTCGCGAAGACCATGCTACCGGTTTCGAGCGACCGCGGTCTCGGCATCATGCCCACCTGCACGTTTCAGAGCTGTCCCCAGCTAGACCTGATTTGCCTGCCCGGTGGCGCAGGCGTCGTAGAAGCTCTCGCCGATTTCGAGACGATCGATTTCATTCGCCGCCAGGGCGAGCAGGCAGAATATGTAACCTCTGTTTGCATGGGCGCCTTTCTTCTTGGTGCAGCCGGGTTGTTGAAGGGACGTAGGGCCGCGACACATTGGGCCTACGTCGATCTGCTCCCCTTGGTCGGCGCCAGTCACGAAAAGGGCCGGGTAGTGCGCGACGGCAATGTCTTCACCTCGGGCGGCGTCACTTCGGGGATTGACTTCGCATTCCGCATCGTCGCCGAACTTGCTGGACCGGAGGTCGCGCAAGCCATCCAACTCGGGATCGAGTACGACCCGTCTCCTCCCTTTGATTCAGGTCACCCTGACAAGGCGTCCGAGGCGGCCATCGCGCTCATGGTTCAACGCAACGAAAAGGCCTACACGGGGATTCGCGAAGGACTCAAAAAATTGGTCATCCCCGGCAAATTTCCGCGCTAAGGGACCTACAACTCCAATACGAGCCGTCAGATTTCAAGCACTAGTCCGGAACGCTGGTCTGCAGCGCCAGAGCATGCAGGACACCGCCCATCTTGCCCTTCAGCGCGTCATAGACCATCTGGTGCTGCTGGACGCGGCTTTTGCCCCGGAAACTCTCGGCCACCACTTCGGCCGCATAATGATCGCCGTCGCCGGCCAGGTCGCGGATGGTCACTTTGGCGTCGGGAATGCCTTCCTTGATCAGTTTTTCGATGTCGTGGGCATCCATTGCCATGGCAAAATCCTGTTTCAAGCGGGCAGGCTGTGTGGTGTGACTCGGGGTAGAGCCTAGAACCTTTCCAGCCCGGATTGAAGCCGTTCCGTCGCAGAAGGAAGCCTAGGAATTATCCGGGCTCGGATGAACCACACCGTCCTCGCTGATGTCATCGCGCGTCGAATAGGCGCGGCCGAGGCTGAAGACCAGCACGTAGAGCGGGACGTTGATCAGCAGGCCGACGATGGGAAGATAGCTCGTCATCCGCCATGCAGTTGAGAAGAAGGCCTGACCGTAGCCGTCGCAGATCAAGGACGAGCCATAGTCCCAAACCGCCCCGACCGCGGCGGCAACGGCAAAGAGCTTGATGCAGGTCGCGATGTGCTTTGCCCGCGCCGGCTCTGGAGAAAACCTGTTCCACAGCACGAGGCAGGCGATTGGAACCGCGTAGATCAGGCTCTGCACGATGAGCATAGGCAGCGTGCCGTTTGCCGCCGCCAGGAACTCGGCGCGGGTTTCTAGCCGGGGGCAGACCTCGCTCGAGGTCGTCGACAGCAGGAACAGGGCGAACGGTCCGAGAAACCAGAAGAAGAACAGAGACGGCCAGAAGACGACTGCGACCAGCGCCCTGGCGGTTAAATCATGTCGCATAAAAAAGGATTTATGCGACATGATTTAGGTCTTTTGTCGTAGGCATGTCTTTTTCCCGAAACCGCTGCACACTTTCGGGAGACATGCTTCTGGTCAACTGGCCTGATCCATGAAGCGCGGGAACCAGCCCTCATGGGCGGCGGTCAATTCACTGACCGGGATCGGCCGTGCGTCACCCAGCTTCAATTCACGTCCGCCGGTGGTGCCGATCCATGGCGCGAAGATGCCGAGCTTGCTCTGCTCCTCGCGGATCCTGTCCCATTCGCCGCTTTGCGGGTCGATCGATAACGTCAATAGATAGCGGCCTTGGTCCTCGCCGAACCAGACCGGAATCGGGTCGGTGCCGGTGAGGCCGGGGATGGTGGCGCCGATGCCGGAGGCCATAGCCATTTCGGCCAGCGCTACCGCCAGGCCGCCGTCGGAGACATCGTGGGCCGATGTCACGATGCCGGAAGCGATCAGCGAGCGCACATGGTCGCCGACGCGCTTCTCATGCGTGAGGTCGACGGGCGGCGGCGGTCCATCGGCGCGGCCATGGATGTCACGCATATAGGCGGACTGGCCGAGATGGCTGCCCCATGTCGGTGGCGCGCCGACCAGCACGATCATCTGGCCCTCGGCGGCGAAGCCGATCCGCGCCATCTTCGACCAGTCGGCGATGAGGCCGACGCCGCCGATGGTCGGCGTCGGCAGGATGCCGCGGCCATTCGTCTCGTTGTAAAGCGAGACATTGCCGGACACGATCGGGAAGCCGAGCGCGCGGCAGGCATCGCCGATGCCTTTGATGGCGCCGACGAGCTGACCCATGATCTCGGGCCGCTCCGGATTGCCGAAATTGAGATTGTCGGTGGCGGCGAGCGGCAGGGCGCCGGTGGCGGTCAGGTTGCGCCAGCATTCCGCCACGGCCTGCTTGCCGCCTTCGTATGGGTCGGCCTCGCAGTAGCGCGGCGTGACGTCGGAGGAGAAGGCCAGCGCCTTGGTCGGGTGACCTTCGACGCGCACGACGCCGGCATCGCCGCCTGGAAGCTGTAGCGAATTGCCCTGGATCAGCGTGTCATACTGCTCCCACACCCAGCGGCGCGAGGAGAGATCCGGTCCGCCGAGCATTTTCAGCAGCGCGTCCGCGACATCGGCCTTCGGCGCGTCGTTCGCGGCAAGCGGCGTGGGTTTCTTCGCCTCGACCCAGGGGCGGTCATATTCCGGCGCCTCGTCGCCCAGTTCCTTGATCGGCAAATTGGCGACCTCGTCGCCCTGGTGGATGACGCGGAAGCGCAGGTCATCGGTGGTCTTCCCGACAATGGCGAAGTCGAGACCCCATTTGCGGAAGATCGCCTCAGCTTCCTCCTCCTTCTCAGGGCGCAGCACCATCAGCATGCGCTCCTGGCTTTCCGACAGCATCATCTCATAGGCGCTCATGCGCTCCTCGCGCACCGGCACCTTGTCGAGGTCGAGCTCGATGCCGAGGTCGCCCTTGGCGCCCATCTCGACCGCCGAGCAGGTGAGGCCGGCCGCACCCATGTCCTGGATGGCGATGACGGCGCCCGACGCCATCAGCTCGAGGCAGGCCTCCAGCAGGCATTTTTCGGTGAAGGGATCTCCGACCTGCACGGTCGGACGCTTCTCCTCGATCTTGTCGTCGAATTCGGCCGAGGCCATGGTGGCGCCGCCGACGCCGTCGCGCCCGGTCTTGGCGCCGAGATAGACGACCGGCAGGCCGACGCCCTTGGCCTGCGACAGGAAGATGGCGTTGGTCTTGGCAAGACCCGCCGCGAAGGCATTGACCAGAATGTTGCCGTTGTAACGAGCATCGAAATTGACTTCGCCGCCGACGGTCGGCACGCCGAAGGAATTGCCGTAGCCGCCGACGCCCGAAACCACGCCCGCGACAAGGTGCCGGGTCTTGGGATGATCCGGCGCGCCGAAGCGAAGCGCGTTCATTGCCGCCACTGGCCTGGCGCCCATTGTGAAGACGTCGCGCAGGATGCCGCCGACGCCGGTCGCGGCACCCTGATAAGGTTCGATGTAAGAGGGGTGGTTGTGGCTCTCCATCTTGAAGACGACGCAGTCACCGTCGCCGATGTCGACCACGCCGGCATTCTCGCCTGGACCCTGGATGACCTGCGGACCGCTGGTCGGCAGCGTGCGCAGCCATTTCTTGGAGGACTTGTAGGAGCAGTGCTCGTTCCACATCGCCGAGAAGATGCCGAGCTCGGTGAAGCTTGGCTCGCGGCCGACCAGATCGAGGATGCGCTGGTATTCGTCCGGCTTCAGCCCATGCGCGGCGACGAGCTCGGGAGTGATCGGCACGGAATTGGAAATGGTCATGAGCGGCGATTTTTGTCCGTGGAAGAGGGGAGTTTCTTTGAGTCTCCTCTTATCGCAAGCTTTCGCGCGATACACCCCACCGGATGACGAAAAAAGCCGGAAAACGGCCCCTGCCGGCGAAGGCCAGGGCCTAGAGCTCGCCAGCTTGATCAGGAAAAACTGTCGTAGCCGGCGCGGCCTTCGTCAAGCAGGCGGCGGATGACGGCGACGCCGCCGGCGACATCCGAGCTTTGCCGCGGCTGCGACACGCCAAAGCGCACGCCGTGAAAGACCTGCTCGGAGCGGCCGGCCTTGAACTCGTCCTCGTCGTCGATGAGCACGCCTTGCGCCAGGCAGGCGTTCTTGAAAGTGCCGGACAGCCACGGGTCCGGCAAGGTCAGCCAGACGAAGGGCACGTTGTCGCGCGCCTTGAAATCAAAACCCGCCAGCACTTCGCGCACGATAGCGAGGCGCACCTGGATTTCGCCAATGCAGCGCTTGCGGATCTCGCCCGCCTGGCCCGACATCACCAGCCGCGTGCCGACCTCGGCCAGCAGAAAGGGCAGGCCGCCGGTCATCATCTTGTGCGCGACACGGATGCGGTGGCGATAGGCCGGTGGGCAGGAAAGCCAGCCGCCGCGCACGCCTGCCGCGACCGACTTTGACAGGCCGCCGGCGA
This sequence comes from Mesorhizobium sp. CA10, assembly GCF_020165285.1. Taxonomy (NCBI): domain Bacteria; kingdom Pseudomonadati; phylum Pseudomonadota; class Alphaproteobacteria; order Hyphomicrobiales; family Phyllobacteriaceae; genus Mesorhizobium; species Mesorhizobium sp. CA10. The sequence goes on from NZ_JAIUHV010000003.1 coordinate 423,524, forward strand.
CGATCGTGCGCTCGGGCGCGTATTCGGCCAGCAGCGGTGTCGGGTCGTCGGTGAGTTCGCCGTAAAGATCGTCCTCGATCAGCGCGACATTGTACTCACGCGCGATCTTGGCGATCGCCTGCCGCCGCTCCGCCGACAACGTCACCAGCGTCGGGTTCTTAGCGGTCGGCATCAGGAACATCAGCTTTGGATGTTTCTGAGCGCAGACGCGCTCGAAATCATCCGGGTCGATACCGCCCTCATCAGTCAAAACCAGCGCCGTGCGGCGGCCGATCAGCCCGGCGCTGCGCGCGATCTGCGAATAGGTGAGGTGCTCGAAGACCACGTAGTCGCCGGGCATGGTCAGCGCCGCGATCGCCGCCATGACCGCAGCATGGGTGCCCAGCGTCGGCACGATCGAATCGAGCGAGGGGCGGAAGGCATTGCGCGCTAGCCAGCGGCTGCCTGCCTCATACCAGCGTTCGGGAAAATCCCGCGTATAGCTCGAAATGTCGTGCGGATGCTCCTGCGCCGTGCGTGCCAGCATGTCGGCTATCACCGCGCCCTGGCCGACATCGGGCGCGGCGGTGCTGTCGAAGCGCAGCTTGCCGCTCGGCGCGTCGATGGGGCGCGTGCCCTGGATGGCCGGTTCCAAATCCGGCTTCGGGTCTGCGGCGCGCTGGCCGAGCACATAGGTGCCGCGGCCGACCTCGCCGCTGACCAGACCGCGCTCGCGCAGCAGCTGATAGGCCCTGCCGATGGTGCCGACGGTCGTGCCGATGTCGTAGGCGAGGTCGCGTTGCGGCGGCAGTTTTGCACCGGCGTCGATAACGCCCTTGTCGATATCTGACTCAATGCTGTCAGCAAGGCGCTGATAGAGCGGACCGGAGCCAGAGGAAAGATCGGGGAGCCAATTTGTCATGGTGACAATTTTCTATATTGCACCGCGCGATGAGTCAATTCATATCGATCTCGCGATTGGGAAGGTACAATCGGAACAAGGCAGAATGACAATGGATACAATGGACACAATTCGCTATGCTCGCCCGGCTTTTGGCGCGCAGACCGATCAACAGAGCCGTCGCGGCTTCGTCGGTCGCCTGGTATTCGCGCTCCGTTCCGCCGCCAAACAAATCGATCGCATGCTTGAGCGCCGGCGCGGTCGCCTCGCGCTCCTGGAGATGACGGACGAGCAGCTCAAGGATATCGGCGTGTCGCGCTGCGATGCCCATCGCGAAGGCATCAGGGCATTCTGGGAGTGATGCCTATCAACGGCTCGGTTGGAGGCGGGTTGCGGGCTTTCCCCGCAACCGGCCGATGCCGTGATCGATCAGCACGGCAAGCACGCTCAATCCGATGAACAACGCCGTGACGCCCAGCGCCGAAACGGCGACGCTGGCCGCGCCGTTCTTGGCGACGTCGAGGAACGGGTAAGGCACCTCGCTGGCGAAGGGCGCACGTATCAGGGCATAGGCAAGATAGGCGAGCGGATAGATCATCCACCAGGAGATGTCGCGCCAGCGCGTGCTGCCGTCCGCGCCAGCGATGAGCCACCACATGACGAAAATGAATGGCGTGACGTAATGGAGCAGGATGTCGCAAAGTAGGAACAGGCCCTGCGGTTGCCAGAGCCCTGCCAGCACGGTCGCATAGACGATGAAGACCAGCGTGATGGCGACCGCGACGCCAGCCCGCAAGCGTTGTCCGGCAAAGGCCGGGAACCACGCATAGCCGGCGGGTGACAGCAGTGAAGCGTGCACCATCACAGCGGCGATGTTGGTCAGGATGGTGAAGAAGCTGAAATAGAAGACGATCGAGCCGAGCAGGCTGCGTCCCGCCGCCATCGATGCCGGTACGGTGATGGCGAATTGCAAAACAAGCGCAATCAGCCCTACAGCCAGTCCCGCGGTCTGCAGGAACCGGGCCATGACAATTTCAGGCGGCAGCCGCGCAGGACGGATTGCCGGCCCGCCAGCGGGCGATATCGGAACTGATGCGCGCGCCGAGCGGCTCGTTCATCAGCGGGCCAAAGGCATCGACGCGGTTGGAACTGCCCTGCGCCTGCACGACCAGCAGCGGCTTGCCGCCATAATGCTTGGCGGGCACCAGCAGGAAGCGCGGTGTGCCGCTGTAGGAATTGAGCTCGTTGGCCATCTGGTAGGCCTTAAAGGCCGGGTCCTTGCTGGCGATCCAGCATTTATGCGCTGCGATGGCAACCTGTTCCATCGCAAGCAGCGAGGCGCTCTTGCCTGAGGAAACCGGCGTGGTCTTGGGGCTGGACTGGCAGGAAGCCAAGGCGAGCCCGGCGGCGGCCAGGAGAGCAAGGCGAGCAATCGTCAGTCTCATGGTCAGTCCGCCCCGCGTTCTGATAGGATGTTAAGGATCAGGCCGCGATGCCGAGGGCGCTTTGGAAAAGCGCCCGTCCGTCCTCGCCGCCATGCGCCGCCTCGATCAGGTTTTCCGGATGCGGCATCAGGCCGAGCACATTGCCCTTGTCGTTGACGATCCCGGCAATGTCGTTGATCGAGCCGTTGGGGTTGGTGTTTTCCGCATAGCGGAACACCACCTGGCCTTCGCCTTCGAGCCGGGCAAGCGTCTCGGCATCGGCGAAATAGTTGCCGTCATGATGCGCCACCGGCGAGCGGATCACCTGTCCGGGCTGGTAGCCGCGGGTGAACATGGTGTTGGCGTTGGCGATCTCGAGCTTCACCTGCCGGCAGACGAATTTCAGCGAGGCGTTGCGAATCAGGGCGCCGGGCAGCAGTCCCGCCTCGACCAGAATCTGGAAGCCGTTGCAGACGCCGATAACGGTCACGCCCTTGGCCGCCTTTTCGGCGACCGCGCGCATCACCGGCATGCGCGCCGCGATGGCGCCGCAGCGCAGATAGTCGCCGAAGGAGAAGCCGCCCGGGATAGCGATCAGGTCGACATCGGGGATTTCAGTGTCGGTCTGCCAGACGGTCGCCGGCGCATGGCCGGAAATCTTGGTCAGCGCCGCGATCATGTCGCGGTCGCGGTTGAGGCCAGGCAGGAGGACGACGGCTGATTTCATTGTCAGGCGATCTCCACCGCGTAGTTCTCGATCACCGTGTTCGCCAGAAGCTTGTCGCACATGGCCTTGAGGTCGGCTTCGGCCTTGGCCTTGTCGGTTCCGGCGAGTTCGATGTCGAACACCTTGCCTTGCCGCACTTGGCCGACGCCATCGAAGCCCAGCCCGGAGAGCGCGTGCTCGATCGCCTTGCCCTGCGGGTCGAGGACGCCGTTCTTGAGGGTCACGGTGATACGGGCTTTCATCGATGCTCCTGGGCAGATCGTCGTTTGGGAAAGGCCTGCCATTGTCCGGCAGGCCCGTCAATATTCAGTGCTTCAGGCCCTTGGGCGCCTCGGAAGAGGCGACGAGCACTGGGCCCGTCGGGCGCGGCGGCTCGTTCTCGTTGATAATGCCGAGACGGCGGGCAACTTCCTGATAGGCTTCGACCAGACCGCCCATGTCGCGGCGGAAACGGTCCTTGTCGAGCTTGTCCTGGGTGGCGACGTCCCACAGCCTGCAGGAGTCCGGCGAGATCTCGTCGGCGACGACGATGCGCATCATGTCGCCCTCGAACAGGCGGCCGCATTCGATCTTGAAGTCGATGAGTTGGATGCCGACGCCGAGGAACAGGCCGGACAGGAAGTCGTTGACGCGGATGGCCAGGGCCATGATGTCGTCGATTTCCTGGGGGCTTGCCCAGCCGAAGGCGGTGATATGCTCTTCCGACACCATCGGGTCGTCGAGCGCGTCGGCCTTGTAGTAGAATTCGATGATCGAGCGCGGCAGCACCGTGCCTTCCTCGATGCCGAGGCGCTTGGATAGCGAGCCGGCGGCGACATTGCGAACCACGACCTCGAGCGGGATGATCTCGACTTCCTTGATCAACTGCTCGCGCATATTGAGCCGGCGGATGAAATGAGTCGGGATGCCCATCCGGTTCAAGTGGTTGAAGATGTGCTCGGAAATGCGGTTGTTGAGCACGCCCTTGCCATCGACCACTTCATGCTTCTTCTTGTTGAAAGCGGTGGCATCGTCCTTGAAAAACTGGATCAGCGTCCCCGGCTCAGGGCCCTCATAGAGGATCTTGGCCTTGCCTTCGTAAATGCGGCGGCGATTTTTCATTTGATTTTTTCTCTGGATCTGCGGGCAAGCGGCGAGTGACCGGTTCCTGCCCGTCTGCCTAAATTAGTATGGCGAAGGCGGCGTTCAATGCCGGTGTTATCGCAATCGTCTTGTTTGCTCAATCCGCAAATCCCGCGAATCAACCGCTTTCGGGACTGAAATGCCGCAGCGCAGCATGCGACGAAGCATATTGACCGGCCCGCGGCCTTTTGGTTTGTGCTTGCCCACCACACATATTTACCGCCAAGCGAATCGGATTGACCGGAGGGACGTTATGAGCAGCATGAAAGACCGCGAAGAGGGTTTTGAGCGCAAATTCGCCTTCGACGAGGAGCTTCGCTTCAAGGCCGCGGCGCGCCGCAACAAGGCGCTTGGTCTGTGGGCCGCCGAGAAACTGGGCAAATCCGGCGCCGATGCCGAAGCCTATGCCAAGGAAGTGGTGGTCTCCGATATCGAGGAAGCGGGCGACCACGATGTTTTCCGCAAGATACGCACGGATTTTGACGCGGCCGGCGTCGCCCAGTCCGACCATCAGATCCGCCGCACCATGGACGAGCTGATGGCGCAGGCGATCGAGGAGATCAAGAACAGCTGAGGCTGTGCGGACATGATGTCGTCCGACAACCGCTTCGCGCGTTTCGGCATCATCCCCTATCTCTTTGTTTTTACGCAATACCGGACGGAAAGCCGTTACACACTTTTCCTGGAATTGCTCTGACTGGACCAATCGACCGCCCGGCCAAGCCGGGCGGTTTTTCTTTGCCTTCACGTCGTTTCCGGCCAAAACTGCGGATTGTTCACAAGGAAAGTTCCGATGTCGCTCAAATCCCGCCTGGCCGCCGACGAAACGCTGTTCACCGCCTGGTCGGGCGTGCCGGACGCGCTGACGGTCGAAATCATCGCCAAGCAGGGCTTTGACGCCGTCACCCTCGACATGCAGCATGGCGGCCATCATGAGGACAGCGTGCTGCGCGGCCTGGTGCCGGTGCTCGCCGCCAACAAGCCGGCGCTGGTGCGCATTCCGGTCGGACGCTTCGACATGGCGAGCCGCGCGCTCGATTTCGGCGCAGAGGCGGTGATCGCGCCGATGGTGAACTCCGTGGCCGATGCAAGGCAATTCGCCGCCGCGATGAAATATCCGCCGCTGGGCGAACGCTCCTGGGGCCCGACCTATGCTTTCCCGCGCCATGGCAAGGGCGACCATGCCGAATGGCTGCGCGACACGAACCAGCGCACCATGGCTTTCGCCATGGTCGAGACGCGGGCTGCCCTCGAGGCGCTGGACGGTATCTTGGATACGCCCGGCATCGACGGCATCTTCGTCGGTCCGTCGGATTTCTCGATCGCCTGGTCGAACGGCACCACCATCAATTCGACGCTGGAAAGCATGATGGAGACGGTCGCGTCGATCGCCGAGCGGACCCGCAAGGCCAGCAAGCATGCCGCGATCTATGTCATCGAACCGGCGATTGCCGGGCGCGTCGTGTCGATGGGCTTCCGGCTGCTCGCCATGGGCTCGGACCACACGCTGATCTCGCTCGGCGCGAAAACGCTGCTGAACAGCATGCGGGATTCGATCGGCTCCTAGAGCCGATCAGGGTTCTTTCAGTTCCGTCAGGAATTTGGCGAAAGTCATCGAACCCTCGGGCCACGGGCCGAAGCCGGCGTCGTGGTTGAGATGGCCTGCCTCGCCGGCGTCGATGAAGAGCGATCCCCAGGCGGCGGCAATGTCCTCGGCGACCTCGAAGGCGCAGAACGGATCGTTGCGGCTGGCGATCACGATGGACGGAAAGGGCAGGGGATCACGCGAATAGGGGCCGAAGGTCATCAGATGCCTTGGCCTGATTTCCGGATTGGAGACGTCGGGCGGCGCGACGAAGAACGCGCCGGCGACCGGCTTCCTGAATTGCGGGATGGCCTGCACCGCCGCCGTCACGCCCAGCGAGTGCGCAACAAGCACCACGGGCCGCTCGGCCTCGTTGACGGCGTTGGCCACGCTCGCCGTCCAGTCCTCACGCACGGGTTTGGTCCATTCCGCCTGCTCGACCCGGCGCGCCGTCGACAGTTTCGATTGCCAGCGGGTCTGCCAGTGCTCGGGGCCGGAATTGGTGTAGCCCGGCACGATCAGGATATCTGCGTCTTTGACTTTCATGGCGCCGATGTAGCGAGCGGCCTTCTTGGCTGCAACCCTGTCGGAAAATTCGGAGCGGTCACAATTGTGAACAACTTGTTCGATTCTTGCTCTCTTGTGTGAACGATCGCAATCGACGATTTGGAGGGGAACAAGGAACAATGGCTGGCGGCCACGACAATCCCATGCTGGGATAAGCGCTGCCGGAACGGAGAGTTTGATGAGCGAACTGCCTTTTGCCGCGACCACCCCGGTCAGCGTGTCGCGTGTCGGGCTAAAGGCGCGCGATGCCGAAAGTCTGGCGGCCTATTACCGCGCCGTCGTCGGCCTGCAGGAACTGAGCCGCGCCGACGGCACGATCACGCTCGGCGCAGCCAATCGGCCGTTGCTGGTGCTGGAGCAGGATTCTACGGCCAAGCCGGACGATCCGCGCAGCGCCGGCCTTTTTCACACCGCTTTTCTCTTGCCGTCGCGCGCCGATCTCGGCCGCTGGATCAGCTACGCCGCCGCCAACCGCATCGACATCGAGGGTGCGTCGGACCATCTGGTCAGCGAGGCGCTTTATCTTACCGACCCAGAGGGCAACGGCATCGAGATCTATGCCGATCGCCGCCCGCAGGACTGGAAATGGAATGGCGACCGTATTGCCATGGCGACCGAGCGGCTGAACCTGCCGGCGGTGGTGGGTAGCGTGCCGGCGGGCGATGCCGGCTGGCAGGGCGCGCCGGAAAACACCATTGTCGGCCATGTGCATCTGCGCGTCGGCCGGCCGGAGGACGCGGAGGCCTGGTGGCATGACCAGTTCGGCTTCGACACCGTCGCCAAATATGGCGGCCAGGCGGTGTTCCTGTCGTCCGGCCATTACCACCACCATATCGGCGCCAATGCCTGGCAGAGCGCCGGCGCCGGCCGCCGCGATCCGTCGCACTCGGGCCTCGCCTGGGTCGAGATGCGCTCGGACAATGTGAAGGAGGAGACGAGCCGTGAGGATCCCTGGGGCACGGTGATCAGGACGGTGCCTGGGAAGGCTTGAGCGACGCCTGCGTCAAGCTGGAGCACCCCTCATCCGTCTCGGCGCTAGCGCGCCGATCCACCTTCTCCCACAGGGGGAGAAGGGAAAACCGCGCCGGAGCCGGCGCCAATCGCGGCGTTCGTGATTAGCTGAGGCGCGGGCGCCAAATTCCCCCTTCTCGCCTTGTGGGAGAAGGTGGCTTGTCGCGAAGCGACAAGACGGATGAGGGGTGTTCCAGCCTGGCGCCAGCGCGCACCTTTGTTCGGCCTCAAGCCTCTCCGAACACCCGCTTGAAGATCGTGTCGACATGCTTGGTATGATAGCCGAGGTCGAATTTCTCGCGGATCTCGGCTTCGGGCAGCGCCGCCGTCACGTCCTTGTCGGCAAGCAGTTCCTCGAGGAAATCGGCGCCGTGCTCCCAGACTTTCATGGCGTTGCGCTGCACCAGGCGGTAGGCGTCCTCGCGTGACAGGCCGGCCTGGGTGAGCGCCAGAAGCACGCGCTGCGAATGCACCAGGCCGCGGAACTTGTTGAGGTTCTTCTCCATGTTCTCGGGGTAGACGAGCAGCTTGTCGACGACGCCGGTCAGGCGCGACAGCGCGAAATCCAGCGTTACCGTCGCATCCGGCCCGATCATGCGCTCGACCGAGGAATGCGAAATGTCGCGCTCGTGCCAGAGCGCCACGTCTTCCATCGCCGGCATGGCGTAGGCGCGCACCATGCGGGCGAGGCCGGTGAGATTTTCGGTCAGCACCGGGTTGCGCTTGTGCGGCATAGCCGACGAGCCCTTCTGGCCCGGCGAGAAATACTCTTCCGCTTCCAGCACCTCGGTGCGCTGCAGATGGCGGATCTCTATGGCGAGGCGTTCGACCGACGAGGCGATGACGCCAAGCGTGGCGAAGAACATGGCATGGCGGTCGCGCGGGATGACCTGCGTGGACACCGGCTCCGGCTTCAGGCCAAGCTTTGCCGCCACATGCTCTTCGACATAAGGCTCGATGTTGGCGAAAGTGCCGACCGCGCCGGAAATGGCGCAGGTGGCGATGTCTTCGCGCGCGTGCACCAGCCGCTCGCGGCAGCGCGAGAACTCGGCATAGGCCTGCGCCAGCTTGACGCCGAAGGTGGTCGGCTCGGCATGGATGCCATGGCTGCGGCCGATGGTGACGGTGTCCTTGTGCTCGAAGGCGCGGCGCTTCAGCGCCGCGAGCAAGGCGTCGATATCGGCAAGCAGGATGTCGCTGGCCCGGCTCAGCTGCACGGCAAGGCAGGTGTCGAGCACGTCCGACGAGGTCATGCCCTGGTGGATGAAGCGGGCATCGGGTCCGACGAATTCGGCGAGATGGGTCAGGAAAGCGATGACGTCATGCTTGGTCACGCGTTCGATCTCGTCGATCTTGGCGACGTCGAATTTGGCCGCGCCGCCTTTTTCCCAGATCGTCTTCGCCGCTTCCTTCGGAATGACACCCAGCTCCGCCAGCGCATCGCAGGCATGCGCCTCGATCTCGAACCAGATACGGAAGCGGGTTTCGGGCGACCAGATGGCGACCATTTCCGGCCGGGAATAGCGAGGGATCATCCGTTTTCTAAGTCCTGCCTGGGAGAAGCGTCGGCCGCGTCCTAACAGAGCCAGGCCCAATGCTCAACGCCGCTGCCGCGCAAACCAGGTACTGACCGCGACGAGCGCTGCAAGACGGTTTGTCATCTGTCTCATCAGCGTCATGCTTATCACGCCACGATGAACGAGGCGCGCCGTGCGATGCATCCAATCCGGCGTTCATTTGTTATTGTCGGCCGTCTCGCATCCGAAAGGGCAAATCGCCATCCAGCGGAGAACCAGCATGAGCACCGATATCAGCAAGATACGCGGACACATGGAAGTGATCGGCGCCGACGGCGTCCATATCGGCACCGTCGACAAAGTCGAGGGTGACCGGATCAAGCTGACCAAGGCCGACAGCGGCATGGGCTCGCATAAGGGTCATCACCACTACATTTCGCTTGCCCTGGTCGCGGAGATCGACGGCCAGAAGGTATGGCTCTCCGCGAATTCGGATGTCGCGGTCACCTTCGAGGAAGAAAAATCCGATCTGACCTGATCGGGGCCGGGCCAATCAGCGCGACGACCAGACCGGAAACAAATCACCGTCGGCGGGCGTCGCGGCATGGACGCCGCGGCTGATCGCGCGCGCCATGGTGGCGCCGGCGGCTGCGAACAGGTCGATCGCGGCATCGGCGCCGAGCTCGATGCCGCTCCTGCCGGTCGCCAGGGCAAAGACGAGATCGCCGTCGGCCGGCGTGTGCGTCGGCCAGATGGCGCGTGCGAAGCCGTCATGCGCGGAAATCGCCAGTCGCTTGGCCGCGGCCTTGGTCAGGACGGCGTCCGTGGCGATGACGGCGATGGTGGTGCTGCCGCCTTCGGCCTCGCCGCCCATTTGCCTGTCGCGGTATTTCAGCAGGATCTTTCTGGCATCTTCAGGCAGCGGGGCCGGGTAGCCGAGGCCGCCGAACTCGTCGCCGATCTCGAAGGGCGCCGCCCAGAAATGGCGGCTGCGGCCGACCGTCACCGAGCCGGTCGGATTGACGGCGGCGAGCGCGCCGACGGTGACGCCGCTATCGAGCGCGGTCGAGGCGGAGCCCAGCCCGCCTTTGAGGCCGGAGGTCAGCGCGCCGGTGCCGGCGCCAGCCGTGCCGATGGCAAAATCCACTGCTGCCGCCTGCACAGCCCCATAGCCGAGCTCGCGATAGGGCGGATAGCGGCCCCAATCCTTGTCACCGCCATTGCGCAGGTCGAACAGGATCGCGGCCGGCACGATCGGCACGCGGAAGCCGCCGACCTCGACACCGATGTTCTTTTCGCGCAGCGCCGCCTGTACGCCCGAGGCGGCGTCAAGGCCGAAGGCGGAGCCGCCCGACAGAACGACAGCATGGATCGTCGCGATCGAATTCTGCGGCTCGAGCAGGTCGGTCTCGCGCGTGCCCGGTGCGCCGCCCAGCACCTGGACGCCGGCCACGGCGGGCTCGTCGCACAGCACCACCGTGACGCCGGATTTGAGACTGGCGTCGGTGGCATTGCCGACGCGAAGGCCGGCAACGTCGGTGATCAGATTGCGCGGACCGGTGCGGAACATCACTTGTCCTCCAGCGGCACGAAATGCGTGCCGTCGAAGCGGAAGAGGCGGAACGGGTTCTGGCTGAGATCGCCCTTGTCATCGAAGCGGACGGTGCCGATCGCGGTCGCAAAATCACGGCCGGTCAGCACTTCGCCGAGCGGCTGCCCAGTGCTTTCCGCACCGGTCAGCGCGGCCTTGGCGACCTCGATCGCGGCATAGGCCGGAAGCGTGTAGCCGTCCGGCACGATGTTCTTCGCTGCGAAAGCCTGCACCACCTTGGGATCGGCGGTCTCCGACCATTCCGGCGGGGCGACCATCAGCGTGCCGACGGCATAGGGCACATCGCCCGGCGGCGTGCGCAGGTTTTCGCCGCCGGCAAAGGTGATGCCGGCATCGAGCTGGGCGGCGTCGCGGCCCATGATGGCGACATCCTCGCCGTCGCCGCCGGCGAACACCTTGGTCGCGCCGGCCTTCTTCAACCGGCCGATCAGCCCGATCTGGTTGTCGAGCTGCGGCCGGAACGTGTCGGTGAAGACCGGCTTCAAAGCAGCCCGCTCGGCTGCGGCGCGAAAGGTCTCGGCCATCTCGCGGCCATAGATGGTGCCGTCATCGACGATGGCGAACAGGTCGTCGCGCCAGAGCTGGATTAGCTTGGCGGCGACCGCATTGCGCTCATCGTCGCCGCGCGGGCCGAGCCGGTAGACCGGCCAGCCGGTCTTGGCGCGCCGGTCGGTCAGGCTTTCGGTGCGCACGCCGACCGTGATGACCGGGATGTTGGCATCCTTCAGGATCGGCAGCGCCGCCTCGATCGCGTCGGTGCAGAGAAAGCCCACCACGACATTGACTTTGGCGTCGACGAATTCCTTCGCTGCTGCGGCGCCGCCATCGGCGGTGCAGGCATCGTCCACGGCCTTGATCGCGATGCCGTTCGCCTCCGCCGCAAGGCCGGCGCCGGCCTCGATCTGCTTGCCGAGGATCGCCGATGAGCCGGAAAGCGGCGCGGCAATGCCGACCAGCGTCTCGGCGTCGGCGCTCGCGGCCAGCGACAACCAGAGCAGCACGGCTGATGTCGTCGTGAGAAGACGCATTCGGGCTAAGAGATCCTCCATGCCGGGAATACAGTCCCGACACTATTCCAGGAAATGCCTAAAGGCTGGCTAAGCGCCGCGCAACACGCGAATTTGCGGATTGCGGTCAAGCACTTCGCCCATGCTATGCAACTTGTGGCGTGCAATATGCCGCCATATATAACGAACTGGTTTCGACAGGTGGACATCGGGTGCTGAAGATCAATGATATCGGGCCGCAGCATTATCGCGATGCGATGGCGCATTTTGCCGGCCATGTGCATGTGGTGACGACCGACGGGCCCGGCGGCAAAAGGGGCGCGACGGTGATCGCCGCCTGTTCGGTCTCGGACACCCCGCCGACGGTGCTGGTCTGCCTCAACCGCGAGAACGCCAAGAACGAGGCTTTCGTCAAGAACGGCAAGTTCGCGCTCAACACCCTCGCATCGGACCAGGAAGCCGTATCGGTCGCGTTTTCCGGCATCACCGGCCTGCCGGTGGAGGAGCGCTTCGCCCTGGCCGAGTGGGATGTGATCTCGACCGGCGCCCCGACGCTGAAAGGTGCGCTGGCGGTGTTCGACTGCGAGATCATCGATAGCAAGGACCTTGCCACACACCGTGTGCTTTTTGGCAAGGTGACAGGCCTGCGCATCGGCGATAATTTGCGGCCGCTGATCTACCACAACCGCGGCTATCATTTTCTTTGAACGTGCAAGCGGGATCCACGGAGACAAGATGACCGCGCCGCGCCCCGCGCCGAAAACGATCGACGAAACGCTCGATCTTTTGACAGGCGCGGATTATGTCGCGGACCGTTCGCTGGCGACGGTGCTGTTTCTTTCACTGCGCATGAAGCGGCCCTTGTTCCTCGAAGGCGAGGCGGGCGTCGGCAAGACCGAGATCGCCAAAGTGCTGGCCGACACGCTCGGCCGCCGGCTCATCCGCCTGCAATGCTATGAAGGGCTCGACGTCTCCTCGGCCGTCTATGAGTGGAATTACGCCGCGCAGATGATCGAGATCCGCATGGAGGAGGCGGCGGGCAAGGTCGTGCGCTCCGACATGGAGCGCAACGTCTTTTCCGAAAAATACCTGATCCGCCGCCCGGTGCTCGACGCGCTGACCGGCAAGGCGGGTGCCGCGCCGGTGTTCCTGATCGACGAGCTCGATCGCACCGACGAAGCTTTCGAGGCGTTCCTGCTCGAGATCCTGTCGGACTTCCAGGTGACCGTCCCAGAACTGGGCACGATCAAGGCGGAAGAGCCGCCGATCGTCATCATCACCACCAACCGCACACGCGAGATCCACGACGCGCTGAAGCGTCGCTGCCTCTATCACTGGGTCGATTACCCCAACGCCGAGCGCGAGCTGGAGATCGTGCGGCGCAAGGTGCCGCAGGCGAACCGCAGGCTGTCGGCAGAGGTCGTGTCCTTCATCCAGAAGCTGCGCCAGGTCGAACTGTTCAAGGCGCCCGGGGTCGCCGAAACCATCGATTGGGCCGGCGCGCTGACCGAGCTCGACAAGGTGGCGCTCGATCCGGAGACCGTATCGGACACGATCGGCGTGCTTTTGAAATATCAGGACGATATCGCCCGTATCGGAGAGGGCGAGGGCCGGCGCATCCTCAATGAGGTGAAGGCCGAGCTGTCGGCGGTGGAGTAGGCGCGGTGCCTGTGCCGCGTCCGGAACCCAAGGAAGCGCTCGCCGATGGGCGCATTGCCGACAACATCGTCTATTTCGCGCGTGCGTTGCGCAAGGCAGGCATGCGCGTCGGTCCGGCTTCCGTGAGGGACGCCATCGAGGCGGTGCTTGCTGCCGGCATCGGCTCGCGCGACGATTTCTACTGGACGCTGCATGCGGTGCTAGTCTCGCGGCGCGAGGATCATCCTGTCTTCGACGAGGCCTTCCGCCTGTTCTGGAAATCGCGCGAGCTGATCGAGAAACTGCTGGCGATGTTTTCGCCGGTCGCTGCGGACAACGCTGAGAAGCAGAAGCCGCGGGCTGCCGAAAACCGCGTCAGCCAGGCGATGTTCGAGGGCCATCGGAAGAATCAACCGGTCCGGGAAGTGCCGGAGATCGAGGTCGATGCGCGCCTCACCTTTTCCGGCAACGAGGTGCTGCGCGGCAAGGATTTTGCCCAGATGGATGCGGCGGAGATGGCCGAAGCCAAAAAGGCGATCGCGGCCTTGCGCCTGCCCTTCGATCTTGTCCGCACACGGCGCTTCAGGGCGGACGCGCAAGGGGGCCGCATCGATCCGCGCGCCATGATGCGCTCGGCCGCGCGCACCGGCGGCGAGCTTATCCTGCCGAAATTCCGGTCTCCGCGCGAAGCGCATCCGCCGCTGGTCGTTCTGGCCGACATTTCCGGCTCGATGAGCCAGTATACACGCATCTTCCTGCATTTCCTGCATGCGCTGACGGAGAAGCGCCGGCGCGTGCACGCCTTCGTCTTCGGCACGCGGCTGACCAACCTGACCCGCCAGATGCGCCATCGCGATCCCGACGAGGCGCTGGCCGAATGCTCGGCGGCGGTGAAGGACTGGTCGGGCGGCACCCGCATCGGCGACACGCTTGCCGAGTTCAACCGGCTGTGGTCGCGGCGCGTGCTGGGGCAGGGCGCCGTGGTGCTTCTCATCACCGACGGGCTGGAGCGCGACGACGTCGCCGGCCTTTCGCAGGAGATGGAGCGGCTGCATAAATCCTGCCGGCGGCTGATCTGGCTCAATCCGCTGCTGCGCTTCGACGGTTTTGAGGCCCGCGCCCGTGGCGTGAAAGCGATGCTGCCCTATGTCGATGAGTTCCGGGCAGTGCACAATCTCGACGCGCTGGCCGATCTTTGCGCCTCGCTCGACCAGCGGCCGGCGGCTTCGGTCGACCCGCGCCGCTGGCGGCAAGCTGGCGGGAGGCAGGCCGCGTAGCCATATGTTTCCTTGGCGGGAAACCAACGTTTACCGTAGGGACGACCAAGGTTTCCCTTGAAAAACAGACTTTGCGAGAAGCGACGATGGATGAGAGCATTTATCTCGACGAGGCCCGCGATCCGCTGATCATCGCGGAAGGCTGGATGAAGGACGGCAAGGATGTCGCCATCGCGACCGTGGTCGAGACCTGGGGTTCGGCGCCTCGCCCGGTCGGCAGCCATCTGGTTATTGACGCCGAGGGCAATTTCCATGGCTCGGTCTCCGGCGGCTGTGTCGAGGGCGCCGTGGTGACGGAGGCGATGGACGTCATCGACAGTGGCAAGGCAAAGATGCTGGAGTTTGGCGTCGCCGACGAGACTGCCTGGCAGGTGGGCCTGTCCTGCGGCGGCCGCATCAAGGTCTATGTCGAGCGACTGGGCTGATCACAGATGGATCCCTACGTCCTGAAGACACTGAACGAAGAACGCCGCGCCCGCCGCGCCGCGGTGCTTGTCACCGACCTGGGCGACGGCCGCGACCGCATCGTGCGCGAGGGCGACCATGTTGCGGGCGATCTCGGCGCGGCGATCGCCAATGCGTTCCGCACCGGCAATTCACAGTCGGTGGAGGCGGAAGGGCGGACGTTCTTTCTCAACGCGCATCTGCCGCGTCCGCGTCTGGTGGTGATCGGCGCCGTGCATATCAGCCAGGCGCTGGCGCCGATGGCGAAGATCGCCGGCTATCCGGTCGAGATCATCGATCCGCGCACCGCCTTCGCTACCCCGGAGCGCTTTCCCGACGTCGTGCTGCATGCCGAATGGCCACAGGATGTGCTGAAACGCGCGCCACTCGACAGCTATACCGCCCTTGCCGCCGTCACCCACGATCCGAAGATCGACGATTTCGCGCTGAAGGCGGCGCTCGACGCGCGATGCTTCTATGTCGGGGCGCTGGGCAGCCGCAAGACCCACGCCAAGCGTGTCGAACGCCTGCTGGCGCTCGGCGCCGGTGCCGACCAGATCGCCCGCATCCACGCGCCGATCGGCCTCGATATCGGTGCTGCCAGTCCGGCCGAGATCGCCGTCGCCGTCCTTGCGCAGACGATCCACGCCTTCCGCTCGCGCGGTTTCGAAGCAAAAGGCGCCGTGGCGTGAGATTCGGACCGGTTCCGATCGACGAGGCGGAAGGGGCGGTGCTGGCGCATGCGACCACCGCCGGCGAAAAACGCTTCCGCAAGGCGCACCGGCTGAGCCGCCAGGATATCGAGGCGCTCAAGGCGGCGGGCGTCGACGAAGTCGTCGCGGCGGTTCTTGCCGCGGACGATTTGGGCGAAGATGTCGCAGCCGCGAAGATCGCCTCCGCCATGCGTCACCGCAACGTCGAGGTCAAGCCGGCCGCGACCGGGCGGGTGAATTTGCATGCGGAAGCCTCAGGCGTCTTTACCGTCGACGCCGCGATGATCGACGCCATCAATGCCGTCGATCCAGCCATCACCATCGCGACGCTGGCGCAGCACGCGCCGGTCGAGAAGGGACAGATGGTTGCGACGGTGAAGATCATCCCCTTTGCCGTCGCCGCAAGCCTGGTGGACAGCGTGGTGAGGATCTGCGCCGGCCGCGAGATCTTTGCCGTCAATGCCTATCGGCCCGTCACTGTCGGCGTCATCCAGACGGTGCTTCCCGGCGTCAAGCCGAGCGTGCTCGACAAGACGCTGCGCGTCACCGAGGCGCGCCTGGCGCGTTTCGGCGGCCGACTTACGGCCGAGCGGCGCACGCCGCATGAGGTCGCGCCGGTCGCCGCGGCCGCAACCCAGCTGGCGCGCGACAATGACATGGTGGTGATCTTCGGCGCCTCGGCGATGAGCGATTTCGCCGATGTCGTGCCGGCCGCGATCGAGCGTGCCGGAGGCATTGTCATCCGCGCGGGCATGCCGGTCGATCCCGGCAATCTGCTGGTGCTGGGGACGCTCGACGGCAAGCGCATCGTCGGCGCGCCCGGCTGCGCGCGCAGCCCGAAGGAAAATGGCTTCGACTGGGTGCTCGATCGCCTTGTTGCCGGGCTCGAGGTGACGGCGGGCGATATTGCCGGAATGGGCGTCGGCGGGCTTTTGATGGAAATTCCGACCAGGCCGCAGCCGCGCGAGCCGGCGCCGCAGCCGGCAAAGTCAGCGCTGAAAGTCGATATCGTGCTCCTGGCCGCCGGCCGCTCGAGCCGGATGGGCGGGCCGAACAAGCTTTTGGCGCTGTTCGACGGCGAGCCGCTTGTGCGCCGCACCGCCGGTCGTGCGCTGGGCTCGAAGGCCGCGGCCACCGTCGTCGTCACCGGCCATCAGCGCGAGCGCGTGCGTTCGGCGCTTGGCGGTCTTGGCGTGACATTCGCGGACAATCCGAATTTCGCCGATGGCCTCGCTTCGTCGTTGAAGGCGGGCATCGCGAAGGTCGCGCCCGATGCGGCCGGCGCCCTGATCGTGCTTGGCGACATGCCGGGCGTTTCGTCGGGGGACCTCGACAGCCTGATCGACGCGTTCCGCAGCTCCGACGGCCGCTCCGTGGTGCGCGCTTCGCACCAAGGCAAGCGCGGCAATCCGGTGCTTTTGCCGCGCTCGCTTTTCGCGGCCGTCGCGCAGCTCGAGGGCGATACCGGGGCGCGGCATCTGGTCGAGGCCGAGGGTCTCGACGTCATCGATGTCGAGATCGGGCAGGGCGCCTCGATCGATGTCGACACGCGCGAGGCGCTGGAAGGGGCGGGCGGCGTTCTGCAGGATTGACAAAGCGGAGCCGAATTTCGCATGCCTCTCGGCATGGCTTTGCGTTATCGACGTTTCTTCGCCCTGATCGCCGCGACGGCGCTGTCCCTCTCGGTCGCCGAGGGGCAAACGCTTTCGCTGAAATCGTTCAAGGACGATCTATTCGCTTATCCGGCGACACTGTCGACGAGCGACAATGGCGCTTACACCGTCCTCGACTATCGCGAGATGCGCGACATCAACCAACGCGACGAGGTGCCGGAAAGGCGCGTGCATGCGCAATACACCGATCCCGGGGTGCGCAAGGTGCAGCAGGACCTGATGCTGAAGACCGACGCCGGCGATATCAGGCATGTCGCGGTGGGCACGACCGAGGGCGCCTCCATCATCGTTCTCTACCTGCATGGTCAAGGCGGCAGCCGCAAGCAAGGCGTGGACGACTTCACCTTCGGCGGCAATTTCAATCGCATCAAGAACCTGATGGCCGCCAACAACGGGCTCTATCTTTCGCCCGATTTCCCCGATTTCGGCGACAAGGGCGCGGCGCAGGTCGCGGCGCTCATCGACCACTATGCCGAGACATCGCCGAGCGCGAAAATCTTCGTCGCCTGCGGCTCGATGGGCGGGATCATCTGCTGGAAGCTCGCCGCGCGCAAGGACACGGGCGGCCGCATCAACGGGCTGCTGCTGCTCGGATCGCTGTGGGACGACAGCTTTCTCACCAGCCCCGCCTTCAAGCGCCGCGTACCGGTGTTCTTCGGCCAGGGCAGCCATGACGTGGTCTTCCCGGTGGAGAAGCAGGAAGCCTTCTTCCGCTCGATTCTGGCCAAGAAGGCTTATCCGACCCGCTTCGTGCGCTTCGAAACCGGCACCCACGGCACGCCGATCCGCATGGTCGACTGGCGCGGCACGCTGAACTGGATGCTGACGAAAGCGCCGTGATTGCGCTGCAGCGCCTCAAGGCGCCGTGTTGTAGTCGATGACCGTCTGCGGATTTTGCTCGCCGTCATAGGATGCATCGACGTCATACTGGACGAGCGAGAAATCGCCGTTGCGGAAAAGGTAGGTTCCCGATGACGAGGCATCCCCCACACCACGCCATTTGTTGGATGTGGTGATGGTTTTTGTGTTGTCGTCATAGTCCGAGTTGGTCGCCCAGCCGCTGGTCTTGAACCCGATGATATGGATCGATTCGACCTTGCCTTCGCTGTTGTTGTTCTCGTAGCGGATGTCGAGCTCCGGCTCGGTGAACTGCAACTGTGAGACGCCGTTGACGTCGTCGGTGATGTAGTAGACCGCCGTCTCGTTGTAGGCGGCCATCGAGCAGAAGAAGCGGAACAGCCGCGTCTCGCGCTCTGGGTCGCTGGGCTGGGCGTCCTTGTCCTTATAGTGGATGGAATGAGCCTCTGGCTCGCCGATCGGCTTGCCGTCAGGATCCTGCTTGTCGCACTGGTCGCCATAGGTGGCGAGGAAGGCTTTCTTGGCCTGCTCCAATGCCTCGTCCTTCTTTGGCGGCGGCGGACCGTCGCCGCAGCTTGCCGGCACGGCGCTGTCGAAATCCTCGGTCGACGGCTTCAACGCGCCCTTGTCGATGAAGATCGGCTGAAAGGGCGGCTCCTGGATCTGCGCATTGACCTGGCGGACCGTGTAGCAGCCGGCGAAAACCTTGGCCTCGCCTTTCTTGTCGGTCGCCTGGATGGCGACGGGGACGCTGTAATAGATGCTGCCGGCAGCACCGTCCTCCGAGATGGCGCCAGTCTTGACTTCGACCCTGTCGGTGCCGTCGTAACCCTTGACGAAGGCGTTGAAATCCTTTGCCGGCTTCGTATCGCCGAAATAGCCCCAGGCACGGGCGAATTCGTGACGGTTGATGGCGCTGTAAAGCGAGCGGACGACCGCATCGGCGCTTGATCGGTCATCGACATAGGGCGCATCCGCCGCGGACGCGGAATGCGTGAGGCCGGCCAATGAGAAAAAGACAGTCGCTGCGAAAGTGGCTCTTTTCATCGAATCCTCCGCTCGGTAACGAAAATACTACCACGGCGATTGCGGCGGCGCGGTGACGCCATAGCCACGGCCGCTTGAAGAATCGTGGCGGGAGGCGCTAGTTCACGGCCCGCGGCGCTGGGCCGCGTGGGGAGATTGCCCGTGACCATTTCCATGTACGACATATCGGTGGGCGTTTTTTCCGCCAGGCTGAAGGCGCTGGCCAGCGTCTTGACGGCGGCGGAGCAGAATGCCGGCGAACGCAAGATTGATCCGCAGGTGTTCCTCACGGCGCGGCTGGCGCCCGACATGTTCGCGCTGGCCAGGCAGATCCAGATCGCCACCGACCATGCCAAGGGCGCGCCGTCGCGGCTCGCCGGCCGCGAGGTGCCGAAATATGAGGACAATGAAGCGAGCTTTGCCGAGTTGCAGGCCCGGATCGCCAAGACGCTCGATTATCTGGCGACATTTGCGGCGGCCGATCTGGAAGGATCTGAGGACAGGACGGTCGAAGTGCGGCTCGGCGGCCGCGAAACCACGCTGCCTGGCCTGCAATATCTGCTGCACCTGGCGATGCCGAATTTCTATTTCCACGTCACCACAGCCTACGACATCCTGCGCCACAATGGCGTGCCGCTCAGCAAGCAGACGTTTCTGGGAAATCGCTGACTTTGGAGTGGTTTAGAGGTTTCCCAACACTGCGGGAAACCTCTTTGTTTCGGCTCAGCGGATCGACATTTCGCGCGCGATGCGCGGAAAATCCGCCGGCTTGACGCCGATATCGGCGCGGTCCGCATTGCTCATCGCGTTCAAAAGCGCGAGCGCCGAGCGGTAACGCTGGTGTTCCTGCGGCCTCGGCCGAGCGAACATTTCAGTGAAGAACCCCATGACTCAGTTGCCCCAGTTGGTCCTCCCGACTCCAGCATATAGCCGATTTGTTAAAATTGTGCAGTGCAGCATTTGCATGGCTGCCATGCCGCGACAATTTTTCCCGCCACAATCGATTTTCCGTGAAACTTTTCGGTAGCCTCGACCGTAGGCACCCGTGCCGGCACGTGGCTGGCTTTTTCCTCGCCACTCCTGGCGACCTTGCCGGACTGCACGAATGAGCAGTCCGGCTTTTTCATTTTCCGATGCCGTCTTGCCGGGCGGAAAAGCCGCCAATTGTTAACATCGCAAGAATTCATTCTTAACGAGAGCACCCTATCTTCGCCGGCATCGCTGCATGCCGTCACGACAGGGAGGTTGAGATCGGTCCCGGGGACAAGCTCGATTTCGCTTCGTTGCTCGACGACCTGATCGTCGCCTCGGAGAAAGACGAGGACGAGGGTGCCCGGCCGTCCATCCCGTTCGATTATCTGTCCGTGGCCGATGAATTGCATTCCGGCCGCATCAAGGTCGCCGGCGAGAGCGTCGCCGCCGAATATCGCGAGCAAGGCGCCGACCTTGCTGCCGAGTTCGCGGCACTTCTCGACCAGGCAAAACTGACGCTTGCCGGCGAAGAGCACTGGCCGGAGGAGAAGCTGCCGCCGATCGATCCTGAAGCGATCGCCGGCGAGCTCGGCCTCGACCGCCCGGCCAAGAACGCCGATTTCGGCCGCATCCGCCGCAATTTCGCTTTCGCCAACCATCCGGACCGGGTCGCGCCGCATCTGCGCCAGCGCGCCATGATCCGCATGCAGGTGGCCAACATGCTGATCGACGAAGCCAAGCGGCGGGCTTTAGCCGGGGCCAGGCGGTAGTTCCCTCCATCAGAGACTTCAACTGTTCGCTTCGGCGACCCATCGCAAGCCATCGAAATTGGCTGGAGCCTCTCCAATATTCGTCATCCTTGGGCGTAGCGACGCGAAGCGGAGCGCAGACCCAAGGATCCATTCCGTGACCTTCAACGTGGAGTGCAACGGTGCAGAATTCTGTAATCGTTGCAACGCCTTAGGGTAACGGAATGGATTCTAGGGTCTGCGCGCGTCGCTTCGCTCCTTGCTCCGCCCTAGAATGACGAACTGACTGACGCTTCGGCCAATCTCGAAACTGGGCGACTTTGCAAAACGCAAGCGTTTTGCTCTATGTTCAACCTCCTCCCCGCGCTGTCCGCGCAACCTCCCGCCGGAGAACCCCATGCATAAACGCCGCCTCGGTCGGACCGATCTCCTTGTTTCGCAAATCTGCCTCGGCTCGATGACCTGGGGTCAACAGAACACCGAGGCCGAGGGCCATGCGCAGATGGATCTGGCGTTCTCGCGCGGGGTGAATTTCATCGACACGGCCGAGCTTTACCCGATCCCGCCCAAGGCGGAGACGCAAGGGCGAACCGAGAGGATCATCGGCAGCTGGATGAAGGCCAACCGCAACCGCGACAAGGTCGTCCTCGCCTCGAAGGTGGTCGGCCGCACGGCCAATACGTGGTTCCGCGGCGATCGTCCGTCGAAGCTGGTGCGCGCCGACATTTTCGACGCGGTCGAGAAATCGCTGGCCAAGCTCGGCACCGACTATATCGACCTCTACCAGATCCACTGGCCGGACCGGGACATTCCGTGGGGTTCGAACCCGACGCGGATCGGAGCGGTGGCGCGCCGGGCCGATGCCGCAGCCGCGCCAGCAGACGAAACACCGATTGCCGAGACGCTCGCCGTCTTCGAGGACCTGGTGAAAGCCGGCAAGATCCGCCATCTCGGCCTCTCGAACGAAAGTTCCTGGGGGGTCATGCGTTTTGTGTTCGAAGCCGAGAGGGGCGCCGGGCCGCGCGTCGCCTCGCTGCAGAACGCCTACAACCTCGTCAACCGCACCTTCGAGGTGAACCTTGCCGAGGTCTGCGAGCGCGAGGAGATCGCGTTTCTTCCCTATTCGCCGTTGGCGCAGGGTTATCTTACCGGCAAATACGATCATGGCGCGCGGCCGCAGGGCTCGCGCTCGCAGCTCTTCAACCGAGGCCAGCGCTACGAGACGCCGAACGCGGCGGAGGTGCTGCTTCAGTACAATGAGCTGGCACGTTCCTTCGGCATGGAGCCGGCGCTTTTCGCCAACGCCTATGTGGCGAGCCGGCCCTTCGTGACCGCGAACATCGTCGGTGCCACCAGCGTTGTGCAGCTCGATATGGCGCTGTCCTCGGTCGACGTCACCTGGACGGAAGAAATGCAGAAGGCGGTCGACGCCATCCACCAGCGTGTCGGCAATCCGTGCCCTTGAGCGGGAATCTTCGAGAAGAGACGGATCGTTGAGAAAAAACAGGGGGAGACGATGGCAGACTTTCCGATCGAGGCCGTGCGCGGCACATTTCCGGCGCTTTCGCTCGCCGATGACGGTCGCCGGCGTATCTATCTCGACAATCCAGCCGGCACGCAGGTGCCGCGAGCGGTGGCCGACGCAGTCTCCCGCTGCCTGCTGACGACCAATGCCAATCTCGGTGGTTTCTTTGAAACGACGGTCGCGGCCCAAAAAGTGGTCGACGGAGCGCATGCGGCGATGGCCGATTTCCTGAACGCCGCAAGCGTCGAGGAGATCGTCATCGGTGCCAATATGACGACGCTGACCTACCATATGTCGCGCACGCTTGGCCGGACGATGAAGGCCGGCGACGAGATCATCGTCACGCGCATGGACCATGAGGGGAACGTCTCACCTTGGCTGCAGCTTGCCGAGGATCTCGGCCTGGTCGTGCGCTTCCTGCCGTTCGACGAGCGGAGCTGGCAGGTGGAGGAGGCGGCGCTCAAGGGACTGCTTTCGGAAAAGACGCGGCTTGTCGCGCTGAACTATGCCTCCAATCTCACCGGCTCGATCAACCGCGTGAAGGCGCTGACGGCGATTGCCAAGCAGGCGGGCGCATTGGTCTACGTAGACGCCGTGCAATTTGCGCAGCACGGGCTGATCGACGTGCAGGCGCTCGGCTGCGACTTCTTGATCTGCTCGGCCTACAAATTCTTCGGGCCGCATATGGGCATATTGTGGGGCCGCCGCGACGTCATCGACACGCTCCAGCCTTACAAATGCCGCTGCTCTTCGAATGTCCTGCCAGAGCGGTTCGAGCTTGGCACGCCGCAGATCGAGCTGATGGCCGGGCTGACGGCGGCCATCGACTATTTCGCCGATCTCGGCGCTGCCGCCGGCGAGAGCGGGTCGCGGCGGCAGCGGATCGCCAAGGCGTTCGAGGTCTCGATTGCTTACGAGAACACGCTTGCCCGGCAACTGATCGAAGGCCTGTCCGACATCGAGGGCCTGGTCATCCACGGCATCACCGATCCGAAGCGCCTCGCCGAGCGGGTGCCGACCATTTCCTTCACCGTCGAAGGCATCGCGCCGGAAACAATCGTGCGGCAGATGAATGCCGAAAACATCTTCGTCTGGTCAGGCCACAATTATGCGTGGGAGGTCGTTCACCAGCTCGGAATACCCGCCGAGCAAGGCGTCGTGCGCATCGGCATCGCGCACTACAATACGGCGGCCGAGATCGAGGAGACGCTGGAGAGCGTGCATCGCGTGATCGCGATGCTGCGGCAGCAGCGTTCTTAAGGCCGCCTAACGCTTCCCGCCGAAGCCGGTGAGGAATGCGGTGAGGTTGTCGCCGAGCGCATCGCAGAGATAGCCGCCTTCCTGGACGATGACCGTCGGCAGGCCGAGCCCGGCTATCGCTTCGCCGATGCGCGAGAAGCCAGGCGTCGTCACCGACAGGCCGCCGAACGGATCACCCTCGAAAGCGTCGAGGCCGAGCGCCACGACCAGCGCTTCCGGCGCGAAGGCGCGGATGCGCTGGAAGGCCGTCGCCAGCGCTTCGAGAAAGGCCGCGTCGCCGGACTTGCGCGGAAGCGGCAGGTTGAGATTGTAGCCGAGGCCGGGACCTTCGCCGCGCTCGTCTGCATATCCCCAGAAGAACGGGTAGAAGCGCACCGGATCGGCGTGCAGCGAGACGGTGAGCACGTCGGGGCGGGCATAGAAGACGCCTTGCGTGCCGTTGCCGTGGTGCAGGTCGACATCGAGGATGGCGACGCGGGCGGCGTTCTTGCGCAGCACCTGCGCCGCGACCGCCGAATTGTTGATGAAGCAGAAGCCGCCGGCGACATCGGCGAAGGCGTGATGTCCCGGCGGGCGGCAGAGCGCATAGGCCGAAGGCGCTCCGGTCATCACCGCTTCGGCAGCTTCCACTGCGCTCCAGGCGCTCCACAGCGCGCTGTTCCAGGTCTCGGCCGAAATCGGGCAGGCGGTGTCGGCCATGTGGTAGCCGGCCTGGCCGACAGCAGAGGCTGGGTAGGAGCCGGCGCGGGCGATCGGATGGATGTTCGGGATGACTTCCGCCGAGGCGCCTTCGATGCGCTGCCAGCGCGCAAAAATGTGCTCGAGAAAATCGAGATATTCAGGCGTATGCACCGCGGCGATCGGGCCAAGTCCATGATTGCCTGGACGTTCGATCGTCAAGCCGGCCAATCTTGCGCCGGCTAACAATCGTTCAATCCGGTCCGGCTTTTCCGGGTTGGGCTGCGGCGCGCCGCTGGACAGGAAAGCTTTCGGGTCATGGCGCTTCTGCTCCTCGGCATAGAAGGCTTTCATCGTCATTCCTCCGGCGTATCGGCAAAGGCGAAAAAGGCATCGCCGACGATTTTCTGCACCTGCTCGTAGCTCGATCGGCCGATGCCCAGTCTTTCGTAGAAGGCCTTGGCCGTCTCATTGTCGGTATCGACGGACAGCCTTAGATAGCCACCGCCCGCCGCGCGGCACTCCTTCGCCACGCGTCTGAGCAGTTTTTCGCCGATGCGGCGGCCGCGGAAGCGATCCTCGACATAAAGGTCCTGCACATAGACGCCGAGACGGCCCATCCAGGTCGAGAAAATCGGGAAATGCAGGCAAAGCCCGGCGAACTCGCCGTCGATCTCAGCGATCAGGGTCGAGAAGGCGGGTTTGGCGCCGAAGCCGTAGCGGCGCAGATCCTCGGGCGTCGAAGTGATTTCCTGATGCGCGCCGGTATGGGTGCCGAGGCGCAGCAGGGCGGCGTAGATGGTTTCGACATCGTCGATGGTGCCGGGGCGGAGGGTGACGGCTTGCGAGGGGGTGCTCATTGAGAGTGCAGCGCCAAGGCACCCCCCTCTGGCCTGCCGGCCATCTCCCCCGCAGGGGGGGAGATGTGCAGCTTTGGCCTTGCCGCCAATTCTGCAACGCTGAAAATTGGCGAAATCGAAAAACACAGCTGATCTCCCCCCTTGCGGGGGAGATGGCCGGCAGGCCAGAGGGGGGTGCGAAGGATCGCAAGCATCTCAGATTGGCTTTGCCTCAAAACGCCACTAGCCCTCCACCGGCAGATCGAGTTCCTCCGCCAGCGCCTCCAGCGAATCTCCGATGATGGAGATCATCTCGCCGATTTGGTCTCTGGTGATGATCATCGGCGGCGCCACCATGAAATTGTCGCCGTCGACGCCGCCCTTGACCTTGCGGCCATAGATGATCAGGCCGCGCGCATAGGCGTGGTCGAGCAAGCGCTGCGTCGCCTTGCTGGCCGGATCGATGGGCCTCAAAGTCTCGGGATCGGCGACCATTTCGGCGCCGGTGAGCAGACCCTTGCCGCGCACGTCGGCGATGAAGGGGAAGCGCTTTTGCAAGCCCTTCAACTCTGCCATCAGCACCTTGCCCATGGCGGCGGCGTTGGCGATGAGATCGAGCCGGTCCATCTCGCCGAGCACGGCGAGGCCGGCGGCGCAGGCGAGCGGATTGCCGGCATAGGTGTGGCCATGCTGAAAGCCGCCGGAGGCCAGCAGCGGCTCGATCAGGCGCATCGGCGCGGCGAGGGCGCCGAGCGGCGCGTAACCGGAGCCCAGCCCCTTCGAGAGGGCGACGATGTCGGGCCTGCAGTTCCAGTGGTCGCCGCCAAGGAACTTGCCCGTCCTGCCGGCGCCGCTCATCACCTCGTCATGGATGAGCAGGATGCCGTAGCGGTCGCAGATTTCGCGGATGCGCGGATAGTAGCTGTCGGGCGCGACGAGCGCGGCGGTCGCGGCACCGCCGACCGGCTCCATGATGAAGGCCAAAACGCTTTCCGGCCCTTCGGCGAGAATCTTCTCCTCCAGCATGTCGGCGTAGCGGATGCCGCGCTGTTCCAACGAAAGGTTGTCGCGGTCGCGCCAGGCTGTGGGCGCAGGCACTGTCGGCATCACCTTCATCATCGGCGTGAAGGTTTCGGCCAGCGCATCGTCGCCGGTGACGGAAAGCGAGCCCAGCGTGCCGCCATGATAGGACGGGAAGCGGGTGATCACCTTCCAGCGCTTCGGCTGGCCGGTGGCGACCGCCCATTGGCGGGCAAGCTTGATGCAGGATTCGGTCGCTTCCGAGCCGCCCGAAACGAAGAAGATTCGGTCCATGCCTTCGGGCAGCTTGCCGGCCAGGGCGCGCGCCAGCTCTTCGGCGGGCTCGTTCTCAAAATGCAGCCGGTAGGCGAAGGTGGTCTTGTCCATCTGCCGCTTCATGGCGTCGAGCACGTTGCGGTTGGAATGGCCGATATTGGCGACCATCGGCCCGCTCGAGCCGTCGATGAAGCGGCGGCCGTCCTTCGTCCAGAAATAGATGCCCTCGGCGCGATCGACGACCGGCCGGCGCAGGCTGGACAAATAGAACAGGTGCGATGGCGGCCGCGCTTCGGCCTCTGCTACGGGCTGGACTTCCAGTTTCGACATGTCAGGACTTTCCGAGATAGCGGTCGAGAACATTTTTGGTCACGCGTTCGACCATCGCGTCCTGCCTTAGCAGGCCGGCGACCCATTCGCAGCTTCCGGCGTGGAAGACCTCGCCTTTGCCGCGCGGGAAATTGACGATCATGCCGTTGCCGCGCTTGACCTTGTCGAGATTGGCGTCGCTGGCCTCCCCGAACAAGGTTTCGGCGGTGAAGCGGCCGTCCTCGTCGGCGAGGAACTGGCCCTCGATCGGGATGTCTGCGCTTTCCTCGACCTGGCTTGCCATGCCGACGGCCAGCACCTGCAGGCCGTCCGGCGCGCCGCTGGTCGCGGTCGGGTAGGGCAGGCCGCCACGGATCTCGAAATCGAGGCCGTCGACCTCATAGCCATAGACATGGCTGTCGGCGCCGAGCAGGTCGCCATAATAGATGCCGGTGCCGGCGAAGGCCCAATGCTCCGGCCGGTAGACCGGGAAGCCGCGCACGCCGCGCGGCGCACAGCCGCCCCAGCCGGCATAGACCCCCCTCGTGGCGTTGAGGCCGAAGGTGGCGCTGCCGGGACGGCCGATCTCGGGCGCTTCCCAGGAATTCGTGGCGCGGGTGATGTCGCCGCCGCGATAGGCGGGGTCCTCCGCGCGCGCCTTGTATTTGTAGCAGATCTGGCGGCGGCCTTGGTCCTCCAGCCGCGTCTGCCACATGAAATTGCCGGCGAAGCGCGCCGCATGCCCGCCGCGCTCGATATAATTGTCGACGGCGTCGCGCATCTCCCAGGTCCAGTATTCGTCGTGGCCGACGAAGACGACACAGTCATAGCCGTCGAGGATTTCGGGCGAGAAATGGAGGTCGTGCTGGCTCGCGAGATCGACCTGATAGCCGGCGCGCTCGGCGAAGCGGAAGAAATGGTTGTCATAGCTCGCCCAGCCCGAAGAGGCGTATTTCTTCGAATGTCCAGTGGCGAAGGCCCACTCCATGTGCGGATAGCGTGGCACGGTCCTCGCCGGCACCGCGACTTCCAGCGGCACACGCGGCGCATCCTTGGGCAGCACGACAAAGCCGCGGCACCAAGGGCGCTCAATCGACACTGTCGTGGCGTATTGATCGCGGTTCGGACCGGTGATGCCCTGATAGTGGTTCGAGCCGCCCCAGGTGTTGTAAGCGAGCCAGGTGCCGGTAGCGGCGACCTGCAGCAGGCGGCCGGGCTTGCGGCCGGGCAGGGGTGTGACAATGAAGAGATGATGGCTGTGGATCGGCGTGCCGTTTCGGCCTTCGGCCGACAGCGTCACGCGATAGGCGCCGGACGGCCAATCGTCGCCGACACGGAATTCGAACGAAGCCTCCCAGCCGCAGCCTTCGACCGAGCATTGGTCGGGCGTGTCCTGCCAGCGCGCCAACAGGCCCGCTCCCTCGAAGACTATTGTTTCGTTGTCGCCGTCGCGAATGATGGCGAGGCTGAATTGCGGCGCCGACGCGCTGACGAAGAGCGTTACCGTCTCGCCGGGGCGATAGGAAAACCGGTCGCTGTAGCACCAGATCTCGCCGCTCGGGCCATCCATTCCCGGCCATTCGTAATAGTGGCCGCGCACCGCCTCGCGGCGCTGCTCGGGCGTCAGCCCGAAATCGGGGAATTCACTGGGCAGTTGCGTCAAGGAACACCTGAGATCACGAGGCCGTCATTGAGACCATCGGCTGGCCAAGCGTCAAATGGAAAGCATCGGGCCAGCGCGCTCGCGCTTGGCCGCCGCCGGCAAACCAACTATTCATGCTGAGGCGACATTCTCGCCGAGGAGCCGACATGCTGCGTGTGCAAAAGGTCAAGGTCGACGACATCTACGTGCCGACGGCGCGGCGCAAGACGCTGCATCCCGAGACGGTGCGCCATCTTGCCGAGGATATTCTCGAAAACGGCATGAAGACCCCGATACAGGTGCGACACGACGGCAAGCGCCACATCCTGGTCGAGGGGCTGCATAGGCTCGAAGCCGCGAAGTGGCTCGGCGAGACCATGATCGACGCTTATCTAGTGCAGGCCAAGCGCCACTGATCCTTCTTCTTTGGAGTCGCCTGCCGAGGCGCTTCCACTCTCCCTCGAATTATTTAGCGGGCCATGTCGGCTTGGGTTCTCCCACCGCGTCCTTGAGGCAACGCAAGCGGAGAGGAGACTGAAATGCCCAAGACCCTGTTTTTCGCCATCCTTGCTTCGGCAATGACCCTCATAGCCTCGCCGAGCGCAAAATCCGAGGAGACCAAGCCAGCCATGATCAGTGAAGCCAAAGCTCTCTTGAAGCCGGAAAAATCCGGCCTGCTGCCGATCGACGGCGTGAACTACTACTACGCCGTCTACGGCAAGGGCGAGCCGCTGCTTCTTTTGCATGGCGGCCTGGGTTCGAGCGACATGTTCGCGCCGATCCTGCCGAAATTTGCCGAACATCGCACGGTGATCGCCGTCGACCTGCAGGGACATGGCCGCACCGCGCTCGGCGAACGGCCTTTAGGCCTTGAGGCGATGGGCGACGACATGGCGGCCATCGTCAAGGCGCTCGGCTACGACAAGGTCGACGTCATGGGCTATTCGCTTGGCGGCGGCGTCGCCTTCCGCATGGCCGTCCAGCATCCCGAAGCGGTGCGTCGGCTGGTCATGGTGTCGACCGGCTACGCCGCCAACGGCTTCTATGACGAGATGCGTCCGCAGCAGGCGCAGGTGAGCGCGGCGGCCGCCGAGTTCATGAAGGACACGCCGATGTACAAATCCTATGTCGCCGTGGCGCCGAAGCCCGAGGATTTCCCAAAACTGCTCGATGCGCTCGGCGCCTTCATGCGCAAGGACTATGATTTCTCGGCCGACGTGCCGAAGCTGAAGATGCCCGTCATGCTCGTCTACGGCGACAGCGACATGTACAAGCCCGAGCACGAGATCAAGTTCTTCCAGATGCTTGGCGGCGGATTGAAGGACGCCGGCTGGATGCGCGAGCACCTGTCGCAGAACCGGCTGTCGATCATCCCCAACCGCACGCATTACGACGTGTTCTTCGCGCCGGAACTGGTCGCCACCACGCTGCCGTTCCTCGACGGTGTCACCAAGGTGAAGACCTGGGACGAGATCGTCAGCGAATGAATCCTGGCCGCTGGCCGCCTGATGCAGCCGGCCAGTGGCATCAGCTCAAGCGATCGTATCCCATCAATGTTTTTTGATTGACCCTGCCATGCCGGCCACTACGGTGCCCGGCATTTCCTCGAGGCAGGTGTCTGGTGATGACCAAGTATGAGGGCGGATGCCTTTGCGGCGCGGTGCGCTACAGGGCCGAGGCCGAGCCGATCAACGAACGCATCTGCCATTGCCGCATCTGCCAGAGAGCGATCGGCGCCGCCTTCAATGCGCGACTTCTGTTTCGCATCGACGATGTGACCATCGAAGGACCGGTGGCGACGATCAATTCCACGCCAGACCTCAAGCGCGGCTTCTGTCCGGTTTGCGGCACGACTTTGTTCTCACGCCGTGATTCCAGGGGCATTCTCGGCATCACCTCCGGCTCGCTCGACGACCCGTCGCTGTTCAAGCCCGACATGCATTTCTGGACCGCGTCGAAGCAGCCCTGGGTGATGCTCGACGATGGCCTGCCGCAATATGAAGGCGCGCCGCCAGCGTAGCTTCTTCCTTCTCCCCTTGTGGGAGAAGGTGGCCGAGCGAAGCTCGGTCGGATGAGGGGTGTTCCAGAGAATACCAGCGTCTCGGATGAGGGGTATTCCAGCGGAGTGTCTCGGCGCTTGCGCGCCGATCCACCTTCTCCCACAAGGGGAGAAGGAAGAAGGCCTGCACAAAAATTTCATCTTCGATTCACGACATAGCCGGCAAAGCGTCATTGGCGGGCCATCTTTGGCTGCCTATCTACGCGCCATGCGGGAAGGCATCGAGGAGGCGACGGATGAGCGAGAGCATCAACACCCTGGACGAGCTTTTGAACGACCCGATGGTCCAACTCGTGATGGCGCGCGACCGCGTGCGCCCGGCCGAGCTTCGCCTGCTTCTGGAAAAGGCTCGCGACAGGGCAAGCGATGATTCCCGCATCGATCAGGCTTCGGTGCCGCCGGCGCATGTGGTGGCAAGAAGCTGCCTGAAGCAGTGGTTGTACCGCTGAGGCAACTCCAGGGAAATTGGTCAGCTCGAATTCGCGGGCAAGTAACTGTAATGGCTACGCAAATAGGCGAGCTTGAAGCCGAGCCGGTCGTAGTTGCGATAGGCCGGCCCGTCGCGGTCGGGGCGCGGCGCCTCGATATCGGCGACAAACAATTTCGCGCCGGCGGCTATGCCGTCGCGGACCAGCCTTTCGCCAAGCATGGCGTCAAGATCGAAGCTCGGCGCCATGATGCCCGGTACCGGCGCGTCGATGCCGCTCCAGGCGGCCCCGTCTGAGATGAAGAGCGAGCGCACGGCGGCGACCGCGCCCCTGCGTTTCAGCATGTAATGATGCCAGCCCTTGCGATCGACAAGCGCCATCAGCCAGGGCGAGGTGGGGAGCCTGTATTTGGCATCGATGAAAGATGCCCACTCCGAAGCTGTCCTGGGCGTGACCTCCTCGATCACCAGATCGTCAACCGGGATCAGCGGGTCGCTCGGGAAAAGCGGTTCGTCCGCCAGCGGCGTCGCGTCGCGATAGATGCGCTCCCAGCCGCCTTGCTGCTGCATCCCGCGCGCTTCCAGCCAGCATCTCAGCCGCGACGGCTCAGTGTGTGGATTGGTATAGAACCACGGCCGCCTGATGCCGGCATCGCGGTAATGCGCGAGCAACGTGTCGACCTGTTCTTCCGTCGCCGGACCATCGACGCCGATATTCTTCACGCAGTTGAAATGGATGAACGGGATCGTCGTGCAGGTGGTCCAGACAAGATCGCCGTCCTTGTCAATCGTCAGCCCTTGCCGGGCCGCGAAATCCGCCGGCGCCGCCTCGTAGAGGTCGAGCCAGGCAGCGACCTCGGCGCGCTCGATGGCGCGGCTGGTATCACGCGACACCTCCTCGATCGTGATTTCTGCAGCATGCGTTTCCGGCGGCGTGACCGGCTCCAATTCCGAGAGGGCGGCGGTCGACATCGTGATGCTCCTCCGATTTGCCTTACAGTGTAAGATTAGCGGAGAATAATATGGCGGCGCCAGTTGTCAAGCAGGATTAGCGGCACCTTACAAATCCGTGAGTTGGAATCACGCTATCGTGAGGCTAAGCCTGTCCTCCAGGCTTTTCGAATGACGATTCACTTTTTGCCCCCAAGAACGATAGGGGCACGGGGAAAGGACCGGGATGACCGACGTCTGCACGCAAGGACTGGATACCGGCTTTGTCGGCCTGGGTTATGCCAAGGTGGCATTTCTCGGCATCGTGCAAGGCATCACCGAATTGCTGCCGATCTCGTCCACGGCGCATATGCGCATCGTGCCGGCCGTTCTCGGCTGGCAGGACCCCGGCTCGGCCTTCTCCGCCGCCATGCAACTGGCGGCGCTGGCGGCGGTGGTCAGCTATTTCTGGAGCGATGTCAGGGATGTGCTGTTCGGTTCGGTTGCGGCGATCTCGCGCCGCGATTTCGGCGACCGCTCTTTCCGCCTGGCGATCAGCATCGTGCTTGCCACCGTCCCGATCGTCATTGTGGGCCTCGCGCTTTCCGGCGTGCTCAACGCCTGCAACTCGCCGCTGCGCGGGCTGGCCGTCATCGGCTGGGCCTGCATCGCCATGGCGGTCCTTTTGGCGCTCGCCGAGATCTTCGCCAGCCACAAGCTCGTGCTGCGCCAGGCATCGATCCTCGACGCGCTGCTGGTGGGTGTGGCCCAGGTCGGCGCGCTTATCCCCGGCGTCTCGCGCTCGGGCTCGACGCTGACGGCGGCGATGGGGCTGGGCTTCGCCCGGCCCGAGGCGGCGCGCCTTTCCTTCCTGCTCGGCCTGCCGGCCATCGCACTGGCCGGCCTCAAGGAGCTCTATGAATTGCACAAGGTGCATCTCGATGCGCATGGCTGGTCGATCCTGGCCGTCGGCCTTGTCGTCGCCTCGATCTCGGCTTTCTTCGCGATCTGGGGGCTGATGCGCGTGCTCGAGCGCTTCTCCGCCTGGCCGTTCGTCATCTATCGCGGCCTGCTCGGCGTGGTGCTGCTGATCGGCGTCGCGACGGGATGGCTGGTCTAGAGGTCTCGGCCCACTCCGCTATATCGACGCCGACGCCCGGGTGCGCTGATGGATCTTGTGACGCTGCTGCAATCCGTGCCTTTGCTTGCGACGCTGGTGAAATCGGCGGCGCCGGCGGCTATTGGCGCCGGCATGGGCCTCGGCCAATGGCTGGCGGCGCTGCCGCCCTGCCGCAACCAGATTTTTGAGAACGCGACCTATCTGGTTTGCGAGGCCGATCCGAAGCATTTTTCCATCGAGCTGTTCTGGAAGAACAAGGACGGCGATCTCTACCGATCGCTGCACAATCTGCGAAGCGCGCAGCAGGCGGCGGGGCGCACCATGCTCTTCGGCATCAATGCCGGCATGTATCATCCCAACCTCGCGCCGGTCGGCCTCTATGTCGAGCGCGGCAAGCAGGTCACGCCAGCCAGGACCGGATCGGGAACCGGCAATTTCTCCATGCAGCCCAACGGCATCTTCTATCTCAGCGCCGGCAAGGCGGGTGTTCGCGCGACTAAGGATTATCTGAAGCGCCCGCCGCGCGTCGACTATGCCACGCAGTCCGGGCCGATGCTGGTCATCGACGGCAAGCTGCATCCGAAATTCCGTTACGACGGCACCTCGCGCAAGATCCGCGATGGCGTCGGCGTGAGCGCCGACGGGGTCGCGGTCTTCGCGATCTCGAACGATGTCGTGACTTTCCACGAATTCGCGCGGCTTTTCCGCGACCGGCTCGGCTGCCCGAACGCGCTGTTCCTCGATGGCTCGATCTCGAGCCTCTATGCGCCCGGGATCGGCCGCAACGACGATTTCTGGAATCTGGGGCCGATGATCGGCGTGTTCAGGCGCTAGCCAAGAAGCTCACTTCGGCGCCATCCCGAATCATCCGCTCGCGCCAAAAGTAAATTTTGATTCAAACTTTGTTGGTAATTTCTCATTAGGAATGGCGTTTCCGGCGGCGCTGTTCCTGCCTTCGGTCTGTTTTGTTTTGCGTACAGGTCAAGATGCGGATTTTTGGCGTCGTCAGTTTCGTGCTCGCATCGCTTTGCCTTGCCGGCTGCTCGTCAACGTCGGGCGTCGATGCCCTGCAGATGCCGTCCAACGAGACGACGAGCTCGGTCGTGCGGCCAAGCGCGCCGGTGTCGAAGGGCGCGAGGACAGCCGTCGCCGAAAGAACCGTCGAGACCGCATCGATGTCGGGCGCCGCGCGCATCAAGCCGCCGGCGCCGTTGCTTGGCGAAGGTAACGCGAGCCCCGGCGACGAGAACTCGCGCCTCGGCGACGAGCATTCGCGCCCCTTCGGCCTTGCCGAGGAGGAGACGGTGAACTTCCCGGCGGCCGATCTGCCGGACAGCGTCGAGCCGCCGGTGCAGGAGGCAGCACTCGTCTCGCCGCCGAAGCGGCTGTCGCGCGCCGCGCCCGCGATGCTCGCCGGTCCGGTCACCCGTTATGCGTTCCGCGACGCCAAGCCGATCAATTTCGGCCGCTCCTCACCGCGCCACCTTGCCGTTCACGGCGTCGACGTCTCGCGCTGGCAGGGCAACATCAATTGGGGGAAGCTGCGCGCCCAAGGCGCCAATTTCGCCTATATCAAGGCGACTGACGGCGGCGACCATCTCGACCCGATGTTCATGAAGAACTGGCGCAACGCCGATGCCGCCGGGCTGAAGCGGGGCGCCTATCATTTCTTCTACTGGTGCCGCACCGCCAGCGAGCAGGCCGACTGGTTCATCCGCAACGTGCCGAAAGTCGACGGCGCGCTGCCGCCGGTTATCGACGTCGAGTGGAACGGCGAGTCCTCCTGCAAGCGGCGGCCTTCGCGTGAAAAGGTGCTGGAGAAGATGCAGGTGTTCATGGACAGGCTGGAGCGCCACTACGGCCAGCGGCCCATCATCTACACCAGCCCCGACTTCTATCGCGACAACCTGCGCGGTGCCTTTCAGGACTACCCGTTTTGGCTGCGCGCCGTGGCGGCGCATCCGTCAAAGGTTTATCCGGGCCGCAGGTGGCTGTTCTGGCAGTATTCCGGCTCCGGCCTGTCGCATGGCGTCAGCGGCCGCATCGACCTCAACGTCTTCCATGGCGACGAGCGCCAATGGCGCGCCTGGCTGGGCGGCGGGCAGATGATAGCCGACGCGGATTAAGGCGGAGTTTTCCCTTCTCCCCTTGCGGGAGAAGGTGGCCGCGAAGCGGCCGGATGAGGGGTGCTCCAGCTTGATGCAGACCTTCGCAAACGACTGATGATCGCCAGCATCTCACTCCGCTGGAATCCCCTCATCCGTCTCGGCGCTGCGCGCCGACCCGCATTCTCCCATAAGGGGAGGAGGGGAAGCACCGGCGCCTCACGCGCGGGCGTCGGCCGGTGAGGTCGATGGCAATTTCGGCATTTCGCTAACCATGCGCTCACCCTGTCTCTTAGAGGTGCGGCAACGGGCTTCCGGTAACGTGTCCGTGATCGCATTTCGGAGAGGTTTCGATGCGCAAACTGATTGTTACTGCCGCTTTGGTAGCCGCCGTCGGCTACGGATTTTTCAATTCGCACATGCGGGGCAGCGAGCCCAAGGACAATGTGGTCGCCTACTCCACCACCGACGCGGCGATGCAGGGCGCCAAGGCCAAGGGCCATTCGACGCTGCCGCGCTTCCATGAACTGATAGCCGCACGCACGCCTGGCACCTACACCGTGAAATTTCCGCTGACCCAGAACGGCGCCACCGAGCATATCTGGATGCAGCTTGTGGCTTTCAGCGACGGCCGCTTCGTCGGCCTGCTGGCCGACAAGCCGGTCAATGGCAACCAGTACAAGATGGGCGATCGCATGACGGTGGCCGAGGCCGACGTCGAGGACTGGATGATCCGCAACGGCGGCGACGTCTATGGCGGCTACACGGTGCGCCAGGCGCTGGCGGATATGCCGAAGGAACAGGCGGCGAAATACGGGATCGCGTTCAAGGATTGAGCGCTCTTCTCCTTCTCCCCCTGGGGGAGAAGGTGGCCGCGAAGCGGCCGGATGAGGGGTGTTCCAGCTTGATGGACACCTTGCCGGTTGGGGGCGCCGCAGCAAGATCGCCAGCCTCTCACTTCGCTGGAACACCCCTCATCCGTCTCGGCGCTGCGCGCCGATCCACCTTCTCCCACAAGGGGAGAAGGAGAAGAGCGCTCATGCCTCGGCCCCGCGCGGTCGTCATTCTCGGGCTTGACCCGAGAATCCATTCCGTGACCACGGTGAAGTGTGCAAACGGAGCAGAATTCTGGACCGTTGCAACGCGTCAATGTAACGGAATGGATTCCAGGGTCTGCGCGCGTCGCTTCGCTCCTTGCTCCGCCCTGGAATGACGAAGCAGAAGGGGCATCGCCACACTATGCCTCGTCGATCATCGCCTCGATATTATAACCATCCAGATCGAGTACGAAGCAGGCGTAGTAATGCTCCGCGTATTCCGGACGTGGACCGGGTGCGCCGTTGTCGACGGCGCCAGCTTCGAGCGCCGCGCGATGGAACGCATCGACCTCGGCCTTGCTCTTTGCCCGGAAGGCGACATGCAGATGGGTGAGCGGCGGCGTTTCGCCCGTGCTCTGGATCTCGAACAGGCAGCTGTTGCCGACATCGAACGCCCAGAACACGCCTTCCTTGCCGAAGGAGAGGCGATAGTCCAGAGGCGCGAAAGCCTGCTCGTAGAAGAGCTTGCTCTTGGCGAGGTCGCTCACTTCGATGGTGATGTGGTCGATCATTGTCGTCGATGGATATGTTTGGCAGCGAGGCCTTAGGCACGGTAGGCGTAGCTGGCGGCAGCTATGCCTCTACATACTCCGCCAGGCTGACGCCTTTCGGCACATCCAGCCCGTCCGCACGTAAGCCTTCGATGTGGAAGCGGATCGCATCACGGATTTCGGTTTCCACTTCAGCTACCGTCGCTCCGGTGGCGATGCAGCCTGGCAGGTCGGGCACATATGCAGAAAAGTTATTTCCGGCTTTTTCGATCACCACGGCGTAGCGCATACCATCACTCCTTCAGGCCGGACTGCTTTAGGATGCTGTTCAACGTTCCTGGTGCAACCTCTTCAGACGGCTTGCCGGCCACGGTGACGCGGCCGGCTTTGGTCTTATGCTTATATTGGCGATGGCTGCCTTTGGTTGCAACCAAATACCAGCCGTCGGCCTCCAGCATGCGAATAACTTCGCGGACTGTAAGCCGAGGCGGCATCTAAGCTCTCAACTGCACCCACTCGTGCTTCCACATGTGTCGCACTTCTCGCAGGTGCCGTTCCGCACCATGGTGAAGTTGTGACACTCGGAGCATTCGTTGCCGGTGTAGCCCTGGAGAAGCGATTGCTGGCGCCTTGTCGCGGCGAGCTTTTTCGCTTCGGCCGCCTCGTTGGCGGCGGCGTCAGTGAATAAAGCCTCGGCGCCGCCGGCGGCTTCGGCTTCTTCTTCCACCATATCCTCGGCCAGTTCCCTGGCGCGCTCCTCATAGTCGCGCTTGTAGGCGATAGCCTCGTCGCTTGCCGGCTTCAGCGCCAGCACGTTGGAGCCTGAGAAGGCCGTCGGCGCAGCGCGGGCAGGGGCGGTCGACGGCCCAGAGCCGCCGAAACCCTTCGGGTCTGAACCAGCAGCGGACACCAGCTTCACCGGCGAGGCGCCGCGATAGAGGCCCTTGGAGAAGGGCGTCGCCTTGCCTTCGGTGATGCCGCGGCCGAGCGCGGTCTTGTCGAAGTCCGACTGGTCGACATGGGCGAGGTCGTGGCGGCCGAGATAGGAGACCGCGAGCTCGCGGAACACATAGTCGAGGATCGACGTCGCGTTCTTGATCGCATCGTTGCCCTGCACCATGCCGGCCGGCTCGAATTTGGTGAAGGTGAAGGCCTCGACATATTCGTCGAGCGGCACGCCGTATTGCAGGCCGAGCGAGATGGCGATGGCGAAGTTGTTCATCATCGCGCGGAAGGCGGCGCCCTCCTTGTGCATGTCGATGAAGATCTCGCCCAGGCGGCCGTCGTCGAACTCGCCGGTGCGGAGATACACCTTGTGGCCGCCGACGACGGCCTTCTGGGTGTAGCCCTTGCGGCGGTTCGGCAGTTTCTCGCGGTCGCGGTAAAGCCGCTCGATCACGCGCTCGACGATCTTTTCCGTCACCTGCACGGCGCGCTGCGCGGCGGGCGCCGCGATCAGCTGCTCGACCGCCTCGTCCTCATCCTCGTCGTCATCGACGAGCAGCGAGGCATTGAGCGGCTGCGACAGCTTGGAGCCGTCGCGGTAGAGCGCGTTGGCCTTCAGCGCCAGCTTCCACGACAGCATGTAGGCGTTCTTGGCGTCCTCGACCGTCGCCTCGTTCGGCATGTTGATGGTCTTGGAGATGGCGCCCGAGATGAAGGGCTGCGCTGCCGCCATCATCAGGATGTGGCTGTTGATCGAGAGCGAGCGCTTGCCGATCTTGCCGCAGGGGCTGGCGCAGTCGAACACCGGCAGGTGCTCGGCCTTGAGGAAGGGCGCGCCTTCCAAGGTCATCGCACCGCAGACATGGATGTTGGCTGCGTCGATGTCCTTCTTCGAGAAGCCGAGAGCCGGCAGCATCTCGAAGGAGATGTCGCCGAGCTGCTCGTCGGTGAAGCCGAGCGTCTCCTTCACCCAGTCGGCGCCGAGCGTCCACTGGTTGAACACGAACTTGATGTCGAAGGCCGACTTCAGCGCCGCATTCAGCGCCGCGATCTTCTCATCGCTAAAACCCTTGGCCTTCAGCGAGGAGGGGTTGATGCCGGGCGCCTGGTTGAGGTTGCCGTGGCCGACCGCATAGGCCTCGATCTCGGCGATCTGGCTCTCGGAATAGCCCAGCGTGCGCAGCGCTTCCGGCACGGCGCGGTTGATGATCTTGAAATAGCCGCCGCCGGCGAGCTTCTTGAACTTCACCAGCGCGAAATCGGGCTCGATGCCGGTTGTGTCGCAATCCATGACGAGGCCGATCGTGCCGGTCGGCGCGATGACGGTTGCCTGCGCATTGCGGTA
The DNA here is from genome assembly GCF_020165285.1 of Mesorhizobium sp. CA10. NCBI lineage: Bacteria > Pseudomonadati > Pseudomonadota > Alphaproteobacteria > Hyphomicrobiales > Phyllobacteriaceae > Mesorhizobium > Mesorhizobium sp. CA10. Next base: position 462,394 of record NZ_JAIUHV010000003.1, read on the forward strand.
GCCATGCTCCTCGCCGAGCTCGATGGCGCGGTCCCATGCGGCGCGGGCATGCTCGGCCAGCGCCCGCTGCTTCAGGTCGGAGGCGACCAGCGGCACCGGGTTGACGGCGAGTTTCTCGTAGCCGTCCTTGTCGCCGTAAGCGGCGCGGCGATGATTGCGCATGACGCGCAGCATGTTCTGGGCGTTGCGGTCATAGTCCGGGAAGGCGCCGAGCTCGGCGGCCATTTCGGCCGAGGTCGAGTAGGCGACGCCGGTCATGATGGCGGTGAGCGCGGCGCAGATGGCGCGGCCCTCGTCGGAATCGTAGGGAATGCCCGAGGTCATCAGCAGGCCGCCGATATTGGCGTAGCCGAGGCCGAGCGTGCGGTATTCGTAAGAGAGCTTGGCGATCTCCTTGGACGGGAACTGCGCCATCATCACCGAGATTTCGAGCACGATGGTCCACAGCCGAACGGTATGCTCGTAAGCGGCGATGTCGATCGTGCCGTCTTCGCGGCGGTAGGGCAAAAGGTTGATCGAGGCGAGGTTGCAGGCCGTGTCGTCGAGGAACATGTATTCCGAGCACGGGTTGGAAGCCCGGATCGCACCGGCGGAGGCGCAGGTGTGCCAGTCGTTCATCGTCGTGTTGAAGTGCAGGCCCGGATCGGCGGAAGCCCAGGCGGCGTAGCCGATCTTTTCCCACAGGTCGCGCGCCTTCAGCGTCTTCAGCACCTTGCCGTCCTTGCGGGCGGTGAGCTGCCAGTCGCCATCGGCCTCGACGGCGCGCAGGAAATTGTCCTTCAGCGACACCGAATTGTTGGAGTTCTGGCCGGAGACGGTGAGATAGGCGTCCGAATCCCAGTCGGTGTCGTAGGTCTTGAACGACATCGAGGTGTAGCCCTGGCGGGCGAACTGGATGACGCGGTAGATATAGTTCTCCGGCACGGCGTCCTTCTTGGCCGCCTTGATCTCGCGCTTCAGCGCGGTGTTCAGCGCCGGGTCGAAGCAGTCGTCGCCATGGCCTTCGCAATTGACGCAGGCCTTCATGATGGCTTCGAGATGCTTCTTGACGATCTTGGAACCGGTCACCAGCGAGGCGACCTTCTGCTCCTCATTGACCTTCCAGTCGATGAAGTCCTCGATATCCGGGTGGTCGGCGTCGACGATGACCATTTTCGCCGCGCGGCGCGTCGTGCCGCCCGACTTGATGGCGCCCGCCGCGCGGTCGCCGATCTTGAGGAAGCTCATCAGGCCGGACGAGCGGCCGCCGCCGGAAAGCTTTTCGCCCTCACCGCGCAGCATCGAGAAGTTCGAGCCGGTGCCGGAGCCGTATTTGAACAGGCGCGCCTCGCGCACCCACAGGTCCATGATGCCGCCCTCGTTGACGAGGTCGTCCTGCACGCCCTGGATGAAGCAGGCATGCGGCTGCGGGTGCTCGTAGGAGGACTTCGACTTGGTCAGCTTGCCGGTGAAGGGATCGACATAGAAGTGGCCCTGGCTCGGGCCGTCAATGCCATAGGCCCAGTGCAGGCCGGTGTTGAACCATTGCGGCGAGTTCGGCGCGACGCGCTGGGTGGCGAGCATATAGGCGAGCTCGTCGCGGAAGGCGCGCGCATCATCCTCGGATTTGAAGTAGCCGCCCTTGTATCCCCAGTAGGTCCATGTGCCGGCGAGGCGATCGAAGACCTGGCGGGCGTCGGTTTCCGAACCATAGCGCTCGGCCTCGGGCAGCTTGGCGAGTTCGGCCTCGTCGGCAACCGAACGCCACAGAAAGGAGGGAACGTCGTTCTCCTCAACCTTCTTCAGGCGCGCCGGCACGCCGGCCTTGCGGAAATACTTTTGGGCCAGGATGTCGGCCGCGACCTGGCTGAACTGCGCCGGCACATCGATATTGTCCAGGCGGAACACCACCGAGCCGTCGGGATTCTTGATCTCCGACAAAGCCTTGCGAAATTCGATCTCCGCATAGGCGGACTGATCTGGCTTGGTGAAGCGACGCTCGATGCGCATTGGTCCCGTTCCTTTGTGTCTATATATAGCGCCTTTCCCAAGGGATTGCTGCCCCACATGGCGAAAAGCGCAGTCCGCCGTTTGCCGGCATCGCGGGCGACGCCGACACTCTCCTCGTCGCGGGCGCTGCCATGCAGACAAGCAAACGCCTTTCCAGGCGCTTACCCAGGTTGCCGGCCGACCCGCGGGTCCCTCGAACTGAAACTTTTTGTCGATTCCCTCCGGAGAGGGAGGTTCACACTATCTAGCGTCGAGCCTGTCTGCAAACACTAAATATAGTGTTAACAGAACATTTTTTCCAGGCCGACAATTCTCCCTTTCGCCCACCCAAGCCCTAACGATCCCAACGCTTCCGCCGGCCTCGTGAACAGGCGGAAATCCGGGCAAAACGCACAAAATCCGGGAAAAAAGACCGGCCTCAGAACTCTCCGGTCGCGCCCGCTACAGGAGCGCATGGCCTATAAAAAGCGACTCGTTCCGACCCGTCAAGGATTCGTTTGCGTAGCTTTTATGACCCCAACATGTTGTGTGTCACATATGTGGATAACGGGGACATAAGAAGCCCGGCTTTGCAGGCGCTTGACGCGGCGACCGGCCAGGCCGGAAGCCGTGTCGGGCCGATGGCTTTTCATTTTAGCTGGCTTGCACTATCTGTTGCGTTCGCGCGGGGGCGCGCCTTGTCAACACCAAAAGCATCCGCTACGCCCCGCTCATGACAGTTACCGTACGTTTTGCCCCATCGCCGACCGGCCGCATCCATATCGGCAATGCGCGCACCGCGCTGTTCAACTGGCTTTTCGCCATGAACAACAAAGGCCGTTTCATCCAGCGCTTCGACGACACCGACATTGCCCGCTCGACGCAGGAATACGCCGATTCCATCCTTTACGACCTGCATTGGCTGGGCATCTTCCCGGATGTCACCGAATACCAGTCGCGCCGCTTCGAGATTTATGACGCGGCGGTCGAGCGGCTGAAGGCGGCGCGGGTGCTTTACGCCTGCTACGAGACGCCGGAAGAGCTCGACCTGCGCCGCAAGGTGCGCCGCACGCGCGGCCTGCCGCCGGTCTATGGCCGCGAAGCGCTGACGCTGACGCCGGAGCAGGTGGCGGAGTACCAGTCGGATGGCCGCCGGCCGCATTGGCGTTTCCTGCTGCCCAACTACACCAACGACCCGCTGCAGCCGGAGCGCACCGAGGTGCGCTGGAACGACCTGGTGCGCGGCGAGGAGACGGTCGACCTCGCCTCGCTGTCGGATCCTGTCCTGGTGCGAGAGGACGGCACCTATCTCTACACGCTGCCCTCGGTGGTCGACGACATCGAGATGGGTGTCAGCCATGTCATCCGCGGCGACGACCATGTCACCAACACCGGCGTGCAGATCGCCATCTTCAAGGCGCTGGGCGCCGAGCCGCCGGTCTTCGGCCACCACAATTTGCTCACCACCGTGTCGGGCGAGGGGTTGTCGAAGCGCACCGGCGCGCTGTCGATCGAAAGCCTGCGCGAGGACGGCATCGAGCCGATGGCCGTCGCTTCGCTGGCGGTGCTTGTCGGCACGTCGGAAAATGTCACCGCCGCGCATGATCTCAACGAGCTCGCCGGCCATTTTGACCCGGCTGCGACGTCCAAGTCCGCCTCCAAATTCGACCCGGACGAGCTCTTCGTGCTCAACCGCACGCTGATGCATCGCATGTCGTTCGAGGAAGCGCGCGACCGGCTGATGGTGCTGGGCATTTCCGGCGACAAGGCCGAGCCGTTCTGGATGGCGGTGCGCGGCAATCTCGACCGCCTGTCGGACGCGGTCGCTTGGTGGCGTATCCTGAGCGAGGGTCCGCAGGAGCCGGCGGAATTTTCCGGCGAAGACCGCGATTTCCTCAATCAGGCGTTCGACGTTCTCCCCGAGGAGCCGTGGAACGGCACGGTGTGGAAGGACTGGACCGGCAAGATCAAGGAAACCACCGGGCGCAAGGGCAAGCCGTTGTTCATGCCGCTGAGGCTGGCCCTTACCGGGCGGACTTCGGGGCCGGAGCTTTCAGATCTATTGCCGCTGATGGGTCGGGAAGGAACGCTGGCCCGACGACCCTGACCTTGCGCTGATCGGGCGGCAGCGCTGAGACCGGCGACACCGGCACCTTGGTGGTCAGCCGCCTGATCACATCAAGGTCGAGCCCGCCTTCGGCATTGGCGAGCGTTTCCGGATCGGCGCCCGGATCGGGCTTGGACGCCGGCATCGGTATGAAGCGCGCTGCCTCGCCGTTCGGCTGCGATTGTTCAGGATCAGGCGGGTTGCCGCCGATGATCGTGAAATTGCCGGCCTGCGCATTGCAGCCGCAGGTGGGCGGGCGCGAGTAATTGGCCTGTTTGTAGAGATAGGCGGTCGGCAGCTCGCTGTAGGGTTGACCTGTCGCCGACGAGGTCATCGAGCCAGAATCGTCGTCCATTCCGCGCGAATAGAAGACCTGCATCTCGGTACCTGGGCAGCTCGACTCGCAATTCTTCTGGTCGCGCTCGAAGTCACCGATGGAAGCGGCATTCGACATCGGGAAGAAATAGCCGTCGCAGGTGCGCACGCACATCGTATGGAACTCGCCGCCCAGCCGGGGCAGGTCCATGCCGTCCGGTTGGTTGATGACGCGGCGAATGTTGCGCACGCTCGGATCATCGGGCGGCACGTCCGCCGAGTCCGGGATATCGGGGGCATCGGGCGTTTCGAGCTGCTGGTCCTGGCGGCCGAAAAGCTGCTCGAATAGATTGCCGCCGCCATTGTCGCGGGCCGCCTCCCGCAGCGGGGCGCGACGCGGTGCGCTCTCGTCGTCACGGCAGCCATTGGCATCGAGCGCCGCCAGGATGCGGCTGCGGTCGCGCCGCGTGCCGCCGGCGGCCAGCCGCTCGCGCTTTGCCTGCAAGGTGTCGAGATTAGCGTTCATGCGCTCTATCGAGGCGTTGATCGCGGCGCATTGGCTGACATTACGCGAAAACAGCGTGAAGCCGCAACCGGCGTCGCTTGCCCGGCCGCGGGCCTTGGCAAGCTGCTCGCGCTGCCTGGCGATCGCGTCGTCATATTTGCGGACGAGACCCGGCCCTCCGCCGCCACCGCGCGTCGCGGCGAGTTCGGCTTCGAGTTGCCGGCATATGCGAGAAGCCGCCTGGGATTCAGCGACGGCGACAGCTGAACCTGCAAGCGCTGCAAGCAGCGTCGCAAGATGCATCAGCTTCAGCCCCTTCATTCGCCTGGAATCCCGATTGCCCGTGGCCGGAAGACTATCGCGTTCGTGGTTAACTGTTCGCTATGCGTTTCACCGTTTCACGGAAACGGCGAAACGCCCTAGTTCTTTGTTTTTACGCGATTCCAGACGGAAAACCGCTCACACTTTTCCTGGAATTGCTCTTGTCTGCAACCCGGCACAATTGCGCTCGTCGCGCCACCTCAGTTCAAGTCGACGAGGGCCTGCGCCTTGTGCGCCGCCTCGACCACCGCAAGCGCGGTCATGTTGACGACGCCGCGCGAAGTTACGGACGGCGTCAATATATGCGCGGGCTTGTCGGTGCCGAGCAGAATCGGTCCGACATGCAGCGCGTCCATCATGGCGCGCAGCGCCGTCAGCGTGATGTTGGCCGAATCGAGGTTCGGGAAAACCAGCAGATTGGCTTCGCCTTTCAGCCGCGAATGCGGGTAGACGCGCTGGCGCAGATGTTCTGAAAGAGCGGAGTCGGCATGCATCTCGCCATCGCACTGGAGTTCCGGGGCGATGCGAGCCAGGATCGCCGCGGCCTGGCGCATCTTCAGCGCGCCGGGTGAATCGCGTGAGCCGAAATCCGAATGCGACAGAAGCGCTGCTTTCGGCTCGATGCCGAAGCGCTGGATTTCCTCGGCCGCGAGCACAGTCATCTCTGCGATTTCTTCCGCTGTGGGATCGACCGAGACATGCGTGTCGGTGAGGAAGATGATGCCGCGCTGCGAGATCAGCATCGACAATGTCGACAGGTCGCGGTCCTTGATGCCGGCGCGAGGCCCGATGATCAGCGTGACATTGCGCAGATGCCGCTCAAAGCGGCCTTCGAGCCCGCAAATCATGGCATCCGCGTCGCCGCGCTTCAGCGCAAGAGCGGCGATCACCGTATTGTTGGTACGCACCATGGTGCGGGCGGCTTCCGTCGTGATGCCGCGGCGGCCGGCAAGCTCGATCAGGAGGTCGACATAGTGCCGGTAACGCGGATCGTCCTCCGGATTGATCAGGCCGAAATCGACGCCCGGACGGATGCGCAGGCCGTAACGCTTCAGGCGGACCTCCACGACATGCGGACGGCCGATCAGGATCGGCTCGGCGATGCCTTCCTCCAGCACCACCTGCGCGGCACGCAGCACACGCTCGTCCTCGCCGTCGGCATAGATGACACGCTTGGCGCTCGAGGTTTTGGCAGAGGAGAACACCGGCTTCATCACCAGGCCGGAGCGGAAGACGAAGCGGTTGAGCTTGTCGATATAGGCGGTGAAGTCGGCGATCGGCCGCGTCGCGACGCCGGTGTCGCAGGCAGCCTTCGCCACCGCCGGCGCGATGCGCAGGATCAGGCGCGGATCGAAGGGCGAGGGGATCAGGAAATCGGGGCCGAAAATCGGCGTCTCGCTGGAATAGGCGCGCGCCGCGACATCCGAAGGCTCCTCGCGGGCAAGGGCGGCGATCGCCCGCACGGCCGCCATCTTCATCTCCTCGTTGATGGCGCTGGCGCCGCAATCGAGCGCGCCGCGGAAGATGTAAGGAAAGCACAGCACGTTGTTGACTTGATTGGGAAAATCCGAGCGCCCGGTGCAGATCATGGCGTCCGGCCGCGCGGCACGCGCCACTTCCGGCATGATCTCGGGATTGGGGTTGGCCAAGGCCAGGATCAGCGGTTTCGGCGCCATGTGCTGCAAAAGCTCCGGCTTCAGCACGCCGGCGGCGGAAAGGCCGAGAAAGACGTCGGCGCCGGAGATGACGTCGGCCAGCGTGCGCGCCTCGGTATCCTTCACATAGGGGTCTTTCCAGCGATCCATCTCTTCGACGCGACCCTTGTGGGCGACGCCGAAACGGTCGGTGACCCAGATGTTTTCCACCTTGGCGCCGAGCGAGACCAAAAGATTGAGGCAGGCAAGTGCTGCCGCACCCGCGCCGGACGTGACGATCTTGATGTCGGAAATCGCCTTGCTGGCCAATTCGAGCCCGTTGAGCACCGCGGCCGCAACGATGATCGCGGTGCCGTGCTGGTCGTCGTGGAAGACCGGGATGCCCATGCGGGCTTTCAGCCGCTCTTCGACCTCGAAACATTCAGGCGCCTTGATGTCCTCGAGGTTGATGCCGCCGAAGGTCGGCTCGAGCGCCGCCACCGTTTCGACCATCCGCTCGATCTCGGGCGCGTCGATCTCGATGTCGAAGACGTCGATGCCGGCGAACTTCTTGAACAGCACCGCCTTGCCTTCCATGACCGGCTTGGAGGCGAGCGGACCGATATTGCCCAGCCCCAGCACGGCGGAGCCGTTGGAGACGACGCCGACGAGGTTGGCGCGGCCGGTGTAGTCGGCGGCGGTGGCTGGATCGTCGCGGATCTCGAGGCAGGGCGCCGCCACGCCCGGCGAATAGGCAAGCGCCAGGTCGCGCTGGTTGCCGAGCGGCTTCGTCGCCTGGATCTCAAGCTTTCCCGGCGTCGGGTGCTTGTGGAAGAAGAGGGCGGCCTCGTCGAGGTCCGACCGGGCCGTTTTCTTGTTCTCGCCGTCCATTGCGGCCCCTCCCTGCGATACTGGTTTGGAGCCTTTTAGCATGCGTCGACGATTTCGCGACGCCAAAATCTCGGACTCCGGCCTTCACAATGCCGGAGCGGAAATAATCAAACGATTCCAGTTGATTGGCATGAAAGTTTCGGGCGGATGAGTAGCGGCTCGTCAGAACGCGCTGACGTAGAGGCCGCCGTCGACCGGGATGTTCTGGCCGGTGAGATAGCCGGCATGGACCGAGCACAGGAAGGCGCATATCTGGCCGAATTCCTCCGGCGTGCCGAGACGTTTTGCCGGCACGTCGGCGCTTATGCGGGCCTTGCGCGCAGCCGCCGCGGCCGGGTCTTCCGGAGTGCCGGCCTCATGCGGGCCGCGCAGCCGGTCGGTGTCGAGCTTGCCGGGCAGCAGGCTGTTGATGGTGACGTTGCGGTCGATGACCGTGCGCGCCACGCCGGCGAGGAACGAGGTCAGGCCGGCGCGAGCGCCGGACGACAGGTCGAGACCGGGGATCGGAACATAGACCGACAGCGAGGTGATGTTGACGATGCGGCCGAAGCCGCGCTTGGCCATGCCGTCGATCACCGCCTGGATGAGCTCGATCGGCGTGACCATGTTCTGCGTCACGCCCTCGAGGATCTTGGCGCGGTCGAGCTCGCGGAAATCGCGCAGCGGCGGGCCGCCATTGTTGTTGACCAGAATGTCGGGATCGGGGCAGGCGGCGAGCATCGCTTTCTGCACCTCGGGCTTCGACACGTCGCCGACAACTTCGATGACATCGACGCCGAACCGGTCGCGGATCTCCTTGGCGGTCTTGGCCACGAGTTCGGCGTTGCGGCCGTTGACGACGAGATCGACGCCGGCTTCGGCCAGCGCCATGGCGCAGCCTCGCCCCAGTCCCTTGCTCGAGGCGCAGACGATGGCCTTCTTGCCGCGAATGCCGAGATCCATGACGTTTTTCTCCTGATTGTGTCGCGCGCAAGCTAGCGCCTGGGCTGGACCAACCGCAACCGTCATACGGTTGTTGCATGAATCGGGGCATAGGCACGCGAAAGCAAAGGGTAAAACCGTGATGTCAGACCCAGAGCCCCGCACTTTTCGCGCGCTATTTATTTCCGACGTGCATCTCGGCTCGAAAGCGGCCAAGGCCGATTTCCTGATCGACTTCCTGCGTCATCACGACGCCGAGATCATCTATCTGGTCGGCGATATCGTCGACGGCTGGCGGCTGCGGCGCAACTGGCATTGGCCGCAGAGCCACAATGACGTGGTGCAGAAGCTGCTGCGCAAGGCGCGCAAGGGCGCCTCGATCACCTATATCGCCGGCAATCACGACGAATTCGCCCGCCAGTTCCAGGGCGTGCATTTCGGCGGCATTGTCGTCGCCGACCGCGCCATTCACGAGAGCGCCGACGGCCGGCGCCTGCTGGTCATCCATGGCGACCAGTTCGACACGGTGGTGCACAACCAGCGCTGGCTGGCCTATCTCGGCGACTATGCCTATGACGCGGCGATGCTGGTCAACCGTGTCGTGACCAAGCTGCGCCACCTGCTCGGCTTGCCTTACTGGTCGTTCTCGTCATGGGCCAAGGTCAAGGTGAAGAAGGCGGTGAACTTCATCGGCTCGTTCCAGACCGTGCTTTCGGAAGAGGCGCGGCGCTCGCATGTCGACGGCGTGATCTGCGGCCACATCCATCACGCCGCAATCGAGAGCTACGGCGACGTGCAGTACATCAACACCGGCGACTGGGTGGAAAGCTGCACGGCGGTGGTCGAGCATTTCGACGGCCGCATGGAAATCCTGACCTGGGCGCATGTGCTCCCTGAGGCGTCGGCCGGCAATGAAGCGCTGGTGCCGATCGATATCATCGACCTGGAGGGCAGGGCGGCTCAGGCGGCTTGAGCCCGGCCGCCTTTCCCCGGTTCAGCCTGCTGCCTTCGCGCTCGCGCAGCGCTCGCTCGAAGGCCCCGTCCTTCAACAGCCTAGCTCTCGATCGATTGGTCCAGCCGGTTCCGTCGCGCTTTGCCGCATGTTAGGGATCGAGAGACGTTGCATGGGAGTCGAATGCAGCGAAATTGGATCGATTCATGTCGCTGCCGCCGCTATCGCCCGAACAGCTTGTCAAGCCGAGCCATTTCGAACTGCGCATGAGCCTGATCTTCGCGACCTTGTTCGTCTCGCAAGGCACGCATCTGCCTTACTTTCCGCTCTGGCTGCAGGCGAAAGGTTTTCATGCCGAGCAGATTGCGGTCATCCTGGCCGCGCCGATGTTCCTGCGCGTGTTGACGACGCCGATGCTGACCGCGCTTGCCGACCGGGCCCGGGATCGCGCCGATGTCTATATCGCGGTGGTTGCAGCCTCCATGGTCATCTCTGCCGGTTATTTCCTGCCGGCCACCTATGCCGTCGTGCTCGCCGTGTCGCTGCTTTTGACGATCGTCTGGACGCCGCATTCGCCGATGGCCGATTCGCTGGCGCTTTCGGGCGTGCGCCGTTTCGGCTCGAACTACACGGCAATGCGCAAATGGGGCTCGATCTCGTATCTGTGCGCCAATGTCGTGGGCGGGTTCATCCTGGCGGCCACGGGTCCGCAGGCGGTTCCGGTCATCATCTTCATTGCGCTCGGCGCGGCCCTCGTCGCGGCGCTGTTGTCGCCGCGCATGGGGCGGCCGCGCAAGGCCTCGCCGCTATCGGCGACCGAAATCCAGCACAAGGCGCCGAGCCTGTTCAACGCCTATTTCCTCTATTTCACGCTTGGCGTCGGCATCATCACCGCCAGCCATGCCTTCCTCTACGGCTTCGTCTCGATCTACTGGAAATCGATCGGAATCGGCGATTCCGTCGTTGGCCTGCTATGGGCCTGGGGCGTGGTGTCGGAAGTCTGCATGTTTCTGTTTTTCAATCGTATTTTTGCTTCCATCTCGGTCGCCAGGGTGATGGTGATCGCCGGCATCGGTTCGATCGTGCGCTGGATCGCCTTTCCGCTGGTCTGGCCGCTCGGTCTGGGCGTCGCCGGCTTCTTCGGCGTCCAGACGCTGCATTCGGTATCGGTGGCGATGGTGTTGATCGGCCTGCAGAAGATGATCGGCGGAACGGTCTCCGAAGAGCGCACGGGCGCCGCGCAAGGCATCGCCTATTTCTTCAACGGCTTCTTCATGGCGGCGGTGACGCTCGCTTCAGGCCCGCTCTATGACCGTTTGGGCGTCGACGGTTTCTGGGCGATGATCCCGATCGCGGTCGTCGGCATGGTGCTGATAGGCCTAGCTTCCCGTTCAGCCCCAAAGCACCCTGTCGGGGGGTGAAACCAGCGATCCCCGGTAGACGAGACCGGGCTCGCGATCTCGTGCCAGCAGCAGCGGACCGTCGAGGTCGACGAAGTCGGCGTCCTGCGCGAGTAGCACCGCCGGGGCCATGGCGAGCGAGGTACCGACCATGCAGCCCACCATGATGCCGAAGCCGAGTTCGCGCGCGCGGTCGCGCAACTTCAACGCCTCGGTCAGGCCGCCGGATTTGTCGAGCTTGATGTTGACGGCGTCATAGAGCCCGGCCAGCGCATCGAGGTCCTTTGCCGCATGCACGCTTTCGTCGGCGCAGACCGGCACCGGGTGCGCGATCCGGCGCAGGATCTCGTCGTGGCCCGCCGGCAGCGGCTGTTCGACAAGCGCGACGCCGTGCTGCGCGGCGAAGCTGAGGTTCGCCTCGACATTTTCGTCGGTCCAGCCCTCGTTGGCATCCAGGATGATGCGGCTTTCGGGAGCGGCTTCCGTCACCGCGCGGATCCTTGCCATGTCGCCGTCGCCGCCGATCTTGACCTTGAGCAAAGGCCGCGCGGCATTGGCGCGCGCTTGCGCCGCCATAGCGTCCGGTTCGGCGAGCGACAGCGTGTAGGCGGTTTCCAGTGGCCTCGTCGGAAGGGCCCCGATTGCCGCCGACACCGGCGTTCCGGTCAGCTTGGCTTCCAGGTCCCAAAGGGCGCAGTCGATGGCGTTTCGTGCGGCGCCCGCGGGCATGGCTGAGAGCAAGGCGGTCCGGTCGATGCCGGAGACGACCGGATCGCGCATGGCCTCGATGGCCGCGCGCACCCCCTCCATGGTCTCGCCGTAGCGCCTGTACGGCACGCACTCGCCGCGCCCGGAACGTCCCCCGTCAGCGATCGTTACGGTGATGACTTCGGCCTCTGTTTTGGATCCGCGTGAGATGGTGAAGGTGCCGGCGATCGGGAACCGCTCCATTTCGACCGAAATGACACGCGCCATAATTTTCTTCTCCGGCTGTGCCACACCGGTCTGCCGGCAAATCGACACGCCAGTCCGGTCACGCTAAACAGGACGCCATGTTGACCATCCGCAAACGCGACGCAAGCGGCGAGGCCAAGGACGCCGAGCACCGGCCTCGCATTGCCGTGGGCGAGGAAGGGGGCGTGCTGGGCTGCGCCTTTTCCGGCGTGTGGACGACGCGCACCGTGGCGCTGGTCGATGCCGACATGCGCAAGATCGAGCAGAGAAGCGGCGCAAAACAGCTGATGCTCGACCTTTCCCACATCGAAAAGATGGATACCGCCGGCGCATGGCTCATCGACCGGTTGGCCAGCGCCTTCGAGAAGAAAGGCGTCGAGGTCCATTTGCAGGGGCAGAGCGAGATCGCTTCGATCCTGCTCGGCGCGGTCGGCGATGCGGTTCGCCGGGAGCCCGAATCGGGTCCGTCCGGGCCGCCCAACATCATCCTGCGCGCGCTGGAGCTGGTTGGCCGGCGTGTCTACGAGATGCGCGACGATTTCTTCGCCTCCATGAACATTCTCGGCGCCACGATCCGCGGCGCGCAGATGAAGCTCGGCCGCGGCCACGCGGTCAACCCTGCCGCGATCTTCAACCAGATCGATCGCATGGGCGTCGGCGCGATACCGGTGGTGGTGCTGATGTCGGCCATTGTCGGCGCCATCGTCGCCCAGCAGGGCGCCTACCAGCTCAGCTATTTCGGCGCCAACATCTTCGTCGTCGACCTCGTCGGCGTGCTGATCCTGCGCGAGCTCGGCGTGCTGATGACGGCGATCATGCTCGCCGGCCGTTCGGGCAGCGCCATCACCGCCGAGATCGGCTCGATGAAAATGCGCGAGGAGGTCGACGCGCTGAAGGTGATCGGCCTCAATCCGATCGGCGTGCTGGTCTTTCCGCGGCTCGTCGCGCTGGTGATCGGGCTGCCATGCCTCACGATCATCGCCAATTTTGCCGCGCTTGGCGGCGGCATCGTCGCCGCCTGGCTCTATTCCGACATCCCGCCGGCCGCGTTCATCGACAGGCTGCGCGTCGCTATTGACCTCAGCACCATCTTTGCCGGTCTGATCAAGGCGCCGTTCATGGCCCTCATCATCGGCATCATCGCGTCGGTCGAGGGCATGAAGGTCGGCGGCAGCGCCGAATCGCTCGGCCTGCACGTGACCGCGTCGGTTGTGAAGTCGATCTTCGTCGTCATCATCCTCGACGGGCTTTTCGCCATGTTCTACGCAGCGATCGGGTTCTGAGATGGCGAACGGCAACGGCGCCACGGCGGCGCAGGACACGAATGACGACGAGATCGTACTTTCGGTCCGCGACGTAACCGTCGCCATCGGCGACAAGGTGATTCTCGACAAGCTCTCGCTCGATATCAAGCGCGGGGAAATTCTTGGCTTCGTCGGCGCTTCGGGCGCCGGCAAGTCGGTGCTGTTGCGCACCATATTGGGGCTGATGCCGAAGCAATCGGGGACGATCAGCCTGTTCGGCGTCGACGTCGACAAGGCCAGCGACGCCGATCGCCTGCGCATCGACATGCGGCTTGGCGTTCTTTTCCAGCATGGCGCGCTGTTTTCAGCGCTGACGGTGATGGAAAACGTGCAGGTGCCGATGCGCGAATATCTCGACCTGCCCAAGGCGCTGATGGACGAGCTGGCCTTGCTCAAGATCGAGCTGGTCGGGTTGCCGCCCGACGCGGCCCTGAAATTCCCGTCCGAACTGTCCGGCGGCATGATCAAGCGCGCGGCGCTGGCGCGCGCCCTGGCGCTCGATCCCGACATCGTCTTTCTCGACGAGCCGACCTCGGGGCTCGACCCGATCAGCGCCGCCGAGTTCGACGAGCTTGTCGTCAAGCTGCGCGACACGATGGATCTGACCGTCTACATGGTTACGCATGATCTCGACACGCTGTTCACCGCTTGCGATCACGTCGCGGTACTCGGCAAGAAGAAGGTGCTGGTCGAAGGCACGATCGACGACATGCTGAAGAGCGACGAGCCGTGGGTGAAATCCTATTTCCGCGGAAAACGCGCCCGGCAACTTGATCTTGCGGCGCGCGCATAGCCATAAGTGGGGCGATGGAAACAAGAGCCAACTACGTAATTGTCGGCATCTTCACGCTTGGCGCGATCCTGGCGGCCTTCGCCTTCGTCTATTGGACGGCCGCCATCGGCGACAGGGGCGAAACGGCGATGCTGCGCGTGCGCATCCCGGGCTCGGCCTCCGGCCTCAGCCGCGGCAGCCTGGTGCTGTTCAACGGCGTCAGGGTGGGTGACGTGAAGAACGTCTATATCGACGGCGACGATCCGACCGTCGCCATCGCCGACACCGAAATCGCCCGTTGGACGCCGATCACCAAATCGACGCAGGCCGATATCGGACTGACCGGCCTCAGCGGCCAGGCCAATATCGAGCTCAAGGGCGCCGATCCGAAGGAGACCAGGCTGCTCGACGAAGCGGAGAAGGAAGGCAATGTCGCCGAAATCGTCGCCAATCCGTCCGCGGTCACCAACCTTTTGCAGACGGCGCAGAACATCTTTACCCGCGCCGACAAGGTGCTTGGCGAGCTCGAAGGCTTCACCAAGGACGTTCGCGGTCCGCTGACGCAGACGGTCAAGAACGTCGAGACCTTCTCGGACGCGCTGGCCAAGAATTCCGACGGCATCGACAAGTTCCTGTCGGCGGTGAGCTCGCTTTCGGATCAGCTGAAGAATGTCTCGGGCCGGCTCGACAGCACGCTGAAGGCCGCCGAAGGCCTGCTCAATTCCGTCGACAAGGACCAGATCAAGAGCATCGTGGCCAATGTCGACACGGTGACGACGAACCTGAAAGAGACCTCGAAGCAGTTCGATACCGTCATCGACAACGTCAACACGGCGGTCGGCTCGATCAACGATTTCGCCAAGCAGACGCAAGGGACATTGGCCAAGGTCAACAGCGTGCTCGACGGCATCGATCCGGCCGACGTCAAGGCCGCTTTGGCCAATATCCAGAAGGCCAGCGCCAACGCCGACAAGGCGGCGTCCGACATCGCCAAGGTCACCGACAAGATCGCCAACCGTTCCGACGACATCAACGAGACCATCAAGGACGCCCGCCAGCTCGCGCAGCGGCTCAACGACGCTTCGGTGCGCGTCGACGGCATCCTGGTCAAGGTCGACAAGCTCCTCGGCTCCGGCGAGGCCAACGGCGTCATGGCCGATGCCAGGGCGACATTGAAATCCTTCAAGCAGGTGGCCGACACGCTGAATTCCCGCCTCGGCACAATTGTCGACAACCTGTCGCGCTTCTCCGGCCAGGGCCTGCAGAACGTCGAGGGGCTGGTGCAGGACAGCCGGCGCTCGATCAACCGCATCGAGGAAGCGGTGACCGATCTCAGCCGCAACCCGCAGCGCATTCTGTCCGGCGGCGCCGGCGAGGTCCGGCAATTCGATGGAAGGGCACGGCGTTGACTTCGGCCGTCGTGACCGTCAAGAAATGAACCGCAAATGCGGGTTGATCGTAAGATCCGGGGACAGCGGGGATCACGCGTGAAGTCGATCGGGGTGGTTGCGGGTAGTTTGAGATCGTCCGCCGCAGCGTTGCTGGTGCTTGCGGTTGCCGGCTGCGCGGCACTGGGCGGCAAGCCGGCGCCGCTCGACACGTTTGAATTGTCCGCGCCGTCGCTCGATGTGCGTGCCCACAGCCGTCGCCAGATCCTGATCGCCCAGCCGTCGGCGCTCAAGGCGCTGGACAGCCAGAACATCGTCATCAGGCCTTCCGACCGGTCGATCCAGTTCCTCAAGGGCGCGCAATGGGCGGACCGGCTGCCGCTGATCGTGCAGGCGAGGCTGGCCGAAACCTTCCAGCGCTCCGGCAGCTTTGCCGGTGTCGGAAAGCCGGGCGAGGGGCTGGCCATCGACTACCAGATCATCGTCGAGGTGCGCTCCTTCGAGGTGCGCGTCAATGGCGGCGAGCATGCCGATGTCGATCTGTTCGTGCGCATCCTGAACGACCGCAACGGCGAGGTGCGCGCCTCGAAGAACTTCACCGCGAGCGCCCCGGTCTCGGGCGGCGGAAATGCGGCTTACGTCGGCGCGCTGGACAGCGCCTTTGGCCAGGCGGCGGCAGACATCGTCCGCTGGACGGATTCGACGATCTGACAGCGGTTGCCAAGGCGCCGGGAAACCAATTCCATTGATCGACGGACAAAAGAAAAAGGCGGGCCGAGGCCCGCCTTTTTTGTCAGGACTTGTCGGCCGCTCACTGGAGCCGGCCGCTGGCATGGGCCAGCATCGTGTAGACCTTGCCTGTGTCGGACGTCAGATAGGTCTGCGCCATGATGTTGTCGCGGTCGTTGCGCGAGACATCCTTGAGCAGCTTCTCGAAATCCTCGCAGTAACGGTCGACCGCGGCGCGGAATTCCGCCTCGGCCTGATACTTGCGGCGGATCTCGTCGAAGGTCTGCTGGCCCTTCAGGGTGTAGAGGCGACGGGTGAAGACGTCGCGCTCGCCCCGCCGGTAGCGGTTCCAGAGCTCGATGGAGGCGTCATGGTCGATGGCGCGAGCGATGTCGACGGAGAGCGAGTTGAGCGACTCCATGACATGCAGCGGCGAGCGCTGGGCAGGCGTCGCGCGCGGCGCTTCCGCCGGCGCTGCCGGCCGCAGCTCTTCCTCACGCGAGGCATTGGTCAGGAGGTCGCGCACCCAGCCGCCCTGCGCGGGCTTGCCGTTCGGATCGCGGCGCGGCGCCTCGGCGGTGCGTTCCAGGTCGAGCGTGCCGCGCAGCGTGGTCTCGGCGAGCGGCGCCTGCGGAGCGCGGGCCGTTGGTTGCGGTTGCTGCTGTGGCTGCGGGGCCGGGGGACGGCGCAGCGGCGGTTCGGCGGCTCGGGCCGGCGCCTGCGGAGCAGGGCGCAGACCGCGTGGCTCGCCCTGTTCGCTGCTGCCGCTGCGGCCGGATTTCGCAACGATATCCGACAGTTCCTTGAGCGCATTGATCTGCTCTGCGACAGCGCGACGAATGGCCGAGGTCGATTCCTTAGCCTCTTCCGGCATCTCGATCACGCCCTTCTTCAGCTCGGCGCGGGTAAGGTCGAGCTCGCTCTTGATCGAGCCTGCGGTGCGACGCATCTCTTCGGTCGCATCGGCAAAGCGGCGTGTCGCCGAATCGACGACGTCGGCGATGG
This sequence comes from Mesorhizobium sp. CA10, assembly GCF_020165285.1. NCBI lineage: Bacteria > Pseudomonadati > Pseudomonadota > Alphaproteobacteria > Hyphomicrobiales > Phyllobacteriaceae > Mesorhizobium > Mesorhizobium sp. CA10. The sequence goes on from NZ_JAIUHV010000003.1 coordinate 479,560, forward strand.
CGGTGCGGATCTTTTCCGCCGATTCCATCGTGCGGCCCTCCGCGGTCTGCATCGTCTGGCCGACGAGGTTTTCGAAGGAGCGCATCACCTTCTCGAGATCTTCCGACTTCTTGACCAGGCCGACGGCGAGGTCTTCCAGCGAGGACTGACGCTCCAGCGTGTGCTCGAGATTGCTTTGCGCGGAGCTGAGCAAATTCGAGGCGCTGGAGAGCAGCCGGCTGTGTTCGTCGAACTTGGTCGCGATCGAGGCCACCTCGCGCAGCGTCGCCGAGGACAGCTCGGTGAGCCGTGTCGTGTTGGAATCGACCAGACGCGCCGAACTGGCGAAAGTCTGGGCGGCCTTCTCCGTGGTCGTGGCGAAGCTCTGCGTGCTGCCGGAGAGCCGCTCCTCGACCTGGCCGAGATTGACGGCAGCCTGGTCGATCAATTGGCCGAGCTGCGCGCTGGAGGTCGTCATGCGGCCGATAAGATCGGCCACGCTGTCGGCAAGCGACGAGCGGGCGCCTTCGACGGCCGACAGCGTCTCGGCTGTGCGGCTGGCGAGAGCGTTGACGAGGTTCGTGTTCTCGCTGCGCAGCTTCTCGGCCGCCCGTTCGGTGACCTCTTCCATGCTGCGCTGCAGCTCGGAGCCGCCCTGGGCGAAGCGCTCGACCAGCGGTTTGGCCGTCTCGTCGAGGATTTTCGCCATCTCTGCCGAACGCGCCGCGAGCATGGTGTTGAGCTCGCGGGTGTTGGCGCCGATCGTGCGCGCGGCCTCGTTGGTGCTCTGGCCGATATGCTGGCCGACCGCCGTGAAGGTCTCGGCGATGACATTGGCGCGCGAGATGAGCTGGGCCTCGGCGCTGGAGACCTGCTCGTTGAGCTTCTGGCCCATGGTCTCGGCGCTGGAGGCGAGGCGGTTTTCCACGCTCGCCACCTGGTCCTCAACACGTGCGGCCGCGGCCGAGGCGCTTGCGGCCAGCCGCTCGTCGGCTCCGGCCAGCGCCTGCTCGATCTCGCGGGCATGCACGGCAAGCTCCTGCCCGGTCTGGCGGGCACGGTCGGCGACGCGCTGTTCGGTCGCCGCGAAGGCGCCGACGATCGTGTCGGCATGCTCGCCGATGGTCGAGGTGCTCGAGGCGATACGCGACACCAGACGGCTGTCGGCGTCGTCGAAGATGCGGGCAATTTCGGACGCCCGCGACGACAGTGCTTCCGAGCCCTCGGCAATACGCGAGATCAGATGCTGGTCGGCGCTGTCGAAGATGCGGCCGAGGTCCGAGGCGCGGGCGGCCAGCGCTTCGGCCGATTCGCTGATGCGCATCGAAAGCCGCTCGTCGGCGCCCTCGAAGTTGCGCAGGATGTCGCCGGCACGGGCGGCCAGCGACTGCGCCGTCTCGACGGCGCGGGCAACCAGCTTCTGGTCGGCCGCATCGAAGGTGTTGGCGATGTCGCCGGCGCGTGCTGCCAGCTTGTCGGCGGTTTCCTCGGCGCGGGCCATGAGCGAGTTGGAGGCGTCGTCGGCTCGCGCCATAAGCATGTTGGACGTATCCTGGGCGCGCTCGTGCAGGCGGCGGTCCGCCGCCTCGAAAGCCTGCGCGATGTCCTCGGCCCTGGCAAGCAACGCGGCGGAAGTCTGCTCGGCGCGTTCGGCGATCTTGCGGTCGGCGTCGCTGAAAGCCGCACCGGCCTGCTCGTGCAGGGTGCTGGTGATCTCCATGACCTTGTCGCGCAGCGCGCCCGCCACGAACACAGCGGTCTTTTCCAGCACGCCGCGGACATTGTCGACGCCGGTCGACAGCGCACGCTCCATGGTGCCGGCGCGCTCCTCGATGACACCGGTCTGCCGGCTGAAGGCCTGCTCGATCTTCTCGACATCGGCGGCAATCGCCGCCGAGATATCGCTGCTTCGGGCAGCGATCTGGTCGATATGGCCGGAAACCGAACGGTCGACGTCCTTGCGCGCATCGGCAAGCTTGACGAGATCGTCCTCAAGGGCCTTGGCTAGCATGTTGCGGCCCTCGGACAGCTTGCCGACATGGCCGGCGATGACGTCGTCGATCTCCGAGCGGCTTTCCGTCAGCTTCTGAAGGTCCGCTTCGAGGGCGCGCCTAAGGATATCGCGGCCTTCGGCAAGCTTCTCGACTTGGCCGGCGACCAGGCCGTCGATCGAGGAACGGCTTTCGGCGAGCTTGGCGAGATCGGCTTCCAGCGCACGCTTGAGGATGTCGCGGCCTTCCGCGAGCTTCTCGACCTGGCCGGAGACCAGGCCATCGATGCCGGCGCGGCTCTCGGCGAGCTTGGCAAGATCGTCCTCGAGCGCCTTGGACAGCGTCGCCCGGTTCTGCGACAGTTGGTCGGCATGGGTCTGCATGAGGCCGCTGGCATTAGCCATATCGGTCTCCAGCGCACGCGAAAGCTCGGCGCGGTGGTCGGTGATCTTCTGCGAATGATCGACGATCGCGCCCTGGATTGTGTTGAGGTCGGCCTCCAGCGCGCGCTTGAGGATGTCGCGGCCTTCGGCGAGCTTCTCGACCTGGCCGGCGACCAGCCCATCGATGCTGGAGCGGCTCTCCGCCAGCTTGGCGAGATCATCCTCCAGCGACTTCGACAGCACGGAACGGTCCTGAACGAGCCTGTTTTGATGGTCGGCGATGGCGCCGCTGACGGCCTGCAGGTCGGTTTCAAGCGCTTTCGAAAGCTGTGAGCGATCTTCCAGAACCTTGTCCGAATGTCCCGCGATGGCACCCTTGATGGCGTTGAGGTCGGCTTCCAGGGCACGCTTGAGAATGTCGCGGCCTTCGGCGAGCTTCTCGACCTGGCCGGCGACAAGGCCGTCGATCGAGGCGCGGCTTTCGGCAAGCTTGGCGAGGTCGGCTTCCAGCGTGTGCGACAGCAGGCTGCGGTCCTCGGCGAGCTTGCCGGCGTGGCTGTCGATCAGGCCGCGGATGCCGCTCAGATCGCTTTCAAGGGCGCGGCTGAGCTCGCCGCGGTCCTCGGCGAGCTTGGTCGAGTGGGTCTCGATCAGGCCACGGATGCCGATGATGTCGGTCTCGAGCGCTTTGGCGAGCACCGCGCGGCCCTCGGCGATCTTCTCGACCTGACCGGCGACAAGGCCGTCGATGGAGGCGCGGCTGTCCTGCAGCTTGTTGAGATCGGCCTCCAGGGCGCGCGCCAGGATGTTGCGGCCTTCGGCCAGCTTCCCGACATGGCCGGCGACCATTTCGTCAATCATAGTACGGGCTTGGACGAGCCTGCCGGAGTCTTCGTTCAAGACCTGGGACAGGCGGTTGCGGCCTTCTTCGAGCTGCTCCAGATGGCTGCCCAGCGACGCATCGATGGCAGCGCGCGACTCGTTGACCTTGCGCAGGTCTTCTTCCAGCGCGCGCGAGATCAGGCTGCGGCCTTCTGCCAGCTTCTGCACCTGGTTGGTGACGGCGGCATCGATTGCCACGCGGCCTTCGGCGAATTTCGCCAGGTCCTCCTGCATGGCGGCCGCCATGCGCTCGCGGCTCTCCGAAAGCGCGCGGCTGTGGTTCTCGACGGCTTCCTCGATGCCGACACGGGCATCGGCCAGCCGCTGGATGTCGGAATCGAATGAGCGCGACACGACATGCCGGGCCGCTTCCATGCGTCCGGCGAAGTCGGTGGCGCGGGCTTCGAGCATGGAGGAGGTCGACGAGATGATGTCCGCCATGTCGGCGCCGATCTGCGTCTTGCCCTGGTCGATCATCGACGACAGCTGGTCCTTGCTCTCGGCGAAGGTGTGCGCGATCTCGCGGGCGCGCTCGACCAGCGTCTCGTTGATCTGGCGGGCGCGGGCTTCGAGGGCGGCGTTGAGTTTCTGCGTGCCGGTGTCGAGCGCCTCGGCGCGGGTCTGGAATTCGCTGATCAGCGCCTGACCGCGCTCGGCCAGCGTCCGCTCGATGCCGCTGAGGCTCGTCTCGAACTCCGAACTCAAGGTACGCGCCGCGCCGCCGAGCAGCGAGACCATGCCGTTGGTGCGGTCGTCGAGCAGGTCGGTCAGCGAGCGTGTCAGGCCGTCCGTGGTGTCGGTGAGCTTGGCGATACGGGTGTCGAGGAGGCTCGCGAAGGCCTCGCCGGAGGTCGAAAGACGGTCCGTGATGTTGTCAAGGCGCGATTCCACCGAATCGAAGATCGACGTCGAGCTTTCATTAATGCGGTCGATCAGCGTGTCGCCGGAATTGTTGATCGTCATCGACAGCTTGGTCGACGCGTTGAGGATCGAGTCGCGGATGATGTCGCTGGCCGAGCCGATCTCGTCGCGCAGCGTCTCGTGAGCGCTGGCGATGGAGGCGCGCACGCGCTCGGCATGGGTGACGACCGCCTCGCGCTCGCTGCCGAGACCGTCGACCAGCGAACGGATGCGGGCCTCGTTCTCGGAATAGGAGCGTTCGAGCTGGCTGACTTCGCCGTGGACGAGCGTTTCGAGCTCGACCGCGCGGGCCAGGGTGCGCTCGATGCCTTCGCCCATGGCCGCCACCTCGCGGCGAACGGCCTGGCCGATCATCATGACACGGTCCTGGGCGAGGTTTTCGGGCTCCGCCAGGCGGAAGGCGACCTCGGTCATGGATTGCGCGGCGAGGCGCATTTCCTGCGCGCGCCGGATCATGGCGGCGAAAGCCCAGAACAGGATGACTGGAACGATCGCGGCAACCGCCAGGCCGATCAACTCGGGACGGGCGAAGAACTGGTCGACGGTACGGATCTTCCAGATGCCGGGACCGAACAACAGGTTGGCCAGGCCGCCGGCGCCGGCGATCCAGGCCAGCGAGATAAAGGCGATCACCCAGTAGACGGTGCTGGACGCACGGCGGTTGAGGCTGTGCAGCAGCGTCTTGTAGTCCTTCTGGCGGTCATCATTGGCGGGCGTGAAGCCGGCTGGAGGCGTAAAGCCGGACGGCTGCCCATTGCGCGGCTCGACCGGGCGCAACTCGGCCGGCTTGGCAGCGGGCGCCCTCGGAGGCTGGGGGTTGGCAGGCTGGGGATTGTTTGCCGGCTCCGTCCTGTGGCTGCGCCCTTCGCGCGCCAGCTCGTCGGCCGCCGCCGAAATCTGCGCTTCGAGATCCTCCATCGACGCCGCCATGTCGAGGCCGCCTTCGTCGCCGTTAAGGTCAAGGTCAAGCGCCTTTTCCAGTTCCGCGGCCACGTCATTCTCGAGAGACTTCGTCGTCGTTGGTTTCTTAGCCATGCCTTCGCTACCCTGTACTAGCTGCCGCGGGACTTATGATTTTGGCCTGATTCTGGCCCGATTCTGGCTTGTCTATCCCGCGCAGGAGGCTGAAAAATGGACTTCGTATCGTAATGACACACAGGGGTAAAGAAAACATGCATTCCGGGCGATACGTAAAACTTTAAATATAAGGTTAACGGAGACGTGATCCGGCTGCCTCCGTGACAACATTTTTCCTCTGCAGTCGTTAACCCGTTGGCGACCGGGAGCGCCTATTTTCGTGGGCCCGTCTGCCCGCTTGATGGAGTTGCAGTGCGTATGCGTGGCGAAAGTGGTATTGCGTTTTCCATGCCGGGAGGCGACGCCTCCGGAACGGCTGGAGCCCGACCGGTGGATCTCGGTCATCTGGCACGCCAGACAATGGGCGACCGCGACCTCGAACGCGAGGTGCTGGCGCTGTTCGTGCACCAGTCGCTGTCGGTCCGTGACCAGATCGCGGATGCCGACGCGAGGCAAAGGGTGCTTCTGGCGCATGGCCTGAAGGGCTCGGCGCGCGGCATCGGCGCCTTTGCGGTGGCCGACTGCGCGGCGATCATCGAAACCCAGCCGGAAGACGTCCGGGCGCTCAAGCGGCTCAGCACGCTGATCGAGGAAGTGCGCGACTTCATCGCCGGCATCAGCCGCTAGTATCCCGCCTTTCTGAAAAACGTCATTTCGTGGCGCTTTCGCGCCGCAGTTGACTTGTCCGGCAGAGTGATTATCTCGGCTGCGACTCCTCAGGTGACTTAATGACCAAGCTGACTTACATCGCCCATGACGGGACCCGATTTGACGTGGAAGCCGAAAACGGCTCGACGGTCATGGAAAACGCGATCCGCAATGCGGTTCCGGGCATCGAAGCCGAATGCGGCGGCGCCTGTGCCTGCGCGACCTGCCATGTCTATGTCGACGAAGCATGGACGGCGGAGGTCGGCGAGCCGGAGGCGATGGAGGAGGACATGTTGGACTTCGCCTACGAGGTCCAGCCGAACTCGCGCCTCTCATGCCAGATCAAGGTGCGCGACGCGCTGGACGGGCTGGTGGTTCGGGTCCCCGCGCGCCAGGGTTAAGGCGCGTCGATATTCAGGTGAGGCCGGCCTGCAAATGGCGACTTCCTGCGCTTCCGGCCTTTGCCGGCCGAAGCACTCACGAATGGCGTGGCGGTTAAAATAAGCTACGGCCGGCGTAGGCCGGCTCTCGGACGTCACCAGTTTGGTCGCTTCGCGCCCGTCTTCGACTCCGACTCGGCCTGACCTGAATCTCGACACACCTTGGCTGCTTCCCAATATTCTTTCGCCCCGGCAGCTTGGCAGCGGCCGATAGCTCATGCAGTCTCGCCGCATTCCCAATCAGGGCGCAGCGCATGACCGATACCATCAAAACGGACGTTCTCATTGTCGGGGCAGGGCCGATCGGCCTGTTCGCCGTGTTCGAGCTCGGTCTGCTCGATATGAAATGCCATCTGATCGACATTCTCGATCGTCCCGGCGGCCAATGCGCCGAGCTCTATCCTGAAAAGCCGATCTACGACATTCCCGGCTGGCCGACGATCTCCGCGCAAGGCCTGGTCGACAAGCTCATGGAGCAGATCCATCCGTTCAAGCCGGACTTCACCTTCAACCGCATGGTGTCGAGCCTTGAAAAGCTGGAGGACGGCAGTTTCCGCGTCGCCACCGACGAAGGTGAATTGTTCGAGACCAGGGTGGTGGTGATCGCCGCCGGCGGCGGCTCGTTCCAGCCCAAGCGTCCGCCCATTCCGGGCATTGAGGAGTACGAAGGCAAGAGCGTCTTCTATTCGGTCCGACGCATGGAGGAATTTCGCGGCCACGATCTCGTCATCGTCGGCGGCGGCGATTCGGCGCTCGACTGGACGCTCAACCTGCAGCCGATCGCCAAGAGCGTGACGCTGGTGCATCGCCGCCCGGAATTCCGGGCCGCGCCCGACAGTGTCAACAAGATGTATGCCATGCATGAGATGAAGCAGCTCGAATTCCTGGTCGGCCAGGTCAGCGGCCTTGCCGGCGCCGGCGGTCAGCTGTCGTCGGCGACCATCAAGGGCGGCCCGGATGGCGACATCGAGGTGCCGTGCACCCGCATGCTGCCATTCTTCGGCCTCACCATGAAGCTCGGGCCGATCGCCGAATGGGGCCTTAACCTCAACGAGAACCTGATCCCGGTCGACACCGAGAAGTTCCAGACGTCGATCCCGGGCATCTTTGCCGTCGGCGACATCAACTGGTATCCAGGCAAGCTCAAGCTGATCCTGTCAGGCTTCCATGAGGTGGCGCTGATGGCGCAGGCCGCCAAGCGGATCGTCAGCCCGGGCGAGCGCATCGTCTTTCAGTACACGACCTCGTCGACCAGCCTGCAGAAGAAGCTCGGCGTGCATGATTAAGGCGTATTGATATTCAGGTGATGCCGGACTGCGAACGGCAGCTTCCTGCGCTTCCGGTGCTCACGTACTTCAAGTACCCTCCGCTCCGGTTCTCGGAAACTGCCCTTCTCGACTCGGCTTGACCTGAATCTCAACACACCTTCAAGCGATCTACTCCGCAAGCGCGGGCGCGGTTTGCTCGTCGTGGCCGCGCAGTTCCTTTTCGGGCATCAGGGCCAGCGTGATCAGGGCCAGAATGAGCGTTGCTCCGGCGGCGACGAAGATCATCACGAACGGCAACGCCGATGCCGGTTGGATATGCGTGTGCGAGCCTTCTGAGGACAATGGCAGGCCGTAGCCGAGCGCGACGGCGCCGAGCATGGCCACGCCGAGCGCGCCGCCCAGCGTGCGCAGGAAGGTCAGAACGCCCGTCGCGACACCGAGATGCGCGCGATCGACGGCATTCTGGACCGAGACGGTGGCAACCGGGAATGTCGTTCCGCTGCCCAGGCCGATCAGAGTGGTCAGGATTTCCACCTCGAGCAGCGAGGCGTGTTCTGCAATGGCACTGAGCACGCCAATGCAGACGATGGCCAGGCCGACGCCGATCATGGCGATGCGCTTGTAATGGACAAAGCGCGGGATCGTGCGGCCGCTGAAGGTCGCGCCGGCGACCGTGCCGAGCAGGAGGCCGAGCATCGCGGTGCCGGATTCGCTGACCGAAAGCCCAACGACCGATTGCAGATAGACCGGCAGGTATACCGACGCGCCGATATTTGCGGCCTGCAGGAGGAACATCGACAGTGTGCCGGCGAGCACGATCGGGTTGCCCAAGACTTCGAGCGAGATCAAAGGCTCGGCCGCCTTGAGCAGCCTGAGCGCGAAGAAGGCCCAGAACACCACCGAGCAGGCAACCAGCCCAAGGATTTCGCGGGAAAACCACGGATAGGCACTGCCGCCCCAACTGAGCGCCAGGAGCAGAAGCGTTGTGGCGATTACCAGCAGCACGGCGCCCAAGCCGTCGATGCGATGGTTCTTGGCCGCGACCGGCAGCTTCTTCAACGGGTTGTTGATGATGGCCATGGCCAGGAAGCCGATCGGCAGGTTGATCCAGAAGATCAGCGACCAGTGCAGATGCTCGGCAAACACGCCGCCGAGCAGCGGGCCGGCGACGCTGGCGACCGCCCATGTGCCTGCGATCCAGGCCGCATAGCGGGCGCGCTCGCGCGGCGGCACGAGGTCGCCGATGACCGTCTGGGCCAGCGCGAAGAGACCGCCGCCGCCGGCGCCCTGGATGGCGCGGCCGATGACCAGCACCAGCATGTTGGGAGCGAGCGCGCTGACCAGCGACCCGAACAGGAAGACGAGGATGGCGGCGTAGATGACAGGGCGGCGCCCGTAGACATCGGAAATCTTGCCGTAGAGCGGCGCCATCGCGGTCGCGGTCAGAAGATAGCCGGTGACGATCCACGGCAGATATTCGGCATGGCCGAGCGCGCCGGCGATCGTCGGCAGGGCAGGGGCTACGATGGTCTGATCGAGGGCCGCCAGCAGCATCGACAACAGCACGCCGCCGATGATGGTATTCTTCTCGCTCTCGCTCATCAGGGGCGCGGCTTTCGGCGCCATCGCCTGGTTCTCGACGGACTGGTCCATGCGTCATTCTTTCAAAGGCTGGTGCTTGGTGCGCCAAGACGGCTTTGGCCGGTCGCACCTGTCATTTCTCATCGTGGATAGCGGCTCGAGCGTTTGGAACCCGCTATATGTCGTTCGATATAGACCGATTTCGACCGTCCTTCGAAAGTTTTCCCGGTCTGGCACCATGCTTGGGCGAAATTGGCCCCGGACAGGGCTCGGCTCTCAAGTCAAGGCGGCGGCAGCTGGCCGGCTTCGACACGCTCCATCCGGTAGCGCATCAGCCGAAGGATACGGCTTTCGAAATTGACGCTCTCGACCCGGTCGAAGCGGACCTGGTCCTGATCGTGCCTGGCGAGCTCGGCTGCCTGGACCGCGGCGGCGTTGAGCTTCGCCTGCTCGCAGGTCTTTTGCGGCGGGAGTGCCTTCAGCGCATCCTCGAGTAGGCGCGCATGGTTCTTGGCGATCTCGACATGGCGCTCCTCATGCCGCTTGATGTCGGCCGAGAGCGTATCCCAGACCAGCCTGACGCCGGGATCGGATTTGCGCGGGCGCCGCCATTCGGGGAGGATTACCTTGACCTTCAAGGTGACGGCCGCGTCGGCGATGCGGCAGGACCCGGCGCTCTGCGCGTAGCTGATGCGGGTGGTGAAGGCCATTTGCGTGGCGCCGGGATGCCGCGAGCCGGTGCTCTTCACCTCGGGGCCGTTTCTCGACAGCTGGTTCTGGATATCGTCGAGCGTGCGGCCGCCGACGCTGAAATAGCTATAGGTCTTGACCAGACTGGCCGCGCCCGCCGGCAGGGCAGTGAGCGAGAGCATCAGGGCGCAGGGCAGGGAGCGGTTCATCATATTGCCTCTTCACGCACCTTGCTTTAGGGCCGTCGCCAGCGCAACGGAATTGATTTCGCGCGGATCACGCATGGTTGATGGACAATGACGACAAGGCGATGGCAGCTGGCGCATGGACGCTATCTCGACCTCGGCCCGAAGGCGGTCGTCGCGGGCATCCTCAACGTGACGCCCGACAGCTTTTCGGACGGCGGCCTGTTCATCGCGCCCGAGAAGGCGCTGGAGCAGGCGCACCGCATGGTGAAGCAGGGCGCGGCGATTATCGACGTCGGCGGGGAATCGACGCGGCCCGGTTTTGCCCCGATCTCCGCCGAGGAAGAACAGGCGCGCGTGCTGCCGGTCATCGCGGCGCTCGCCGCTTCCGGCGAGGCGCTGATCTCGGTCGACACCTATCGCGAGGACACCGCGCGGCTTGGCGTCGCCGCCGGCGCCCACATCGTCAACGACGTCTGGGGGCTGCAGCGTGAGCCGGGCATCGCGCGCGTCGCGGCCGAGACCGGCGCCGGGCTCGTCATCATGCATACCGGGCGCGAACGGCAGAAGCTGCCCGACGTGATCGAGGACCAGTTCCTGTTCCTGCGCAAATCGCTGGAGATCGCGCGCGCCGGCAATGTCGCCGACAGCCAGATCGTGCTCGATGCCGGCTTCGGCTTCGCCAAGGAAACGGCGGAGGAAAACCTCGACCTGATGGCGCGTTTTTCCGAGCTTCAGGCGCTCGGCTACCCGTTGATGGCCGGAACCTCGCGCAAGCGCTTCATCGGCACCGCCACCGGGCGCGATCCCGCGGAACGGGCTGCCGGCACGGCGGCCACCAGTGTCATCCTGCGCTTGAAGGGAGCCGACCTGTTTCGCGTCCACGATGTCGCAATCAACGTGGATGCGCTGGCGGTCACCGATGCTATGCTTCAACGCGAAACCGAGCTTCCTCCCGGACACTGATCATGTACCTCATCCGCATGAAGAACTGCGCCTTCTTCGCCCGCCACGGCGTGCTGGACGAGGAGGAGACGCTTGGCCAGCGTTTCTACGTCGATGCCGAGCTGACGGTCGAGCCCAGCCGGCCGCTGACTGAGGATTCCATCGAAGACACCGTCAATTATGGCGTCGCCTTCTCGGTTATCGAAAAGATCGTGACCGGACATCGCCGCTTCCTGATCGAGGCGCTGGCGCTGGAGGTGGCGAAGGCGCTGACAGCGCGATTCTCGCAGATCAGGAAAGCCGCGATCACCGTGCGCAAGCCGAACGCCCCGGTGCCGGGCGTGCTCGATCATGTCGAGGTGACCGTTGTCTGGCCAGAATAGCGCCGTCTACCTCAGTCTCGGCGGCAATCTCGGCGAGCCGGCGAAGTCCATGGGCGCGGCATTGCGCATGCTGGACGGCGACGACGCGACGCGCGTCACCGCCGTCTCGTCGCTCTACCGCACGCCTCCTTGGGGCAAGCTCGACCAGCCCGATTTCCTCAATGCCGCCGCCGCGATCGAGACGGCGCTTTCGCCACGCGCGCTGCTTGAGCTTTGCCTCGATGTCGAGAAGCGGCTGAAGCGCGTGCGCGAGGAGCGCTGGGGGCCGCGCCTCATCGATATAGACATCCTGGTGTTCGGCGACCGGGTGATCCACGAGACCGGCCTCGAAGTGCCGCATCCGCGCATGCTAGAACGCGCCTTCGTGCTGGCGCCGCTGGCCGAGATCGCGCCAGGGCTTTCCGTCGGCGGCAGAAGCGTATCGGAGCGGCTCGAAGCCGTCGATACGTCCGGCATCGAGCGGCTGGCTTCGGGCCGCGAATGGTGGCTCGCTTAGGTCAGCCGGCCGGTTAGCCGGAAAACCCGCCGCCGTCCAGAAAGGCCTGCTCCTCGGCCGTCGTCGCGCGGCCGAGCATGCGGTTGCGGTGCGGAAAGCGACCGAAGCGCTGGATGATCTCCAGATGCTCATTGACGTATTTAAGATAGTCCGGCGCTCGCTTGGCGGTGAGTTCCACCGACCGTTCCTGATCCGCCAGCAATTCGGAATGCTCGAAGGGCAAATAGAGGAAGACGCGAACCGGTTCTTCCAGCTTGAGGTCCTGACCGGCGGCGATTGCCCTGTCGGCGAAGTATCTGGCGAGCGGATCGGTCGCGTACATGTGGCCGGTGCCGCGGAAGCAGTTGCGCGGGAACTGATCGAGCAGGATCATCAACGCCAGCGACCCTTCGGCATGCGCATTCCAGTCGTCGCATTCGCGCCGCGCAGCGGCGTAATGCAGCTCGAGAAAGCGGCCGCGGAAATCGGCATCGAAGGCGTCGCTCTTTTCGAACCAGGCGTCCTCGCCGGCGTCGCGCCAGAATGCGATGACCGAAAGCGCTCGCGGATCAAGCTCTGCCATATTTGCCTCTCAGTTCTTGGTCTCTGCCTGATTCAGCACCACGGCGGTTTCCTGGTTCAGCGCGCGGCCGGCGCGGCGTGGCTGCGTGAGCGGCGTCGGGATCGGCGTGCCGATATTGCCCTTGAGGAAACGCTGGCCGGCGCGCACGCCCTCGGCCAATTGCGTCTCGAAGCGCGCTTCGTCGCGGCGTCGCACATCCTCAATGACTTCGGCGACCTCCTCGGGATCGACGCCAAGCGCCTCCAGCGCGGAGCCGCCGAAGACCAGCGCCGATTCGAAGGTCTCGCGCAGCTGATAGTCGACGCCGGCGCGCACGAGCTGCAGCGCGGTGCCGCGGTCGAAGGCGCGCGCCAGGATGGTGACCAGTGGAAATTCGGCCTTGATAAGCTGCGCGATGCGCACGGCGGCGTCGGGCTTGTCGACGCAGATCAGCACCGCGCGGGCGCGCCCGGCGCCAGCCGCATGCAGGATGTCCAGCCTCGTGCCGTCGCCGTAATAGACCTTGAAGCCGAAATCGGCCGCCGCCTGGATCATCTCCACCTCGTTGTCGATGATCGAGACGTCCATCCCGCGCAGCAAAAGCGGCTGGCTGGCGATCTGGCCGAAGCGGCCGAAGCCGATGATCAGCACGCTGCCGGTGAGGCCGTCGGCGATGTCGACGCCGTCGAGGGACTGCTCGTCGCGCGGGGTGAGGTAACGCAGCGCCACGATCGCGAGCGGCGTCAGCACCATCGAGATGATGACGATGGCAGTCAGCGTGGCGTTGGCCTGGCCGTCGATGATGCCGACCGCGGCAGCGGACGAATAGAGCACGAAGGCGAACTCGCCGCCCTGCGCCATGAAGACGGCGCGTTCGAGCGCCTCGCGATGGCCGCTTTTCAGAATGCGCGCGACGACGTAGATGCCGAATGCCTTCATGACCATGTAGGCGACGACATAGATGGCGATGAGCCGCCAGTTCTGGGCTACGACGCCAAGGTCGAGCGACATGCCGACGGCAAGGAAGAACAGGCCGAGCAGGATGCCGCGGAACGGCTCGATATCGGCTTCGAGCTGGTGGCGGAAGGTCGATTCCGACAACAGCACGCCAGCCAGGAAGGCGCCCATCGCCATCGACAGGCCGGAGAGCTGCATGGCCAGGGCCGATCCCAGCACCACCAGCAGCGCCGCGGCGGTCATGACCTCGCGGGCGCGGGCATCGGCCAGGATGCGGAAGAGCGGATTGAGCAAGTAACGGCCGGCCAGGACCAGTCCCACGATCGCGGCGATGCCGATCCCGACTTCGGTCAGCCGCTCCGAAAGGCTGGTTTCGGCGCCCCCGGGCGCTAGGAATGCGATAAGCGCGAGCAGCGGCACGATCATCAGGTCTTCGAGCAGCAGGATGGAGACGATGCGCTGGCCTTTCGGCGTGGCGATCTCACCGCGCTCTTCGAGCAACTGCATGACGATCGCCGTCGAGGTCAGGACGAAGCCGGCCCCGGCGACGAAGGACTGCGCGATGGGAAAGCCTCCGGCCAGTCCGACGAGAGTGAGCAGGATTGCGCAGACGCCAACCTGCAAGGCACCCAGGCCAAAAATCTCGCGACGCAGGCCCCAGAGCCGCGACGGCTGCATCTCCAGCCCGATGATGAACAGGAACATAACGACGCCGAGCTCGGCGACGTGGAGGATCGCTTCCGATTCAGAAAAGATGCGCAGGCCGAACGGGCCGATGACCACGCCGGCGGCGAGGTAGCCCAGGATCGAGCCCAGCCCCATGCGCTTGAAGATCGGCACGGCGACGACGCCCGCGGCGAGCAGCGCCACCACCTGCACCAGATCGCTGCTCGACGCTTCAACTGCCATGCCTGTCGTCCCGTTGCTCGAAGCACTCCTTGCATGCCCCGGGAGCGAGAGGCAAGGGCGGGCGGACTGACTTGAAGGGTAGGGTGCCGTTGAAGCGGCCTCAGCTTGCCTGCCGGACGTTCGGCATGTACAGTAACCGAATGCCTGACTATTCGTCCCGCCCGCCTCTGCATATCCCGATGGATGCGCTCAGCGAAGTCCTACAGGACTTTCGCTTGAGTGGGGTCAACTATGGCCGCTGCGAGCTGCGGCATCCATGGAGCATCGCCTTTCCGCAACAGAAGCTGCTTCGCTTTCACTTTGTCGGCCAGGGTCCGTGCTGGATTTATACCGAGGCGGAAGGCTGGCAGGAGTTGCGCGATGGCGATCTGGTGCTGTTGCCGCAAGGCATCGCCCATCGGCTGGCTAGTGCGCCGGACGTTGTCGACGACTCGCTCGAGAGTTGCCAGGTTACCAAGTTGGGGAGCAATGTCTGTGAGGTGGTGCGGGAAGGGACGGGCGCGACAAGTACCCTTTTCTGCGGCTCCATGGCCCTGGGCGTCTGTGCGCTCAATCCACTGATCACGTTGATGCCATCTATTATCAAGGGGTGCGATGTGGCCGGCAACGATCCGGTCGTCCGTCCTTTGCTGGCGGCTATGACGGCGGAGGCCGCGCAACCGCAGATGGGCAGCGCCACGATTCTGTCGCGCATGGCCGACTTGCTGACCGCCCGGCTTATCCGCTGCTGGGTCAATTGCACTGGAGCTTCGACCACCGGCTGGCTTGCAGCCATCCGCGACCCCCATATAGGCCGCGCTCTGGCAGCCATGCATCGAGACCCCGGCCATAACTGGACCCTGGAAAGCCTTGCCGCCCTGGCAGGCCAATCGCGCTCGATTTTCGCCGAGCGCTTCAGCGCTGTGTTAGGGGAGGGCGCTGCCCACTATCTCGCCCGTCTGCGGATGCAGCTTGCCCGCGAGTTGCTCGGGCAAAACGGCCTGTCGGTTGCCGAGGTCGCTACCCGTTTGGGCTATGATAGCGAAGCATCCTTCGCGCGCGCGTTCAAACGCATCACCAATGTCTCGCCAGGCGTTGTGCGCCGCACAATTCCCGGACGAACGGACATGAATTTCGGATTATAAGGTACATATCATCCGAGAAGACTCGTCTATTGAAGACCTCCAGACCTTGGAGATCTTTCAGTGACAGACACAACATTACAGCTTGAAGACGCGGCGATAGACCTCGATGACGCCGCGCCAGCCCCGTGGAACGCAGCCACCTGGTTTGCGGTCATTTCATTGGCGGCCACCAGCTTTGCCCTGGTATCAGCCGAATTCCTGCCGGCAGGCCTGCTGACGCCGATGGCGCGGGACCTCGGCATCAGCGAAGGAACCGCCGGACAGGTCGTCACCGCCACGGCTTCGGTCGGCGCCGTGACGGCCATGTTGAGCAATGTTCTCATCGGACGATTGAACCGCAAGACGGTGCTGGTTGGCCTCAGCGCCTTGGCGGTCGGTTCCAACCTCCTTGCCGCGCTAGCGCCCAATTTCTGGCTGTTGCTGCTGGGCAGGGCCGGGCTCGGAATCGCTCTCAGCGCATTCTGGGCACTCTCGGTTGCCGTCGTGGCCAGGCTGGTCGGCGCCAATGCGACAGGTCGGGGCATGGGCATCGTCACCCTCGGCGTCTCGCTCGCCACCATCGCCGCCCCGTCAATGGGGGCGTTGATCAGCGACTGGCTGGGATGGCGCAGCGCCATGGCCTTGACGGCGGGGTTGGCAGTGATTGCCATGCTGCTGCAGTTGGTTAGCCTGCCGACCCTGCCTGCCACGGCCAGCAATAGTCTTGCGGATGTATTTCGGCTGACACGGCGGCGCGGCATCCAACTCGGTATGCTTGCCATTCTTTTGCTGATGACGGGGCATTTTGCCGGCTCTGTTTATGTGCGCCCCTTCCTCGAACACGTGACGCTCCTCGCCACCGGGCCAATTGCCCTGGCCCTGCTCGGATTTGGCATCGCGGCTGTGATCGGCAACGTCGCCGGCGGCCGTATGGCCGACGCCAATATCCGCATGGCGCTCGCGGGCAACGCCGCATTGATGGCGTTTGCGGCGCTGGCATTGGTGCTTTGGGGCGTGCACATTGGCGTCGCGTTCACATTCGTCCCGCTTTGGGGCTTGGCCTTCGGCATGGCGCCGGTCGTGCTGCCGACCAATCTGTCCCGCGCGGCACCTGATGCGCTGGAAGCTGCGGGTAGCCTGATGGTCGTCTCCTTCCAGGTTGCCATCACCATCGGCGCGGTTGTCGGCGGCTATGTCGTGGATACCCATGGCGCCACGGGACCTTTGACCCTTACCGCCGTCCTTGCCGCATTGACCGTCGTGCTGGCGCTGCTACAGCCTCGCGGGTGAACTTTGCTCCAGCTGACATGGAGCGTCTCATCGTTTCACGAAAACGGTGAGACGCACTATCTTTGTTTTCGGGGCTGAAAACCGTTTCGCACATTTCCTGGGATTGCTCTAAAGCCGTCGCGTCTGAATGGCCTCGTACGACGCGCTTTAGCTTGTTGCTTTATGCCTGTCGTCGACCCAAAACCGCTGCGCGCTTTGGGCGACATGCATCGGGCGGCCTCAATACGGACGCCGCGACGTTGCAGCCTGATTACACAAGTTTATGCGGTCCGGTCGTTGCTTCACGCCACAATCGGAGGTTATGGCACGTTCGGCTTCGGCCAGTGGAGGCAGCGGCGATGGGCGGCTGCCTTTTTTGAGGAGATGATTGACATGAAGAAGTTTTTGCTCGTTGCCGTGGGTGTTGCGGCGTTGGCCGGTTCGGCTTGCTCCAAGGGGCCGGAATGCACGCAGGAAATCGCCGCCAAGAAGGCGCAGGACATGGCTGCCGCGCTCCAGGAAGCCATCACCAAGGATCCGAGCAAGGCGGCTGATTTGACCGCCAAGGTGCAGGCTGTGACGACGAAGTATCAGGGCGCCACGACGCTCGACGAAGCCTGCAAGGCCTATGACGAGCTGACCGCCACCATCAAGGGTTGAGCCCAGCCGTCGACAATGCGAAGGCGGTGGCCGGTCGGTCGCCGCCTTTTTCTTGCGCGGCGCTTCGGAGGAGACGCGCTATGCGATACCCATCGTGCGCTTATGGTCGGCGATCTCGGCGAGCAGCCAATCCTGGAACAGGCCGGTGCCTGGCTTGTTTCCGATGCTGCGGCGCTGGTGCAGGTAGATTCCGGCGGGATAGGTGTGGCGGGCGCTGAACGGGGCGACAAGCTTGCCTTGCTGCAAAAGGTCTTGGGCCATCATGGTGTCGGCCAAAGCGATCCCCGCGCCGTTTATCACCTCGCGCATGATCAAGGTGCAGTCATCGAGCGTCGTGCTGGATTTCGGCGTGGCGTCCAGAACGCCTTCCTGTTCCAGCCAGCGCCGCCAGCGCATGCTCTCGCATTCGTGGATGAGGTGATGATTGACCAGATCGGCGGGCGTTCTGAGCGGCACCGGTCCCTCAAGCAGCGACGGCGCGCAGACCGGCGTCAGAACGAGCGGGATCAGCAGCGTCAGGGCCGGGCCGGCCTTGTAGACGAACTCGTCGACAATGGCCAAATCGAAGTTGGCGCGCTTGCCCGACGTCGAGATCTCCAGGTTCACGGACGGATGCAGCTTGCGGAAATTCGGCAGCCGGTCCGCCAGCCAAAGGTTCAAAACCGCCGGCACGCAGAGAACCCTGACCCGCTGGGTCCTGCCGTGACCATGGACGAAGCTGACATCGTCGGTGGCGCGCCAGATAGCCTCGAATGCTTCGGAGAGGCCGCGCGCATAATATGAGCCCCTGATGGTCGGTGTGATCTGGCGAAAGCCGCGTTCGAACAGCTCCTGGCCAAGGTTCTTCTCGAGCGCGCGGATGTGGCGGCTGACGGCCGAGGGCGTCAAATGCAACTCTTCCGCTGCATCCTTGATGCTGCCGAGACGCGCGGCGGCCTCGAAAGCGCGCATGCCATTGAGTGAGGGCAGGGCCATTGGCCGATCATGAAATGTCAGTTGAGTTTTTGTCAATCGACTTGGGCAAAATTGGCGTTTGATCGCTTGGCCGGTTCGGGGATACCCAAAAGGCAAGAGCGACCAAGTCGCCATCCGAAAACGATTGTTTGGGCACTCCGATGCCATTCCACCAGCGGCGGAAACCGGTATGACCGGCTTCCGCCGGGGACCGGCGAAGCTTTGCGTATGACGCCAGCTGAGCCTCGGCGGGGCGCCCCAGAATGGGAGAATGAGCTTCTATGCCTCAGTCGCCGGCGCCGGTCTTTGAAGCGGCGGAGGAGATTTCCGCGGAAACCTCGGTCGTCGTGATCCTGCAAACCGCTCAAAACGGTTTTGGGCTCCGGGCAGCGGCGCTCGATGCTGAAATGGACGGGATCTTGTCCCGAGCGTGTTCCGAGCCGGCCGCGCTTGAGGAGTCCGGCGCTTGCGTCGATGTCATCGCGCCGAAGGCGATGTCGACCCGCCGCGTGGTGGTGCTGGCCTTGGGCAAGGCCGAGGCCGTAACCCCGCTTTCGCTGGCGCGCGCCGGCGGTCTGCTTGCAGCGCATCTGGAAGGCAAGGGCGAATGCGCGGCCACCCTGATGCTGGACCCGCTCGCAGGTGTCGACCTGCCCGCAGCGGAAATACTGGCGCGGGTCGCGCTCGGCATGCGGCTGCGGCGCTATCGTTTCGACATGCGCAACCGGCGTCAGGGAGCAGGCGCCGACCGCACTTTGCGGGTGCAATTGATCGGCGCGGCCGGTCCGGAGCTGAAGGCGGCGCTGACACGGGTCAATGCCATCGCGGACGGCGTCGAATATGCGCGTACGCTGGTCAACCTGCCGCCGAACCATCTCCACCCAGACAATTTCCACGACCACCTGGAGCCGCTGCGCGAGGCCGGCATCGATGTCGAGATCCTCGATGCGGCACGGCTGAAGGAACTCGGCATGAACGCAATCCTGGCCGTCGGCTCCGGCTCGGCGCGACCGCCGCGCGTCTGCGTCCTGCGCTATCGCGGCAAGGGCGCTCCCGCGCAGCCGCTGGCCTTCGTCGGCAAGGGCGTCTGCTTCGATTCTGGTGGTCTATGCATAAAGCGCGGCGAGCAGATGTTCGACATGAAGGCCGACATGGGCGGTGCCGCCGCCGTGGTCGGCCTGCTGATCGCGCTCGCCCGGCAAGGCAGCCCGGTGCATGCCGTCGGCGTGCTCGGCATTGCCGAGAACATGCCGTCCGGCACCGCGCTCAAGCCGCGCGACATCATCACGACGGCGTCGGGCCAGACCGTGGAAGTGTTCGACACGGATGCGGAAGGCCGGCTGATCCTGGCCGACTGCCTCTATTATACCGCTTCGCGCTTCAATCCCTCGGTGATCGTCGATCTGGCGACGCTGACCTATTCGGTGATGCGGGGCCTCGGCTCGGTCTTCGCCGGACTTTTCAGTACCGACGACACCATCGCCTCGCGCATGATCGCGGCGGGGGAAAAGGTCGGCGAGCGGTTCTGGCAACTGCCGCTCGACCGGGCCTATGACGAGGGGCTGCAATCGCCCTTCGCCGACATCCGTCACCACGCCAAGGACATGGAAGATGGCGACGCGCCCTATGCCGCGGCCTTCCTGCGCAATTTCACCGAAGACCGCCCTTGGGTGCATCTCGACATAGCCGGCAAGGAAATGGCCGACAAGGATCGGCCGTTGGGCCGGGAAGGCGCCACGGCCTTCGGCGTGCAGATGCTGGAAGAGTGGGTGCAGTCCGGCCGGGTAGCGAACTAGGCGACAGCGAGATGTCTTCAACCACGCAGGGAGCCGGGATGCCGTCCGAGATCGTCAGCAAGGAAGGGCGAGCCGGGTTCGGCGCCTATGAAACCTGGTACCGGGTCAGCGGCGCGCTCGATGCCGGCAAGGCCCCAGTCGTGATCCTGCATGGCGGGCCGGGTGCTGCCCATAATTACGTCAATGCCTATAAGCTTCTTGCCCGAGGCGGCCGCGCCGTCATCCACTACGATCAGTTGGGCTGCGGCAATTCCACCTTGCTGCCGGAAAAGGGCGCCGACTTCTGGACGCCCCAACTCTTCATCGACGAGCTGGAAAACCTCGTCGACCATCTCGGCATCCGTGGCGGCTTCCATGTGCTGGGTCAAAGCTGGGGCGGCATGCTGGGCGCCGAATATGGCGTGACCAGGCCGAAGGGCCTGAAGTCGCTGACCATCGCCAACTCGCCGGCATCCATGAAGCTTTGGGTCGAGGAGGCCAACCGGCTGCGCGCCGACCTGCCCAGGGACGTGCAGGAGACGCTGACGAAGCACGAGCAGGCCGGCACGACGGACGATCCGGCCTACCAGGAAGCGACGATGCGGTTCTACGAACGGCATGTCTGCCGGGTCGTGCCGTTCCCGCCCGAGGTGACGGAAACCTTCGCCCAGATCGTGCGCAATCCGACCGTCTACAATGTGATGAACGGCCCGAACGAATTCCACGTTATCGGCACGCTGAAGAGCTGGAGCGTCATCGACCGCCTGCCGGCCATCGAGGTTCCGACACTCCTCATCTCCGGCCGGCACGACGAAGCCACACCCGCGACCGTGCAGCCCTTCAAGGACGGCATCAAGGGATCGCGCTGGCAGATATTCGAGCATTCCAGCCACATGCCGCATGTCGAGGAGCAGGAACTCTGCATGCGTGTGGTGGGAGACTTCCTGGACGACAACGACAACAGAAAAGGGGAATGACGACATGAAGAAACTGCTTTTGGCGGCGTCGGCCGCCGCATTGCTGGCCGGCTCGTGGCTCGCTCCGGCACAGGCCGAATATCTCAAGGAGCACCGCGGCGGCACCATTCGCCTTCTCGCCCGATCGGCGGCCGGAACGCTCGATCCGCACATCAACTACACGGACCAGGGCTGGCAGATGTACCAGCCGATCTATGACGGCCTAGTCGCCTTCCGCAAAGCCGAGGGCGTCGACGGCTTTTCCATCGTTCCCGACCTGGCCGAGGCGCTGCCCACGGTCAGCAATGACGGCAAGACCTTCACCTTCAAGCTGCGCAAGGGCATCAAGTTCTCCAACGGCCAGGATCTTGGCGTGAAGGACGTCGTCGCCTCCTTCCAGCGCATCTTCAAGATTTCCGGGCCGACGTCGGGCACCTTCTATGCCGGCATCGTCGGCGCCGACAAATGCCTGGCCGACACCAAGAGCTGCACGCTGGAAGGCGGCGTCGTCGCCGACGAGGCGGCCGGCACGATCACCCTCAATCTCACCAAGCCGGACGCCGAGATCCTCTACAAGCTCGCCTTGCCGCATGCTGTGATCCTGCCCGCGGACACGCCGGCGGAGGATATGGGCTCCAAGCCGATCCCCAGCACCGGCCCGTACATGATCTCGGCCTTCGATCCGAACAAGGGCATGACGGTTTCCCGCAACCCCAATTTCAAGCAGTGGAGCGAGGAAGCCCAGCCGGACGGCTATCCGGACGTCGTGCAGTATGATTTCGGCCTGTCGGAAGAGGCGGCCGTGACGGCGATCCAGAATGGCGAAGCCGACTGGATGTTCGACGCGCTGCCCAGCGACCGCCTCGGCGAGCTCGGCAGCAAGTCCATGGACCAGCTGCACATCTCGCCGCTTTCGGCCTGGTGGTACGCACCGCTTAACACCCGCATGGCGCCATTCGACAATGAAAAGGCCCGCCAGGCCGTCGCTTATGCGGTCGATCGCAACACGCTGGTCAAACTGTTCGGCGGCAAGGTGCTGGCTTCGCCGGTCTGCCAGGTCCTGCCGCCGGATTTCCCCGGACATGAGGACTATTGCCCCTTCACCAAGAACCCTGGCGCCAAATGGTCGGCTCCTGATGTCGAGAAGGCCAAGCAACTCGTCGAGCAATCGGGCACCAAGGGCCAGAAGGTGACCATCATTGTCGAGGACACCGCCATCTCGCGGTCGATCGGGGTCTATCTGCAGAGCGTGCTGACCAACATCGGCTACGTCGCCGACGTCAAGCCGATCTCGTCCAACCTGCAGTTCACCTATATCCAGAACACCAACAACAAAGTGCAGATGTCCGTCACCCAATGGTACAAGGACTATCCGGCGGCGTCGGACTTCCTGAACATCCTGTTCAGCTGCGCTTCCTATCGCGAAGGTTCGGACGCCTCGATCAACATTTCCGGCTTCTGCGACAAGGATATCGACGCCCAGATGCAGAAGGCGCTGGACCTCGGCGTGACCGATCAGAAGGCGGCCGACAAATTGTGGGCGGCGATCGACAAGCAGGTCACCGACAAGGCGCCGGCGGTCGGGCTGTTCACGCCGAAGCGGCTTGATTTCGTCAGCAAGCGCATCGGCAATTTCAAGTTCAACCCGCAGTTCAACTGGATTATCACCCAGTCCTGGGTGCAGTAAGGGGCCTGGGTCCAGTAACGAATCGCGGAATCACATATCGTGTCCAGCCAAGTCGCCGCCATGCCGCGCAAGACGCGAGGGCCTTGGGCCGTCGCGTTTGCGAGGCTGGCAACGGACAGGGCCGCCATGGCGTCCCTGGCTGTGTTCCTCATCATCGTTCTCGCCTGTTTCAGCGCGCCGCTTTATGCAAAATGGGCGGGCACGGACCCGTTCGCCTCGACGCTCGACGCCGTCATCCAGATCGACGGCGCCGACGTTCCGGTGATGGAACAGTCGACCGAGGGACTGGGGCTTGGCTACACGCCGATCGGTCCGACCTGGCGGCTCGGCAATTATTTCCTAGGCGCCGACAGCCAGGGGCGCGACGTCATGGCAAGGTTGCTCTATGGCGGCCTGAACTCGCTTTTGATCTCCGGTGCAGCCACCATCTTCACGCTGATCGTCGGCACGATGGCAGGACTGATCGCGGGCTATTTCGGCGGCATCACCGACACGGTGCTGTCGCGCTTGCTCGACGTGCTCTGGGCGTTTCCGATCTATCTGCTGGCGATCTCGCTTTCCATCGTCACCATCGCGCAAGGCATCGCGATCGGACCGATCGAGATCCAATCTGGCAGTCTATGGCTGCCCATCATCATCATAGGCATCGTCTATATACCCTATGTGGCGCGGCCGATACGCGGCCAGGTCCTGGCGCTGCGCCACAGCGAGTTCGTGTTCGCCGCGATCAATCTGGGCGTGCCGGGCTGGCGCATCCTATGGCGCGACATCCTGCCCAACATCACCACCACCCTCATCGTGTTCGTGCCGCTGATGATGGCGCTGAACATGCTGACGGAATCGGCGCTGTCGTTCCTGTCGATCGGCGTGCAGCCGCCGGCCGCGAGCTGGGGCACCATCATCCAGGACGGGCAGGCGCTGCTCTACACAAGGCCACTGGTGGCGCTGGTGCCCGGTCTGGCGATCGCCGTTTCCGTCATGGCGCTCAACGTCTTCGGCGACGGCCTGCGCGATGCGCTCGACCCGCGCTCCAAGGTCCGGCTGGGGCGCGACTGATGTTTTATGCGATCCTTCGCCGTTTCGGTCAGATGCTGTTCGTGATGTTCGGCATCTCGGTCATCGTCTTCCTGATCTTCTTCGCCACGCCCGGCGCCGATCCCGCCGCGCGCATCGCCGGCCGCAACGCTTCGCCGGAAGTGCTGGCCGCGGTTCGCCACAGCTTCGGCTTCGACCAGCCGCTCTACGTGCAATACACGCGCATGATGGAGAAGATCTTCGTCACCGGCGACCTGACCTCCTTCGTCAACCGCGGCTGGAAGGTCGTGCCTGCCGTCATGGATTCCATCCCCGTCACGCTTTCGCTGGTGTTCGGCGCCGCGGTCCTGTGGGTGGTCGTCTCCATCATCATCGGCATCGTCGCCGCGGCCACCCGAGACAGCTGGCTGGACAAGCTTTTGATGGCGCTGGGCCTGCTCGGCATTTCCATGCCGGTCTACTGGCTGGGCGAGGTGATGAACCTGATGACCCAGAGCCGCTATCACGACAGCTGGGCATTCTCCTGGGTGCCGCCGCTTGGCTATAAGAATTTTTCCGACGATCCCAAGGGCTGGTTCCTGACGCTGGTCATCCCATGGATCACGCTGGCCATCCTCTATATCGGCATTTACGGGCGCGTGCTGCGCGCGGCCATCATCGAATCCATGCAGGAAGATTATATCCGCACCGCCCGGGCCAAGGGCCTGTCGGAGACCCGCATCCTGTTTCGCCATGCGCTGCGCACCTCGCTCATCGCCTTCGTCACCCTGTTCGGCCTCGACTTCGGCGCGCTGGTGGGCGGCTCGGCCTTGCTGACCGAAGTCGTGTTCGGCCTGCATGGCATCGGCAAGCTCACCTATGACGCGCTGCAGAATCTCGATCTGCCGATGATCATGGCGACGGTCATGTATGCGTCCATGTTCGTGGTGATCGCCAACGCGGTCGTCGATTTCGTCTACATCCTTCTCGATCCGCGCCTGAGGGCATCATGATATTGTCGGTGCGCGATCTCAAAGTGTCCTTCCGCACCCATGACGGGCCGGTACGGGCCATCGACGGCATTTCCTTCGATCTCGAGGAAAGCGAGATCCTCGGCGTCGTCGGCGAATCCGGCTCCGGCAAGACGGTGTCGCTGCTCGCCGTGATGGGGCTCATTACCGACCCGAACGCCACCATCGAAGGTTCGATCCGCTACAAGGGTCGCGAACTGGTGGGACTGCCGCCGCGCGAGCTGAGGCGCCTGCGCGGCAACGAGATCGCGATGATCTTCCAGGACCCGATGACGGCGCTCACGCCGGTCTACACGATCGGCTGGCAGATCGCCGAGCAGATCCGGGCGCATCGTGGTGTCAGCAAGTCCAAGGCGATGGAGCGCGTCGAAGAGCTGTTGGCGGAGGTGAATTTCCCCAACCCGCACGAGGCGATGTCGCGCTATCCGCACCAGCTTTCCGGCGGCATGCGGCAGCGCGCGGTGATCGCGATGGCCTTGTCCTGCGATCCGGCGCTGCTGGTGGCCGACGAGCCGACCACCGCGCTCGACGTCACCGTGCAGGCCGGCATTCTCGACCTCGTGCGCAGATTGCGGGCGAAGCACAAGTCGGCGGTGGTCTTCATCACGCATGACATGGGCGTGGTCTCCGAGCTCGCCGACCGGGTGATGGTCATGTATGCCGGCCGCGTTGTCGAGCGTGGCACCCGCACTGAGCTGTTTTCCGATCCGCGACATCCTTATACGCGCGCGCTGCTCGGCTCGATCCCGCCGCTGACCGGCGACAAACCGCGCCGCCTGCCGGCGATCCCCGGCTCGCCGCCTTCCTTGCTGCGGCTGCCGGAAGGCTGCGCCTTCGGCCCGCGCTGTCCGGTCCGCTACGAGCCCTGCGAGGCCGGCAAGCCGGATCTCGGCGCGAGCGCGCATGCCGCCGCGTGCTTTCGGGTGGCGCAGGCATGAGCGAAGCGATGACAGATGCAGATCGGCCGATCATCGAGACGCGTTCGCTGACAAAACGCTTTTGGATCGGCACTCGCTTTTCCGCCGAAGGCAGGCGGACGGTCCATGCGGTGGACAACGTCTCGCTGAGCGTGCGGCGCGGCGAGACTGTCGGCCTTGTCGGCGAATCCGGATGCGGCAAGTCCACGCTGGCGCGCTGCCTGGTTCGGCTCTACGACATCACCGACGGCAAGCTTCTGTTCGAAGGCGACGACATCACCTCGAAATCGCTGTCCGAGCTCAGGCCGCTGCGGCGGCGCTTGCAAATGGTCTTCCAGGATCCCTCGGCTTCGCTCAATCCGCGCCGGCGCGTCGGCGATCTCGTCGCCGAGCCGCTGCGTATCCATGGCAAGGTTTCGGCGCGTGAGATCACCGCGCGGGTGGCGGAGCTGTTCGAGCTGGTCGGGCTGTTGCCGGACCATATGATGCGCTATCCGCACGAGTTCTCCGGCGGGCAGCGCCAGCGCGTCGGCATCGCGCGGGCGATCGCGTTGAACCCCGACCTTGTCGTGCTGGACGAGCCGGTCTCCGCGCTCGACGTGTCGGTGCAGGCCCAGATCGTCAATCTGCTCGCCGATCTGCAGGAGAAGCTGAAGCTCACCTATATCTTCATCGCCCACGATCTCTCCGTGGTGCGCCAGGTCTCGACCCGCATCGCGGTCATGTATCTGGGCTCGATCGTCGAGGAGGGCCCGGCGGAAGAGGTCTTTGCGAAACCCGCCCATCCCTACAGCCAGGCGTTGATCTCGGCGGTTCCCATCGTCGAGACGACGCCTGCGGGCGCGCGCAAGCGCATCATCCTCACCGGCGACGTGCCGAGCCCGCTAAAGCCTCCGTCCGGATGCCGCTTCCATCCGCGATGCCCGATCGCGGCGGACCGGTGCCGTTCCGAGCGGCCGGAACTGAAAGAATATCGTCCGGGTCGCAAAGTGGCCTGCCACTTCCCGACTTTGACCTGAACCGTCTTGTAGCGGGTGGCGGACGCGGACTGCCGGAACGCGCCGGATCAGTTCTTGGCGATGGCGCCGACTTCGACCGAATCGACCCGCTTCAGGCTCATGCCGATCACCGGGACCAGCTGATTGTCGACGCGCACGGCCACCGTCACGGTCATCGAATTGCCGTCGGGGACACGCGCCTGCATGACGCCGTTCAACTGCTTGCGGTTGATGGTGAAAACGACCTTCTGAGCGTCGACGACATTGCCGCCGACAATATCCATGCCGCTTTCGGTCGAGCCGCCCATGAAGGTGCCCCTGTAACCATCGCGGCCCTTGCGCTCGACGCTGGCCGACATCTTTTGCGTGAACACGCCGACCCTGCAGCCGCCGTCAAGTGTCATGCCGAGCTTGCTGGCGGGCGTCGAGCCATTGAAATCGCAGGTGAATTTGGTGCCTTTGTATTTGCCGGCGATGATCTCGCCAGGGCCGACCCATCTGCCTTCGACGGAGCGGAAAAACTGCTTGTCCGGCTCTGCGCCAAGGGCCTTTTCGACGAGGCCGAGCGGCGCGGCAATCGCAATGGCGGCAGGCAGGACGCAGGACAGGATCACGCTTCTCATCGACGACACCCGGCACGAAAGAGTCTATTCTTGGGACCGGACCGACCATGCAGAAGATTGGTTAATGCTTCGTCACCCGCGGCGGGTCGCGCGTTTACCTTATCGATCGTCCTGGCTGTTCTTTCGTGCCGCGAACGACGTCAGCGCCGAGAGGAAATCACCGAGGCCCGGGCGCTTCACGGCGATGAACGGCAAGGGGCGGGCGGTTTCCATCGCGGCGATGCCGATGCGCGCCGTCATCATGCCGTTGACGACGCCTTCGCCGAGTTTTGCCGAGAGTTTTGCGGCAAGCCCATGGCCGACGATCTGCTGCACGAAACTGTCGCCAACCGCGATCGAGCCGGTCACCGCCAGATGCGCGAGCACGCCGCGCGCCAGCCGGAAGAAGCCGAGCGTGCCTGGGCGGCCGCCATAGAGCTCGGACAGGCGCCGGATCAGCCGCCCGGCCTCGAACACGACATAGGCGATGTCGACCAGCGCGCGCGGGCTGACCGCCGTTATGAGGGACACGCGTTTCGCCGCCTCCAGAATCATGACTTTGGCGCGGTCATCGAGAGGCGACAGGATCTCGGTCTCGGCCAGCCGCACCAGATTGGCGCCATCGATGATCTCGCCGCGCAATTCGGCCAGCGAACGGCGGCCGGCGGCGGTCTCGGGTTTGGCGGCGACAAAAGCTGAGAGCTCGTCGACCAAGGCGCGCGCTGCCTTGGGGTCGTCGCGCGCCACGGCATCCAGGGCCCGTTTCTGCATCTTTTCGACTTCGGCAAGGCGGGCGATGGCGAGGAATTCGCGGATCAGGATGACGAGCAGCGAGAGCAGCGCGATCGCCGCCATGCCGGCCGCCAGCCAGCCGAGCCATTCGGCTCGTGCGAACAGGTCGCGGATCAGCTGGTCGGCCCACAGGCCGACCGCCAGCGAGACGAGCACGCCGAGAGCGCCGAAGAACAGCCGGGACAATAGCGAGCGCTTTCTCGGCGCTGTCGCCGGCGGCGGGACCGCGGCCTCGATATCCGGCTCGTCGAAGACGTCGACTTCTGAGGGGATCACGACCGCTACATCGGCCCTCGCGGCACGTGGTCTGCGCGCCGGCGGCTCCTCGGCGGCGCTGTTTCGCTGTGGTTGCGGCGGCGCCTCGGTCTCAGGCTCGATGCGGAAGGCCGCCGGGTTGCGGGGCGCGGTCATGCCAGATGATCTCCGATCAGGAACTGCAGCGCGCGGTCGAGCCGGATATGCGGCAAGGACAGCGTGACGCCTTCGGCGGTGCGTTCAAGTTTCGGCGGGCGGAAACGCACGAAGCGGATCGCCGGTTCGGCGCTGTCCACCTGCGATCCGGAAACGTCGAAGACGGCATCCACCTTTTCCGGCAAATCGCCCGGGAAAATGGCGGTTTCGGCCTTTCCGTCGAATGTCTCGCCGTTGATCGTCTCGCTTTTCAGCGGCGTGCCGATGATGACGGGGAGTGTCTCTCGCCCCCGCTTCACCGTGCCTTCGCGGGTCGAGCGAACCGCCGCCATGGCGACGACATCGACGGCGGCACCGCTGAAATTCGCCCGCGCGACGGCCCGGTCGGTCAGCCGGCGCACGATCGCCTGCAGCCGGTCATGGCTTTCGTGGTGCAAATGGTCCGCCTTGGTCGCGGCCACGAGGATGCGGTCGATGCGGCGCGAGAAGAAGTCGGTCAGGAAATTGCCCCGTCCGGGCCGGAAGCAGGACAGGATCTCGGTCACCGCGCGCTCCAGATCGGCCATCGCGGCCGGGCCGGCATTGAGCGCCTGCATGGTGTCGATCAGCACGATCTGCCGGTCGAGGCGGGCGATGTGCTCGCGAAAGAACGGTTTGACGACATGCCTCTTATAGGCCTCGTAGCGGCGCTCCATCATCGCCCGCAGGGATCCGGAGCGCGGCCGGCCTTGCGACAGCGTCATCAGCGGCGCGAAGGTGAGCGCCGGCGAGCCTTCGAGATCGCCCGGCATCAGGAAACGGCCTGGCGGCAGCGTCGACAGCGCGCGGTCGTCGAGCTTGCACGCCTTGAGATAGGCGGCAAAGCCTTCGGCCAATCGCCGGGCGGTCATCTCGTCGGCTTCGGCATCGGGATCGATGGTGGAGGCCAACTCACGCCAGGCCCGCGATAGGTCGCAGCGGACGGGCAGGGCGGCCAACTCGACCGCCTCGCGCGAAAAATCGGCGAAGGATTTGCCGAGCAGCGGCAGGTCGAGCAGCCATTCGCCGGGATAATCGACGATGTCGACCGACAGTTTTCCGGCGGAAAACAGACGATTCCAGCCGGAAGCCGACTCATATTCGATGGTGAGCCGGAGCTCGGAGATAGCGCGGGTCGAGTCCGGCCAGACGCGCTCGTTCACCAAAGCCGCGACATGATCCTCATATTGGAACCGCGGAACGGCATCGTCCGGCTGCTCCTCGAGGAAGGCGCGGGCGATGCGGCCGGATTTCTGCGCCTCGAACAGCGGCAGGCGACCGCCATGGATGAGATTGTGGACGAGGGCGGAGATGAACACCGTCTTGCCGGCGCGCGACAGGCCGGTGACGCCAAGGCGCATTGACGGAGAGAAGAGCCCGGCGGCGCGGCCCGACAACGTGTCGAGCGCAATCCTCGCCTCGTCGGTAAAACTGGTCAGCGATGATGCCAAATCAGGCCTCTGGTTGCGCGTCAGCGCCCGATATAGGCCCTGGACCGCGCGTTTGAAATGGCCTCAGAGGTCGGCCGGCGTGAGAAAGGCTTCGAGATAGCCGTTGCCCTGGGCCGCTTCGGCAAGGTTGCCGGGAAAGCGCACCACGGCAAGGCCGGAGGTCGGAAAACCATGATTCATCATGCCGCGCGCCGCCTGCTCGCCATCTCCGGACACTGCCACGGCCAGATCTTCGGTCATGGGGTTGTGGCCGATCACCAGAAGCTGGCCGGCGTCCCGATTTTTGCGGATGATCTCCAGATAGCCGGCCGCATCCTCGCTGTAGAGCGTGTCGAAGAACAGCACCCGGCCGGTGTCGGTGCGCCCCGCCAGGCCTTCCAGCGTTTGCCTGGCCCGCTTGGCGCTGGAGCAAAGGGTGACGTCCGGCACATAGTTGCGGGCCCGCATGGCCTCTCCGATCGCTTCGGCATCGGCCATGCCCCATTCGTCGAGCGGGCGGTCGAAATCGCGCATGCCGGGCAGCGCCCAGCCGGCTTTGGCATGCCGCAACAGATAAAGTCTGCTCAACCGGACCCCCATGACGCTGCCTTCGTGACAGAGCGCGATTAGTCACCAGAACGATGTCATGCACAATGGTCGGCCGGCAACTGCAACGAATCATGTGCGAATTCGTTTTCTGCCGTTGAACAACGTCGTCGCCGGAGTTGCCGATGCAAGACTAACAATTGCGTGAAACTGTCGCCGATAGCGCTTGTGCAGGCTCTTTTCCCCGAATATATAGGCGCCAAATTTTGGGGTTGTTGGGTGAGTCGAATGAACGATATCGTTACCGCCAATTACGTACCCTCCGAAGACGAGCCGTTCATGAACGAACGGCAAAAATCGTACTTCCGTCAAAAGCTTATCACCTGGAAGAACGACATTCTGCGCGAAGCGCGCGAAACCCTAGAAATCCTGCAGCAGGAAAACGCCAATCATCCCGACCTAGCCGATCGCGCCTCCTCCGAAACAGACCGTGCCATCGAATTACGCGCCCGCGATCGCCAACGCAAGCTCATCTCGAAAATCGACTCCGCGCTCCAGCGCATCGACGAAGGCACCTACGGCTATTGCGAGGAGACCGGGGAGCCGATCGCGCTGAAGCGGCTTGATGCGCGTCCGATCGCGACGTTGTCGATCGAGGCGCAGGAGCGTCATGAACGCCGCGAGAAGGTCTATCGCGACGACTGACGCGATCCAACAGGCAGGAAGATCAAAAATGGCCGGAATTCCGGCCATTTTTGTTTTCAGCGCTCCCATTGTCTTTGCCGACAAAGGCGCGAAAGGCTCGCTTGCGCCGGTGGCCGGTCAGCGCTTGTGGCTGCCCAACTCGCCAAGCAGCTTGGTCATCTCGTCATCGAGCGAAGGCTTGGCCGCGGGCTTGCTGGGTGCCGGCTGGGAATGCGTCTCGTCGAGAGAGGTCTCGAGCTCGTGCATCAGCGTGTCGTCGATGGAATCGTTCGGGGGCGGCGGCGCATATCGGGTGCTGCCGTTCGTCGTTCCGTAGCCCGGCAGCGGCATAACCTTCGCCGTCGGCTGGCTTGGCGCCGCCGGCTTGGGCGCGGGTGCGGGCGCCGGCGCGCGCGGACGTGCGACGGCAGCCGGCTGGGCGGCAGGCGGCGGCGTCGGCCTGGCGAGGGCGGGTGCGGGTGCCGGTTGCGGCGCGCGCGGGCGTTGCGCAACTCCTGTCTGCTGCTGACC
Source organism: Mesorhizobium sp. CA10 (assembly GCF_020165285.1). Classification (NCBI taxonomy): domain Bacteria; kingdom Pseudomonadati; phylum Pseudomonadota; class Alphaproteobacteria; order Hyphomicrobiales; family Phyllobacteriaceae; genus Mesorhizobium; species Mesorhizobium sp. CA10. Next base: position 511,214 of record NZ_JAIUHV010000003.1, read on the forward strand.
GGTGTCGCCCGTCAATGCCGGGCGGCGCAGCGCCGCCAGCCTGATGTCGCGCTCGACCACGACATCGGTCGGCCCGCCGATCAGGATCAGATGCTCGATGTCGTCGCGGCGCACCAGGACAAGCCGGCGATGGCTGTCGACAGCGGTGGCATCCATCACCGCAAGCCGCGTCTTGCGGTTCCTGCCGCCGGCGACGAAGGTGCCGAACGTCAGGTTGCGGACCACCTTGATGGCGAGCAGGACGACAACCAGCATGATGAGAGCCGCTACCGTCCACAGGATTGCAGCGACATAACTCGGGCCCGCTACATTATCCAGCCACTGCATCGGTGCACCCCAATCGCCATCTTTGAAGTCAGGGAACACTAGACCGTTGGGGCCAGCGACCGCAAGTTCACATCACCCATCGTGAACAGTTTGAAACATGAATCGTTGATTTTATCGGACATTTGCCGCCGAGGCCTTTTCCGCTACAGGAGAATGTGATTCAACCGGCCGTCCGTGCCCGTCGGACACGGGAATCACGAGCAGGGGGAACATGGCCAAGGAAGCGCGCGGCGATTTCTATCCGGTACCGATCGTCGACCAGAACACGCGTCCGGGCGCCGTCACCAGGCTCATCGTCTTCATCGTCGTCTTGACCGGCGCCGCGATCGTCTTCGGACTTTTCCGCGAGCGCCTCGGCGATCCTTTCCTGCTCGGCATGCTCGGCGTGCTCGCCATGATCGGCGTCGGTTTCCTGTTCGCGACCGCGATCGGCTTCGTCCAGATCGCACCGCGGTCGACCGGCGACGAATTGTCAAAGGCCTTCGTCGACTCCATGTCGCAGGGCCTGCTGGTCACCGACACCAAGGGCCGCGTCGTCTACGCCAACCGCGCCTATGCAGACATGACGGGCGCTGCCTCGGCCGCCGATCTCAAGACCGTGGAAGGGCTGTTGTCGGATGTTCCCGAAGCCTCGATGACGATCTACCGGCTGGCGTCCGGTCTGCGCGACGGCCAGGCGGGCGACGGCGAGTTCCGGTTGGCGCAATCGATCAAGCCCGGCGCCGAGCCCGGCGCGCGCTGGTACCGCGCCCGCGCCCGCGCCTTCAGCATGCCCGGGCAAAGATTGCCGATGCTGGCCTGGCAGCTAGCCGACATCTCGCAGGAACGGGCGGAGCAGGAACGTTTCTTCCTGGACCTGCAAAAGGCCATCGACCATCTCGACCATGCGCCGGCCGGGTTCTTCTCGGCCGATCAGGAGGGGCGCGTCACCTATATCAATGCCACGCTCGCCGAGTGGCTTGGCATCGACCTCGCCTCCTTCACGCCGGGCGCCATCACGCTGCCGGAAATCATCGCCGGCGACGGCATGGCGCTGGTCCGCTCGGTCAAGGCCGATCCCGGCACCACGCGCAACGCCGTCATCGACCTCGACCTCACCACGATGAGCGGCCAGGCGCTGCCGGTGCGCTTCATGCACCGGGTTTCGGCAAGCCGCGAAGGCGTGAACGGCCCGACCCGCACGATCGTGCTCAACCGCACCCAGGGCGAGGACGCTTCCGCGGAGCTGCGGGCCTCCGAGGTTCGCTTCACCCGCTTCTTCAACTCGACGCCGATGGCCATTGCCGGCGTCGATGCGAGCGGACGCATCCTGCGCACCAACGCGCCGTTCCTGCAGCTGTTTTCGTCCGTGGTCGACCGCGACGCCGTCGACCGGCGGGTGCGGTTCGAGACCATAGTCCACGAGCGCGACCGGCCGGCATTCGCCGCCGCCTTCGAGAAGGCCCGGCAGCGGCAGGCCAATATCGAGCCGATCGATTCCGTCCTGCCCGGCAATGAGGAGCGCCACATCCGCTTCTACGTTAATGCCGTCGCCGACAGCGCGGGCAGCGAAGGCGCCGAGGAGGCGGCGATCGTCTACGCGGTCGAGACCACCGAGCAGAAGGCGCTCGAGGGCCAGATGGCGCAGAGCCAGAAGATGCAGGCGGTCGGCCAGCTCGCCGGCGGTATCGCGCACGACTTCAACAACGTGCTGACCGCCATCATCATGGCGTCCGACCTTCTCTTGACCAACCACCGGCCGTCGGACCCGTCCTTCCCCGACATCATGAACATCAAGCAGAACGCCAACCGGGCGGCCTCGCTCGTGCGGCAATTGCTCGCCTTCTCGCGCAAGCAGACGCTGCGGCCGGAAGTGCTCAACCTGACCGATGTTCTGGCCGATCTCAGGATGCTGCTCGCGCGCCTCGTCGGCAACGACATCAAGCTGAAGATCGACCACGGCCGCGACCTGTGGCCGGTCAAGGTCGATATCGGCCAGTTCGAGCAGGTGGTGGTCAATCTCGCCGTCAATGCGCGCGATGCCATGCCGAGCGGCGGCGATCTCACCGTGCGCACCCGCAACGTCACCGCCGACGAGTGCAAATCCTTCGCCTACCGCGAATTGACGCCGGCCGACTATGTGCTCGTCGACGTCGAGGACACCGGCAGCGGCATTGAGCCCGAGGTGCTGAAAAAGATCTTCGAGCCCTTCTTCACAACCAAAGAAGTGGGCAAGGGCACCGGCCTCGGCCTGTCGATGGTCTACGGCATCATCAAGCAGACCGGCGGCTTCATCTTCTGCGATTCCGAAGTCGGCAAGGGCACGGTGTTCCGTATCTTCCTGCCGCGCCACATCGCCGAGGTGAAGAAGCAGGCCGAGCCTGGCGAGGCGCCGTCGACAGCGGCGACTGCTCCGGCCAAGACCGCCGATACCGCAAAAGATCTTTCCGGCTCCGCCACGGTGCTTCTGGTCGAGGACGAAGACGCCGTGCGCATGGGCGGCGTCAGGGCGCTGACCTCGCGCGGCTATACCGTGCACGAGGCGTCGTCCGGCGTCGAGGCGCTTGAAGTGTTCGAGGCGCTCGGCGGCAAGGTCGATATCGTCGTGTCCGACGTGGTGATGCCGGAGATGGACGGGCCGACATTGCTCGGCGAGCTGCGCAAACGCCAGCCGGACATCAAGTTCGTGTTCGTTTCGGGCTATGCCGAGGACGCGTTTGCGAAGAACCTGCCGGCCGAGGCGCATTTCGGCTTCCTGCCGAAACCGTTCTCGCTCAAGCAACTGGCGACGATCGTCAAGGACGTGCTGGAATCCTAGGGCGTTCAGCGCTTCCTTGGATTGCTCTAAATAAGCCAGAGCTTGCGCATTGCGGCAGTCCTGCCATGATGGTCGCCGGATGGGTCTATCAGGGGTGGTAGCGCGTGACGCCGCATATCGAGGCGGGCCGGGGGGACTATGCCGAAACGGTGCTGTTGCCGGGCGATCCCGAGCGCGCGCAATGGATGGCGGAGATGTTTCTCGAGGCGCCGCGCTGCGTGAACCGCCGAAGGGGCGCGCTGGGCTTCACCGGCCGGTTCCGCGGCAAGCCGGTCAGCATCCAGGCGACCGGGATAGGGGCGTCGTCTTTCCTGATTTATGGCTTTGAGCTGATGGAGTATTACGGCGTCAAAACGCTGATCCGCACCGGCACATGCGGCGGCTTGTCGGAAGACGTGCCTTTGCGCGGCGTCGTCATCTCCAGCGAGGTGCGGGCCGAGAGTGCAATCAGCGGGCAAGTGTTCGGGCTTTACCAGCCGGCGGGGCCGGACCCGGCGCTGCATGCGCGGGCGCTGCAATGCGCCGCCGATCTCGGTATCGCCTGCAGCGCCGGACTGACGATCTGCAGCGACGTCTTCCACCATCCCGATGGCCGCGCTCGGTTTGACGAGCCGATGGCGCTGGGGGCGTTGGCCGTCGATATGGAAACCAGCGCCCTCTATCGGATTGCGGCACAGTTCGGCGCTCGAGCGCTGTCGCTGCTGACCGTCGTCGACCACGTCGCCACCGGCGAGCTGATCGACGATTCGGAGCGCCAGGCGCTTTTCACCGACATGACCCGGCTGGCGCTCGAAGTCGCAGTCGAGAGCAGTTAGGCGGCTTCCTGCTTCAATGCGGCCTGGTCTTCGGCGCTGGGCCGATGGCCGCGCAAATAGAGCGCGCAGGTCGTGCGCAGCATGGAAGCGAAGTTCGGGATCTGGCCGTTGATCTCGATCGCCTCGTCATAGAGCTTCGAGATGAATTTCGGCGTCGTCAGTCCCTGGCTGTCGGCGATCTCGTCAAGAAGACCCCAGAATGTCGCTTCGAGCTGGATGCTGGTCGAATGGCCGTCGATGCGGATCGACCTGTTGATCTGCCGGTAGCCTTCCGGGTCCTGCCCGGCGAAGACTCTGCACATCGGTACCTCCCGTTGTTGTTTGTCTTGGGCGCCGATTGGGTTGGCTGGCGCCTTTTTGAACACTGCCTGCGTTGGTCATTTTCGATCCGATAGCCGCCGACGGCAATCGGACTTTCGTCCTTAAAATTGGAGCGACACTAGCCGTTTTCCTGCTCCACGCGTGGTAATCGGCTGCCACCACCATTTTTCGCCGGCGCGCATAATCGGCTTCGAAAGCATGAGAGCTCACGGAGTCCGATTTGGCGAAGACGATCCATTCCATGATCAGGGTTCTCGACGAAGCGCGCTCCGTCGACTTCTACAACAAGGCCTTCGGCCTCGAGGTCGCCCAGCGGCTCGATTTCGAGACCTTCACGCTCGTCTATCTCAGCAATGCCAGTTCGCCCTTCGAGGTGGAGCTGACCGTCAACAAGGGACGTACCGAGCCCTACGCGCTTGGCGACGGCTACGGCCATCTCGCCGTCTCGGTCGCCGATCTCGACAGCGAACACGACCGGATCGGCGCGCTCGGTCTCAACCCGAAGAAGATTGTCGAGTTCAATCACGACGGGGCGCTGATCGCCCGCTTCTTCTTCATCGAGGATCCCGACGGCTACAAGATCGAGGTCCTGCAGCGGGGAGGGCGCTTCCAATAAGGATACGCCGCGGAGAGGCGCGGCGCCAGCAACGGCACTCTCAGGGGTGCGAACAGCAAGCAGGGAGGAAAATCATGGTTACAGTCTACGAGAAGAAACCGGGTTATGAGAGAAAGGCCGGACTATCTAGGCGCGAGCTTCTGAAACGTGGCGGCGCGGGCGCGCTGCTCATCATCTCCGGCAGCGCCGTCATCAGCCCCGAACACGCCTGGGGTCTCGAAACCTCGGCGCTGAAGCCCGAAACGATGGCGACGCTGATCCAGGTGGCGCGCGACATCTACCCGCACGACCAGGTGCCGGACAAATATTACGCCATTGCCGTCAAGGGCCATGACGAGACGGCCGCCAAGGATCCTGCCCACAAGGAGCTGATCGAGAAAGGCATCGCCGAGCTCGATAAGAAGGCTGGCAAGGGAGGCTATCGCGGGCTTGGCTGGGAAGAGCAGCGGGTGGCGCTCCTCACCGGTATCGAGAAGACGCCGTTCTTCCAGGCGGTGCGCGGCGGGCTTGTGGTCAGCCTCTATAACCAGAAGGAGGTGTGGCCGATCTTCGGTTACGAAGGCGAGTCCTACTCCAAGGGCGGCTATATCGCGCGCGGCTTCAACGACATCGAGTGGCTCTGAGCCGCTCTGTCACGAACCGCTTTTCGACAGATTTCATGGGAGGAAACCATGGCAGCACAATTTGATCTCAACAATGACGGCGTGGTCGTCATCATCGGCTCGGGCGCGGGCGGCGGCACGCTCGGAAACGAGCTCGCCCAGAAAGGCATCGACGTCGTCATCCTCGAGGCGGGCGCACGCCACGAATATGAGGACTTCATCAACGACGAGTGGGAGTCGTTCGCCCAGCTCGCCTGGAAGGATAAGCGCACCACTTCTGGCGACTGGCGCGTGGCCAAGGATTTTCCGAACCTGCCGGCCTGGATCGTCAAGTCGGTCGGCGGCTCGACCACGCACTGGGCCGGCGCCTCGCTGCGCTTCCAGGAGCATGAGTTCAAGGCGGCTACGACCTACGGCAAGGTCAAGGGCGCCAACCTCCTCGACTGGCCGGTGACGCTGGCCGAGATGGCACCCTATTACGCCAAGGCCGAAGCCAAGATGGGTGTCACCGGCACCAACAATTGGCCGCGGCTGCCGGGCAACAACAATTTCAAGGTGCTCAAGGCCGGCGCCGACAAGCTCGGCTACAAGGAATGCCACACCGGCAACATGGCCATCAATTCGGTGGAGCGCGACGACCGCAATTCCTGCCAGCAGACCGGCTTCTGCTTCCAGGGCTGCAAATGGGGCGCCAAATGGTCGACGCTCTACACCGAGATCCCGAAGGGCGAGGCGACCGGGCATCTGGAGGTGCGGCCGAACTCGATGGCAATCAAGATCAATCATGACGCTTCAGGCAAGGTGACCGGCGTCGTCTATGCCGACAAGGACGGCAAGCTGCAGGAGCAGAAAGCCCGCATCGTCGCCGTCGCCGGCAATTCGATCGAGAGTCCGCGCCTGCTGCTCAACTCGGACTCATCGAAATTCCCGCACGGGCTCGCTAACTCGTCGGGACAGGTAGGCAAGAACTACATGCGCCACACCACCGGCTCGGTCTATGCCATCTTCGACAAGCCGGTGCATATGTATCGCGGCACCACCATGGCCGGCATCATCCGCGACGAGGCGCGCCACGATCCGTCGCGGGGCTTCGTCGGCGGCTATGAGATGGAGACGCTGTCGCTCGGCCTGCCGTTCATGGCGGCCTTTCTCAACCCCGGCGGCTGGGGCCGCTCCTTCACCACGGCGCTCGACCATTACGACCATATGGCAGGCCTGTGGATCGTCGGCGAGGACATGCCGCGCGAAGAGAACCGCATCACGCTGCACAAGGACGAGAAGGACGAGCACGGCATGCCGATCGCCGACGTCCATTTCGATGACCATCCGAACGACGAGGCCATGCGCAACCATGCCTACAGCCAAGGCCAGGCGCTCTACGCCGCGGTCGGCGCGACGCGGACCTTCCCGACGCCGCCTTATCCTTCGACCCACAATCTCGGCACCAACCGGATGAGCGAAAAGCCGGAGGACGGCGTCGTCAACAAGCACGGCCAGTCGCACGATATCAAGAACCTGTTCATCTCAGACGGCAGCCAGTTCACCACGGGTGCGGCGGAGAACCCGACGCTGACCATCGTGACGCTGGCGATCCGCCAGGCTGACTACATCGCCGCCCAGATGTCGGCGAAAACGATCTGACCTCCCGACTGCCTGCTGGCGCGGGACCCAAACGGGTTCCGCGCCTTTTTTATGCGGGCTATCTTTTGGTGCAGGTCGAGGCTGTGAAGGCGCCGTCCTGCTGTTTCATGATGATGTCGAACGAGGGACCGCTCGGGTCATCCAAGGTCGCCTGGGTCATCGAGACCGAATTGCCGCCGCTGGTGTAGCCGCCGAGCGGACCGAGCCAGGTGATCTCGCCATTGGGATTCATCTGGTAATTGTAAGGCGGCGGCGCGGCGCCGAAGGTCACCGGGCCGCTATAGAGGCTGCCCTTGATGGTGATGTCGCCCAGGTTGAGGAACAGGCCGAGCAGGTAGACCTCGCAGTGATAGACGCCGTCCGGCAGCTTGCCGTCGGCAAAATCGGCGCGGGCGCCGCCGGCGGCGGACACGAGAAGCAGGAAAGCCAGGATTGTTCGCAGGGCCATGACGTCGCTCGTTTGCACGGCGACCTTGCCCCATTTCGCCATGAGCCCGCAACAGGGCCGACAAAGCTATCCTTGCCTTTGTGGTGAAATCATAGGCATTTTCACAATTTGGGCAAAATCTAGGCAGAGGTGCGTAAACTTTTCTCAATCCTGCCGCGTTGCAGTAGAGGCGACAGTTGCGCGGCTCTCATGTAACCGACTGTAATCACTGCATTATCACGAAAACCAGTTCAGCGCATTCCTATCTGGCACGTCGCTTGCACCGCTAATATTGCGATGTAAAACAACCAGCTTGGGAGCGTGTCATATGAGGGGTAACTTCGCGAAAATAACAAAAATCCTGTCCGCCGGCGTCGTCGCGGCTGGTCTGCTGGCTTCAGCGTCCGCCAAGGCGGCTGAAGACACGATCAAGGTCGGTATTCTCCATTCGCTGTCGGGGACCATGGCAATTTCGGAGACGACGCTGAAAGACGTCATGCTGATGCTGATCGACGAGCAAAACGCCAAGGGCGGCCTGCTCGGCAAGAAACTGGAAGCCGTGGTGGTCGATCCGGCGTCCAACTGGCCGCTCTTCGCCGAAAAGGCGCGCGAGCTGATTTCCAAGGACAAGGTCGCGGCCGTGTTCGGCTGCTGGACCTCGGTGTCGCGCAAATCGGTGCTACCGGTGTTCTCGGAACTCGACAATATCCTGTTCTATCCCGTCCAGTATGAGGGCGAGGAGAGCGAGCGCAACGTCTTTTACACCGGTGCGGCGCCGAACCAGCAGGCCATTCCGGCCGTCGATTACCTGATGAGCGCCGACGGCGGCTCGGTGAAGCGCTGGGTGCTTGAAGGCACCGACTATGTCTATCCGCGCACCACCAACAAGATCCTCGAAGCCTATCTCAAATCGAAGGGCGTGCCGGCCGAGGACATCATGGTCAACTACACGCCGTTCGGCTTCTCCGACTGGCAGACCGAGGTCTCGGCGATTAAGAAATTCGGCTCGGCCGGCAAGAAGACGGCCGTGGTGTCGACCGTCAACGGCGACGCCAACGTGCCGTTCTACAAGGAGCTCGGCAACCAGGGCGTCAAGGCCGAGGACATTCCGGTCATGGCCTTCTCGGTCGGCGAGGAAGAATTGGCCGGTCTCGACACCGGGCCGCTGGTCGGCCATCTCGCCGCCTGGAACTACTTCGAAAGCATCGACACGCCGGCGAACAAGAAGTTCATCGACGACTGGCACAAGTTCATCAAGAACGACAAGCGCACCACCAACGACCCGATGGAAGCCCACTATATCGGCTTCAACATGTGGGTGAAGGCGGTCGAGAAGGCCGGCACCACCGATCCGGACAAGGTCATCGACGCCATGGTCGGCGTTTCGGTGCCGAACCTGACCGGCGGCTATTCGACGATGATGCCCAACCACCACATCACCAAGCCGGTGCTGATCGGCGAGATCCAGGCCGACGGCCAGTTCGAGACCGTCTCGCAAACGCCCGGCCTCGTCATGGGCGACGAATGGTCCGACTACCTGCCGGATTCCAAGGACCTGATCTCGGACTGGCGCGCGCCTCTGTCCTGCGGCAACTTCAACGTCGCTACCGGAAAGTGCGGCGGCAAGGGCACCAACTGATCCCGGTCCGTGATCACAGGTCTGTCGGATCGCGGAGTGGCCCCGCGATCCGAGACCGCGGCCCGGGCAGGTTCCTGACCCGCCCGGGCAAGATCCCTGAAACCTAGTTTTGCGCAATTCCGGACGGAAAACCGCTTCACACTTTTCCTGGAATTGCTTGAGAAAGCTGCTTGAAGACGACAATGCTGCTGCTGCGCGCAATTGGTCTGATGTTGCTGCTGACGATGGCTGGACTAACGCCGTCGAAGGCGGCTGAGGCCGACCTTCGCGCATCGATCGGCAAATTCGCAGCTGCAACCGGCTTCTCGGCTACCGAGGCCGTCGTGCGCGAGCTTGCCGCGAGCGGCGATCCGGCGGTAGAGCGGCCGCTTTCGGCGCTGGCCGACGGCAATCTCTACATCCGCAAGGCCGATTCCCAGGTTTTTGTCGGCAAGGAGAGCGGCGACAGCATCGAGCTGCTCGATCCGCTGAGCGGCGAGAACGCCGCCGAAGCGGCCAAGGCCGACCTCACCAAGATCAAGGTCAATAACGGGCTGCGTCGTGTCATCCGCGACGCGCTGGGCACGCTGACCTTGCGCGCCAGGGACGCAAGCGTGCGTCTTGCCGCGGCAATGACGATGTTCAAGACGCCCGATGCGGCGAACATCGGGCCGCTGGATGCCGCAATCGCCGCCGAAATCGATCCCGGCGTCAAGGCCCTGTTCGAGCAGGCGCGCGCGGCATCGGTTCTGGTTTCCGACAAGCCCGAAGCCGATAAGCTCGCGACGATCTCGGTCGTCGCCGCGCGTGGTGATCGCGACGCGCTCTCGCTGCTCACCTCAGTTGAGGCGAACGCCCAGGGCGCGGTCAAGGAGGCGGCAGCCGCCGCGATCGGCAAAATCAACTCCAAGCTGGCTTTGTGGGATGCGGGTCAGAACATCTGGTACGGCATTTCGCTGGGATCGGTGCTGCTGCTTGCAGCGATCGGGCTTGCCATCACCTTCGGCGTCATGGGCGTCATCAACATGGCCCATGGCGAGATGGTGATGCTCGGCGCCTACACCACCTTTGTCGTCCAGCAAGCCATCCGCACCTCGTTTCCGGGCCTGTTCGACTGGTCGCTGGTGATCGCGCTGCCGCTCGCCTTCCTTGTCGCGGGGCTGGTCGGCCTTGCAATCGAACGCGGCATCATCCGCTTCCTCTATGGCCGCCCGCTGGAAACGCTTCTGGCCACCTGGGGCGTCTCGCTGGTCCTGCAGCAGGCGGTGCGCACCATCTTCGGGCCGACCAACCAGGAGGTCGGCAATCCGTCCTGGATGTCGGGTTCGTTCGATGTCGGCCAGTTGGCCATCACCTGGAACCGGCTGTGGATCCTGGCGTTCGCGCTCGCCGTGTTCGGTGTGCTGCTCTACGTCATGAAGCGCACGCCCTGGGGGCTGCAGATGCGCGCCGTCACCGCCAACCGCCGCATGGCCGCCTCGATGGGCATCAGGACGCCATGGGTCGACGCGCTGACCTTTGCGTTGGGCTCGGGCATCGCCGGGATCGCGGGCGTGGCGCTCAGCCAGATCGACAATGTCTCGCCCAATCTCGGCCGCGGCTACATCATCGACAGTTTCATGGTGGTGGTCTTCGGCGGCGTCGGCAATCTGTGGGGGACGCTGGTCGGCGCCTTCTCGCTCGGTATCGTCAACAAGTTCCTCGAGCCCTATGCCGGCGCGGTGCTCGGCAAGATCGTCGTTCTGGTGCTGATCATCCTGTTCATCCAGAAGCGCCCGCGCGGCCTGTTCGCGCTGAAGGGCAGGGCGGTGGAAGCATGATCGCGCAGCGCTTCCTTTCCGCCGATCGCCGCATCGGCATTGCCATCTTCGTCCTGCTGGCCGCCGCCATCATCGTGCCCCTGCTCGACCTGGCGGTCTCGCCGCAAAGCGCCTTCTACATCCCGCCTTACATCGTGGCGCTGATTGGCAAATATCTCTGCTACGCGCTGCTGGCGCTGGCGCTCGACCTGGTCTGGGGCTATTGCGGCATCCTTTCGCTCGGCCACGGCGCCTTCTTCGCGCTTGGCGGCTATGCGATGGGCATGTATCTGATGCGCCAGATCGGCTCGCGCGGCGTCTACGGCAATCCCATCCTGCCGGACTTCATGGTGTTCCTGAACTACAAGCAACTGCCCTGGTTCTGGTACGGCTTCGATCATTTCTGGTTCGCGGCGCTCATGGTGCTGGCGGTACCGGGCCTGCTCGCCTTCGTCTTCGGCTGGTTCGCCTTCCGCAGCCGTGTCACCGGCGTCTATCTTTCGATCATCACCCAGGCGATGACCTATGCGCTGCTGCTCGCCTTCTTCCGCAACGACATGGGCTTCGGCGGCAACAACGGCCTGACCGATTTCAAGGATATACTCGGCTTCAGCGTCCAGGCCGACGCCACGCGCTCGGCGCTGTTTGCGGCCAGCGCCGTTACGCTGGCGCTCGCCGTCTTCGTTACCGCTGCGATCGTGCGCTCCAAATATGGCAAGCTTCTGATGGCGGTGCGCGACGCCGAAAGCCGCACCCGTTTCCTCGGCTGGCGGGCGGAGAACGTCAAGCTGTTCGCCTTCACGGTCTCGGCTATCATGGCCGGCATCGCCGGCGCGCTTTACGTGCCGCAGGTCGGCATCATCAATCCCGGCGAATTCGAGCCGTCCAACTCGATCGAGGTGGTGATCTGGACCGCTGTCGGCGGGCGCGGCACCATTGTCGGCCCGATCCTCGGCGCGCTGCTGGTCAACGCCGGCAAATCCTGGTTCACCGGCGTGCTGCCGGAATTCTGGCTGTTCGCCCTGGGTGGCCTGTTCGTCGCCGTCACGCTGCTTTTGCCCAAAGGCATCGTCGGCATGTGGGATGCCTGGCGCAGCCAGGCCAAGGCGCGGCGCTCAGCTTCGCTTGCGGCGGAAGCCGGCTTCGATCCCGAGGAGCCGCCGCAGCTGAAGATCATGCGCTCGGCGGCGACGACGCCCGGCGCCTGGTCTGCCACCGGCGCCGAGCCGCAGCCGGCGGAGTGAGCGATCATGAGCAAGTCGAACACCATCCTTTATCTCGACGGCGTCTCGGTTTCCTTCGATGGCTTTCGCGCTATCAACAAGCTGTCGCTGGTGCTCGACAAGGGCGAAATGCGCGCGATCATCGGGCCCAACGGCGCCGGCAAGACAACGATGATGGACATCGTCACCGGCAAGACGCGGCCGGACGAGGGCGAGGTGTTCTTCGACGGCGAGGTGGATCTCACGCGGCATGACGAGGCCGAGATCGCCATGATGGGCATTGGCCGCAAGTTCCAAAAGCCGACCGTCTTCGAGAGCCACAGCGTCGAGGACAATCTCATGCTGGCGCTAAAAGGGCCGCGCTCGATCTTTCCCGCGCTGTTCCATCGCCGTTCGGCGGCCGAGACGCGGCGCATCGACGATATCCTCGGCATCATCCGTCTCGGCGACAAGCGCGGTGAGCTCGCCGCCAATCTCAGCCATGGCCAGAAGCAGTGGCTGGAGATCGGCATGCTCCTGGCGCAGGACCCAAAGCTTTTGCTCGTCGACGAGCCTGTCGCCGGCATGACCGATGCGGAAACCGAGGAGACCGCGCGTCTGCTCAAGGACATCGCCCGCGACCATTCGGTGATCGTCGTCGAGCACGACATGCATTTCGTGCGCGAGCTCGGCGTCAAGGTCACCTGCCTGCACGAGGGCTCGGTGCTGTCGGAAGGCACGCTCGATTTCGTTTCGGCCGACGAGCGCGTCGTCGAAGTCTATCTGGGGCGGTGAGCATGGTCTGGCGGGTTCCCTTCCACCGTTTCGATTTCGCTTTCCTGAAGCGCTGGAGAAGGGGCTGATCATGCTCGAGGTCTCCAATGCCACCCTGCATTACGGCGCCGCCCAGGCGCTGCGCGGCGTTTCGCTAAAGGCGGGTGCCGGCAAGATCACTTGCGTGCTCGGCCGCAACGGCGTCGGCAAAACAAGTTTGATGAGATCGATTGTTGGCCATCACCGGCTGACGAGCGGAAGCGTTGCCTTCGAGGGGAAGGCGCTCGACCGGAGCGCGGCGTATGATCGCGCCCGGTCGGGCGTCGCATTCGTGCCGCAGGGCAGGGAAGTCTTTCCGCTGCTCACGGTGCGCGAAAATCTGGAGTCCGGCTTCGCGCCGCTGCGGCGATCCGACCGCAACATTCCGGCCTATGTCTTCGAGCTGTTTCCGGTTTTGAAGCAGATGCTCGGCCGCCGCGGCGGCGATCTCTCCGGCGGCCAGCAGCAGCAACTTGCCATTGGGCGAGCGCTGGTGATGCGACCCAAGCTCCTGGTGCTCGACGAGCCGACCGAAGGCATCCAGCCCTCGATCATCAAGGATATCGGCCGCGCCATCCGCTATCTGCGCGACCAGGCGGGGATTGCCGTGCTTCTGGTCGAGCAATATCTCGACTTCTGCCGGGAACTTGCCGACGAGGTCAACATCATGGATCGGGGCCAGATCGTGCATACCGGTCCTGCAGAAGACCTCGACCGGGCGGATGTGCGGAAGTTTCTGACAGTCTAGAATCGTTTGCTCGACTTCGGTCGACATCGCGAGGCGGCAGCAATCCCAGTATTTCTCTCCGCTGGCCAGGCCGAGCTCTGGCGCGTTGAATACCGCATGCTAGTCTTTTCTTGGCCCTGGTGAGTCGGCCGCTTTCCGTATCAGTTGCAAATGAGGGGGAAGGCGCGGACTCCGTCCGCAAGTTCCACGCAAGCCAATCCACCTAGCTTTCCCCGCAGTGATTGTCGGTCAATGCGTCCAAAAAGAATCTTGCCAGGGGATGGCGATGGAACGTTTTGTCGAGGACTACCAAAAGCGGCGCCTCACCGAGCGCGTCGACATCATGACCGCGATCAACATCCTGATGTCGCAAGGCTATGACGAAGATCATCTCCTGGATGAGATCACCAAGGTTTTCTACGTCGATCTCGACGCCTTCAACGAAATAATCTCACACCATTGAGAGTTTGCACGCGGCGCTAAAACTCAGCCGGCGCGGCGAAAATCCAGGACGCGGTTGCGGCCGCCGCGCTTGGCGGCATAGAGCGCCTTGTCGGCGGCGCTGAGCACCTTGTCGAAGCTCATGCCATCCCTGCTGCCAAATGCGAAGCCCGCGCTGACCGTGCAGCGCAGCGGTCCGGTCTCGGTCTCGACCGTGCGCGCGGCGAACGCGGCCCGGACGCGTTCGGCCGTCGCCTCGGCTGTCTCGGGCAAAGTGCGCTTCAACACCATGGCAAATTCCTCGCCACCCATGCGCGCGACAGAGTCGTTCGGGCGAAGGTCGGCAGAAAGCACTTGGGCAAAGACCTTGAGCACCTCGTCGCCGGCGGCGTGGCCGAATTGGTCGTTGATCGCCTTGAAGCCGTCGAGGTCGAACACCACCACCGCCGTGAAAGCGCTGACGGGCGTCTTGCCGTGCAGGTCGAACAACGCGCGGCGGTTGAGCAGCCCGGTCAGCACGTCGGTCTCGGCCTCATGCTTGTGGTGGCGCGCGAGCCGCCCCTGGTTGAGCGCCAGCGACAGCGCGCCGATGCCGGTCATCGAGGCGATGACGATGACCAAGCTCAGATCCTCCGCCCAGTTGCTCGGCGCGTGGCCGAGGATGAGCTTGCCGTCCCAAGCCAGCACGGCCGCGCAAAGCACGAAGGAAACAGCGGTCAATGAATAGAGCAGCGCCACGCCCACGAGTTGCGCCGGTGCCTCCTCGCGACCCTTCCAATATTCATGCGCGGTGCCGAATAGGAGCAGCGCGGCAAGGAAATTCTCAAGCATGAAGCCCAGACCGTCATAGCCGAGCGCCATTGGCGGTAACGCCAGCGCAAAGGAGATGGCGGTGCCAAGCGTGATGCGCGGCAGCGGCGAGCGGCCGGTCCGGAACTGGTGGGCGGCGCCCAACATCACCGAGAAGCCGAACAGCAGCAGCGCCAGCGCCAGGATGCCGAGGACTGTTCCGGGCGCATTGATATAGGCGTCATAGACAAAAACCTCCGCCACCACCACCAGCACGCTGGTTGCCCAGGTCAGCAGGAACCTGTCGGAACGGGCGGTCAGCCAGGTCCCGAACAGAGTGAGGCTGAGGCAGGCTGCGGAGAAGCCGACGGCCAGAAGCAATGAGTTGTAGTCGAGCAGCATGCACCCGTCCTTGCCGGCGCGCCGGGCTTCCGCAACCTGACGTAGGTCCATTAGTGCAGCAAGGAAGTATCGATTACGTTACGATAGGCAGTGAAGATGCCATAATTCCGCGGCGTCAGAGGACCGCCACCAACAACAGCAGGATGATGCCGACCCCCATCATCAGCAGACCCGGCCAATTCTGCGACAGGCCGAGGAAACCGAGGCCGCGCCGGCGTGGCTCAAGCGTCGGGCCAGGCGTTGTGAGGTTTGGCACCGGGCGATTCGAGGCTGCAGGTGCCGGATCGCTAAGTTTCCCGCGCCTGAGGACCGCGCCGGCCATGTACACGATGCCGGCGACGATGAGCAATGCCCCGATGAGGATGACAGCCATATCACCTCGCTTTCTTAGGGCTCTCCCGATGCCGGAGCCCGGGCCATTGTTCCGCGACGCTCAACCGCTATGGAAACCCGCTCCCGGCGAGAAAGGCAAAACGGTCGAGATGCCCCGTAAGTTCCGGCGGAACTCGCCCCTTCAATCGGTCACCCGCTTCATCAGTGCCATGGCGCCGAACGGCGCGCGCACCTTGCCCTCGGTGATGAAGTAGACGAACACGTCGCGCGGCTTGACCGGCGCATCGGTCTTGGGATCGGCGCGCGGCAGGTCGGCGGGCTGCTTGCCTTGCGCCCAGGTCTTCACGCGTCCCGCCCATTCGTCCAGGCCTTTCGGCGTGTAGCAGTCGGGGTTGTCGTCGCTGCCGGTCTGCAGCCGCGCATAGACGAAGTCGCCGGTTACATCGGCGATCGCCGGATATTTTGCGTGGTCGGCATAGACGATCGCCGCGTTGTATTTTCGGGCGAGCGCCGGGAATTCGGGCACAACAAAACTGTCGTGCCGCACTTCGACCGCGTGACGCAGCGGCACGCCGTCCTGCTTCTCGGGCAGCAGTTTCAGGAAAGCTTCGAAATCGTCCGCGTCGAATTTCTTGGTCGGCGCGAACTGCCACAGAATGGGGCCGAGCTTCTCGCCGAGCGCGGCAACGCCGGAGCCCAGGAAGCGCATCATCGATTCGCCGGCCTCGCCGAGCACCCTCCGGTTGGTCACGAAGCGGTTGCCTTTGAGCGAGAAGACGAAACCCTCCGGCGCTTCGTTGGCCCACTTGGCGAAAGTCGGTTCCTTGAAGCTGGAATAATAAGTGCCGTTGACCTCGATGGTCGGGACCTGCCGGCTGGCGTAGTGGAGTTGCTTGGCCTTGGCGAGCTTGTCCGGGTAGAAGGAGGTGTCCCAAGGCTCGAAAGTCCAGCCGCCCATGCCGGAGCGGATTTTTCCTTGGCTCATTATCGTCCTCCTCTGTTCAAATGTGATCAGGCGGCTCGGTCGACCGACTTCATCATGTCGACCAGGGTCCATCCTGGCCGGTGTGGGTTGGCGCGGCGACCCGTTTCCCGATAGCCGTAGGCGGAATAGAGCGCGATGTTCCGCTCCATCCGCGAATTGGTGTAAAGCCGCACCTCCGGCACGGCCCACAACCGCGCCTGCTCGTCGGCGAAGTTGAGCAGTTTGATGCCGAGTTTTTTACCTTGGAAGGCCGGCGCGACGGCGACGCTGAAGATCATGGCGTGGTCGGGATGCCGTTCGAGGACGATCAGCCCGGCCAGTCCTCCGTCCTCTTCGAGCAGCCAGACCTCGCCGCGCTCGATGCGCGGCGCGTAGTCTTCCGTCACCGGAATCGGCGGGGCGCTGAACAGAGCGGTGTAGGGCGCATAGGCGGCCGTCGTCACCGCGGCAACGGCCGGAAGATCACCGGAAAGCGCTCTTCTAATTGTCATTCAAGCGCCCTTCCGACGAAATGCGCGCTCACTCCGCCGCTTCGCGTTTGCCCCCGGGGCGCCGCTCCAGCAGCTCCTTGAGGAACTGGCCGGTGTAGCTGCGCTTCTCGCGCACGATCGCTTCCGGCGTGCCGGACGCCACCAGCTCGCCGCCGCCGTCGCCGCCTTCGGGGCCGAGGTCCAGCACCCAGTCGGCGGTCTTGATCACTTCGAGATTGTGCTCGATCACCACCACCGTGTTGCCCTGGTCGACCAGCTCGTGCAGCACTTCGAGCAGCTTGGCGACGTCGTGGAAATGCAGGCCGGTGGTCGGCTCGTCGAGGATGTAGAGCGTCTTGCCGGTCGCCTTGCGCGACAGTTCCTTGGCAAGCTTGATGCGCTGCGCCTCGCCGCCCGAGAGCGTCGTCGCCTGCTGGCCGATATGGATATAGCCGAGGCCGACCTGCTTCAGCGTCTCCAGCTTGTCGCGCACGCCCGGCACCGCCGAGAAGAAGTCGACGCCTTCCTCGACCGTCATGTCGAGCACGTCGGCGATCGACTTGCCCTTGAACAGCACGTCGAGCGTCTCGCGGTTGTAGCGCTTGCCGTGGCACACGTCGCAGGTGACATAGACATCGGGCAGGAAATGCATCTCGATCTTGATGACGCCGTCGCCCTGGCAGGCCTCGCAGCGGCCGCCCTTGACGTTGAAGGAGAAGCGGCCCGGCTGATAGCCGCGCACCTTGGCTTCGGGCAACCCTGCAAACCAGTCGCGGATCGGCGTGAAGGCGCCGGTATAGGTCGCGGGGTTGGAGCGCGGCGTACGGCCGATCGGCGACTGGTCGATGTCGATGACCTTGTCGAGGAATTCCAGGCCCTCGATGCGGTCGTGCTCGGCCGGATGCTCGCGCGAGCCCATGATGCGGCGCGAGGCCGCCTTGAACAGCGTCTCGATCAGGAAGGTCGACTTGCCGCCGCCGGACACGCCGGTGACCGCGGTGAAGGTGCCAAGCGGGATTTCCGCCGTCACATTCTTCAGATTGTTGCCGCGCGCGCCGACCACCTTGATGCGCCGGTTCTTCTTCGCCTCGCGCCGCACTGCGGGCGTTGCCACTTCGAGCTCGCCCGACAAATATTTGCCGGTGATCGAGGCAGGTGTGGCCATGATCTGCTGCGGCGTGCCTTGCGCGATGATCTGGCCGCCATGGATGCCGGCCGCCGGGCCGATGTCGACGACATAGTCGGCATGCAGGATGGCGTCCTCGTCATGCTCGACGACGATCACCGTGTTGCCGATGTCGCGCAGGTGCTTGAGCGTATCGAGCAGGCGCGCATTGTCGCGCTGATGCAGGCCGATCGACGGCTCGTCCAGCACATAGAGCACGCCGGTGAGGCCGGAGCCGATCTGCGAAGCGAGCCGGATGCGCTGGCTCTCGCCGCCCGACAGCGTGCCGGAATTGCGCGACAAGGTCAGATAGTCGAGGCCGACATCGTTGAGGAAGCGCAGCCGCTCGCGGATTTCCTTCAGCACGCGGACCGCGATCTCGTTCTGCTTGTCGTTCAACTGCGCCGGCAGGTCGGTGAACCACTGGTCGGCCTTGCGGATCGACATCTCCGTGACTTCACCGATATGCTTGCCGCCGATCTTCACCGCCAGCGCTTCCGGCTTCAGGCGGTAGCCGTTGCAGGCGGGGCAGGGGGTGGCCGACATGAAGCGCTCGATCTCCTCGCGCATCCAGGCGGATTCAGTTTCCTTCCAGCGCCGGTCGAGATTGGGGATGACGCCCTCGAAGGTCTTGGTCGTCTTGTAGGAGCGCAGGCCGTCATCATACTGGAAGGTGATCTCGCGCTCGCCCGTGCCGCGCAACACGGCTTCTTTGGCCTCGGCGCTCAAATCCTTGAACTTGTCGCCGAGCTTGAAACCATAGACCTTGCCCAGCGCTTCCAGCGTCTGCGCGTAATAGGGCGAGGTCGATTTCGCCCACGGGCTGATGGCGCCGTCGCGCAGCGACACGTTCTCGTCCGGCACGACGAGGTTGGGATCGATGGCGCGCTGGCTGCCGAGGCCGTCGCAGGTCGGGCAGGCGCCGAACGGGTTGTTGAAGGAGAACAGCCTGGGCTCGATCTCCGGAATGGTGAAGCCAGACACCGGGCAGGCGAATTTCTCCGAGAACAGGATGCGCTCATGCGTCTCGTTTTTCGACTTGTTGACCGAATCCTCGCCGGTCTGGCTGGCGTCGAGCGGCTTGTCGGCGAATTCGGCCACGGCAAGACCTTCGGCAAGCTTCAGCGCGGTCTCGATCGAGTCCGCGAGCCGCGTGGCCAGGTCGCCGCGCACGACGATGCGGTCGACGACGACGTCGATGTCGTGCTTGTATTTCTTGTCGAGCGCCGGCACGTCGGCGATCTCGTAGAAGACGCCGTCGACCTTGACGCGCTGGAAGCCCTTCTTCTGCAGTTCCAGCAGTTCCTTGCGGTACTCGCCCTTGCGGCCGCGCACGATCGGCGCCAGCAGGAACAGGCGCGTGCCCTCGTCCAGCGCCAGCACGCGGTCGACCATC
The DNA here is from genome assembly GCF_020165285.1 of Mesorhizobium sp. CA10. Classification (NCBI taxonomy): domain Bacteria; kingdom Pseudomonadati; phylum Pseudomonadota; class Alphaproteobacteria; order Hyphomicrobiales; family Phyllobacteriaceae; genus Mesorhizobium; species Mesorhizobium sp. CA10. The sequence goes on from NZ_JAIUHV010000003.1 coordinate 530,900, forward strand.
TGCGAAACCGTCTGGCTTTCGATCGGCAGGCCGGTGGCCGGCGAATAGGGGATGCCGACACGCGCGAACAGCAGGCGCATGTAGTCGTAGATTTCCGTGACGGTGCCGACGGTCGAGCGCGGGTTGCGCGAGGTGGTCTTCTGCTCGATCGAGATGGCGGGCGACAGGCCGTCGATCTGGTCGACATCCGGCTTCTGCATCATCTCGAGGAACTGGCGGGCATAGGCCGACAGGCTTTCGACATAGCGGCGCTGGCCCTCGGCATAGATGGTGTCGAAGGCAAGCGACGACTTGCCGGATCCCGACAATCCGGTCATGACGATCAGGCTGTCGCGCGGCAGGTCGAGATCGACGTTCTTGAGATTGTGTTCGCGCGCCCCGCGAATGGAAAGGTATTTATGGTCGGCCATCGCCGGTCGCCGCCTCAGATCTGGAATTTGCTGGATTGGCGGGATTGTCCCGGCCATCCCCTATGTAGGTATTTTCACCGCCACGTCGAGAGACGCCACAATCTCGACGGGACAAGCCGATCATGGGTTTAACCGTCTTTCGCGCGACCGGGCAAGCGGAAAGAACAAAGGTCGAACACGCTCCTGACAAAGCGTTGTGGAAACAATCGCTCAAACGTTGTGAGAACAATCGCCCACGCGTTGTGGAAACAATCGCGGCCGAGATACCGCGCCGTTGGGTGTGTCGAAGCACTCGACTTACCTGCACGTAACCTCCAGGCGATCACATTTTTTGGTAACCGACTATTCAACGGTTGACGTCCCGGGCCCAGGGGAGCAGTCTCAAACGCGTCAACGAAGCCGGCCGTCTATCGATGGCCTCGCCGCCCAATAGGCGGTCTGCGAGACGCCGCAGGCGACAGCGATTTGCGCTTCGAACGACATTGTCGCAACGGACCCAGGAGCGGAGCATGACGCCACCGGACAGTCCCTTGAGGCTCCACACTGAGATGGAGCCGCGGCGGGCATAAGTGCCAGGGCAGACTTGAAACGCCGGCCCGACAAACCGTGACTTGCCGATTCTTAACAATCAGAGACGATAGTCGGATCGTCGGCTGAACGCCGCGTTGCATCCGAAACAGAACGCCGGCAGTCCACTCCCGGCTAAATTGGATTATCAGATCCATGAAAGCCCCGTCCACCTGCGGAAGCAGTGGCGGGGCTTACATTTTGTGGTGTTCGCGTTTGACCCGCTCGCAATCAATGGTTCGGGATCCGAGCGCCGCCCGTGGCCATATCGATCGTTATGCTGCCACCGATCCTGACATCGGTGTCGCCGATCTTGAAGGAACCGTCGCTGCCGGCCGGTAGCGCGTCTGGTTCCGGCTGCGGCGCCGGCTTGGCGATGCGGTAGTCGCCGCTGACGCCAGGCAGTTTCTGCGCCGAACTGTCGTCGGCAAGGGCGGCGCCGGCCACCAGCGCGCCGGCAAGCGCGGCGAGGGCAACGCACAAGTGCCTGGATTGGAACGGATCGATCATGCGCGGACTATAGGGACGCGGCTAGGGCAATGCCAGACGCGCGGCGATCAATTTGCCGCGCGCCTTCCCGCAACGTCAGGCCGCTTTCTTGCGCGTGTCGTAGACGTGGTCGACAAGGCCCCAAGTCTTGGCTTCCGCGGCGCTCATGAAGTAATCGCGATCGAGCGTGCGCTCGACCTCCTCGTAGGTCCGGCCGCAATGCTTGGCGTAGAGCTCGGTCATATGCTGCTTGGTACGCACGATGTCCTCGGCATGGCGCTGGATGTCTGAGGCCTGGCCCTGAAAGCCGCCCAGCGGCTGATGCAGCACGATCCTTGTGTTGGGCAGCGCGATCCGCCGCCCCGGCGCGCCCGCCATCAGCAGGAAGGAGCCCATCGAGGCGGCAAAGCCCATGCAGACCGTCGACACCGGGCAGGAGATGTACTGCATCGTGTCGTAGATGGCGAAGCCGCTGGTCACCATGCCGCCCGGCGAGTTGATGTAGATCGAGATTTCCTTGTCGGGGTGGTCGGACTCCAGCGACAGAAGCTGCGCGCAGACCAGCGCCGAGACGTTGTCGTTGATCTCGCCGTTGATGAAGACGATGCGCTCGCGCAGCAGCCGCGAAAAAATGTCGAAGGAACGCTCGCCACGGCTCGATTGCTCGATGACCATCGGCACCAGATTGGCAATGCTCATGACGGGTTTCCTCGGTCCTCTTTTTGATCAGGCCGCGCGCAGCATCATGCAGGGCGCGTTGGCGGCGATCGGGTTCTTGCGCGCGTGAAGCGAGAGCCCGCAGCTGGCGCCGGCAATGGCGAGGACAGATTCCGCCACCGGCACGAAGCCGTCATGGACGATGCTGAGATGCGTGCCGCCTGAGGCGGTGCGCGCCAGCGTGAAGGTGACGATGCTGTCGAAGGCCGGAAACCGGTCGCGGTCGTTCGCGTCGGGCCGCTGATGCCAGGAATAGCGCAGCAGCTTGCCGGGCTCGGCCTCGATCACCTCGCATTCGATCGATTCATCCGGTCCGGCAAAGGCAAAGCGGGCGCCGGCTTCCGCCTTCATGTCGTTCGGCATCATCCAGGCCGCCAGCAGTTCCGGCTCGGTCAATGCCCGCCAGACTTTTTCCGGCGGCTCGGGAAGCTCGCATTCGAAGTTGAGCGCTGCGTCGGTCGCCGTCGGCTTCCCTGCTTTGGTCATTGGTCCATTCCCTTCAGAACCGTCTTCAACTTCTCGATGCGTTCCGGCCAGAAGGCGCGGTAGCGTTCGATCCAGCCGAGCAGCGGGTCGAGCCCTTGCGGATCGGCGCGGTAATAGGCGTTACGGCCGGCACGCCGCTCGACCACCAGGCCGGCGCCGCGCAGCACGGCAAGGTGCTGCGAGACCGCCGGCTGGGACACGCTCATGCCGGCGCGTAGCTCGCTCACGCTCATCTCGCCAGCGGCCAGCCGCTCGTAAACCGCGCGTCGTGTCGGGTCGGCGAGAGCGCGGAAAATCTCTGCTTCGATCATGGCAGAAGCATAAGTCGATACTTATCGATTTGGCAAGCTTCTATTTGATCGCCATATCAGAATGCACGTCCACTCCTGCCTTTGCTGACATTCCTTGACAGAAAGTGCAGCTATGACTAGAACGAAAAGAGAACAAAAACCTTGTGGGAAAAGCCAGCCTTTTGCGGGCGGCGACGACCCGCAGGCTATAAGGTGAGCGACTTGAAATTTGTTTCGGATGAGCGCGGAGAAGTAAGATGGCGGGTAGCGTCAACAAGGTCATTCTGGTCGGCAATCTCGGAGCGGATCCTGAAATCCGACGCCTGAATTCCGGTGATCCGGTCGTCAACATTCGCATCGCCACGTCCGAAAGCTGGCGCGACAAGAACTCGGGCGAGCGTAAGGAAAAGACCGAGTGGCATAACGTCGTCATTTTCAACGACCAGCTCGCCAAGGTGGCCGAGCAGTATTTGAAGAAGGGCATGAAGGTCTATGTCGAGGGTCAGCTGCAGACCCGCAAATGGCAGGACCAGACCGGTGCCGACAAATACACCACCGAGGTCGTGCTGCAGAAATTCCGAGGCGAGTTGCAGATGCTCGACGCGCGCGGCGAGGGCGGCGGCGGCCAGGTCGGCAATTATTCCGGCGGCGGCAACAGCCGAGGATCGGATTTCGGCCAGTCCAGCCCGAATGAAAGCTTCAACCGCGGCAGTGGCGGCTCCAGGGGCGGCGGTGGCGGCGGCTCGTCACGCGAGCTGGACGACGAGATCCCGTTCTAAGCGTCTCGAAACGGCCGTCTGAGGGGAAGGCGTGATGTCGCTCGGACCGCTTCTGTCGGCGTCGCCTCCCATTCCGTGGCATGCATTCGCGGCCTTCGCCGCTTTGGCCATCGGCGGCGCCCAGTTGGCGCTGCCGAAAGGTACTGTGCGTCATCGTGTGCTGGGCTACAGCTGCGTGGCGTTGATGCTGGTCATCGCCATATCGAGTTTCTGGATCCAGCAGATCCGGCTCGTCGCTCCGTTCAGCCCGATCCATCTGTTGTCGATCCTGGTGCTGGTCACCATGCCGCTGGCGGCCTGGTATGCGCACACGCATAAGGTAACCGCGCATCGCGGCGCCATGATCAAGCTCTATCTGTTCGCGCTGGTCGGCGCCGGCATCTTCACGCTGCTGCCGGCCGGATCATGCACGCCGTTGTGTTCGGCCAGTAAGGCGTGTTGATATTCAGGTGAGGCCGGCCTGACCTGAATATCAACACGCCTTGGCGGACGGCAATTTCTCAAGGAAGGTCAACGTGAAAGCACGCATCAAATGGGTCGAGGAACGCACCTTCGTCGGCGAGTCCGGCAGCGGCCACAAGGTCGTGCTGGGCACGGCGCACAGGCCGGAAGGCAAGACGCCGGGACCGAGCCCGATGGAACTGGTGCTGATCGGCACCGGCGGCTGCTCGGCCTATGATGTCGTGCACATCCTCGAGAAGGGCCGGGAGGCGGTCGAGGATTGCGTGGTCGAGCTCGACGCCGACCGAGCCGAAGCCGATCCAAAGGTGTTCACCCGCATCCACATGCATTTCATCGTCAAGGGCAGAGCCCTGTCGCACGACAAGGTGAAACGCGCGATCGATCTGTCGATCGAAAAATACTGCTCGGCTTCAGCCATGATGGCCAAGACGGCGACCATCACGCATGATTTCGAGGTGGTCGAGACGGCGGCGAAGTAAGGCAGTAGGTAGGCAGTAGGCAGTAGGCAGTAGGCAGTAGGCAGTAGGCAGTAGGCAGTAGGCAGTAGGCAGTAGGCAGTAGGCAGTAGGATACCGTTCAAGCGGCCATCAGCGCCTTGATGCCGTCCGCCACGAACTGCACGGCAAGCGCCGCGAGGATGACGCCGAGCAGACGGGTCAGGATCGAGCGGCCGGTCTGGCCGAGGATGCGGTCGATACGCTCGGACAGCACGAAAACCAGAAAGGTGATCACCAGGCAGATCGCTATGATGCCGACCAGCGCCGCCTGTGCGCCAAAACCCTGGAAGGAGCCCGACAGCAGCACGGTTGCCGAGATGGCGCCCGGACCGGCGATCAGCGGGATTGCCAGCGGGAAGGCGGCGATGTTGTGAATCATGTCCTTGGTGATGGCGACGTCGCCGATCTTCTCTTTGCGGTCCTGGCGGCGCTCGAACACCATTTCGAAGGCGATGAAGAACAAGAGGAAGCCGCCGGCGACGCGAAAGGCCGGCAGCGTTATGCCGAACACCGACAGGATCGAGGCGCCGGCAATCGCAAACAACGCCATGACCAGGAAGCCGATCACCGAGGCGCGGACCGAAACCTGCTGGCGCTCGTCACGATTCATGCCGCGCGTCACGGCAAGGAACAGCGGCGCCAGTCCCGGCGGGTCGATGGTCACCAGGATGGTGACGAAGGCGTTGAACAGGCTGTCGAAACTCGGCATCGCTGGTCCCCTCCCGCCGGGCGAAGCCCAGGTTTTGCAATTGGTAGAGCAAAGCCGCGGCGCTGGAAAGCGGAAGGAAATGGTGTGCGAAGCTGCGAAAGCAGGCGCGAAGGATCGCTACTTTCAATTCCTTGCGGCTTTTCGACCGCTATCGAGGTTCATTTAGGCGACGAGCCAGAAACTCGACCTCCATGCGCCAGGTCGCGCCGCCATCATGCGAGCGCTCGCCGAGCCAGCGAAACGAGTTTTCGGTGATGCGTGAAAAGCTCCAGCGCACAGACGCGCCGGTGCCGTCGGCACCGACCTGGACGATCGTGCCGTCCTCGGCGCGGCCGAGTTGGCGGCTGTAATACTGGTTCCGCGGATCGCTCCAGAAGATGTGCCAGGCGTCGGCGCCCGGATCGTAGACACGCAAGGTGGTGCCGTAGAAGGTCCATGCTCCGAGCGACGTCTGGGCCCCGGTGTTCCGCGCGGGCAAGATCCAGACGTCCTGCACGGCGCGGCCTTCGAGAACCCAGCCGAAATGCACTTCGCCGCGACCCGTGAGCTTTGTGCCATCCTCGAGAATGCGTGTGGCATCGAACGTCCATGCGCCGATGAAGCGGCCATAGAGCTTCAGCTTTTCGGCAAGGTCCGGTTTTGGGCCGTCGCTGTGCAGGGCCTCGGCAAAGGGATCGGTCATTGTTGCTGCCTCGTTTGTCAGGAGAGGGCCAGCAATAGCGGTATGGCAGGGTTCTGCGCTTGGGAAAAATTGCTATCTTTCAGCCATGACGACCGCGCAGAAGACTCTGGCTTCCGGACATGGCTGGCAGGTGTCCGACGTGGTGTGCACGGCCATCGCCGGCGACAAGCCATTCGAGGAAGAGCATTGCAGCTTTTGCGTCGCCGCCGTGACCAGGGGCGCGTTCCGCTATCGCACGCGCCAGGGGACGGCGATGCTGGCGCCGGGCGCCATTCTGCTCGGCAATCCCGGCGCCTGCTATGAATGCGGGCATGAGCACGGCGCCGGCGACCGCTGCCTCTCCTTCCATTTTTCGCCGGCCTATCTGGAGCGCGTCCTGGCCGACCTGCCGGATGTGAAACGGCTCGGCTTTACCCATCCACGCCTGCCGCCCTTGCCGGCGCTGGCGCCTCTGCTGGCCGAGGCGGAAGCGGCGCGGGAAGCGGGCGACGGCGACGCATTCGAGGAACTCGGCCTGCGCATGGCCGGGGCGGTCGCCACGGCTGCGGCCGACACTTCCACAGCTGGCCGGGCGCCCAGCCGCCGCGACCAGAAGCGCGTTGCCGAGGCGGTGCGGCTGATCGAGCTCAACGCCGATCGACCATTGTCGCTTGCCAAGCTCGCCGCCGGCGTGGCGACAAGCCCGTTTCACTTCCTGCGCACGTTCCGGCAGGTTGCCGGCATGACGCCCTATCAGTTCCTGCTGAGGACGAGGCTGCACCGCGCCGCGGTGCGTCTGCGCAGCTCGGGCGCGGCGATCTCGACGATCGCCTTCGATGCCGGCTTTAACGATCTGTCGACCTTCAACCGCCGGTTCCGGCGCGAGATGGGACAAGCTCCCGGCGCGTATCGCGCCAGACGGCCCAGAGGGCGCTAACGCCGGCTGAAGCGAAATCGACCTTGGCCATATCGTCGCAATCAGCGATATCCATTTGAAATTGCCATCAAAATTGTCTCTGGAAAAGTGCGGCCGACATTGGAGTTTCGGCGAGGCTTCCTATATAAGCGGTGAGTGATTCCCGACTGGATTGTGACCTGATTTGACCGACCAGAAGACACCGCGCGGGCCGGACGGCGGCCCCACCGGCATCGAGCCGATTTCGATCATCGAGGAGATGCAGCGCTCCTATCTCGATTACGCCATGAGCGTGATCGTCAGCCGTGCGCTGCCCGACGTGCGCGACGGCCTGAAGCCGGTGCATCGCCGCATCCTCTATGCCTCGCATGAGAGCGGCTACCACTGGAACCGCAAATATGTGAAATCGGCCCGCCCGGTCGCCGACGTGATGGGTAAATACCATCCGCATGGCGACGCCTCGATCTATGACGCGCTGGTGCGCATGGCGCAGGACTGGTCGCTGCGCGTGCCGCTGATCGACGGTCAGGGCAATTTCGGCTCGATCGACGGCGATCCGCCGGCGGCGATGCGCTACACCGAGTCCAGGCTGACCAAGGTCGCGCATGAGCTCTTGGAGGACATCGACAAGGAAACCGTCGATTTCCAGGATACTTACGATGCGTCCGGCAGCGAGCCCAAGGTACTGCCGGCCCGTTTCCCGAACCTTCTGGTCAATGGCTCCGGCGGTATCGCCGTCGGCATGGCCACCAACATCCCACCGCACAATCTCGTCGAGGTCTGCAACGGCGCCATCGCTCTCATCGACAATCCGGCGATCGACCTGACGGCGCTGATGGAGATCGTGCCCGGTCCGGATTTCCCAACCGGCGGCATCGTGCTTGGCCGTTCGGGCATCTACAATGCCTATTCGACGGGCCGCGGCTCGATCGTCATGCGCGGCCGCGTCGAGATCGAGCAGCGCGGCAATGACCGCGAATCCATCGTCGTCACCGAGATTCCCTATCAGGTGAACAAGGCCTCGATGATCGAGAAGATGGCCGAGCTGGTGCGCGACAAGCGCATCGAGGGCATTTCCGACATCCGCGACGAGAGCGACCGCCAGGGCTACCGCGTCGTCGTGGAGTTGAAGCGCGACGCCGTAGCCGACGTTGTCCTCAACCAGCTCTACCGTTTCACGCCGCTGCAAACCTCGTTCGGCGCCAATATGGTGGCGCTCAACGGCGGCAAGCCGGAAGTGCTGACGCTGATCGACATGCTGAAGGCCTTTGTCGGCTTCCGCGAGGAAGTCGTCAGCCGTCGCACGAAATATCTGCTGCGCAAGGCGCGCGAGCGGGCGCATGTGTTGGTCGGTCTGGCGATTGCGGTCGCCAATATCGACGAGGTGATCAAGCTGATCCGCACCGCGCCGGATCCGCAGACGGCGCGCGAGCAATTGATGGAGCGGCGCTGGCCGTCACACGATGTCGCTCCGCTGATCCAGCTGATCGATGATCCGCGCCATCGCATCAACGAGGACGGCACCTATAATCTGTCCGAGGAACAGGCGCGCGCCATTCTTGACCTGCGCCTGCAGCGCCTGACCGCGCTCGGCCGCGACGAGATCGCCGACGAATTGAACCAGATCGGCGCTGAAATCGTCGATTTCCTTGATATTTTGTCATCGCGCGCGCGCATCCAGCAGATCGTCAAGGACGAGCTGGTCGCGGTCCGCGACGAGTTCGGCACACCGCGCCGCACCGAGCTGACCGACGGCGGTTCGGATATGGAAGACGAGGACCTGATCCAGCGCGAGGACATGGTCGTGACCGTCAGCCATTCCGGCTACATCAAGCGCGTGCCGCTTTCACTCTACCGGGCGCAGCGCCGTGGCGGCAAAGGCCGCTCCGGCATGTCGACCAAGGAAGAGGATTTCGTCACCCGCCTGTTCGTCGCCAACACGCACACGCCGGTGCTGTTCTTCTCATCGCGCGGCATCGTCTACAAGGAAAAGGTCTGGCGGCTGCCGATCGGCAACCCGCAATCGCGCGGCAAGGCGCTGATCAACATGCTGCCGCTCGAGCAGGGCGAGCGCATCACGACGATCATGCCGCTGCCGGAGGACGAAACCAGCTGGGGCGAGCTCGATGTGATGTTCGCGACCACGCGCGGCACCGTGCGCCGCAATAAGCTGTCCGACTTCGTCCAGGTCAACCGCAACGGCAAGATCGCCATGAAGCTGGAGGAAGAGGGCGACGAGATCCTTGGCGTCGAGACCTGCACCGACAATGACGATGTGCTTCTGACCGCGAATTCCGGCCAGTGCATCCGTTTCCGGGTCTCCGATGTGCGTGTGTTCCAGAGCCGCAATTCCGTCGGCGTGCGCGGCATAACCATGGCCGAGACCGACCGCATCATCTCGATGTCCATCATCGAGAACGTCGATGCGTCGCCCGCAGAGCGCGCAGCCTATCTGAAGCGCGCCGCGGCGGAGCGCAGGCTTGCCGCCGGCGGAGCCGGCGAGGAGGAGGAGATCGCGCTCACCAATGAGGAAATCGGCGAGGAAGCCGAGCTTTCCGAGGAGCGCTACGAGTTCCTCAAGGCGCATGAGAAGCTTGTGCTCACAGTGACCGAATATGGCTACGGCAAGCGCTCGTCGTCCTACGATTTCCGGCTGACGGGCCGCGGCGGCAAAGGTATCCGCGCCACCGATGTGTCGAAGGTAGCCGAGATCGGCCGGCTGGTCGCGACTTTCCCGGTCGGCAATGACGATCAGATCATGCTGGTTTCGGACGGCGGCACGGTCATCCGCGTGCCGGTCAACGGCATACGCTTCGCCAGCCGGGCCACTAAGGGCGTGACGATCTTCAACACGGCCGAAGGCGAGAAGGTTGTATCGGTGGAGCGGATTTCGGAACCGCAGTCGGACGAAGAGGCCGAAGACGTGGCTTCAAGCGAGACCGGCACCGACGACATGGGCGAAGGCGAATAGGTTCAAGCTTCACCGGCCTCTCTGGGCCGGTGCGATCATGATCAGTGGCGACGGTAGACGTTGCGATGGGCGAAACCATCGAGCCGCTTGGTATTGGCCTTGACGCGCACCCGCGCTGCTTCCTGATGCAACCCGAATGCAGTCGCGATCAGCATCACAATGGTCATTGCAGTGGCAAGCATGTAGATCAGCATTTGCGTGTTCTCCTGGGCGTACAACGATGAGGTGGGGATTTGGTTTCACCTCTTGAAGCGGCAACCTAGTGAACGCTGCGTGAAATGTTCGTGATTGCCGCATTCATCTGTCGTTCATCGGCGCGAAAAGGTTCACGGCAATGCAATTAATGAGATTTGCCTTTGTCCGAGAGGCTCGCTAGAAGCCTGCCATGACGGAACGCACCGCCCTTTACGCCGGCTCTTTCGACCCGCTGACCAATGGCCATCTCGATGTGCTGAAAGCGTCGCTGGCGGTGGCCGACACCGTCTACGCGGCGATCGGCATTCATCCGGGCAAGAAGCCGTTGTTTTCCTTCGAGGAACGCGTTGAGTTGATCGAGGCCGCAACCAAGGTCGAATTCGGTCGCGACAGCGATCGTATCAAGGTCGTGTCCTTCGACGGGCTGGTCATCGACGCGGCCCGCAAGCACGGCGCCTCGATCATGATCCGCGGCTTGCGCGACGGCACCGACCTCGATTACGAAATGCAGATGGCCGGCATGAACGAGACGATGGCGCCGGAATTGCAGACGGTTTTTCTGCCCGCCAGCCCTTCGGTGCGCACCATTACCGCCACACTTGTGCGCCAGATTGCGTCGATGGGCGGCGATATCCGCCCGTTCGTGCCTGCGGCCGTTGCCGGCGCGCTCGCCGCCAAGTTCACCAAATAGGTTTTCCCGGAGATACCCATGCAGCTGAAGAAGCTCGCTTCGTTCCTTGTCGTGGTTGCCGGCCTTTTCGCGGCGTCCTTGCAGGCCGTCGCCGCCGACAAGGAAAACACAATGATCATCACGCTCAAGGACGGCGACGTGACCATCGCGTTGCGTCCCGATCTGGCGCCCAAGCATGTCGCGCAGATCAAGAAGCTGGTGCGCGACGGCGCCTATGACAACGTCGCCTTCCACCGCGTCATCGACGGCTTCATGGCGCAGACGGGCGACGTCAAATTCGGCAACATGAAGAAGGGGTTCAACCCCGAAGCCGTCGGCACCGGCGGCTCCGATCTTCCCGACCTGCCGGCCGAGTTTTCGCAGAGCGAGCAGTTCGCGCGCGGCGTGGTCGGCATGGCCCGCTCGCAGGACCCGAACTCGGCCAACTCGCAATTCTTCATCATGTTCGCGCCGGCGCCGAACCTCGACGGCCAGTACACCATCGTCGGCAAGGTGGTCGGCGGCATGGATCTCGTCGATGAGATCAAGAAGGGCGATGAGGCCGACAACGGCACGGTCACCGACCCCGACCGAATGATCAAGGTCCGCATCGCCGCCGATAGCAAGTAACTCCCTCAATTTTCAAAGGATTTTCCGACATGGCTGAGATCAAGGACCGCGAGAACGCGCTCATCATGGAAACGACCAAGGGCCTGGTCGTCATCGAAATGTATCCCGAGCTGGCGCCCGGGCACGTCGCCCGCATCAAGGAGCTGGCGCGCGAAGGCGCCTATGACGGCGTGGTGTTCCACCGCGTCATCGACGGCTTCATGGCGCAGACCGGCGACGTCAAGTTCGGCAATTCGAGCAAGCCCACTTATGCGCCGTCGCGCGCGGGCATGGGCGGCTCCGACAAGCCGGACCTCAAGGCCGAGTTCTCCAACGCCAATCACGGCCGCGGCGCCTGCTCGATGGCTAGGGCCCAGAACCCGAACTCGGCGAACTCGCAGTTCTTCATCTGCTTCGACGACGCCGCCTTCCTCAACCGCCAGTACACGGTTTGGGGCCAGGTCATCGAAGGCATGGAGAATGTCGATAAGATCAAGCGCGGCGAGCCGGTGCAGGATCCCGACAAGATCGTGTCGCTGAAAGTCGCGGCAGACGTCAAGTAAAGGCGGAACTATGATGGGCGCTGTCTGGTCCCTGCTCGGCATCCTGTCCGGCGCCTTCATCGCCATCCAGGCGCCGATCAATTCGCAATTGGCTAAGGGCCTCGGCCTTCCGGTCGCGGCCGCCGCCTTTTCTTTCCTATCCGGTGCCATCGTGCTCGGCATCATCTCGATCTCGGTGGTGAAGCTGCAGGGCATCTCGCTCGACTGGAAGGCGCCGGCGCCCTGGCTGTTCGTCGCCGGCGGCATGCTCGGCGGCTTCTATGTGACGCTGTCGACGATCCTCACGCCACGCATCGGCGCGGCGGCGCTGATGGCCTTCCTGGTCGCCGGTCAGCTGATCGCCGGCATGCTGATCGACCGCGCCGGCTTCCTTGGCGTGGCGGTGCGCGAAATCTCGCTTGGCCGCGTCGCCGGCGCTGTGCTGCTCTTGGCCGGAGCGCTGCTGGTGCGGCTGACCTGAGTGTCAGCCGTTTCGTCGACGGCAATTGCTCGCAAGGCGCGGCAACAAGACGGTGGCGAGAGCGCGGCGATCGGGTTATTGCCGCAGGCATGAAAGTGGACCTCTTCGATTTCGATCTTCCCGAAGACCGCATCGCGCTCAGGCCGGCCGAGCCGCGCGACAGCGCTCGGCTGCTGGTGGTGAGGCCGGGTGCCGGTTTCGAGGACCGGACGGTCCGGGACCTGTCGGCGCTGCTCAAGGCCGGGGACGTGCTGGTGTTCAACGACACCAAGGTCATCCCGGCGCAATTGAAGGGCATCAGGCTGCGCGGCGAAGCGGCGGCGCAGGTCGAGGCGACGCTGCACATGCGCACCGGCCCCGACCGCTGGCTGGCCTTCATGCGGCCGGGCAAGCGCATCGCCGCCGGCGACCGCATCCAATTCGGCCATGACGGCAATTCCTGCTTTCTGGGCCGGCTCGACGCCACGGTGCTTGAAAAAGGCGAGGGCGGCGAAGCGCTGCTCCGCTTCGATCTGTCGGGCGCCTTTCTCGACGAGGCGCTGCATGCCGTCGGGCATATCCCGCTGCCGCCCTACATTGCGTCGAAGCGCGAAGACGACGAGCGCGACCGCGCCGATTATCAGACGATCTATGCGCGCGAGGAAGGCGCGGTGGCCGCGCCTACCGCCGGCCTGCATTTCACCCCGGAGCTGTTCGCGGCGCTCGACGCCAAGGGCATCGAGCGCCGCTTCGTCACGCTGCATGTCGGCGCCGGCACTTTTTTACCGGTGAAGGCCGACGACACGACCGACCACAAGATGCATGCCGAGACCGGCTCGGTAAGCCCGGAGACGGCGGCGGCGCTCAACGCGGCCAAGGCGCGGGGAGGGCGGATCATCTGCGTCGGCACGACATCGCTGCGCCTCTTGGAGAGCGCGGTACGCGACGACGGCATGATCGAGCCCTGGTCCGGACCAACCGACATCTTCATCACGCCCGGCTATCGCTTCCGTACGGCCGACATGCTGATGACCAATTTCCATCTGCCGCGCTCGACGCTGTTCATGCTGGTCTCGGCCTTCAGCGGGCTGGAGGCGATGCGCTCGGCCTATGCGCATGCCATCGAGAGCCGCTACAGGTTCTACTCCTATGGAGACGCAAGCCTGCTTTTTCGATCGGAGACGAGCGATGGACGATGACCTCGAGGGCATGAACCGCGATACGCTGATCGCGCAGGTGAAGAAACTGCGCGCCGGCATCCGCGCGCATCGCGACGCGACAGGGCATGATCTGTGCTGGCATCATCCTGACCTCTGGGAGCTTTTGCCGGAAAGGACCGAGCCGGCGATCACCGTGCCGCCATGGCCGAAATTCATGCGCGGCTGCATCCGCTATCGACAGTCGCTCGACGAGCAGGCGCCCGGCGCGCCGGAGCACGACAAGGAATTCAATGGCTGAGACTTTTTCATTCGAGGTGCTTGCCACCGATGGCAAGGCGCGGCGCGGCCTGGTCTCGATGCCGCGCGGCGAGATCCGCACGCCGGCCTTCATGCCGGTCGGCACCGGCGGCACCGTCAAGACCATGTATATGGACCAGGTGCGCGGGGTCGGCGCCGACATCATCCTCGGCAACACCTACCATCTGATGCTGCGACCAGGCGCCGAGCGCGTGGCCAGACTTGGCGGCCTGCATGAGTTCGCGCGCTGGCCGCATCCGATCCTGACCGACAGCGGCGGCTTCCAGGTCATGTCGCTGTCGAAGCTCAGGAAGCTGACCGAACAGGGCGTCACGTTCCGCTCGCATATCGACGGCGCGCCCTACGAGATGTCGCCGGAGCGATCGATCGAAATCCAGGGACTGCTCGATTCCGACATCCAGATGCAGCTCGACGAATGCACGGCGCTGCCGGCCAAGCCCGAGGAGATCGAGCGCGCCATGGAATTGTCGCTGCGCTGGGCAGAGCGCTGCAAGGCGGCGTTCGGCGACCAGCCGGGCAAGGCGATGTTCGGCATCGTCCAGGGCGGCGACAGCGCAGCCTTGCGCGTGCGCTCCGCCCAGGCGCTGAAAGCGATGAATCTGAAAGGCTATGCGGTCGGCGGGCTGGCGGTCGGCGAGCCGCAGCCGGTGATGCTGGAGATGCTCGACATCACTTGCCCGGAGCTGCCGGCCGACAGACCGCGCTACCTGATGGGCGTCGGCACGCCGGACGATATCCTGAAATCGGTGGCGCGCGGCATCGACATGTTCGACTGCGTGATGCCGACCCGCGCCGGCCGCCATGGCCTTGCCTACACGCGCCGCGGCAAGGTCAATCTCAGGAACGCCCGCCATGCCGACGATCCGCGCCCGCTCGACGAGGAAAGCGACTGCCCGGCCGCGCGCGATTATTCGCGCGCCTACCTGCATCACTTGGTGCGCTCGCAGGAAGCGCTCGGCGCCATGCTGCTCACCTGGAATAATCTATCCTACTATCAGAGTCTGATGCAGGACGTACGGGCGGCCATCGAGGCGCAGGCTTTCGAAGCGCGCGCCGCCGAGATTACCGAAGGCTGGGCGCGGGGCGATATTCGGGCGCTATGACGCCGCGTTGTTCTGGCGCAATTCCGGACGGAAGGCCACGGCCAAGACGCCGAGCCCAACCGCTCACATTTTTCCTGCTCAGGTACTGACCGAAGTCGAGGCGTGCAGGCTGCAGCCGGTGATCTTGAAGCTGCCGTCCACTTGTTGCTGCAGCGTATAGACCGCCTCATAATCCTTGCCGTCGGGCCCGACGATCAGCACCTGCTGGATGATCGAGCCGGGTCCGGTCTGCTCTACCTTGCCGAAGGAATAGGACCGGGGCTTGCGCACTGGCGCGTAGCCATTCGTCACCATGTTCATGAAGGTGTCGACGGTCGGAAAGATCTGCTTCACGTTCGGCGCGGCAAAGCTGTAGGCGGTGGCGCCGTCATCGGCGACGAAGGCCTTCAACTGGCTGTCGATGACCGTTTGCGCGGCCTTGATCTCGGCGTCGCCGGCAAAAGCAAGCGAGGCTATCAACATCGGAACAAGAGCAAGTGCGAGCAAAGCGCGGCGCATGGCCTGCCTCCAGGAATTCACTTGGCGAATGCAATCTAACATACGCGTCGCGGCATGGCGTGGTTTCACCGGGATGCGAAGATTTCGCCATTTCAGCGTCGGGAAGCGGGATCAGGTACTCTTCGAGGTGCGCGGCGCGTGAAGCTTGAAAGCCGGGCAGCAGTCTGCCACAAGGGCCGCTTATTCATGAAGCAGGCTGGCAGGACCGGGCAATGAAGGCATTTTTCGTGCAGATCAAGTGCGACCTGGGCAAGGCCTATGAGGTCGCCAGCGCGCTGGCCGATGCCGAAATCGCTTCGGAAATCTATTCGACTGCCGGCAATTACGACCTGCTCGCCAAATTCTATGTCGACGACGAGGAAGATGTCGGCCACTTCGTCAACGAGCGGGTGCAGATTCTGCCTGGAATCAAGGACACCTTCACCATTGTGACCTTCCGGGCGTTCTGACCGGGGCTGTCTGTGCCGCGCCGGGAAGCAGGAGCTGACCCGGCCTTGCTGTCCGTGCCTTGATTTTAGGCAATTTGCATAGAGTGGCCGTCACGGCTTCCTAAATCACCGATTGCGCTTGATTTTCTCCGGCGGGGCCAGTGAAATGGCCTCAGAGGGGAGTACGCGATTGGCAGCGTTCGACGAAATGCTTCCGGAAGTTTCCGGATTGAGAAGACCTTATGAGGCTTACGATCGCTGGCTGAGGGAGCAGGACCCAGCCAGGCTTACCCAGAAAATGCAGGATGCCGAGCGCGTCTTCCGCAAGACCGGCATTACCTTTGCCGTCTATGGCGAGCAGGAAGCTTCCGAGCGGCTGATCCCTTTCGACATCGTCCCGCGCATCCTCTCCGGCCAGGAATGGCGCCGGCTGACGCAAGGGATCGAGCAGCGCGTGCAGGCGCTGAACGCCTTTCTCGATGACATCTACCACCGTCAGGAGATCCTGCGCGCCGGGCGCGTGCCTAGGGAGCTTGTCGCGAAGAACGAGGCCTTCCTGCCCGAGATGATCGGGGTCAGGCCGCCGGCCGGCGTCTACACCCACATTATCGGCGTCGACATCGTCCGCATCTCTGAGAACGAGTTCTACGTGCTGGAGGACAATGCCCGCACGCCGTCTGGCGTCTCCTACATGCTGGAGAACCGCGAGACGATGATGCAGCTCTTTCCGGAGCTGTTCCAGAAGATCAAGGTGCGGCCGGTCGAGAACTACCCGCAACTCCTGCGCCAGTCGCTGGCTGCAGTGCGGCCGCAAAGCAGCAAGGGCGCGCCGACCATCGCGGTGCTGACGCCGGGTTCGTACAATTCGGCCTATTTCGAGCATGCGTTCCTTGCCGACCAGATGGGCGTGCAGCTCGTCGAAGGGCAGGACCTGCGCGTCGTTGACGGCCATGTGGCGATGCGCACGACCGAAGGCTACAAGCAGATCGACGTGCTCTACCGGCGCGTCGACGACAACTTCCTCGATCCGCTGACCTTTCGGCCGGATTCCGCGCTCGGCGTGCCCGGCATCATGGATGTCTACCGCGCAGGCAACGTCACCATCGCCAACGCGCCGGGAACCGGCATCGCCGACGACAAGGCGATCTATTCCTACATGCCGGAGATCGTCGAGTTCTACACCGGCCGCAAGGCGATCCTCGGCAACATCCCGACCTGGCGCTGCTCGGAGCCGGACAGCCTCAAATATGTGCTCGAGCACATCGACGAGCTCGTCATCAAGGAAGTGCACGGCTCCGGCGGCTACGGCATGCTGGTCGGCCCGGCGGCGACCAAGAAGGAATGCCAGGACTTTGCAAAAAAGCTGCAGGCGAAGCCCTCGAACTACATCGCCCAGCCGACCCTGGCGCTGTCGACCTGCCCGATCCTGACCGAGAAGGGCTTGTCGCCGCGCCATGTCGATCTTCGGCCTTATGTGCTCGTATCCGACCGCATCCAGATCGTGCCGGGCGGCTTGACTCGCGTCGCGCTCAAGCAAGGGTCGCTGGTGGTCAATTCCTCACAGGGGGGCGGGACGAAGGATACGTGGGTGCTGGATGACTAAGAGCGAATAGAGAGTAGCGAATAGCGAGTAGGGAAAAGGGGGATACGACGGCAATCAATTCCTACAGAGATCTGATTGTTTGGAAGGCGGCTTTGAGGTTGGCCGTGGATTGCTATTCGGCCACGAAAGCTTTTCCGAACAGCGAAGCGTACGGAATGACCTCTCAGATACGACGCTCGGCGGCTTCCATCGCAGCGAATGTTGCGGAAGGTCACGGAAGAGAAAATACGGGAGCTTTCATTCAATTTCTTCGGGTAGCGCAGGGCTCTCTGAAAGAGTTGGAGACACATCTCATCCTGTGTGGAGAGGTTGGGCTGATGGTCGAAGCGAAGGTCGCCAGCTTGCTTGGCCAAACTGACGAAATCGGAAAGATGCTACGTTCGATGATCCGGAGCCTGCAGCAAAAGTCATGAAGTCTTTTTCTCCCTATTCGCTACTCGCTATTCGCTATTCGCTCGACACCGGAGCAAGCTGATATGCTTTTGGGCCGCACCGCAAACGGTCTCTACTGGATGAACCGCTATATCGAGCGGGCCGAAAACATGGCGCGTCTCGTCGATGCCGGTCTTCGCATGGCGCTGACGCGCACGCAGAGCGCTTCGGAGGAATGGAACTCGGTGCTGCTCAGCGCCGGCTCGGACATCGCCTTCAGCCAGAAGTACCAGGATTATACCGCCGCCAACGTCTCGGATTTCCTGTTGCGCGACACCTCGAACCCGTCGAGCACGATGTCGTCGATCGAGACGGCGCGCAACAATGCTCGCATGGTGCGCACGGCGTTGACGCGCGAGACCTGGGAAAGCATCAACGAAGCCTGGATGTCGCTGAAGCGCATGCTGGCAAGGCCGATCGACGAGCGCGACCTGCCGACGGTGCTCGATGCCATCAAGCGCGAGACGGCGCTGATCCGCGGTTCGTTCTACGGCACCATGCTGCGCAACGAGATTTTCGATTTCTCGCAGCTCGGCACCTATGTCGAACGCGCCGACAACACGGCGCGCATCCTCGACGTGAAATACTACGTGCTGCTGCCTTCTCTTTCCTGGGTCGGCTCGACGCTGGACAACTACCAATGGGAGTCGATCCTGCGCTCGGTGTCGGCGCATCGCTCCTATCGCTGGGTTTATGAAGCCGACTACAAGCCGACCAATATCGCCGACTATCTGATCCTCAACGTGCGCATGCCGCGCTCGCTGACTTTCTGCTACCGCTTCCTCGGCGAGCATTTGAAATTCCTCGCTGACGATTACGGTGAACGCCATGCCTGCCATGGCACGGCCGAGAAGATCCAGGCGCTGCTCAAAAGGGGTTCGATCAAGGACATATTCGATCATGGCCTGCACGAGTTCCTGGCCGAGTTCATTCGCGACAACACCAGGCTGGGCGACGAGATCGCCCAGGACTACCGGTTCTATTGAGCACAGCCGAGGCGAGCGTTATGCGGCTCAAGATCACCCATCGTACCGAGTACCGCTACGATCAGCCGGTGCAGTATCTGCTGCAGCGGCTGCGCCTTTGGCCTTCCAGCGGGCGCACGCAGACCGTCGGCTCCTGGGCGGTCAAGGTCGAAGGCGCGCGCGAGGAGGTGCGCTTCACTGACCATTTCGGCAACGAGACGCGGCTGGTGAGCGCCGAGAGCGGCAAGAATTCGATCACCGTCGAGGCAGCCGGAGACGTGACCACGCATGACACGGCGGGCGTGACGGGTCCGCATCAGGGTTTTGCGCCGCTCTGGCTGTTCGGACAGCAGACGCAGCTCACCGCTGCCGGCGAGGGCATACGCGAGCTGGCCGGCACGCTGGGCCAGGGCACCGAGATCGAGCGACTGCACCGGCTGATGGGCGCTATCGGCGAACGCGTCGCCTACAGGCCTGGCACGACCAGCGTCGTGACGCCGGCGGAGGAGGCGCTCGCGTTGAAGTCCGGTGTCTGCCAGGACCACAGCCACATCTTCATCGCCGCCGCAGTCGCCCTCGGCTTTCCCGCACGCTATGTCAGCGGCTACCTGATGATGGATGCGGCCGTCGAGCAGGCGGCAAGCCATGCCTGGGCCGAGGCCTATGTCGTGGGACTCGGATGGGTTGCCTTCGACCCGGCGAACGGTATCTCTCCCGACGAACGCTATGTGCGGGTGGCGACGGGGCGCGACTATCGCGATGCCTCGCCGGTGTCGGGGATACTGCTAGGGCAGGCGCAAGAGAAGCTTGCCGTCACCGTTACGGTAGAGCAGTAATCTGCGCCGGAATCGCTAGCAGAAGAGCAATCATGACCTATTGCGTCGGCCTCAAGATCGATAGCGGGCTCGTGTTCATGTCGGACACGCGCACCAATGCCGGCATGGATTCGATCTCGACCTTCAAGAAGATGCATGTGTGGGAACAGCCCGGCGAGCGCGTCATCGTGCTGATGTCGGCGGGCAACCTTGCCACGACGCAGGCCGTTGTCAGCCTGCTCGACGAGCGTAACAAGGCGGTCAGCGACCGTCATCCGAAGCTGCTCGAAACTCCCTCCATGTACCAGACGGTGCGGCTGGTCGGCGATACAGTGAAGGAAGTGATAGAGCATGCCTCGCCGAATGGCGACAAGGCGGATTCCTACTTCAATGCCTCCTTCATCCTCGGCGGCCAGATCAAGGGCAGCCCGCCCAGACTGTTCATGATCTATCCGGAAGGCAACTTCATCGAGTCGACCGACGACACGCCTTTCTTCCAGATCGGCGAGACGAAATACGGCAAGCCGATCATCATCCGTGCCTATGATCGGGCAATGAGCCTGGCCGAAACGGTGAAGCTGCTTCTGGTGTCGTTCGATTCGACGCTGAAATCCAACCTCTCGGTCGGGCTGCCGCTCGATCTGCTGTTCCTGGAACAGGATGCGCTCAGTGTGGGGCTGAACCAACGGATCGGCCATGATGATCCTTACTACCGAACCATATCGGACGGCTGGTCCAACGCGCTGAAAATCGCTTTTTCAAATCTGCCGGATTTTCCGGGATAGGCTTTGCGAGAGCGGTTCGACCGGCCGGTATCTTCGACGGCCGCTGGGGAGGGAAAATATGGACAGCGACGAATTCCGCGACTGGTCGAGGCGCGCCGCCGACTGGGGCGCCGACTATCGCGCCAACCTGCGCGACCGTCCGGTGCGGCCGGCGATCGCGCCGGGCGAGATTTTCAGAAGCATCGAGGCGTCGCCGCCGGAAATGCCGGAGCCGATGGACAGGATCTTCGCCGACTTCGAAGAAAAGATCGTGCCGGGCATGACGCATTGGCAGCATCCGCGCTTCTTCGCCTATTTTCCCGCCAATGCAGCGCCGGTTTCGGTGGTGGCCGAATATCTGGTCTCGGCGATGGCCGCGCAATGCATGCTGTGGCAGACCTCGCCGGCGGCGACCGAACTCGAAACGCGCGTCGTCGACTGGATGCGCCAGGCGCTCGGCCTGCCCGAGGGCTTTTCCGGCGTCATCCAGGATTCGGCTTCCTCGGCGACGCTTGCGGCGGTGCTCACCATGCGCGAGCGGGCGCTTGACTGGCAGGGCAACAAAAAGGGGCTGGCCGGGCAGGCGAAGCTACGCGTCTATTCCTCCGACCAGGTCCATACCTCGATCGACCGAGCCATCTGGGTCTCCGGCATCGGCGAGGACAACCTTGTCCGCATCCCGGTCGCCGGACGTTTTCGCGCCATGGATACGCACGCGCTCGAGGCCGCGATCGTTGCCGATCGCAAGGCCGGCCTGCTGCCAGCCGGAATCATCGCCTGCGTCGGCGGCACCAGCACCGGCGGCACGGACGACATCGCGGCGGTGGCCGCGGTCGCTCAGCGGCACGGGCTTTACCTCCATGTCGACGCCGCCTGGGCAGGGTCGGCGATGATCTGCCCGGAATACCGGCATTTCTGGGCCGGCGTCGAAGGCGCCGATTCCATCGTCTTCAATCCGCACAAGTGGCTCGGTGCGCAGTTCGATTGCTCGATCCAGTTCGTGCGCCAGCCGGAAGATCTGGTGCGCACGCTGGCCATCAAGCCGGAGTTTCTGAAGACGCTGGGTCATGACGGCATCATCAACTATTCGGAATGGTCGGTGCCACTCGGCCGCCGCTTCCGCGCCCTGAAACTTTGGTTCCTGCTGCGCGCCCATGGCCTCGAGGGCCTGCGCACCATGATCCGCAACCATGTCGCCTGGAGCGCAGGGCTTGCCGCGCGCCTTGCCGGGGAAGAGGATTTCGAGCTCGTCAGCGAGCCAATGCTTTCGCTGTTCTCGTTCCGGCACCGCACGGTGGCAGGCGCCGACCCTGACGAGCACAACCTCCGCCTCGTCGACGCCATCAATACCGACGGCCGCATTTACCTGACTCAAACGCGGGTCGATGGGCGCGTGGCGATCCGCTTTCAGGCGGGGCAGTTCGAGTCGACGGCCGCAGATGTCGATGCGGCGTTCGACGTCATAACCGAGATTGCGCGGCGCTTATCCTGAGGCAGAAGACCTGTTCCACACTGGTTTGCCTTTCTCAATCAGGTGATTTTCGTTAGCCGGCTTATACCTTTTCTTCGCTTTCGTTTTCCGATATAGACGGGAAAAAACGAAAATGGAGGACGCGCAATGTTTCTTTCGCCACGCCATGCCGAGATCATCCAGAGGGCGAAAGACCATGGCCGGGTGCTGGTCGATGACCTAGCGACGCATTTCAACGTGACGCCGCAGACTATCCGCAAGGACCTCAACGACCTGTGCGATCAGCGCCTGCTGACCCGTATCCATGGCGGTGCGCTGTTCCCGTCCGGCATCGAGAACATGGAGTACGAGGCACGCCGCAAGATTGCCGCCGACGAGAAGGAGGCGATCGGCAGCGCGGCGGCGCGGCTGATTCCTGACAATGCCTCGCTGTTCATCAATATCGGCACCACCACCGAGGCCGTCAGCAAGGCGCTGCTCGACCATAACGGGCTTATGGTCATCACCAATAATATCAATGTTGCCAATAGGATGCGCATCTACCCCACAATCGAGGTGGTGATTGCCGGCGGCGTTGTGCGCGGTTCCGACGGCGGCATTGTCGGCGAGGCAGCCGTCGATTTCATCCGCCAGTTCAAGGTCGATTACGCCGTCATCGGCGCCTCGGCAATCGATCATGACGGCGCGCTGCTGGACTTCGATTTCCGCGAGGTGAAGGTTGCGCAGGCCATCATCGCAAATGCCCGCCACGTCATCCTGGTTTCCGACCGGACGAAATTCGAACGCACCGCGCCGGTCCGGATTGGCCATCTTTCGCAGGTGAATACCTTTATTACCGATCGTTGCGAGATCCCGTCGATTCGCAGGATTTGCGAGGAAACCGAAGTCCGGCTGATCGAGACAGCGTTCGAATAAGGCACGCCTCGACGGCTTGCTCAGCCGATTGCGATATTTCGTTTGACATTCGCTTTGAGTTCGAAATAATTCCGTCACGGTTTCGTAAAACACAAAAATGGTGCAATGCGAAATCGTTGGAGGAATCTTTGGACGCATATCCGATCCATGACATTTTCGTCATCGGCGGCGGCATCAATGGCTGCGGCATCGCCCGCGACGCTGTTGGCCGCGGATTTTCAGTTTACCTCGCCGAGATGAACGATCTCGCAAGCGGGACCTCCTCCGGTTCGACCAAGCTCATCCATGGCGGCCTGCGTTATCTCGAATTCTATGAATTCCGGCTGGTGCGCGAAGCGCTGATGGAGCGCGAGGTTCTGTGGAAGAACGCGCCGCACATCATCTGGCCGATGCGCTTCGTGCTGCCCTATGCCAAGGGCCTCAGGCCCGCCTGGCTGATCCGGTTGGGATTGTTCCTTTACGATCATATCGGCGGGCGCAAGCTGCTGCCGGCGACGAAGACGCTGGACATGACCCGCGATCCGGCAGGCAAGCCGCTCAAGCCATTGTTCCGCAAAGCTTTCGAGTATTCGGACGGTTGGGTCAACGACGCGCGCCTGGTGGCGCTGAACGCGCGTGATGCCGCCGACCGGGGTGCCATTATCCGCACCCGCACAAAAGTCGTCAGCGCGCGGCGCGACGGCGCGCTTTGGACCGTGAAGGTGCAGAATGTGCTTACCGGGGAGACCGAAGAGGTCCGCGCGCGGCTTCTCGTCAATGCAGCCGGCCCTTGGGTCGATCACGTGCTCTCGACCGCGGTCGGCCAGAACGAGGTCCACAATGTCCGCCTCGTCCAGGGCAGCCATATCGTAGTCGGAAAGAAGTTCGACGATCCGCGCGCCTATTTCTTCCAGAACAAGGATGGCCGCATCATCTTCGCCATTCCTTACGAGGAAGAATTCACGCTGATCGGCACCACCGATCGCGACTATCCGGGCGATCCGCATGAGGTGAAGATCTCCGACGCCGAGATCGACTATCTGTGCGCGGCGGCAAGCGAATATTTCGCGCAGCCGGTGAAGCGGTCCGATATCGTCTGGACCTATTCGGCGGTGCGCCCGCTCTATGACGACGGCGCCTCGAAGGCGCAGGAAGCAACGCGCGACTATGTGCTGAAGGCCGATGGCGGGGAGGGTGCTGCCCCCTTGCTCAACGCCTTCGGCGGCAAGATCACCACCTTCCGCCGGCTGGCCGAATCAATGTTGGAGAAGATCGAAGGTTTTCTCGGCAAGCGCGGCAGGCCGTGGACGCATGACGCGCCGCTGCCCGGCGGCGATTTCGCCGCGACCGGCTTCGATGCCCAGGTTGCCAGGCTGAAGAGCGCCTATCCGTTCCTCGACCAGCGGCTAGCGCGCCGCTTCACCCGGCTCTACGGCACGCGGGCGGAAAGGCTGCTCGGGCTCGCCAAGTCGAATGCCGATCTCGGCCGCAATTTCGGCGCCGACCTTTTCGAGGCGGAAGTTCGCTATCTGGCCGAAAACGAATGGGCGGTCACGGCCGAGGACGTGTTGTGGCGCCGCACCAAGCGCGGCCTGCATTTCAGCCGCGAGCAGACGGCGGCATTGGAAGAATTCATGCGCGGACTGAGCAGCCGTCATGTCGCGGCGGCGGAATGAGGATCGACCGCTGATGCGCAAGGCCTGGGAGGAGGCGTGATGCTGGAATTGAGGAACGTGACGAAGACCGTCGGCGCGCAGGAACATATCCGCGACGTGTCGCTGACGCTTCAGCACGGCTCGCTGAACGTCCTGCTTGGGCCGACGCTCTCCGGCAAGACCAGCCTGATGCGGCTGATGGCGGGCCTCGACGCGCCGACTTCCGGCTCGGTCTGGTTCGACGGCAAGGACGTCACCGGACAGAAGGTGCAGAAGCGCAACGTCGCCATGGTCTACCAGCAGTTCATCAACTACCCGGCGATGACCGTCTACGAGAACATCGCCTCGCCGCTGCGGGTCGCCGGCGTCGAGCAGGCCATGATCGACAAGGAGGTGCGCAACGCCGCGGCGCTCTTGAAGCTCACGCCTTATCTCGAGCGCACGCCGCTCAGCCTGTCCGGCGGACAGCAGCAACGCACCGCGCTTGCCCGCGCCATCGTCAAGAATGCCAGCCTGGTGTTGCTCGACGAGCCTTTGGCCAATCTCGACTACAAGCTGCGCGAGGAATTGCGGGCCGAATTGCCGAAGATCTTCGCCGCGGCCGGCACGATCTTCGTCTATGCGACGACCGAGCCGCACGAGGCCCTTTTGCTCGGCGGCAACACGGCAACGCTTTCGGAAGGCCGCGTCACGCAATTTGGCCCCACGGTCGAAGTGTTCCGCAAGCCCGTCGACCTGGTGACGGCCCGGACCTTCGCGGATCCGCCGCTCAACACCATCGTGCTCTCCAAGAAAGGGCCGGATTTCCTGCTCGAAGGCGGCGTCAAGCTGCCGGTGCCGACGGAACTCGCCGGCATTGCGGATGCCAGCTACACGATCGGCTTCCAGCCGCATCATCTGTCGCTGGAGCGGCCGAACGGCGGCGCCGTGCCGGTGCGGGCCAAGGTCACCATCACGGAGATCACCGGCTCGGAAAGCTTCGTCCATCTCGATTTCGCCGATGCGCGCTGGGTGATGCTTGCGCATGGTATTCTCGATTTCGAGACGGACGACGAGGTCGAGGTGTTCATCGATCCGCGCCACATCATGGTATTCGACCATAACGGCCGCGCCGTGACGGCGTCGAAGCTGGCGGCCTGAGGAGAAAACGATGGCGCGCATCGAGGTCAACCACATCCGCCACTCCTACCTGCCCAACCCGCAGAAGGATTCCGACTTCGCTCTGAAGGAAGTGCACCATACTTTCGAGGATGGCGGCGCCTACGCGCTGCTCGGGCCTTCGGGCTGCGGCAAGACCACCTTGCTCAACATCATTTCGGGACTGCTGCACCCCTCGCATGGGAAGTTGCTGTTCAATGGCCGGGACGTGACCAGGCTATCGACGCAGGAGCGCAATATCGCGCAGGTGTTCCAGTTCCCGGTCATTTACGACACCATGACCGTCTACGACAATCTGGCCTTCCCGCTGCGCAACCGGCGCGTGCCGGAAGCCGATGTCGACCGCAAGGTGCGCGAGACGCTCGACATGATCGATCTCTCTTCGATGGCGAACAGGAAGGCGCGCCGGCTCACCGCGGACCAGAAGCAGAAGATCTCGCTTGGACGCGGCCTGGTGCGCTCCGACGTCAACGCCATTCTGTTCGACGAACCGCTGACGGTCATCGACCCGCATATGAAGTGGGTGCTGCGCTCGCAGTTGAAGCAGCTGCACCGCCGCTTCGGCTACACCATGGTTTATGTCACACATGACCAGACCGAAGCGCTGACTTTCGCCGACCGCGTCGTGGTCATGTATGACGGCGAGATCGTGCAGATCGGCACGCCTGCCGAACTTTTCGAGCGTCCGCGCCACACCTTCGTCGGTTATTTCATCGGCTCGCCGGGCATGAACGTGCTGCCGGTTGCGCTGGAAGGCAGGATGGCGAAGTTCGGCGCCCAGCGCATCGAATTGCCGGGCGTGCCCAAGGCTGAAGCCGGCGCCGTCGAACTCGGCATCCGTCCCGAATATGTGCGGCTCGGCCGCGAGGGCATGACGGTGCAGGTCAGCAAGGTCGAGGACGTCGGCCGCCACAAGGTGGTTCGCGCCAATCTCGAGGGCAGGGAGATCGCCGCGGTGATCGGCGAGGATGACGAAGTGCCGGCCGAACCGAAAGTCCGCTTCGATCCGGCCGGCATCAACATCTATGCCGATTCCTGGCGCGTCGAGATGGGGGCATAGATGGACAAGACCTGGAACAACAAGGCCTGGTTCCTTGTCCTGCCGGTGCTGGTGCTGGTGGCGTTCTCGGCCGTCATCCCGCTGATGACGGTCGTCAACTATTCGGTGCAGGACACGTTCGGCAACAACGTCTTCTTCTGGGCCGGCACCGAATGGTTCGAGGACCTGCTGCACTCCGACCGCTTCTGGGAAGCGATGGTGCGCAACCTGATCTTCTCTTTCATCATCCTGGCAATCGAGGTGCCGCTCGGCATCTTCATCGCGCTCAACATGCCGAAGAAGGGCTGGGGCGTGCCGGTCTGCCTGGTGCTGATGGCGCTGCCGCTGCTCATTCCGTGGAACGTTGTCGGCACGATCTGGCAGGTCTTCGGCCGCAACGACATCGGCCTGCTCGGCTACTACATCAACGCGCTCGGCATCGACTACAACTACGTCCAGGATCCGATCGATGCCTGGGTAACCGTCATCATCATGGATGTCTGGCACTGGACCAGCCTGGTCGTGCTGCTTTGCTATGCCGGCCTGGTCTCGATTCCCGATGCCTTCTACCAGGCTGCCAAGATCGACGGCGCGTCGCGCTGGGCTGTGTTCCGCTACATCCAGCTGCCCAAGATGCAGCGCGTGCTGCTGATCGCCGTGCTGTTGCGCTTTATGGACAGTTTCATGATCTATACCGAGCCCTTCGTCGTCACCGGCGGCGGTCCCGGCAATTCGACCACCTTTCTGTCGATTGACCTGGTCAAGACGGCGCTCGGCCAGTTCGACCTCGGCCCGGCGGCGGCGATGTCGCTGGTCTACTTCCTGATCATCCTGTTGTTATCGTGGGTGTTCTACACCGTGATGACCAACTACGACGCGGAGCGCTGAGATGGCGGGTGCCAACGAAACGACGCGCGTGAGCGAGACGGCGGTCACCGAAGTGGGCAGCACGCTGTCGCAGGACGAGGTGGCGAAGCTGATGCGCCGCCGCGGCGAGGAATCGCGCTGGTGGTGGATCGTGCCGACGGTCTACATCATCATTATCCTGCTACCGATCTACTGGCTCATCAACATGAGCTTCAAGACCAATGCGGAGATCGTGTCGTCGCTGACGCTGTTCCCGCATAATCCGACACTGGCGAACTATCGCACCATCTTCACCGACCCTTCGTGGTATTCGGGCTATATCAATTCGATCACCTATGTGGTGATGAACATGGTGATATCGGTGGCGGTGGCGCTGCCGGCGGCCTACGCCTTCTCGCGTTACCGCTTCCTCGGCGACAAGCATTTGTTCTTCTGGCTTTTGACCAACCGCATGGCGCCGCCCGCGGTGTTCGCGCTGCCGTTCTTCCAGCTCTATTCGGCGTTCGGCCTGATCGACACCCATATTGCCGTGGCGCTGGCGCACTGCTTGTTCAACGTGCCGCTCGCGGTGTGGATCCTCGAAGGCTTCATGTCCGGCGTGCCGAAGGAGATAGACGAGACCGCCTATATCGACGGCTATTCCTTCCCGCGCTTCTTTCTGAAGATTTTCATGCCGCTGATCGCGAGCGGCATTGGCGTCGCCTGCTTCTTCTGCTTCATGTTCTCGTGGGTGGAGCTCTTGATCGCGCGCACGCTGACCACGACGGACGCCAAGCCGATCGCCGCCACCATGACCCGCACGGTCTCTGCCGCCGGCATGGATTGGGGTCTGCTCGCCGCCGCCGGCGTGCTGACGCTGATCCCCGGCGCCTTGGTTATCTGGTTCGTGCGAAATTATATCGCCAAGGGCTTTGCCCTGGGGAGGGTCTAAAGCCATGAATCTCGACTTCTCCTGGATGGCGTGGACGTGGCCGACGGCCGCCTTCTTCATCATCATCGTGCTGATGCTCTTTGGCATGGGCGTCTGGGAATATGCCTCGCCCGGCGGTCATCCGCGCATCGGGGTGCTGCGCTTCGAGACGACGCGCGGCGATCGTTTGTTCCTGTCGCTGCTTGGCAGCGCATTTATCCATCTCGCTTGGCTGGGTCTGGTTGGATCCAACCTGTGGTGGGCTCTCGCTCTCTCCGTGGTCTACGCCGTTGGCGTGTTCCGATACGTATAGAGGGGGAATAGCCGGAGCGGCCGCGTGCTGGCGGCCGCCCCGGATCGCACTTGCAACTTAAGACTGGAGGAGACACATGCGACGGCAATTTCTAACATCGACGACAGCCCTTGTCCTTTTGCTGGGAGCGGGCCATGCCTATGCCGGTATGGACGAGGCAAAAGCCTTTCTCGACAAGGAGATAGGCGACCTGTCGACGCTTTCACGCGCCGACCAGGAAAAGGAAATGCAGTGGTTCATCGACGCAGCCAAGCCGTTCGCCGGCATGGACATCAAAGTCGTTTCGGAAACCATCGCCACGCACCAATACGAGTCACAGGTGCTGGCACCGGCCTTCTCCGCCATCACCGGCATCAAGGTCACACATGACGTCATCCAGGAAGGCGACGTTGTCGAGAAGATCCAGACCCAGATGCAGACCGGCCAGAACCTCTATGACGGCTGGGTCAACGACTCCGACCTGATCGGCACGCATTGGCGCTACCAGCAGGTGCGCAACCTGACCGACTGGATGGCGAATGAGGGCAAGGACGTCACCAATCCGAACCTCGACCTGAAGGACTTCATCGGCACCTCGTTCACGACGGCGCCCGACAAGAAGCTCTATCAGCTCCCCGACCAGCAGTTCGCGAACCTCTACTGGTTCCGCTACGACTGGTTCAACGACGAGAAGAACAAAGCCGACTTCAAGGCCAAATACGGCTACGACCTAGGCGTTCCGGTCAACTGGTCGGCTTATGAGGACATCGCCCAGTTCTTCACCGGCCGCGAGATCGACGGCAAGAAGGTCTACGGCCATATGGACTACGGCAAGAAGGACCCGTCACTCGGCTGGCGGTTCACGGACGCCTGGCTGTCCATGGCCGGCAATGGCGACAAGGGCATTCCGAACGGCCTGCCCGTCGACGAATGGGGCATCAAGGTCGACGAGAAATCGCGTCCTGTCGGCTCCTGCACGGCGCGTGGCGGCGATACCAACGGCCCGGCCGCGGTCTACTCGATCCAGAAATATCTCGACTGGCTGAAGGCCTACGCTCCGGCGGAAGCCCAGGGCATGACCTTCTCCGAATCCGGCCCGGTGCCGGCGCAGGGCGGGGTCGCGCAGCAGATCTTCTGGTACACCGCCTTCACCGCTTCGATGGTCGACGCCGGCGCCAAGGCGGTGCTGAACGACGACGGCACGCCGAAGTGGCGCATGGCGCCGTCGCCGCACGGCGTCTACTGGAAGGACGGCATGAAGCTCGGTTACCAGGACGTGGGTTCCTGGACACTGATGAAGTCGACGCCTGACGATCGCGCCAAGGCCGCCTGGCTCTACGCGCAGTTCGTCACCTCGAAGACGGTCGACGTGAAGAAGAGCCATGTCGGCTTGACCTTCATCCGCGAGAGCACGATCCACGACAAGAGCTTCACCGAGCGCGCTCCGAAGCTCGGCGGCCTGATCGAGTTCTATCGCTCGCCCGCCCGCGTCCAGTGGTCGCCGACCGGCACCAACGTGCCTGATTATCCGAAGCTGGCGCAGCTCTGGTGGCAAGCGATCGGCGATGCCTCTTCCGGCGCGAAGTCGGCCCAGGAAGCGATGGACTCGCTCTGCGCCGAGCAGGAAAAGGTCATGAGCCGCATCGAGAAGTCGGGCGTCCAGGGCGACATCGGCCCGAAGATGGCCGAAGAGCACGATCTTGCCTACTGGAACGCCGACGCGGTCAAGAAAGGCAATCTCGCTCCTCAGTTGAAGATCGAGAACGAAAAGGAAAAGCCGGTCACCATCAACTACGACGAACTGGTGAAGAGCTGGCAGCAGCAGTAACTGCATGACGCGGGCGTGCTTGCCCATGTAGGAAGTGCAGGGGAGGCGGCTTTGCCGTCTCCCCTGTTGCATGAGAAGCGGAGGGATGCGGAATGAGCGGTTTTGTGCTGGCCATCGATCAGGGAACGACCTCAACCAGGGCGATACTGTTCGACGACAAGATGAAAGTCGCCGGCACCGGCCAGCAGGAATTCGCGCAGCATTATCCGGCTTCCGGCTGGGTCGAACATGACCCGGAAGACATCTGGGCAAGCGTTCTCGCCACGGCGAAAGCGGCTTTGAAGGCCGCCGGCCGCACGGCATCGGATGTGGCCGCGATCGGCATCACCAACCAGCGCGAGACCGTCGTCATCTGGGACAAGACGACCGGCAAGCCGATCCATAACGCGATCGTCTGGCAGGACAGGCGCACCGCGCCGCTCTGCCAGAAGCTGAAGAAGCAGGGGCTGGAGAAGACATTCACGAAGAAGACCGGCCTGCTGCTCGACCCCTATTTCTCCGGCACCAAGATCGCCTGGATGCTGGACAAGGTGAAGGGTGCCAGAAGGCGCGCCGAGAGGGGCGAACTGCTTGCCGGCACCATCGACAGCTTTCTTATCTGGCGGCTGACCGGCGGCCAAGTGCACGCCACCGACGCGACAAATGCCTCGCGCACGCTGGTCTACAACATCGAGAAGAATATCTGGGACGACGAGCTGCTTTCGATCCTGAAGATCCCGGCCTCGATCCTGCCGCAGGTGAAGGACTGCGCCGACGACTTCGGTGTCACCGAGAAGAGCCTTTTCGGGGCCGAGATGCGGATCCTCGGGGTGGCCGGCGACCAGCATGCGGCGACCATCGGCCAGGCCTGCTTCGAGCCCGGCATGATGAAATCCACCTATGGCACCGGCTGCTTCGCGCTGCTCAACACCGGCGCCGATCTGGTGCGTTCGAAGAACCGGCTTTTGACCACCATCGCCTATCGGCTCAACGGCAAGACAACCTACGCGCTGGAAGGCTCGATCTTCATCGCGGGCGCAGCCGTGCAGTGGCTGCGCGACGGCATCAAGGTGATCGGCAAGGCCGAGCAGAGCGGAGTATTGGCTGCGGCCGCCGACCCTGCGCAACAGGTCTATCTGGTGCCGGCCTTCGTCGGCCTCGGCGCGCCGCATTGGGACGCGGATGCGCGCGGCGCGATCTTCGGGTTGACGCGCAATTCGGGCCCGGCCGAGTTCGCCCGCGCGGCACTCGAATCGGTCGCCTTCCAGACGCGCGACCTGCTCGACGCGATGCGCAAGGACTGGAAAGGCGCCTCGGCCAAGACGGTGCTTCGGGTCGACGGCGGCATGGTGGCATCCGACTGGACCATGCAGCGGCTCGCCGACATTCTCGACGCACCGGTCGACCGTCCGACGATCCTGGAGACGACGGCACTGGGCGCGGCCTGGCTTGCCGGGTCGAGGGCGGGTGTCTGGCCGAAAGCGAAGGACTTCGCCAAGAGCTGGGCGCTGGAGCGGCGCTTCAAGCCGGAGATGGACGCCGCAACGCGGGGTGCGAAACTGGCCGGATGGCGCGATGCGGTGCGCAGGACGCTGAGTGTGTGAAGCGGTTTACGGGACCGGGCGAACGGGAAATGCAGCCGGATTGGTATCCTGCCTGGCGCGATGAGGCCTTTGAACAGCTCATCGCCAAGAATGCGCGCCTGGCGAAAGATTTCCGCCTCGGCAGTTGGTCGCGTTACGACTACGACTTGACGGCAGGAAAGCTGCTGTTCTCCGACCGGAGTGGAGTCAAGGTCGTTTCGGAAATCCAGGTTGCGGGCTCTACCAGCGCCAAGGCTGGCAATTGGCTCTGGGCTTGGGCCAATTCGATTTGGCCTTCGGAGTTCATAACTGACGCCCAGTCAGCTCGATCTCGGTGAGAAGCACAGCATCGGCGAGCTAACTCAAGACTATGTGACGGACGAAGATCTTAATGCACTCGGTTGGGAATTGACCTCGGCAGCGGCTCGGATTTGCAACGCCTGCGGAGCCTATCGCTCTCCTTCTGATGAAGGCGTAGGTCTGTATCTGATTTTGAAGAACATTAGCTGGGCCAGTTGAATTCGGCTGAAGGGCAACGAGAGAGCCCGCGCCTTGCGGCACGGGCTCAGTCAACGCCCCTGGGTACTGACTGGAGGCTGTCAGTAGGGCGAAACGCACTGCTGACGCGGGCCGTTGTTAGGCTGGAAGGTGTTGTCCGAGGCGCGATAGGAGCGGTAGCGGTCGTAGCACCACTGCACGTGCGCGTTGCCGCGATAGACGCGGTTGTTCTCGCTGTTGACGATGGCGCCGGTGATCAGCGCGCCGGTCGCGAAAGCTGCCAGCGGAAACCAATAGTCGCCATGCCGGCGATAGCCGCGGCGATACTCACGATAGCCGCGATGGCCGTTCCAGTAGACGGCGTCACCACGACGCGAGAAATCCCGGTTGAAGCTGCGGTGCCTTCTCCAGTCCCGATACTGCACGGTCTGAAGATCTGACGACAGGCCCTGGGGTTGCGGTACATAAGCTGGCTGAGCGTTGACCGGCACCATCTCCGCCGCGACGAACGACGCCGAGAGAGCGGTTGCCAACAGGCCGGATGCGATCTTGTTCATTGATCTTCTCCTCGATGGTTGATGGGGACGTCCTGTTTTGCGAAACGGGCCCGGATTGCAATGGTTCCCGTTCCACCATCAGCCCATTGTGTCAGCCCATTGTTATTGTAGGGCTTTCTGAAGCAGCCCCAAGCCGGGCCGTTGGCGCAGGCATCGAAAGCCGTTCATCCTCGGCGCCCCTTCGAATCCGTTCAAGAAACCCGCCTTGGAAGCCCGTCTTTTTCCGGTTGACCGGCCGCGGCACTCTCCCTATGTTCCGCGCAATTTCGAGGGCGGCGTTCCGAGCCCACGGGAGCGCGTAGCTCAGCCGGTAGAGCAACTGACTTTTAATCAGTAGGTCATGGGTTCGAATCCCATCGCGCTCACCAAATTTTCCACACCAAATAGATGCCAGAGCAAGCCTACCGAGCTTCCATATCCGGGCGATCGAAGCGGGACATGTCGTCTGCGTCTCCGGCAATCGGAACAAAAGCTTGCGCGCGGCTGTTTCCCTGTTGAAGGGACCGCAATCTGGGATGCGGATACAGTGGACGTACTGAACTTGGAACTGGCCAGGGCCAGGCTGCGCGTCAAGCGCGCAGAAACTTCGCTCAATCATGCAAAAGAAATGCTGGATGAAGAATGTGGCGTCGGGATCAATCTCGCGCTGTGCGACCGCATAAGGTCGGAGCAGAAGCGAGTGGCGGAGGCCAGAAAGCGCCTGATGAAGATCGCTTCGACGTCTCAGCGTGACGGGGTGACTTGCTCGAAGGCAAGAGAGATCCTGCCACATTGCCTTGTCCCTGGATGGGGTCGTGGTTAAACTCGGCGCCTCCGAGGGAGGCTCCAGGATGGCACTTGACCTTTCGGTAGATGCGCAGGCGCCCAAGGCGGCGACGCCGCCGGGCAGATATCTTTTCGGCCCGGTCGCCGATTTCCTGATGCTCGGCGGCAGCGCGTTTCTGATCCTGCCACTGCTGTTCCTGGTGCCGCGCGAGTATGAAGGCTCACTAGCCGCGACGATGGTCGTCGTGGCCTATTTGGTGAACTATCCGCACTTCGCCCACTCCTACCAGCTTTTCTACCGCAATTTTGGCCGCAAGGCGCGTGGCGAGGGCTACGACAGAAGCCTGCAGCTCCGCTACATTTTCGCCGGCGTCATCGTGCCAGTGGTCATGGCCCTGTTCTTTGCCTATGGCGCGGCGACGTCGAACACGCGGCTGCTCGGCTTCGCGGCCAACGCAATGTTCTTCTTCGTCGGCTGGCACTACGTCAAGCAAGGCTACGGCATGCTGATGGTCGACGCCGTCCTGAAGCGCAAATTCTTCGACGACCGGGACAAGAAGGTGCTGCTCGTCAACAGCTATGCGGTGTGGATCCTGGCCTGGCTGCAGACGAATACGGCCGTGACGCAGGGGCAATATTACGGCCTTCAATATTACACCTTCGCGGCGCCGTACTGGGTTATCGACATTGCCGTGCTGGCGGCCGTCGGATCGACGGCGGCCACGCTTTTCATGTTGGTCAACCGCTGGCGAAGGAGTGGCGGCGGACTGCCTTACAACGGCATCGTGGCCTATGTCGCCTCGCTCTATCTCTGGATCCTGATCGCCAGGATTAACCCGCTCTGGCTGCTCGTGGTGCCGGCGCTGCATTCGCTGCAATATCTGGCCGTGGTGTGGCGCTATCAAACCAATGTCGAGCGTGAGGTCTCGGATGCCGCCCGGGATCCGGAGCCGAAGATACTATCCGTGCTCGGGCCCCGCTATCGGTTGCGTGTGCTGGGATTCATCATCGGGGGTGGGGCGCTCGGCTATCTCGGCTTCTGGCTGATCCCGTTCGTGCTGACTGCCCTGGTTCCCTACGACGAGCAGGTGCTCGGTTCGTCGCTGTTCTTCTTCATCGTGCTGATCTTCATCAACGTGCACCACTATTTCCTCGACAATGTGATGTGGCGCCGCGGCAATCCGGAAGTGTCGAAATATTTGTTCCGGTAGGGAAATCAGCGTTGCGGGCAGACGCGCCCGGTCACGCGATCAGCGACACGTTTCCGCCGGCGTGGCGCTCGAGCCGTCCGGCAAGGTCGAGCTCCAGGAGCACCATGGCAATCTGCGCGGCGCTCAGTCCCGTGTGGCGGATGATCTCGTCTATGCCTGTCGGCGTGGGCCCGAGCGCTTCCAGCACATCGGCGCGGTCGTTTTCGCCTGGCGGCGGCATGGCTGATATGTCAGGCGCCTCGGCAAGTGGGGCGGTTCTTGGAAGCCGGGTGCCAGCAAGCGGCGCCAGCGCGCCGAGCACGTCGGCCGCCTCGGTGACGAGCGTGACGCCGTCCTTGAGCAGCGCGTTGCAGCCGGCGGCGCGCGGATCGAGCGGCGAGCCCGGCACGGCGAAGACCAGCCGGCCCATTTCGTTGGCAAGGCGCGCGCTGATCAGCGAGCCGGAGCGCTGCGCCGCCTCAACCACCACCAGTCCAAGCGCCATCCCTGCGACCAGGCGGTTGCGGCGTGGGAAATCCTGCGCGCGCGGCTGCCACCCGAAGGGCATCTCGGAAACGATGGCGCCGCCGCGATCGGCGATCTCATCGCAAAGGCCGGCATTTTCAGGCGGGTAGGGGACATCGAGCCCGCCGGCCAGCACGCCGACTGTGCCGGTCGAAACGCTGCCTTTGTGCGCGGCCGTATCGATGCCGCGCGCCAGGCCGGAAACGATGGCGTAGCCGTCTCGGCCGAGATCGGCCGCCAGCATGCGCGCCATCTTGATGCCGGCCAGCGAGGCATTGCGAGCGCCGACAATCGCCACCGCCGGCAAGCGGAAGACCGCGCCTTCGCCTTTCACCGCGAGCAGCGGCGGCGGGTTGTCGAGAGTCTTCAGCAGGGGCGGATAATCGGCCTCGCCGATGCCGACGAAGCGGGCGCCGGCGCGCCGCGCGGCCTCGAGCTCGGCTTCGGCTTCGGCGATGGAGGGGATGCGGACGATGCGATTGGCGCCGCCGGAGATCATCAGCTCCGGCAGCATTTCAAGCGCGGCTTCGGCTGAGCCGAAGCGGTTGATCAGCTCGCGAAACGAGGCCGGGCCGACATTGGGCGTGCGGATCAGGCGAAGCCAGGCAAGCCGCTGCCGATCGCTGAGACGCGGGCCGGCAGCCAGGGCGCTCATCCCTTCGCCCCGATCTTGCCCTCGGTGCCGGCGAGCAGCCGCGAGATGTTTGCTCGATGCTTGACGATGACGATCAGGCTCATCAGCGCGAACAGGCCCGCGATCTGCGGCGTGCTTGTGACATAGAGCGCGATCGGCACGACCACCGCGGCCGCCAGCGCAGCCAGCGAAGAATAGCGGAACAGGAAGGCCATCGCGAGCCAGACAACGGCGAAGACAAGCATGCCTTGCCAGGCAAGGCCAAGCAGCACGCCGAGATAGGTGGCGACACCCTTGCCGCCCTTGAAGCCGAGCCAGACCGGGAAGAGGTGGCCGAGAAAGGTACCGAAGCCGGCCATCAGTCCGAAGTCCGGCGAAAAATGTCCGGCGATCAGCACCGCGGCAGTGCCTTTCAGCGCATCGAGCAGCAGTGTTGCGGCAGCAAGGCCCTTGTTACCCGTCCTCAGCACATTGGTCGCGCCGATGTTGCCGGAGCCGATCTGGCGGACATCGCCGAGCCCGGCCGCACGGGTGATCAGAAGCCCGAACGGGATCGAGCCGAGCAGATAGCCGAAGACGAGCGCGATCACGTAACCCATTGTTTCCCCCATATTTCCTGCTGCCCGGTTGCTCGCCCATTGATTGATACACTGTGCGCGATGCAACCATAGTTTGCAAGTGCTGGCCCTGCTTGGGCGTGAATTTATCATAATGGTAGAGTCGGGAGGGTTCGCCAAGCAAGTCTATGCCGGGCAGGCTGAGCAGGGCTCAAGCGATGCGGTGGCTTATGCGGAAAACACCGTGCGGCCCGCCACCACCGTTTGCAGGACCGTGCCCTGCAGACGCGCGCCCTCGAAACATGTGTTCTTCGAGCGTGAGCGCAGACCGCTCTCGCTGACGATCCACGGCTCGTCCAGATCGACGACCGCGAGATCGGCCGGCGCCCCCGGCTTCAGCGTGCCGCCCGGCAGGCCGAACAGTCTGGCCGGCGCCGTGGACAGCGTCTCGATCAGCCTCAACAGCGGCACGTCGCCATTGTGGTAAAGCCGAAGCGCCGCGCCCAGCAGCGTCTCCAGCCCGATGGCGCCGGCAGCGGCGTCGGCGAAGGGCAGGCGCTTGGTGTCGACGTCCTGCGGGTCGTGCGAGGAGACGATGATGTCGACCGTGCCGTCCTTGATCGCCTCGATCATCGCCAGCCGGTCGTCCTCGGCGCGCAAGGGCGGGGTCAGCCGGAAGAAGGTGCGGTATTCGCCGACGTCGTTCTCGTTGAGCGACAGATTATGGATGGCGACCCCGGCCGTGACATTGGCGCCGTCCGTCTTTGCCCGGTTCACCGCGCCGGCCGCCATCGCCGACGAGATTTTTGCCGCGTGATAGGCGCCGCCGGTCAGCCGGGCCAGCGCCAGGTCGCGTTCAAGCGGGATCAGCTCCGCTTCGCGCGGAATGCCCGACAGGCCGAGCCAGCTCGCATAGAGCCCTTCGTTCATCACGCCGGACGAGGCGAGATCGGCGTCCTGCGTTTCGTGCGCGATGACGCCGCCGAAATCGCGGGCGTAGGTCAGCGCGCGGCGCATCACCAGCGCATTGGCGATCGTGTGGCGGCCATCGGTGTAGGCGACGGCGCCAGCCTCGCGCAGCAGGCCGAACTCGGTCATCTCGCGGCCTTCGAGGCCCTTGGTGATCGCTGCCGACGGGAAGATGTTGACGCTAGCGGTGTCGCGTGCCGTGCGCAGCACGAATTCGACCAGCGCCACATTGTCGATCACCGGATCGGTGTCCGGCATCATGACGATGGAGGTGACGCCGCCCGCCGCCGCGGCGACGCTTGCCGAAGCGATGGTTTCGCGATGCTCGCCGCCTGGTTCGCCGATGAAGACGCGTGCGTCGACAAGGCCTGGAATGATCGTCTTGCCGGCGCAGTCGACGACGGCGGCGCCTTCCGGCACGCCCTGGTTCAACGCGGCTTTCCCGGCAGCGACGATTCTGCGGCCGTCGACAATGACGCTGCCGATCTCGTCGACGCCGCGCGAGGGATCGACAATGTGCGCCTTGCTGAAGACGGTCATGCTCATGCGCCGCGCCCCTCATGGTTGCGGCGCGGATCAAGCAGCGCTTCCATCACCGCCATTCGCACGGCGACCCCCATCTCCACCTGTTCCTGGATGACGCTTTGCGGTCCGTCGGCGATCTCGGAGGCGATCTCGACGCCGCGGTTCATCGGCCCGGGATGCATGACCAGCGCATCGTCCTTGGCGGCTTTCAGCTTTTCGGCATCAAGGCCGAAATAGCGGAAATATTCGCGGACCGACGGCACGAAAGCGCCTTCCATGCGCTCGCGCTGCAGGCGCAGCATCATGACCACGTCGGCATCCTTCAGGCCTTCGGCCATCGAGCGCGACACGATCACGCCCATCCTGTCGATGCCGGATGGCAGCAATGTCGAGGGCGCGACGACGCGCACCTGCGCGCCAAGCGCGTTCAGAAGCATGATGTTGGAGCGGGCGACGCGGGAATGCAGGATGTCGCCGCAGATCGCCACGATCAGCTTCGACAGCGGCCCCTTGGCGCGGCGGATGGTCAGCGCGTCGAGCAGCGCCTGCGTCGGGTGCTCGTGCGCTCCGTCGCCGGCATTGACCACCGAGCAGCCGACTTTCTGGGCGAGCAGGGCAGCCGCGCCAGCCGATTGGTGGCGGATGATCAGGATGTCGGGGCGCATGGCGTTGAGGGTTATGGCCGTATCGATTAGCGTCTCGCCCTTCTTCACCGAGGAGCTTGCCACCGACATGTTCATGACGTCGGCTCCGAGACGCTTGCCGGCGAGCTCGAAGGACGACTGCGTGCGAGTCGATGCCTCGTAGAACAGGTTGATTTGGGTGCGGCCGCGCAGCGTCGAGGTCTTCTTTTCCGATTGCCGCGAGATTGCCACGGCCTGGTTGGCCCGATCGAGCAACAGCTCGATATCGGCGGGGGAAAGATCGCGGATGCCCAGAAGATGGCGGTGGGGGAAGAGCGGCAGGGACGAAGCGTCGGTCATCTCAAGGCGCTGCTATAGGGTGCGGTCCGGCCTGCCGCAAGCGCCAGGTTTGGATTGCGGGCGTTCTCCCCGGTATTTTCGTCGCGCGCCTTCCGTGGCTTGGGCTATAAGGCCCAGTGGCTTCGGATTCGCGACCGCGGGCTTGGAAATGGTAAGAACCTCTCGGCCAACTGAAGGATTGGGCAACTGAAGGATTGGGCGTGACCGACGAGGTGATCAACCAGCCGCCGCCATTGGCAGGCGGCAATGCATGGCGGGGCGATCCGTTGCTCATCCAGCTAGCCGAGCGTTTTTCCGATCCCGTGCGCAAGGATCTCGACGGGCTTGGCCGGTTCGTGATGACGCAGGAAGCGCAGGAGCTTGCCCGGCTTGCCAACACCGACACGCCGAAATTGCGCACCCATGACCGCCAGGGCCGTCGCCTCGACCTGATCGAATATCATCCGGCCTATCATGCCTTGATGCGCCGCGCGATCGCCGGCGGCCTGCATTCTTCGGTATGGGAAAACGGCGATGCCGAGATCGGCCGCCGCCATCAGGTGAGGGCGGCACGCTTCTACCTGACCGCTGAGCTCGAGACGGGGCATCTTTGCCCCATTACCATGACCAGCGCTTCGCTGGCGGCCTTGATGGCAAGCCCGAAGCTTTTCCGCGAATGGGCGCCGCGCGTGACGACGCGCAAATACGACCAGGCGCAGAAGCCGCCGGTGCAAAAGACCGGGCTGACGCTCGGCATGGGCATGACCGAGAAGCAGGGCGGCACCGATGTGCGCGCCAACACCACCAGGGCGGAGCGCACCGGCAGTGGTTTTTACCGGTTGACCGGCCACAAATGGTTCATGTCGGCGCCGATGTCGGATGCCTTCCTGGTGCTCGGCCAGGTGCCGGAGGGGCTGTCCTGCTTTCTCGTGCCGCGCATCCTGGGCGACGGCTCCGGCAACGGGTTCCGTTTCCAGCGGCTGAAGGACAAGCTCGGCAACCGCTCGAACGCCTCGTCGGAGGTGGAGTTTGTCAACGCGATCGGCGAGATGGTCGGCGACCCGGGCGCAGGCGTGAAGACGATCATGGACATGGTGACGCTGACCAGGCTCGACTGCGCGGTCGCTTCGTCGGCGCTGATGCGGGCGGGCCTCGCTGAGGCTGTTCATCACACGCGCCATCGCCAGGTGTTCGGCTCCAACCTGATTGACCAGCC
Organism: Mesorhizobium sp. CA10; assembly: GCF_020165285.1. Lineage (NCBI taxonomy): Bacteria > Pseudomonadati > Pseudomonadota > Alphaproteobacteria > Hyphomicrobiales > Phyllobacteriaceae > Mesorhizobium > Mesorhizobium sp. CA10. Next base: position 571,490 of record NZ_JAIUHV010000003.1, read on the forward strand.
GCTGATGCAGCGGGTTCTGGCCGACATGGCGCTCGACGTCGCCGCGGCCACGGCGCTGTCGTTCCGGCTGGCGCGCTCTTTCGACGAGGCGGCAAGCGATCGCGGCGAGGCGGCCTTTGCCCGAGCCATGACGCCAGTCGTCAAATACTGGGTCTGCAAGATCGCGCCGCAGCTGCTTTACGAGGCGATGGAATGCCTTGGCGGCAACGGCTATGTCGAGGAAGCGCCGCTTGCCCGCTATTACCGGGAGGCGCCGGTCAACGCGATCTGGGAGGGCTCTGGCAATGTCATGGCGCTCGACGTGCTGCGCGTGCTCGGCCGCGCGCCCGGCCTGTTCGAGGAGGTGCTGACCGGCATCGACCGCGATCTCGGCACCGGCGGGCGCGGCACCATCGGCGTGCTGAAGGCGGCCATGCAGGTGGCGGCGACCGACCAAGGCTCGGCGCGGCTGCTCACCGAACAGCTAGCGCTGTCGGCCGCCGCGGCGGAGCTGCGCCGGCTGGGAGCAGGGCGGATCGCCGACGCCTTCGTCGAAACGCGGCTGGGCGGCCAGTGGCGCACCACCTACGGCATGCTCGATTCGCGCCACGACGCGCGCATGATCATCGACACGCTCTATCCGCCGGTGACATGATCCGCCTCTAAATCTCTAAATCAAGAGATTGAGCATCACGTCATCCGAAAACCGCTTCACGCTTGTTCGGCATCATTCCGTAGAGCGCATCGCGCCGAAACGGATTCGGGCGACGCGCTTTAAGTCATTGTTGTGATGCATGCATTAAAGGCAGATTGCTGATCTGTGGACAGCTGTTAACCTTAACAAATGGTTTCCGTTGCAGCGAGCCGATGCAAAGCCCACTCTCCACTTTGCTGGAGTAGGGAAGGGTTAACCATGACCTCCCCGAACTCCGCCAACGGGAAACGTATGCGGCACGTGTTGAGCTCAGTTCTGGCCTTGCATTGGGCGGTGGTTTTCGCCCTGCTTGCCTATGTCTGCATGGACGGCAGCCGCGGCATAGCGACGGCTCTCGGCGTGCTCGGCCTTTCCGTCCGGGGCAACCGGTTTCCGCAGTTTGAAAATGCGGCCGTGGTCGCGCCGCTTTCGATCGCGTTGTTGATCGTCGCGGTGTTGTTCTGCTGGGCCTTCGTCGAAACGCTGCTGAACGCGGCGGCAAGGCCGGACGCGGGCGAGAGCGTGGCGCGGATGGCCTTCATCTCGGCATCTTTCCTGCTTTCGCTGATCCTCATCGGCGGCGTGGTTCAAGGCGTAGACGGCCTGTTCATGATCGTCGCCATCCAGATGACGGCACTGCTTGCCTCCTACATCGCCGTGCTGGCTGAACGCCGCTCCACCCTTACAGCAATGCACTTGCCCGAGGGTGATATCCGCGCCGCCTCGCGCATGGCGATGGGAGCCGCGCACAGCTCGCTTCTTTCCCGCATATCCGGCCGCCCGGAAAACAAGCCTGGAGGCAGGCGCTGATGCGCACGATATTCACGCTCTGGGCTGCTCCGATGGCCATCTTTTGGGGATGGTTCTTCCTGTCGGCCAACGACATGAATTTCGGCTATGCGATGCTGAGCCGACAGGTGCACGATTTTGCTTTCCAGCTCTACGGCCAGATGCTCGGCGTCGATCCGGCGATCATTCCGGGCATGGTGGCGCGGACCTGCGTTTTCGACTTTTTCCTGCTCATGGGGCTTTGGGCCTTCCGCCGCCGGCACAACATCGGCGAATGGATCAGGCAGCGCCGGCAGGGCGATATCAGTTCCGATCGGCTCGGCCGAGCGACTGAAGCCGGTCCAACGCTCCCTGCAGAATAAAGGCGGCGGCCGCCGAATCGATCTTGCCGGCGCGCTTCTTGCGCGAGAAATCCATCTCGATCAGTGTCCGTTCCGCCGCGACGGTCGACAGCCGCTCGTCCCACAGCACGAAGGGCAGGTCGGAAAGCGGCGCCATGTTGCGGACGAAGGCGCGGGATTTTTGCGCACGGGGCCCTTCCGTGCCGTCCATGTTGACCGGCAGGCCGAGCACGACGGCGCCGACATTGTCCTTCCCGAGCTGTGCGAGCAGTTGGGCGGCATCCAGCGAAAATTTCTTGCGCAGGATCACCGGGCGCGGGTGGGCGAAGGAAAGCCCGCGATCGGAGACCGCCATGCCGATCGTCTTGTCACCGAGATCGAGCCCGGCGAGCGTCTTGCCGCCGGCAAGCCGCGCCGGCAGTTCCTCGATTGAAATAATGCCCAACGGCTTCCTCTGATATCCAGGCGTCACATCCTTTTGACGTTTAGGAGGAGGGCGCCACTTTCAATTTGCTACTAGCGTTCTATCTTCCGGCAACGGAGAAATCGAGGAAAGCGTTCATGAAACTGACCTGGTACGGGCATTCGGCATTCCGCGTTGAGACCAAGGACGCCACCATTCTCATCGACCCCTATCTGGTCGGCAATCCATCGTGGACGGGCGGCTGGGAAGGGCCGGCGGAAGGCGTGACCCATGTTCTCCTGACTCATGGCCACAACGACCATGTCAGCGGCGCGGTCGAAGTGCTGAAGAAAAGCGGCGCCATGCTGGTCGCCAATTTCGAGATCTGCATGTATCTCGTCGGCCAGGGCGTCAGCGGCGACAAGATCAATCCGGGCAATATTGGCGGCACCGTCGATTGCGGCCCTTTCACCACGACCTTCGTCCAGGCGCTGCATTCGTCCTCCTTCGGCGGCGAAGGCGGCACGAACACCTATCTCGGCAATCCGGGCGGGCTCGTCCTGCACTTCCCCGAAGACAAGACGCTCTACCACATGGGTGACACCGACATCTTTTCCGACATGGGCCTGATCAACGAATTGCACGAACCGAAGATCGGCATCGTGCCGATCGGCGATCGCTTCACCATGTGCGGCGCCGTGGCGGCCCTTGCCTGCCGCCGCTTCTTCGGCTTCGATACGGTCGTTCCCTGCCATTTCGGCACCTTCTCGATGATCGACCAGACCGCCGACAAGTTCGTCGCCGGCATGGAAGGCTCGGGCGTAAAGGTGGCGCTGCCGGACATTGGCAAGGCGATCACGATCTAGGTTTCTCTGCGTCGGAAGAGCTCTGCTCGCAAGCCAGGAAAAGATACGCTGTAGACAGGCCGGCAAACCGTGGCAGCCATTATCACTGCGAGGGCGTGGCATTGCCGCGTAAGCGCCCGGGGAGCGACCGCGTGGCGATCGAACCGGCATGATCCGTGTTGCACGCTGAGCGCCGCGCCGCTATAGCCCGAACTGGTTTTCCCGAGGCGATAGAACATGTCCGTTGATCTTCAGACCGTGAAGCGCGTCGCGCACCTTGCCCGCATAGCGGTGAGCGAGGAGGACGCCGAGCGCATGACCGGCGAATTGAACGCCATTCTCGGCTTCGTCGAGCAGTTGAACGAGGTCGATGTTTCGGGCGTCGAGCCGATGACCTCGGTCACGCCGATGGAGATGAAGAAGCGCCAGGATGCCGTCACCGACGGCAACAAGGCCGCCGACATCGTCGCCAACGCGCCGGCGACGGACGAGAACTTCTTCCTCGTTCCGAAGGTGGTGGAGTAGAGCGTGGCTATCGAGATCGCCGTCGAGACGCCTTTGCAGGACGACGTGCGCGCGCTAGTTGCCGAACTCATCGAACTGACGCCGCCCGAGCACTGCTATCATCTCACCGTCGAGCAGATGGCCGACGAGGGTACGACGGTGTTCATCGCTCGCGACAACGGCCTTGCTGTCGGCTGCGGCGCGCTCAAGCGCCATGACGATGCCACCGGCGAGGTCAAGCGCATGTATACGCGGCCTTCGCATCGCGGCCGCAAGATCGGCGCCGAGATCGTCCGGCGGATCGAAGCGCTGGCCCAGCAGGAAGGGTTGACCCGCCTGGTTCTCGAAACCGGCGATCGGCACCCCGCCGCCTGGACCGTCTATGAGCGCGCCGGATTCTCGCGTTGCGGACCGGTGCTGGATTATCCCGATTCCGAGTGGTCGGTGTTTTACGAAAAGAGCCTTGCCTGATGACCGATCTCACACATCTCACCATTTCCGAGGCCCGCGCCAAGCTGCGCGGCAAGGAGATCACCGCGGCCGAGATCACCGAGGCCTATCTCGCGGCGATCGAGCGCGCCAATCCCGTGCTCAATGCCTATGTGACTGTGACCGCCGACAAGGCGCGCGACATGGCCAAGGCTTCCGATGCCAGGTTGGCCACGGGCGAGGGCGGCGCGCTGGAAGGCATTCCGCTCGGCATCAAGGACCTGTTCGCCACCGAAGGCATCCACACCCAGGCCTGCAGCCACGTGCTGGACGGCTTCAAGCCGCGCTACGAGTCGACCGTGACGACCAATCTGTGGGCCGACGGCGCCGTCATGCTCGGCAAGCTCAACATGGACGAGTTCGCCATGGGCTCGTCCAACGAGACCTCCTATTACGGCCCGGTGATCAATCCGTGGCGACGCTCGCGTGTCGATACGGTCGTCATGCCGACGACGCATCAGGGCGATGGCGGCTTTGTGTCCGCCGGCGGCACGAAGACGGCGCGGACCTTGGACAACGCCCAGCTGGTGCCGGGCGGCTCGTCGGGCGGGTCGGCTTCGTCGGTGGCCGCCTTCCTTTGCGCCGGCGCCACCGCAACCGATACCGGCGGCTCGATCCGCCAGCCAGCCGCCTTGACCGGGACGGTCGGCATCAAGCCGACTTACGGGCGCTGCTCGCGCTGGGGCATCGTTGCCTTCGCTTCCTCGCTCGACCAGGCCGGCCCGATTGCGCGCGATGTGCGCGACGCCGCGATCCTGCTGAAGTCGATGGCCTCCGTCGATCCGAAGGACACGACCTCGGTCGACCGTCCGGTGCCGGACTATGAGGCGGCGATCGGCAAGCCGATCAAGGGCATGAAGGTCGGCATTCCGAAGGAGTATCGTGTCGACGGCATGCCGGAAGACATCGAGGCGCTCTGGCAGCAAGGCATTGCCTGGCTGAAGGACGCCGGCGCGGAAATCGTCGACATCTCGCTACCGCACACCAAATATGCCTTGCCGGCCTACTATATCGTGGCGCCCGCCGAGGCTTCGTCGAACCTCGCCCGCTATGACGGCGTGCGCTACGGCCTGCGCGTGCCCGGCAAGGATATCGTCGACATGTATGAGAAGACGCGCGCCGCCGGTTTCGGCCGCGAGGTCAAGCGGCGCATCATGATCGGCACCTATGTGCTGTCGGCGGGCTATTACGACGCCTACTATCTGCAGGCGCAAAAGGTGCGCACGCTGATCAAGCGCGACTTCGAGAACGTCTTTGCCGCCGGCGTCGATGTGATCTTGACGCCGGCGACGCCGTCGGCCGCCTTCGGCATCGCCGACGAGGACATGGCCTCCGATCCGGTCAAGATGTATCTCAACGACATCTTCACCGTGACGGTGAACATGGCCGGCCTTCCCGGCATTTCGGTGCCGGCCGGCCTCGACGGCAAAGGCCTGCCGCTCGGCCTGCAGCTGATCGGCCGCCCGTTCGACGAGGAAACGCTGTTCCAGACGGCCAACGTCATCGAGCAGGCGGCGGGCAGGTTCCAGCCGGAAAAGTGGTGGTAGCGTCGCCCCTCATCTGACAAGGGGCGATGCATGTTCTACTATCTTTCCAAGATTCTCTGGTTCTTCATCCAACCGATCAACCTGGCGATCTTCCTGCTGCTCGCCGGCCTTTTGGCAGCGCTGTTTGGGCGCCGGCGGCTGGCGGCGACGGGCAGCGTGCTCGGCATCGCGATCCTGGTCCTTTCGGCCTGGACGTCGGTCGGCGCGATGATGCTGACGCCTCTCGAAGAACGCTTCCCCAAGCCGCCATTGCCCGAGAAGGTCGACGGCATCGTCGTGCTTGGCGGCGGCTTCGAGGGCGCCATCAATCTGGCGCGCGGCGGTTACGAGCTTAACAGCAGCGGCGACCGCATGGTGGAGACTGCGATCCTTGCGAAGCGCTTTCCGCAAGCAAAGATTGTCGTATCGGGCGGCAATGGCTCGCTTTTTCTCGACGGCGAGGGCGACGCCGACACGGCGCCGCGGCTGCTCGGCGCTTTAGGCGTTTCCGCCGATCGCCTGATCCTAGAGGATAGATCCCGCAACACTTACGAGAATGCGGTGTTCTCGCGAAAACTGGTCGAGCCGAAGCCGGGCGAGACCTGGCTGCTGGTAACCTCGGCTTTCCACATGCCGCGCGCCAAGGCGCTGTTCGAAAAGGCGGGGTTTGCGACCGTTCCGTGGCCGGTCGACTATCGCACCTCGGGTAGGGAAGGCGTCGGCCTCTACCGCGACAATCCGGTCGATTCGGTGCAGGCGACCACCATCGCAGTGCGCGAATGGATCGGGCTTTTCGCCTACAGGCTGTCCGGCAAGATCGATCAGTTCTTTCCCGGGCCGGGCGGCTGACCGAGCACGGCTTGCCGCGCCGCCGAGAAGAACTGGCGCCGCACCAGCACCGCCAGAAGCACCAGCGTCGATATCACGAAGACGACCGGGTCGACGAACCAGCCGAGATAGCCGATCGAGAAGAAGACGGCGCGCAGTCCGGAGTTGAAGTGCTTGCCGGCAAGCACGTTCATGCGGGTCGCCCGCCACACCGCCGTTTCGCTGACCGGGTTGCGCGAAGCCGGGCCATGCGGAGTCGGCACCGCGCCGATCAGGATCGAGCAATAGTTGAACAGGCGGTAGGCCCAGCCGAATTTGAAGAAGGCGAAGGCCAGGACAAGCACCAGGCCGAACACCTTGGTCTGGAAGGCTTCGCGCGACGAAGCCGCGCCGAAAGGCAGGTCGGCCAGAACCTCAAGTACGCGGTCGGAGGCGCCGAGCAGGGCAAAGCAGCCGCCGAGCGCGATCAGAGAAGAAGAAGCGAAGAAGGCGGTGCCTTGCTGCAGGCCGCCCATGATGGCGGTGTCGACGATGCGGATCTCGCGCTCGGCCATATTGCGCATCCAGGCCTCGCGCTGGGCATTCATCGCCGTGGTCAGCGACATGCGACGGACCAGCTTGCCGTCCGAGGCGAGCGTGTGCGCAACCCAGACGACCAGGAAGAAAGCCAGCGCCGCCAGATCGGCCGTCGAAAGATGAAGTGAGTCGCCCATCCACTGCTTTTAACACAAGCGGCGCCGGCACTTCGACAGGCGGCAAGCGATGTCGCTGGCGGAGCAAACAAGGTCGGCAGCCGCAGCGCCGCGCCATGCAAAACAGCGGAAACATCGCGGGGAATTCCTATATGTAAGCCTTGAGCGGTCCTCAGGAGACGACGCCCCAGTGTTCCTTTCGGTTTTCGACCTGTTCAAGATCGGCATCGGCCCATCGAGCTCGCACACCATGGGGCCGATGACGGCCGCGCGCCGCTTCCTCGACGAGATCCTGGCCGGCGACTGGCCCCGGCCCGCCGGCGTCAAGGTTGACCGCATCGGCGCCAGCCTGCACGGCTCGCTTGCCTATACCGGCATCGGCCACGGCTCGGACCGTGCCGTGATCCTGGGCCTGGCAGGCCAGACACCGCAGACGGTCGATCCGGACGAGGCCGACGCCATCGTCGCCCGTATCGGCGCGGAGAAGCGAGTTTCGCCGCCCGGGCATCTGACATATCGCTTCGATCCCGCCAAGGACCTCGTGCTCGACCGCAAGACGCCGCTGGCCGGCCACGCCAACGGCATGGCCTTCTATGCCTATGATGCGTCCGACCGGCTGCTGCTCAAACGCATCTATTATTCGATCGGCGGCGGCTTCGTCGTTTCCGAGGAAGAGCTGCAGCGCATGAAGGCAAAGGGCTCGGTGACGACCGAAGGCAAGAACGTGCCGTACCCCTTCAAGAACGCCGCCGAAATGCTGGCGATGGCGGCCAAGAGCGGGCTTTCGATCGCCGAGATGAAGCGCGCCAACGAGGAAAAGCATATGTCGCGCGAGGAGCTTGACGAAGGCCTCGACGCGATCTGGGGTGCGATGAAGGGCTGCATCGATCGCGGCTTGTCGCAGGACGGCATCATGCCGGGTGGGTTGAAGGTGCGCCGCCGCGCGCGGCAGCTGCACGACAAATTGCAGGAACAGTGGCAGCAGAACAGGCCAAATCCGTTGCTCGCCAATGATTGGCTTTCGATCTACGCCATGGCTGTCAACGAGGAGAACGCCGCGGGCGGTCGCGTGGTTACGGCGCCGACCAATGGCGCTGCCGGCACGCTGCCGGCAGTGCTGCGCTACTGGCTGCATTTCCATCCCGAAGCCGACCAGCCGAGCATCCGCGACTTCCTGCTGACGGCCGCCGCCGTCGGCGGCATCATCAAGTCCAACGCCTCGATCTCGGGCGCCGAGGTCGGTTGCCAGGGCGAGGTGGGTTCCGCTTCGGCGATGGCCGCCGCCGGGCTTTGCGCCGTCATGGGCGGCACGCCCGAGCAGGTGGAGAACGCCGCCGAGATCGCGCTCGAGCATCATCTCGGCATGACATGCGATCCTGTCGGAGGCCTGGTGCAGGTGCCCTGCATCGAGCGCAATGCGCTGGGCGCGGTGAAGGCAGTGACGGCGGCCTCCTTGGCCATCAAGGGCGACGGCACGCATTTCGTGCCGCTCGACGCCGCGATCGAGACCATGCGCCAAACCGGCCTCGACATGAACGAGAAATACAAGGAAACCAGCCTCGGCGGCCTCGCGGTCAATGTGGTGGAGTGCTGAGGTCTTATCGAGACCCCCAGGCTGGCCCTGTGGAGAAGTCGCTCAAGGCGTTGACGCGTCAACCCTTGCGGCTAAATCTTGGGGCATGTCACTCAATCTCATCAAACTGTGCGTCGGTTGCGACAGCGTCGAGGACCTCGAAGAGTGGATCGCCTTCCGCCTCGACGAGCGGCGCCGTGCGGGCGAGCCGGCCGAGCACTGGCACACCACCCGCATGGTGCCGACGCGCGGCGATGAGATCACCGACGGCGGCTCGCTCTATTGGGTGATCAAGGGCAGCGTGCAGTGCCGGCAACTGATCACCGAGATCCGGCCCTTCGTCGACGGCGAGGGCATCGGCCGTTGTCATCTGGTGCTCGATCCTGAGGTGGTGCGCACCGACTGGCAGCCGCGCCGCGCCTTCCAGGGCTGGCGTTATCTGAAGCCCGCCGACGCACCGGCCGATCTCGGCAAGGGCAGGGCGGCACTCGCCGAAATGCCGCCGAAGCTCAGGCTCGAACTTGCCGAACTCGGCCTGCTGTAGCGCCGCGCCGGCCGGCAAACCCACCGCTGGCCCTTCGGCTCGTCCGATGTGGGACTTGCAAGCGCCGGACCTTGGTCCCATCCTATTTGTTATGCTCGGTCATCCGTATGGCGGTGCTAATCGATGGGTGTGATCCTCGCTTTGGCAGCGGTGCTTGTGGTGCTTTTCGGCGCCGCCATGCTCTTTGTGCGCGCTGATCCCGCAAGGATGGCCGATAGTCTGAGATCGCTTGGACCGGCTTTTCTGGGACTGGTCGGGGCGCCCATGCTGGTCTTCGGCCGCAGCCTTATCGGCGGACTGCTTTTGCTCGCGGCGCTGGCCTGGGTCGGCTGGATGCGCACGAGGCGGCCTCCGGCGCGCGCCGCCGCTTCCAAACATTCGACGGTGCGCACTGCCGCGCTCGAAATGGACCTCGACCACGACAGCGGAAAGCTCGAGGGGCTCGTCCTGGCCGGGCGTTATGAAGGCAAGATGCTGGGCGCAATGGGGCTGACGGACCTGCGCCAGCTTCACGGCGAGCTCAGCCCGGATATGGAGAGCCGCCAGCTCCTAGAGACGTATCTTGACGGCCGTTTTCCCGTCTGGCGCAAGGACGCGCAGCCGCACGGTGGCGAAGGGCTGGGTGTTGCGCCAGGTGCGGGCCCCATGACTAAGGAGGAGGCCTACAAGGTCCTTGGTCTTGAAGCGGGGGCTGCCGCGGCGGATATCCGCAAGGCGCACCGCCGCCTGATGCAGCGCCTGAACGCCGATATCGGCGGCACGTCTGTCCTGGCGGCGCGGATCAATGAAGCCAAGGACGTCCTGCTCTCCAATCACGATTAGTCTCCTTCGACGCGGGTACTTTCCCGGAGATTTCAACAGCCGCCTATTGCTCGACGGCGTAGCACGAGATTTTCTTGCGCTTCAGGGCGTCGCAGGCCTTCCAGGCGGCGTCCTTCGAGCCGAAGCCGCCGAAACGGGCGCGGTAGTAGGTGGCGCCGTCCTTGTCGAAAGCGACCGTGAAGCCCGATGCGTCCGCCAAGACCCTCGGCGCCTGCTTGCTCGTCTTTTCGAGCAGCGCCTGGGCTCCGGTTTTCGTCGGCGACGATGCAACCTGAACGACCCAGCCGGAGGGCACTGACGATGTCTTGACCGGATCGATCGCTGGTGCTGCGGGCGCTGGGTCGGCATAAGCGGTGACGACCTGGGCCGAGGCTTCCTCGGTTTTGGCGGGCGGCGCCATCGCGGCCACGGCAACCGTCTTCACCTTCTTGATCTGGATCACCGGTTTCGCCTCTTCGGCGACCTGCTGGTTGTCATCCTGGGCGTCATCGTCGGCTGAGGCGACGACAGCGTCATCCGTAGCCGGCTTGGCGTCCGGAGTCGGCGCGTCATGCTTGGGCAAAAAGACCTTGGCCAAGGTCTTGATCGGATTGTCGTTGCCCTTGGCGATGAGATCGCCGCCGCCGCGCGTCGAGGCGCGCGGCAGATAGGTGTTGATAAGCGCGGCCATCTGGTTGTCGCGGCTGCGGCCGGAAGCGCCGCCCATCACCACCGCGACGAGGCGGCGGTCGCCATCGGCAACGGAGGAGACGAGGTTGTAGCCCGAAGCGCGGGTGTAGCCGGTCTTGATGCCGTCGACGCCCTTGATGCGGCCGAGCAGACGATTGTGGCCGTTGATGCGCTGACGGCCATATAGAAACGAGCGCTGCGAGAAATAACCGTAATATTGCGGATAATGCTCGCGGAGCGCGATGCCCAGCATCGCCATGTCGCGAGCCGTGGTGAACTGGCCCGGGTCGGGCAAGCCGTTGGCGTTGCGGAAGACGGTGCCGTTCATGCCGAGCTGGCGCGCCTTGGCCGTCATCATGCGGGCGAAATTGTCTTCGCTGCCGCCAAGCATCTCGCCAAGCGCGGTCGCCGAGTCATTGGCTGATTTCGTCACGATCGACAGAATCGCGGTCTCGACCGAAACCGAGCCGCCGGCGCGCACTCCGAGCTTGGTCGGCGCCTCGGCGGCGGCATGAGCGGAAAACGGAACCGGGGTGTTCTTGCTGATCCTGCCCTTCGCCAGCGCTTCGAAGGTGAGGTAGAGCGTCATCATCTTGGTAAGCGAGGCGGGATAGCGCCGGCCATTGGCGTCAGCGGAGTAGAGCACCTTGCCGGTCTTGGCGTCCACGACGATGGCCGAGGCCCTCGCTGCCATTGCCGACGCCACGTCGGCGACGACAACCGTCATCGCGAGCGCGGCGATCATGATTGCCTTGAGGGAGAAAGATTTGGAGACTAGCCCCGACAACGCCTGACGCACCGTTACTTACCCTGAATTTTCGTTGCCCCGGAGGCGGCAAAGGGAGTGCCGGCCTCACTTCCAGCCAAGCTATCGCGCCCAGCGTTACCAATCCGTTTATGGTAACCGCCGCGTTCACCATTTTTCGGCAAATCGAGCTTCTCTTTAATCGAATTTTACCGGCCGCCGGCGCTGGACCCCCTGCATACCAAGGGATTCTTGACTTTTGTGCATCGCACAATATATTGAGGTGCATTGCACAAGGGCGCCCGGGGCAAAAAGGGCGTTTCAACCAAAGGGAAGTATGAAATGACCCAGACCTATGAGGACTTCACGAAATACGGCAAGGAATTTGCCGACACCGGGCTGAAGAGCTTCGCCTCGCTCACCAAGGGCGCGCAGGCGATCGCCACCGAAGCCGGCGAATACGCCAAGAAGAGCTTCGAAGCCGGCACCGCCGCCTTCGAGAAGCTGTTCGCGGCCAAGTCGATCGAGAAGGCCGTCGAGATCCAGACCGATTACGCCAAGCAGAGCTATGAGAGCTTCGTGGCCGAGGCCAGCAAGATCGGCAATCTCTATGCCGAGCTCGCCAAGGAAGCGTACAAGCCCTTCGAATCGGTGGTCGCCAAGGCGAAGTAATTTCGCCCGATCACACCGGACACGGCCAGCGGGCCAATCAAAAGGACCCGGTCGCGGAAACGCGGCCGGGTTTTTTCATGCGAGATCGCAACCTGACGCACCTTGCCGCATTCACGATTGAGAAATTCGCTGCGGTTTGCCCACCTAGCCATATTGTCAGCTAAACAGAAGGGCTTAAAATCGTCCATCGAGAACCTACATGTTGAACTCGCATGAGGATTCGAAAAGGCTGGACTACGTGACGATCGGTTTGACTGCCACGGCAGGCGTGGTGCGAATGCAAAGTGACGGAGACCGCAACGATCCCGGTCGCGGCACCGCTGTCATCACGCGCACCAAAACCAAGACCAAGAAGCCCAGTCTCTACCGGGTCCTCATTCTGAACGACGACTACACCCCGATGGAGTTCGTCGTTCACGTCCTGGAACGATTTTTCCAAAAGGACCGCGAAGCCGCCACACGCATCATGCTTCATGTTCACAATCATGGAGTGGGCGAGTGCGGCATCTACACATTCGAGGTGGCCGAGACCAAAGTGTCCCAGGTCATGGATTTCGCCCGACAGAATCAGCATCCGCTGCAATGCGTGATGGAGAAGAAGTGAGGTAACATGCCGGCTTTCTCCCAAGGCCTGGAAAAGGCGCTACATCAGGCGCTGACATTCGCCAACGAGCGGCATCATGAGTATGCAACGCTCGAACATTTGCTGCTCGCCCTGATCGACGATACCGAGGCGGCCGCCGTCATGCGCGCCTGCAACGTCGATCTCGACGAGCTCAAGCATACGGTTCTCACCTATATCGACACCGAGCTCGACAACCTCGTCACCGGTTATGACGAGGATTCGAAGCCGACGGCAGGTTTCCAGCGCGTCATTCAGCGCGCCGTGATCCATGTGCAGTCGTCCGGCCGCGAGGAAGTGTCCGGCGCCAACGTGCTCGTCGCCATCTTCGCCGAGCGCGAGAGCCATGCTGCCTATTTCCTGCAGGAACAGCAGATGACCCGCTACGACGCGGTCAATTACATCTCGCATGGCATTGCCAAGCGCCCAGGCGCTTCGGAATCGCGCACGCCGCGCGGCGCCGAGGACGAGCAGGGCGGCCAGAACGGTGCCGAGCCGCAGGAAGAGGGTGGCAAGAAGAAGCAGCAGGACGCGCTGACGGCCTACTGCGTCAACCTCAACAACAAGGCGCGGGCCGGCAAGATCGACCCGCTGATCGGCCGCGACAGCGAGATCAACCGCACCATCCAGGTGCTGTGCCGCCGTTCCAAGAACAACCCGCTCTATGTCGGCGATCCGGGGGTCGGCAAGACGGCGATCGCCGAAGGCCTCGCCAAGCGCATCGTCGAAGGCGATGTGCCGGAAGTGCTGCAGGACGCCACCATCTTCGCGCTCGACATGGGCACGCTGTTGGCCGGCACCCGCTATCGCGGCGACTTCGAGGAGCGGCTGAAGCAGGTCGTCAAGGAACTCGAGGACTATCCGGGCGCGGTGCTGTTCATTGACGAGATCCACACGGTGATCGGGGCCGGCGCCACCTCGGGCGGCGCCATGGATGCATCGAACCTTCTGAAGCCGGCGCTGTCGTCCGGCGCCATCCGCTGCATCGGCTCGACCACCTACAAGGAGTTCCGCCAGTTCTTCGAGAAGGACCGCGCGCTGGTGCGGCGCTTCCAGAAGATCGATGTCAACGAGCCGACCATCGAGGACGCCATCGAGATCATGAAGGGCCTGAAGCCCTATTTCGAGGAGTTCCACAAGGTCCGCTACACGAGCGAAGCGATCAAGGCCTCGGTCGAGCTGTCGGCGCGCTACATCAACGATCGCAAGCTGCCGGACAAGGCGATTGACGTGATCGACGAAACCGGCGCCTCGCAGATGCTGGTGCCGGAAGCCAAGCGCAAGAAGACGATCGGCATCAAGGAGATCGAGGCGACGATCGCCACTATGGCGCGCATCCCGCCGAAGACGGTCTCGGCAGATGATGAGAAGGTGCTGCAGGGGCTCGATATCGAGCTGAAGCGCGTCGTCTACGGCCAGGATACGGCCATCACCGCGCTGACCTCGGCGATCAAGCTGGCGCGCGCCGGCCTGCGCGAACCGGAGAAGCCGATCGGCTCCTACCTGTTCTCAGGCCCGACCGGCGTCGGCAAGACGGAAGTCGCCAAGCAGCTTGCCGCCTCGCTCGGCGTCGAGCTGATCCGCTTCGACATGTCGGAATACATGGAACGCCACACCGTCTCGCGGCTGATCGGCGCGCCTCCCGGCTATGTCGGCTTCGACCAGGGCGGCCTGCTCACCGACGGCGTCGACCAGCACCCGCATTGCGTGCTGCTGCTCGACGAGGTCGAGAAGGCGCATCCGGACCTGTTCAACATCCTGTTGCAGGTGATGGACCACGGCAAGCTGACCGACCACAACGGCAAGCAGATCGACTTCCGCAATGTGATCCTGATCATGACCACCAATGCTGGCGCCTCGGACGCGCAGCGCGCGGCAATCGGCTTCGGCTCTACCAAGCGCGAGGGCGACGACGTCGAGGCGATCAACCGGCTGTTCACGCCGGAGTTCCGCAACCGCTTGGACGCGATCATCCCGTTCGGTTCGCTGCCGGTGCCGGTCATCCATCAGGTGGTGCAGAAGTTCGTCATGCAGCTCGAGGCGCAGCTCTCCGAGCGGGGCGTCACCTTCGACCTGTCGCCGGACGCGATCGCCTGGCTGGCCGACAAGGGCTATGACGAGCGCATGGGCGCGCGTCCGCTCGGCCGCGTCATCCAGGAGCACATCAAGAAGCCCCTGGCCGACGAGGTGCTGTTTGGCAAGCTCAAGAAGGGCGGCACGGTGCGCGTCACCGTCGAGAAGAAGGAAACCGGCGAGTCCGGCCTGAAGCTCGAATCGCTCGCCGACGAGTCGCCCGTGCAGCCGAAGAAGGAAGAGCCGGAAGACTCGCCGAAGCCGAAGAAGGCGGTGGCCAAGAAGCCGGCGCCCAAGAAGGCCGTGGCGCAGAAGCCGGAGCCGAAGGGCAAGGACGGCAACAAACGCAGCCTTGTGCCGCAACTGCCGCGCAAGGGCTGATCGGCCTTCACGTGAAATGCAAAAGAGCCCCCGGCAATGGGGCTCTTTTCTTTTGAGCGGTCAGCGCGCAGTCACCGGGTCGAAGGCTGTGTCAGCTTCCCAGCGCCGCCCGGATCTTGCCGGCGTTCTCGGCCAGCACCTCAGGCTTCTCCATCTGACCGGAATGCGGCTTCAACGGCACGCCTTCGAAGCGCGGCACGACGTGGACATGGAGATGGTAGACGGTCTGCCCGGAGGCCGATTCGTTGAACTGCATGAGGGTGACGCCGTCGGCGTCGAATGCCTTTTTCACTGCCACGGCCACCTTCTGGACGACCGCGAACAGCGGACCGAGCGTTGCCGGATCGGCGTCGAGCATGTTGCGGGACGGCGCCTTGGGCATCACCAGCGTGTGGCCCATGCCTTGCGGCATCACATCCATGAAGGCGACGACCGCATCGTCCTCGTAGACGCGGTGCGACGGAATCTCGCCGCGCAGGATTTTTGCAAAGATATTGCCGGGATCATAGGCTTCAGCCATGGGGTGACACTCCCAATTGCATTCACCGTCCGGTGTAGCGAAGCCGCCGATGGGCGGCAAGGCGCTCGGGCGAGATCGCTGAAGCGCGTCGTAAGGAATGGATTCGGGCGACGCGCTTTAAGTCTCTGTTTTCATGTTTTCATCGCAGCGGCATGGCCCGCGGTGAGGCCGGCTATTCCCCAAGATCCTTGCGGAAGGGCGTGTGCTCTTCGAGATATTCGGCCATGCGCTCGACCTCGCGTCGCTCACGCCTGAGATAGTCGGCGACGGCGTTGCGCAAGCCGGGATGCGAGAAGTAGTGCGCCGAATGCATGGTCACCGGCCGGTAGCCGCGCGCCAGCTTGTGCTCGCCCTGCGCGCCTGCCTCCACCACCTTCAGCTTGCGCTCGATCGCGAAATCGATCGCCTGATGGTAACAGACCTCGAAATGCAGGAAGGGGTGATCCTCGATGCAGCCCCAGTTGCGTCCGTAGAGCGCGTCGGAACCGATGAAGTTGATGGCGCCGGCAATGTAGCGGCCGTTCCGCTTTGCCATCACCAGGAGGATGTCGTCGGCCATGCGCTCGCCGATCAGCGAGAAGAACTGTCGGTTGAGATAGGGCCGGCCCCATTTCCTGCCGCCGGTATCCATGTAGAAGGCGAAGAAATCGTCCCAGGCGCTTTCGGTGATGTCCTTGCCGGTCAGCCAGTCGATCGAGATGCCGTCGGCAACCGCTTCCCGGCGCTCCTTCTTCATTGCCTTGCGCTTGCGCGAGGCAAGCGTGGCGAGGAAGTCGTCATAGGTCGAAAAGCCTTCGTTGAAGAAATGGAACTGCTGGTCGGTGCGATGCAGGAAGCCCGCCGCTTCCAGTGTCGCCACATCCGGCTCGGTTGCGAAAGTGACATGCGCGGACGAGACGCCGAGCTTGTCGGTCACCAGCTTCAGGCCTTCCGCCAGTCCTGCCTTCACCGCACTTTCATTCTCGCCTTTGCCGACCAGCAGGCGCGGGCCAGTGACTGGTGAAAACGGCACCGAGCATTGCAACTTGGGATAATAGCGGCCGCCGGCGCGCTCGAAGGCGTCCGACCAGCCGTGGTCGAAGACATATTCGCCCTGGCTGTGCGATTTGAGGTAACAAGGGACGGCGCCGAGAAGCCTGCCTTGCGCGGTTTCCAGCCGCAAGTGATGACCCTGCCAGCCAGTGCGCCGGACGGCGCAGCCGGAATCTTCCAGTGCGCTTAAAAAAGCGAATGAAACCAGCGGGTTGTAACCGTTTTCTTGGTCGCCGCGCGTGGTTCCGACAAAGCGGTTCCATTCCTCGCAGGTGAAGGCGCCGATGCCCGCCGCGATGCGGATCGCATAATCCGCGTTCGCTGCCTGTCCATCGTCTTCGTCGCCCTGATCCATGGGGCTTATTTAAGCTTCGCAGGGGCAGCTACAAGTCACGTTTGAGGCACTCGGCTCAGCCAACTCTCACCAGGCCGGGCTCGAAACCCTCGAAGGTCATCTGGTCGGCATATTTGAAGGTGAGGTCGACCGCCGGCTGGTCATGCACGGTCCAGGTAATGACCGGCATCTTCAGCTTTTCGCGCACGAAGCTGACGAAGGGGTTGGGCAGGTCGCCGGCAGCGTAGGAGGTGAAGGCGAGGTCGTGCGCGAGCATCGCGAAATGCGCCTCGATCAGCTGGTTGTCCCTGCCATAGGCGGTCAGCCCGCCGGGGATGCCGGGGGCGTCCTTGGCGAAGTCGCGGATCAGCCAGTGGTCGAACGACATGATCGCCACCTTGCCGTTGTAGCGCTTGAGCAGCCGGCCGACGCTTGCCACCAGCCCGGCATCATGGCCGGGAACGCCTTTCAACTCGACCACCAACGGCACACGGCCGTCGATCAGGTCGAGCGCCTCCTCGAGCGTCGGCACGTGGTCCTTGGTGCCGCCGACCTTGAGCGTCGCCAGTTCGGCCGCGGTGCGTTGCCACACGAAGCCATCCTGGCCGGTGAGGCGTTTCAGTTCGCCGTCATGGATGATGACCGGGACGCCGTCGGACGAGACATGCACGTCGCATTCGATGGCGTAGCCGCGCTCGGCGGCCGCGGCGAAAGCCGACAGCGTGTTTTCCCAGCGCGTCTTGTTCATGTCGTGGAAGCCGCGATGCGCGACGGGCTGCGCAATCAGCCAGGACAGATCGGTCATGTTGAGCCTCACTCGACTTCGAAGATCGCTTCGATCTCGACCGCGGCGTTGAGCGGCAGCGAGGCGGTGCCGACGGCGGAGCGGGCATGCTTGCCGCGCTCGCCGAGTGCGGCGACCAGGAAGTCGGAGGCGCCGTTGGCGACAAGATGCTGCTCGACGAAATCCGGCGCGGAGGCGACGAAGACGGTGATCTTGACCAGGCGCCGGATCTTTTCGAGATCGCCCAGTGCGGCCTTGGCCTGCGCCAGGAGGTTGATGGCGCAGAATTTCGCGCCTTCCTTGCCTGCAGCGGTGTCGATGTCGCGGCCGAGCAGCCCGCTTGCCTGCAGCTTGCCGTCCTTCAGCGGCAACTGGCCGGCGGTGAACAGCGTGTTGCCGGTGCGGCAATAGGGCACGTAGTTGGCGGCGGGCGCGGCGGCGGCCGGGAGGGTGACGCCAAGATCGCTTAGCCGCTTTTCGATTGTTTCGCTCATTGGTTTTCCCTATTGCTGGAAGACGCCGCGTTGGCCGGGCCGAAATTGCTATTTTTGCCTCGCTTCCGCCATGACTTTTTTTAAGCTGGACTATCTTTCCCTGCGGTCTGCCTCGCGGCCGCGACGATCGGAGCAACGCATGCGCGCAACGCGCCTTTTTCTCGCCGCCGCCTGTTTCTCGGCGATGCTCCCGATGGCGCCGGCCCTTGCGGTGCCCGCGCTGCAGGCGCATCGCGCCGTCTACGATCTCACGCTCAACAAGGCCTCCGATCGCTCAGGCATTACCGGCATCACCGGCCGCATGGTCTATGAGTTCAATGGTTCCGCCTGCGAAGGCTATACGGTGAAATTCCGCTTCGTCACTCAGATTGCCACCGCCGACGGCACGAAGCTGACGGACCAGCAGACGACCACGTTCGAGGATGCCGAAGGCAAAACGTTTTCGTTCGTGACGAAATCCTTCACCGACCAGAATCTCGACAAGGAAGTGAAAGGCACCGCGACCCGGGAGCAGAAGGGCCTCAAAGTCGAGATCGACAAGCCTGAGAAGAACAGCCTCGAGCTTGCAGCGACGCAGTTCCCGACCCAGCATCTGGTCGAGTTGATCGGCAAGGCCGAAAAGGGCGAGAATTTCTACCAGACCAATCTGTTCGACGGCTCTGAGGACGCCAACAAGGTGATGACCACCACCGTCATCGTCGGCAAGAAGACCGATGTCCAGAAATCCGACCCGGAGGCGCCGGCGCTGGCCAAGCTCGCGACCGACAAATACTGGCCGGTCGACATCGCCTATTTCGACGATACCGACAACAAAGGCGAAGAGGTGCCGGAATACCGGATCAGCTTCAAGCTGCACGAGAACGGCATCACCCGCGACCTCGTCATGGACTATGGCGAATTCTCGATGACCGGCAAGCTGGTGAACCTGTCGCTGTTCGATCAGACCAAGCCTTGCCCGGCGTCGAAATAGCAATTGCTGACGGCAGCCGGCCCGGCTTGCAGGCTTGGCCTCCGAATACCATGCGTGAGGCTCACCGAATGCGGTGGGCCTGATGGCAGTCTATGTCGATGCGGCGATCTGGAAATGGGCCGGCCACCGCTGGTGCCATCTGCTCGCCGACAATACCGACGAACTCCATCGCTTTGCAGCCGAGCTGGGCCTTAAGCGTTCGTCCTATCAGGGGCCACCCAAGACATCGGCGCCGCATTACGATATCACTGGCTTCGAGCGTGATCGCGCGGTCAGGCTTGGGGCGATCGAATGCAGCCGCGAGGACATCGTGGCGATCTTCCGCCGCGTGCGGGTTCCGAATGGGAAGGTAAGACGATGACGGTGACGGCGTTCCTGGCTTATTGCGTCGCGATCTCATTGGCTGCCGCCACGCCTGGACCGGCGATGTTCGCGGTCATCACCAATGGTCTGTCGCGTGGGTTCTTGCGCGCTTTCATAGCCGGCATGGGGGTCGCCGCGGGCGACGCCGTCCTGGTCACTCTGGCGTTGCTCGGGTTGGTGGCGTTGGCCCAGACCTTCGAGTGGATTTTTCTTTTGCTGAAATACGCCGGCGCCGCTTACCTGGTCTTTCTCGGCATCAGGATGTGGCAGGCGGCCGCCCAGAAACCGGACGACTCTCGTCAGACACAGGCGCGGCTGTCGCAGTCCTTCTTTCTCGGCGCGTCTATCGCGCTCGGCAATCCGAAGGCCATTCTGTTCCACGCCTCCATCATGCCGCTGATCCTCAACCTTGACACTATGACCTTCGCCGATGGCCTGCTCGTGGTCCTTGTCGTGGTCAGCGTCAATATCATCACCATGGGCCTCTATGCCGCGATGGCGGGGCGGGCAGCCGGGTGGTTCAAGACCCCGAAGCGCATGCGCCTCATGAACAGGCTCGCTGGCGGCGCGATGATCGGCACCGGTGCGCCGATTGCCGCACGTTGATGCGCGAAGTGACACCCGGCTTGCGTTTGTGACGCTTCCCCTCTATATGCGCGCTCATTCCACACACGGACTTTGGTGTCTGCCCGGGAGAAATCCGGCTGAGACCTCCGGTGGCATCAGGACATAAGTCCGAAATGCCTGTGTCCGTGGAGGCCAACCGGAAAGGAACTAAAGAATGGCTCTGCCAGATTTCAGCATGCGCCAGCTTTTGGAAGCTGGTGTTCACTTCGGCCACCAGACCCACCGCTGGAACCCGAAGATGGCGCCCTACATCTACGGCGCCCGCAACAACATCCACATCATCGACCTGTCGCAGACGGTGCCGCTGCTGCACCAGGCCCTGAAGCAGGTGTCCGACACCGTCGCCAAGGGCGGCCGCGTGCTGTTCGTCGGCACCAAGCGCCAGGCGTCCGACATCGTCGCCGACGCGGCGCAGCGTTCGGCCCAGTATTATGTCAATTCGCGTTGGCTGGGCGGCATGCTCACCAACTGGAAGACGATCTCTAACTCGATCCAGCGCCTGCGCAAGCTCGACGAGACGCTCTCCGGCGAGGCCCAGGGCCTCACCAAGAAGGAGCGCCTGAACCTCGACCGCGAGCGCGAGAAGCTCAACAAGGCTCTCGGCGGCATCAAGGACATGGGCTCGACGCCGGACCTGATGTTCGTCATCGACACCAACAAGGAAGCGATCGCCATCCTCGAGGCCAAGCGCCTCGGCATCCCGGTCGTGGCCATCATCGATTCGAACTGCGACCCGGACAAGATCGACTTCCCGATCCCCGGCAATGACGACGCGGCCCGCGCCATTCAGCTCTATTGCGATCTGATCGCCAAGGCCGCCATCGACGGCATCGCCCGTCAGCAGGGCGCGCTCGGCGTCGACATCGGCGCTTCGGCCGAGGCTCCGGTCGAGCCGGCGCTCGACGCTCCGGCTGCAGAAGCTCCGGAAGCTTGATAAGGGAGGCCGGATTCCGGCCTTCATCTTTCCAATAAGTTGGCGCGCTAAAGCGCTTTTGCCGAGCGCATCATCCGGGTCCCGGTTGGTGCGTCGGCGCATTTGAGACAAAGAGGCGACAATGAGCATTTCGGCTGCACAGGTCAAAGAACTCCGCGACTTGACCGGCGCGGGCATGATGGACTGCAAGGCGGCGTTGAACGAGACCAACGGCGACATGGAAGCGGCCGTCGACTGGCTGCGCAAGAAGGGTATCTCCAAGGCCGACAAGAAGGCCGGGCGCACTGCCGCCGAGGGCCTGATCGGCGTCGACGCCGGCTTGCGTGAAGCGGCCATCGTCGAGGTCAATTCCGAGACCGACTTCGTCGCCCGCAACGAGCAGTTCCAGCAACTGGTCCGCAATGTCGCGAAGGTCGCGCTCGCCTATGGCGCAACCGAAGCGGTTGCCGCCGCCAAGTATCCGGGCTCCGACAAGACGGTCACCGAGACCGTCAAGGACGCGGTCGGCACCATCGGCGAGAACATCAATTTCCGCCGTTCGGCCAAGCTCACCGTGCCGCAGGGCGTGGTGGCGACCTATGTCCACAATGCGGTTGCCGATGGGCTGGGCAAGCTCGGCGTGCTGGTTGCGATCGAGACCACCGGCAACGAGCATGCCGCGAACGCCTTTGCCCGCCAGGTTGCCATGCACGTCGCCGCCACCAACCCGGTGGCGCTGACGGCCGAAGAGGTTGACCCGGCGCTGATCGAGCGCGAGAAGGCGATCTTCTCCGACCAGGCGCGCCAGTCGGGCAAGCCGGAAGCCATCATCGAGAAGATGGTCGAGGGCCGCCTGCGCAAGTTCTACGAAGAAGTGGTGCTTTTGAAGCAGGCCTTCGTGCTCAATCCCGACATCACCGTCGAGAGGGCGCTGAAGGATGCCGAGAAGGAGATCGGCGCTCCGGCGAAGATCACCTCCTATCTGCGCTTTGCTCTCGGCGAAGGCATCGAGAAGGAAACGACCGATTTCGCGGCGGAAGTCGCGGCCGCGGTCAAGAAATAGCTCCGATCCGAGGGGAGCGCGCGGCGTTTCCTTAAGGTGACGAGCTCACGAGCTCAGGCGACTCGGCCGGGTGTCCGCATGGACGCCCGGCCGATTTCTTGTGCGGTATCGATAAAGGCCCTGAGCTTCGGCGCCATCGACGCGCGGCGCGGGAAATAAAGGAAGAGCCCGGGCTCTTCGATCGCTGTCTTCGGCAGGATCTGGACGAGGCGGCCGGCTGCCAGGTCGGCGCGCACCAGCGGCTCGAAGACGTAGGCGAGCCCGACGCCGGCCAGCGCCAGATCGACGGCGCCAAGCGAATCCGTGACGACGGTCGTGCCGCGCGTCTCGACAACGACATCCTTGCCGTTGTCGTTCAGGTCCCAGCGGTAAAGCGCGCCTGACCGAACCAGCCGGTAGCCGATGCAGTTGTGATTGGCGAGATCGGCCACGTCGCGCGGACGGCCGTGCTTTGCGACATAGGCGGGAGAAGCAACGATCACGGCTTTGAACGGTGGCGTCATCCTGACGGTGACCATGTCCTGCGCGATCATTTCACCCAGCCGGATGCCGGCGTCAAACCCTTCCCCGACGATATCGATAAGTCCCTGATCGGCAACGATCTCGACCGTCACGTCGGGATAGCGTTCCGCCATCGCCGCGACCACCGGCGTCACCGCCAGGGGGATCGCTATGTTGGAGGCGTTGATCCTGAGCAGGCCGGCGGGCCTTCCCTTCACGCCTCGAATGCGGTCCATCCGCTCGGCGATGTCCTGCAGGGCAGGGCCCGCAGTCTCCACCAGCGCTTTGCCTGCCTCGGTCAGCGAGACGCTGCGCGTCGTGCGCGCAAAGAGCGGCTGGCCGATACGCTCCTCCACCAGCCGCACCGCATGGCTGACGGCAGACGGGCTCATGCCCAGCTCAGCCGCGGCAAGCGCGAAGCCGCCGCGTCGGGCCACGGCGACAATGACCGGAAGGTGTGTGAGCAGATCGCGATCCATTCATGAATGATATCGCACAGTCTTTGCGAACAATGCAATCTTATCGATGCCCCCGAGCCGGCTCATATTGGCTTCAACACATCGGCGGCGGGCTGATGGCCAAGGAGAGACCAAATGAACGCGTTGAGACATGTAACTTTTGCCGCAGGAATGGTGCTGGCGCCGGTCGATGCCGGCGGTGCCGAACCGGCCGGCTGGCAGGCCCTTGCCGACGAGCGCGCCGTCATCCGCATCGCCGACGCCATCGACCGCGCGGTGGATGCACAGGACTGGAAGCTGGCGCGCAGCTATTTCGCCGAGCGTGTCACCGCCGATTTCAGCAGCCTGTCCGGCCAGCCCGCAGCCAACATCGCGTCCGACGACCTGATCGGCGCCTGGGCGGGCAACCTCAAGGGCAGCAAGACCAGCCTGCATCTGCGCACCAACCATCAGGTCGTGCTCGAAGCCGATGCCGCGACTGTCCGCTCCAATGGCTATGCCTGGAACCGGATGGAAGGCAATGGCGATCCACTCTGGGAAGTCTGGGGCACCTATGAGCACCACCTGACACGCTCGGCCTCCGGCTGGAAGGTCGACGGCTTCACCTTCCGCATGACGCATGAGCGCGGCAATCCCTGGGTCAAGGCCACCCCCGGCCAGTGACCGGCAGGAATTCAGTTCAGAATCGGGAGACCACCCATGGCCATGACCTACTACACGATTGGCAACAGCGGCCTGCGCGTTAGCCGGCTGGCGCTCGGCACCATGACCTTCGGCACCGAATGGGGCTGGGGCGCGGACAGGGACACAGCTCGCGCGATGTTCGATGCCTATGTCGAAGCGGGCGGCAACTTCTTCGACACGGCCGACCTCTATACCGGCGGTACCGCCGAGACCTGGCTCGGCGAGTTCGTCGCCGAGCGCGGCCTGCGCGACAAGGCTGTGATCGCCACAAAATTCACCATGAATTCCGAGGCCGGCAATCCGAATGCCGGCGGCAACGGCCGCAAGAACATCATGCGGGCCCTGGACGCCTCGCTGAAACGGCTCGGCACTGACTATATCGACCTTTATCTTCTGCATGTCTGGGACAGGATTACTCCGGCCGAGGAGGTGCTGCGCACGCTGGACGACCTCGTTCGCGCCGGCAAGGTGCGCCATATCGGCCTCTCCGACGTGCCGGCCTGGTATGCCGGCCGCGCCCAGGCGATCGCCGAACTGCGCGGCTACGAGCCGGTCTCGGCGCTGCAGCTCGAATATTCGCTCGCCGAGCGCGCCATCGAACATGAATATGTGCCTTTCGGCACCCGTCATGGCGCCGGCATCATGGTGTGGAGCCCTTTGGCCAGCGGGCTCCTCAGCGGCAAATACAAGCCGACGCAAGCCGGAAGGGCCGGGCGGCTCGACGGTTTCCGCAACACCACGCATCCCGGCTTCCAGAAGTTCAGCGATCGCAACTGGGCGATCGTGGCGGAACTCGAGAAGGTGGCGGCCGAGCTCGGCCGCAGCATGGCCCAGGTTGCGCTCAACTGGGTGGCGACGCAGCCAGGCATCGCTTCCGTCATCCTTGGAGCGACGAAGCTCACTCAGCTGCAGGACAATCTCGGCGCGCTCGATTTTTCGATTCCCGCCGAGCTTCGCGCGCGGCTGGAAAAGGTCAGCGCCATGCCGGCGCCGTTCCCGCATTCCTATTTCGGCTCTGAGATCCAGGTCCGGGTGACCGGCGGCGCCGTGACCGGCGACAAGCCGGCCGGTTATTCGCCCGCGGTCATGATCGAAGGCGAGGCAGTCAGCGTCTCCAGCCGTTGATCAAAAGGGCGGCAACTGACCGAAAAAGCCTGGAATTTTGCACGAGGGCGCGGCGTGACATCGCCGCGCCCTTCGTGTATCGGGTCAACCCGTCATGACAGCATCGCCGGATGAAGCGGGGGCGGTTTTGCCTCCAAAATTGCCGCGCCGAGATATTCGAGGAATGAGATGACGGTGAAGCCCCTCTATCGACGTGTCGTGCTGAAGGCTTCCGGCGAAGCGTTGATGGGCGAGCAGCATTTCGGCATCGATGTCTCCGTTGTCGACCGCATCGCCGCCGACATTGCCGAGGCGCGCGCGCTGGGCGTCGAAGTGGGTGTCGTCATCGGCGGCGGCAATATTTTTCGCGGCGTGGCTGTGGCCTCCAAAGGCGGCGACCGGGTCACCGGCGATCACATGGGCATGCTCGCCACCGTCATCAACTCGCTGGCACTGCGCACCTCGCTCAACAAGATCGGCGTCGATGCCGTCGTGCTTTCGGCGATCGCCATGCCGGAACTTTGCGAGAGTTTTTCCCAACGCCAGGCGACCGCCTATATGAACCAGGGCAAGGTGGTCATTTTCGCCGGCGGCACCGGCAATCCGTTCTTCACCACCGATTCGGCCGCGGCCCTGCGCGCCGCCGAGATCGGCGCCGATGCGCTGTTCAAAGGCACGCAGGTCGACGGGGTCTATTCAGCCGACCCCAAGAAGGACCCGAACGCGGTCCGTTTCGACCGCATCAGCCACGCCGAAGTCATCAAACGCGGGCTCGCGATCATGGACACAGCCGCGATTGCACTTGCGCGTGAAAACAACATTCCGATAATCGTCTATTCGATCCACGAAAAAGGTGGTTTCGGCGATATTCTAAGGGGCGGCGGCCATTGCACGGTCGTCGCGGACAAATAGGCGAGGCCGGGATCCGTTGAACGGTACCGCGGACGGCACGACGGCATAAGCAGTGAACCCGGCGAACGGGTCGAGGAGATGATCATGAGTGGCGAGTTCGAAGACCTGAAGCGACGCATGGACGGGGCGATCGCCGCCTTCAAGCACGACCTGGCGTCGCTGCGCACCGGCCGAGCCTCCAGCAACCTGCTCGACGCCGTCCAGGTCCAGGCCTACGGCACGACGATGCCGATCAACCAGGTGGCCAACGTGACGGTGCCGGAGCCGCGCATGATTTCGGTCTCGGTCTGGGACAAGTCGATGGTCAGCGCGGTCGACCGCGCTATCCGCGAAGCCAATCTGGGCTTCAATCCGATCGTCGACGGCACCAATCTCAGGATCCCGCTGCCGGAACTCAATGAGCAGCGCCGCAAGGAACTGGTCAAGATCTCGCATGGCTATGCCGAGAACGCACGCGTCGCGGTGCGCCATGTCCGCCGCGACGGCATGGATTTCCTCAAGAAGGCTGAGAAGGACGGCACCATCAGCGAGGACGATCAGCGCAAGCGGTCCGACCAGGTCCAGAAGCTGACCGACGAGATGATCAGCACCATCGATCACCTGCTTTCCGATAAGGAAGCTGAAATCATGCAGGTTTAGGGTCGGGGTTTTCCGGCTCGAAAGCGAGACCATGGCAACCCCCGCGCATGTCGCGATCATCATGGATGGAAACGGACGCTGGGCCAAGGCGCGCGGCCTGCCGCGCCTTGCCGGACACCGCGCCGGCGTCGAGGCCCTGCGCAAGACGGTGCGCGCCGCACCCGAGCTCGGCATCTCCTACCTGACCGTCTACGCCTTTTCCTCCGAGAACTGGTCGCGGCCGAAATCCGAGGTCAGCGACCTCATGGGGCTTTTGAAGCTGTTCATCCGCCGCGATCTTGCCGAACTGCATCAGAACGGTGTGCGGGTGAGGGTGATCGGCGACAAAGAGGGGCTGCAGCCCGATATCCGGGGGCTGCTGCAGGAGGCCGAATCGCTGACCGCCGGCAATGAGGCGCTGACACTGGTCATCGCCTTCAATTACGGCGGCCGCGACGAGATCGTGCGCACAGCGCGCAAGCTGGCGGAGGCCGTCGCGCGCGGCGACATGGCGAGCGAGGCGATCACGGCCGAAAGCTTTGCCGCATCGCTCGACACAAAGGGCATTCCCGATCCCGAGCTGGTGATCAGGACCAGCGGCGAGCTCAGGCTGTCGAACTTCCTTCTCTGGCAGGCTGCCTATAGCGAGCTCGTTTTCCTGCCTTGCTATTGGCCGGACTTCAGCCGCGAGCACCTGGCCGACGCCTTGCGCGACTTTGCCGGCCGCGAACGACGCTTTGGCGGGCTCGCCGCCCGCGATGTCGCGCTTTAGGCGCCGCCACGCATGAGCAACCTCCAGCAGCGCGTCATCTCGGCAATCGTGATGGCGGCTCTGACGCTTGGGCTCACCTGGCTCGGCGGATTGCCGTTCCGGCTGTTCTGCGCCGCAATAGCGGCGCTGATCTTCTATGAATGGACGCGCATGGCGCGCGCCGGGAACGGCGCGGCGCTCGGCTTCCTGCCGGAAGCACTGATTCTGATCTTCGTCGGCGCCCTGATCGCCGGCCTGCCGGCCTTGTGGCTGCTGCTCCTCGTCGCGATCCTGGTGGCGGTCGCGGCCATTGTCGCTCGGACCAAGGGGGCCGCGCCGTGGGAAGCCTCGGGGGTGGCCTACGCAGCACTATCCGGCTTTTCGCTCGCCTATCTCCGTGACGACAATCATTCCGGGCTGATTGCGATTCTCTTCCTGTTCGCCGTGGTCTGGGCAACCGACATAGCTGCCTATTTCGTCGGCCGCGCGGTCGGCGGCCCGAAGCTCGCGCCGTCAATCTCGCCCGGCAAGACGCAGAGCGGCGCGCTGGGCGGCGCCGTCGGCGGCGTTATCGCCGGAGTTTTGCTCTCAATCGCAGCCGGCGCCGGCAATCTCGTTCAGCTTGGCCTGGTGGCGCTTGCTCTGTCGATCGTTTCGCAAGCCGGCGACCTGTTCGAATCATGGGTCAAGCGCCGGCACGGCGCCAAGGATTCCAGCAATCTCATTCCCGGCCATGGCGGGGTCATGGACAGGGTGGACGGGCTTGTCGCGGCCGCGTTCGCACTGTACGTCATGGGCTGGGTCGCGGCGGGCGCCGAGCATCCGGCATTGGGGCTTTTTCCAAACTGAACGACATAGCAGTAAGGCGAAAAATGGCGCGCGCCACCGATTCGCCCGGATTGATGCCACAGTCGCGGTGGAATGTCGTGTGCGGGCAATTTGAGGGCATGACTTGAACGACATCTTTCACGCGGTTTTCAGCACGCAAGGCTTCGTCCTTGGCACGCTCGTGCCGTTTTTGTTCGTGCTGACCGTCGTCGTGTTCGTCCACGAGATGGGCCACTATCTGATCGGCCGCTGGTGCGGCATCGGCGTGAAGGCTTTTTCCATCGGCTTCGGCCCCGAGCTCTTCGGCTTTTACGACCGCCGCGGCACGCGCTGGAAGCTTTGCGCTATTCCGCTTGGCGGCTACGTCAAATTCGTCGGCGACATGAATGCGACGTCGAGCCAGCCGAGCACGGAGGAGATCGAATCGCTGACGGATGCCGAGCGCGAGGTCGCCTTCCACACCCAACCGATCTGGAAGCGCGCTGCTACCGTCGTTGCCGGGCCGCTGTTCAATTTCCTGCTGACGATCGCCGTGTTTGCGGTGCTGTTTTCCCTCTATGGCCGTCCGGTCCTGGAGCCGATGGTGGCCGAGGTGACCGCCGGCAGCCCGGCGGAAAAAGCCGGAATCCAGCCAGGCGACCGATTCGTCAAAGTCGACGGCAGCAAGGTGGAGACTTTTGCCGACGTGCAGCGGCTGGTTTCCGGCCGGGCAGGTGACGCCATCACCTTCACCATGTTGCGCGACGGCAAGGAAATCGACGTTACGGCCGCGCCGGAGCCCATGGAGCAGCAGGATGCGCTGGGCAACAAGGTCAAGGTCGCGGTCATCGGCGTCGTCAACAACGCCGAACTCGGCCAGCCGCGCCTGATCTCCTACACGCCGGCCGGCGCCGTGGTGGCGGCGGTCGAGGAAACCGGGCACGTGATCGAGCGCACCGGCCAGTTCCTGCAGCGCTTTGCGCTTGGACGCGAGGACAAATGCCAGTTGGGCGGTCCGATCAAGATCGCGAAGATGTCGGGCCAGGCAGCCAAGCTCGGCTTCGAGTGGCTGGTGCAGCTTGTTGCATTTCTGTCAGTCGGAATAGGATTTCTCAATCTGCTGCCGATTCCCCCCCTCGACGGCGGCCACCTGTTGTTCTACGGCGTGGAGGCCGTCATCAGGCGGCCCGTTTCGGAGCGAACGATGGAGATGGCCTACCGGACCGGGTTGTTCCTGGTGCTCGGATTCATGGGCTTCGTGTTTTGGAACGATCTGTTTGGATGCTGAAATCATGAAGAAATTTGGCTTCAGCTTCGGTCATATTGAGATGCCGTTTACCATGCGTGGGGATATGCGTGACGCGAAAGCCACGCGGTACGGTTAAGTAAATACAAATTAACCGGGAGCCTTGCGTGTAGGGAAAATCCGGTTAATACGGTAAGGGAAAATACCGCACGTCCGGTTTTCTCGCCGTGGGGACTACGAGAAAAAGGTACAAAAGCCCGATGAAGGCAGCATCCAAGTTTCTGAGCGCCGCTTCCGCGGCGGCTTTGTCCGCCGCTCTGGTCGTGCCAGGCGCGCTCGCAGTGCAGTTCGCCGCCACGTCGGTGGCCGAGGCCGCGGTCATCTCGCGTGTCGAGGTCAGCGGCAACCAGCGCGTCGATGCGGAAACCATCCGCAATTACATTTCGATCAAGCCGGGCAAGCCTTTTTCCAGTTCCGATATCGACGATGCCGTCAAGGCGCTGTTCGGCACGGGGCTGTTCTCGGACGTTCAGATCAACCAGGTCGGTTCGAGCCTGGTCGTCAAGGTTTCCGAATACAAGGTCGTCAACCAGGTCCTGTTCCAGGGCAACAAGAAGATCAAGGACAACGCGCTTCAGATGGGTATCCAGCTGAAGCCGCGTGCAACCTTCTCGCAGCAGGCGCTGGACGCCGATGTCGAGGCGATCAAGACGGCCTACAAGCGCATTGGCCGCGACGACGCTGCCGTGACCACGCAGGTCATGGATCTCGGCGACAATCGCGTGAACGTTGTCTTCAACATCAACGAAGGCGGCCGCACCCAGATCGCGGCGATCAACTTCGTCGGCAACCACGCTTATTCCAGCCGCCGCCTGTCGGACGTCATCAACACCAAGCGCTCGTCCTGGCTGTCCTTCGTGCTGCGCGACGACGTCTATGACGAGGACAAGCTGCGCGCCGACCAGGAGCTGCTGCGCCGCTTCTACTACAATCACGGCTATGCCGACTTCCAGGTCGTCTCGGCCGTCGGCGAGCTTGACGACGCCACCAACAAATACACGGTCACCATCACCGTGCAGGAAGGCGATCGCTATACGTTCGGCGACGTCAGCGTGGAAAGCACCATCCCTGAAGTCGATTCGAAGTCGCTGGAATCGGCGGTCGAAACCCACAAGGGCGACGTCTACAACGCCAAGGATGTCGAGGATTCGATCGTCGCGTTGACCGAGAAGGTCGCGGGTTCGGGCTACGCCTTCGCCCAGGTGACGCCGCGCGGCGACCGCAATTTCGAGAACCACACCATTTCGGTCGTCTACACCATCGACCAGGGCACCAAGGCCTATGTCGAGCGCATCGAAATCCGCGGCAACGACCGCACGCGCGACTATGTCATCCGTCGCGAATTCGATGTCAGCGAGGGCGATGCCTTCAACCAGGTTCTCATCCAGCGCGCGAAGAAGCGGCTGGAAGCCCTTGATTATTTCCAGTCTGTCGACATCTCGACGGTTCCGGGCTCGGCGCCGGACCAGGTCGTGCTCGTGGTCACCGTTGTCGAAAAATCGACAGGCGAGTTCTCGGTCGGCGCTGGTTATTCCACTGGCGGCGACACGCCCGGCCCGTCGATCGAAGGCTCGATCACCGAGCGTAACTTCCTCGGGCGCGGCCAGTACATCAAGCTGTCGGCCGGCGGCGGCAGGCATTCGCGCGACTATGCCATTTCGTTCACCGAGCCTTACTTCCTCGGCCGGCGTATTGCGGCGGGCTTCGATATTTACAAGTCGACCCGCGAATACGATCACTATGATGCGGACACAACGGGCGCGACCATCCGCTTCGGCCTGCCGATCACCGACAACATTTCGACGCAGCTGGCGTACAATATCTCCCAGGAAAAATATAAGTACGACAACTGCGACAGTAACGGCGATGGTATTGAAGGCGACTGCAACCTTTCGCAGGCCATCAAAGACGCGATCGATCAGGGTTCATGGCTCAAGTCGTCGGTCAGCTTGGGTCTCACCTACAACACTATCGACGATATGAAGAACCCGCATGAGGGTCTGTTCGTCACCGGTGTCACCGAGTTTGCCGGTCTTGGCGGCGATGCCAAGTGGGTAAAGGTGACCGGGCGTGCAAGCGTGTATCAGACGTTGTCGGAGCAGCTCGACCTTGTCGGCCTCGTTTCTGGCGGCGCAGGCTACATTGCGGGCTATGGCGACAACGGTCTGCGTATCTTCGACCAGTTCCAAAGCAACGATCGCATGATCCGCGGCTTTGAGTATGGCGGCATCGGCCCTGTGGATCCGCTCACGGGCGATCATCTCGGCGGCACGACCTATTTCAATGCGTCGGCCGAAGCGCAGTTCCCGCTGCCTGTCATTCCAGAAAGCTTCGGCTTGCGTGGTGCCGTGTTTGCCGATGCGGCAACGCTTTACGGAACCAAGATTACTTCGGTTGCGCAGGAATCGACGGACATGAAGCTACGCGCCTCAGTCGGTATCGGCCTGATGTGGGCTTCGCCGTTCGGCCCGATCCGCATCGACTATGCGATCCCGGTCAAGAAAGAGTCGACCGACGACGTGCAGGAATTCAACTTCGGTATCGCGACCCGCTTCTAACTTTGTGGTTGCGATGATTCCGGGCCGGATGACGGCCCGGAGTGGACCGATCCAACCCAGCTGGATATTACTTCTGGAATGACCGATCCGGTGTTCTTCGCGCCTTCACGCCGGTACACGGCTGGCGAGGTCGCGAATCTGACCGGCGCCAGCCTGTTCGATTCCGATCAGGCCGAAATTGCCATCGAGGCGCTGGCTCCCGCCAACGAGGGTGGCAACGGCGCGCTCGTCTTTGTCGACGGCAAGCGCAATTTCGCGTTGATGCCGTCGCTCAGGGCGGCCGCGGTGCTATGCCCCGCCGATTTCGCCAGCAAGGCGCCGCCGGGCATCGCGGTGCTGATGCATCCGCGCCCGCAGCAAGCTTTCGCGATGGTCGGGCGCCTATTGTTTCCGCAGGCTGCCACTCCGGGGCCATTGACCGGAGAAACCGGCATATCGCCCCACGCGTTTATCGATCCATCCGCGCACATCGAGGACGGGGCGATCGTAGAGGCAGGCGCCGTGATCGGTCCCGGCGTATCCATCGGCAGCGGCACGGTCGTTGCGCCCCACGCCGTTGTCGGCCGTTCCTGCCAGATCGGCCGCGA
The DNA here is from genome assembly GCF_020165285.1 of Mesorhizobium sp. CA10. Classification (NCBI taxonomy): domain Bacteria; kingdom Pseudomonadati; phylum Pseudomonadota; class Alphaproteobacteria; order Hyphomicrobiales; family Phyllobacteriaceae; genus Mesorhizobium; species Mesorhizobium sp. CA10. The sequence continues at coordinate 604,067 of NZ_JAIUHV010000003.1, forward strand.
CGGCTTCATCGGCCCCGGCGTCAGCGTTCAATATGCGCTTATCGGCAACCGCGTCATCATCCATGGCGGCGCCAGGATCGGCCAGGATGGTTTCGGCTTCGTTGGCGGCGCCAAAGGGCCTGAACGCGTGCCGCAGATCGGCCGCGTCATCATTCAGGACGATGTCGAGATCGGCTCCAATTCGACTGTCGACCGCGGCGCGATGTCCGACACCGTCATCGGCCAAGGCACCAAGATCGACAATCTGGTGCAGATCGCCCACAATGTTCGCATCGGCCGCAATTGCATTATAGCCGGGCTTTCGGGTATTTCCGGTTCCGTCGTCGTCGGCGACAACGTCACCATGGGCGGCGGTGTCGGCCTCGCCGATCATCTGACCATCGGGCCAGGAGCCAAGCTTGCTGCGAGAAGTGGATTCATGAACAACGTGCCGGCAGGCGAGGTCTGGGGAGGTTACCCGGCGCAACCCATGGCGGAAGCCATGCGTGAGATAGCGATGCTGCGCAGGATGGCCAGGACGCGCAAGCAAGGCGACGGAAATGGCTGATACGGTGGCAACTTCACTCGATGCGGTCGACATCATGGGGCTTATGAAGCTCCTGCCGCATCGCTATCCGTTTCTGCTGATCGATCGCATCGTCGACATAGATGGCGACGAGTCCGCTGTCGGCATCAAGAACGTGACCATCAACGAGCCGCATTTCCAGGGCCACTTTCCCCAGCAGCCGGTCATGCCCGGCGTGCTCATCATCGAGGCGATGGCCCAGACCGCGGGCGCGATCTGCATTCGCAGCCTCAACACCGAGAAGCCGTCGCTGGTTTATTTCATGACCATCGACAACGCGAAATTCCGCAAGCCGGTCGTTCCAGGCGATCAGCTCAGGATCCACGTCAAGAAGATCAAAAAACGCGGTAACCTGCTGAAATTTGCCTGCGAGGCGATGGTTGACGGCGCGAAAGCCGCCGAAGCCGAGGTTTCGGCCATGATGGTTACCGGCTGACGGTTCGAAATGCTCATGAAAGTCGCGACATCCATTCATCCTTCCTCGGTCGTCGAAGAAGGAGCCAGGCTCGGTGAAGGCGTCCGCATCGGACCCTTCTGCCATGTCAGCGCCGATTCGATCATCGGCGACCGCGTCGAACTGGTCAGCCATGTGTCGGTGATGGGCGCCACGTCCATCGGGGCCGGGACAAAGGTCTATCCAATGGCCACGCTAGGCGCGCCGCCGCAAAACACCAAGCACAAGGGCGGTCGCACCACTCTGGTCATCGGAGCGAACTGCACGATTCGTGAAGGCGTCACAATGCATGTCGGCACCGACACCAGCCGTGGCGAGACGACTGTCGGCGACAACGGCAACTTCCTCGCCTACGCCCACATCGCCCACGATTGCGTCGTCGGCAAGAATGCCACCTTCGCCAATGGCGCGACGCTGGGCGGACATTGCGAGATCGGCGACAACGTCTATATCGGCGGCCTGACCGCCGTTCATCAATTCGTGCGCCTCGGCGACAATGTGTTCATCGGCGGCTGCGCGGCGGTCGTTGGCGACGTCATTCCTTATGCCATCGCCGCCGGCAACCGCGCCAAGCTGCGTGGCCTGAACATCATAGGGCTCAAGCGCTCCGGCCTGCCGCGTTCCGAAATCTACCTGCTGCGCAAGGCTTATAGGACGATCTTCGATCGTTCCCGCACCGTCAGTGAGAATGTGGAACTCGCCAAGGCCGAGTTCGCCGGATCGCCAACGGCCATGAAGATCATCGATTTCATCACAAGTCGCGGCAAACGGCACTTTGCCGTCCCATCGCTCAAGGGCGACGGCGACGACGACAGCGGCGATGACGAGGGCTGAGCCGGCCAAGGCAGGGCTCGTACTCGCGCCGGGCTCCAGGGTCGGCATCATCGCCGGTGGGGGCAGCCTGCCCGTCGAGGTTGCCGATGGTCTGCTCAAGCAAGGTTTTATGCCCTTCGTGATCATCGCCGAGGGTGAGGTCGACCGCGAGGCGGACTTTTCCGCCTACGAGCGGCAGACGCTGGCACTGGAAGATATCGGCCTGCTGCTTCCCTTGTTGAAGCGCAATGGGATCACGCATCTCGTTCTTGCCGGCGAAATCAAGCGCAGGCCGCGTTTGAGCGAGATTCGACCGACACTTGGCTTGCTGGCCATAATACCTTCCGTGATCAGAGCGCTGAAACGCGGCGACGACGGCTTGCTGAAGGTGTTGACCCGAAGCCTTGAAGATCGGGGCATTGCGGTGGTCGGCGCGCATGAGGTCGTTCCCGAACTGACGGCCGGCGAAGGCACGTTGACGGCGGCTCGTCCAAACCAATCCGACTGGCGCGACATCAAAGCCGGGCGCGCCGCCGCCAAAGCCATTGGCGCGCTCGATATCGGCCAGGCGGCGATTGCGATAGGAGGTCGAGCCATCGCGCTGGAAGGCATCGAGGGCACTGCCGGCCTGCTCGACAGAACGCGGGAATTGCGCAGCCACGGCAGGCTGGCCGGCAAGGCGCGCGGCGTACTGGTCAAATGCGCCAAGCCTGGGCAGGAGCTGCGCGCCGACTTGCCCTCCATCGGCCCGCAGACGATCGAAGCCGCACACGCCGCCGGGCTGGCCGGCATTGCGCTGGAAGCCGGCCACGCCCTAATTCTCGAAGGTCCGGAAACGCTGGCGCGCGCTAATGCTCTCGGCCTGTTCATCATCGGCCTGCCTGCCATGGAGGCGTCCAATGGGGAGCCGGCTAATGGTCGCTGACAAGCCGCTCAAGCTCGCGATCGTCGCCGGCGAGGAATCCGGCGATCTGCTTGGCGCCGACATCGTGCGGGCGCTCGAGCGCACGACGGGCCGCAAGGTGCAGCTCGTCGGCATTGGCGGCCGTCACCTGCAGCAACTGGGGCTGACCCCGCTCTTCGATGGCGGCGAGATCGCGCTGATGGGCTTCAGCGCGGTGCTGCGCGACCTGCCGCGGCTGATGCGCCGCATCAGCCAGACGGCGGCGATGATCGCAGCCGAGCGGCCCGACTGCCTGGTTACCATCGATAGTCCGGATTTTTCTCTGCGTGTCGCGAAGAAGGTCCGCGCAGCGGCGCCGGCCATTCCGATCGTCCATTATGTCTGCCCGAGCGTATGGGCCTGGCGGCCGGGCAGGGCTGTGGCGATGAAACCGTATGTCGATCACATCCTCTGCATCCTGCCGTTCGAGGTGAAGGCGCTCGCTCGTCTTGGCGGACCGCCGGGCACTTATGTCGGCCACCGGTTGACGCAGGATCCGGGCGTGCTTGGCGCCGCCAAGGCGCAGAGCCAGCCGCGCGACCTCGCCGACGACCGCGTCAAGACGGTGCTGGTGCTGCCCGGCTCGCGCCGCGGCGAGGTGCGGCGGCTGATCGAACCCTTCGGCAAGGCGATGTCGGCGCTGCGCCAGCGCGGCCACCGCCTGCGCTTGCTGTTGCCGACGGTGCCGCATGTCGCCGAGCTGGTGAAGGCCTCGGTCGCGAGCTGGGACGACAAGCCGGAAATCATCACCGAGCCGGAGCGCAAATGGCAGGCCTTCGGCAAGGCCGACGCGGCGTTGATCGCGTCTGGGACGGTTTCGCTGGAACTGGCGCTCGCGGGCGTTCCGATGGTTTCCTGCTACAAGCTCGACCCGATCGCGCGCCAGCTTCTGCAGCATATGGTGACGACGTGGTCGGCGCTGCTGCCCAATTTGATATCCGATCGCGCGCTGGTGCCGGAATTCTACGATCAGTATGTCCGGCCGGAGAACCTGGCGCGGCAGCTGGAAGCGCTGTTTGCCGACACCGGCATGCGCGCCTGGCAAAAGGCGGGCTTTGCCGAGATTGCCCGGCGCATGGCGACCGAGCGACCCTCGGGCGAGATCGCCGCCGAGGTGGTGATGGGGTGCATAAAGAGAGCGAATAGGGAGTAGCGAATAGCGAATAGGGCTGTGTCGGCTTCGCCCGTTTCCCCTATTCGCTACTCGCTATTTCGCTATTCGCTCAATTACCTTTTGGCAATCGGCACGTAATCGCGTTCCGTAGCGCCGGTGTAGAGCTGGCGCGGGCGGCCGATCTTCTGGTGCGGATCCTCGATCATTTCCTTCCACTGCGCGATCCAGCCGACGGTGCGGGCGACCGCGAACAGCACGGTGAACATGGTGGTGGGGAAGCCCAGCGCCTTCAGCGTGATGCCGGAATAGAAGTCGACATTCGGGTAAAGCTTCTTTTCGATGAAATACTCGTCGGTCAGCGCGATCTTTTCCAGCTCCATCGCGATGTCGAGCAGAGGATCGTCCTTGATGCCGAGCTCGCCCAGCACCTCATGCGCGGTCTTCTGCATGATCTTGGCGCGCGGATCGTAGTTCTTGTAGACGCGGTGGCCGAAGCCCATCAGCCGGAACGGGTCGTTCTTGTCCTTGGCGCGGGCGATGAACTCGGGGATATGGTCGACATGGCCGATCTCGCCCAGCATGTTGAGGGCCGCTTCGTTGGCGCCGCCATGCGCCGGACCCCACAGGCAGGCGATGCCGGCGGCGATGCAGGCGAACGGGTTGGCGCCCGACGAGCCGGCCAGGCGCACAGTCGAGGTCGAAGCGTTCTGCTCGTGGTCGGCGTGCAGGATGAAGATGCGGTCCATGGCGCGCGCCAGCACCGGATTGATCTTGTATTCCTCGCACGGCACGGCAAAGCACATGTGCAGGAAGTTGGCCGCGAAGCCGAGATCGTTCTTCGGGTAAATGAAGGGTTGGCCGATATGGTACTTATAGGCCATCGCCGCGATCGTCGGCATCTTGGCGATCAGGCGCATGGAGGCGACCATGCGCTGATACGGGTCCGAGATGTCGGTCGAGTCGTGATAGAAGGCCGACAGCGCGCCGACCACGCCGCACATCACCGCCATCGGATGCGCGTCGCGGCGGAAGCCGGTGAAGAAGCGCGACATCTGCTCATGCACCATCGTGTGGCGCGTCACGCGATAATCGAAGTCGTCCTTCTGCGCCTTGGTCGGCAACTCGCCGTAGAGCAGCAGATAGCAGACCTCGAGGAAGTCGCCGTGCTCGGCGAGCTGATCGATCGGGAAGCCGCGATGCAGCAGGATGCCGGCATCGCCGTCGATGAAGGTGATCCCCGATTCGCAGCTTGCGGTTGAGGTGAAACCGGGATCGTAGGTGAAGGCGCCGGTGGTGCTGTAGAGCGAGCCGATGTCGATGACGTCCGGCCCGACCGTCCCGCTTCGCACCTTTAATTCGTGCGTCTTGCCGGCGAGCTCGAGCCTGGCGGCCGACTCGCGCTTTTTGCTGCCCGGTTCCGGTTTTGTCGCAGCTTCGCTCATTCTCAACTCCTTTTGTTCCTCATGCCGGCAAGGCAATTCCTGCAAACGACACGTCGAAGTCACCGGAATGCGCGAACTCGCCACCGCATTTTAGGAGGTGCGTGCCAGATTGGGCCAAGCCCAATGTTGCACTGCGAAACACACCTTTCAATGCCAATCTTCTTGGGCCAGCTCGCTCCTAATCGATTTGATCTCCAATGCGCGCAAGGCTTTCCTCGCGGCCCAGCACGGCAAGCACGTCGAACACGCCTGGCGAGGTGCTGCGGCCGGTCAGCGCGGCTCTCAGGGGCTGCGCCACCGCGCCCAGCTTGTGCCCGCCGGTCTGCGCGAAGTCGCGGATCGAAGCCTCGGCCGAGGCGGCGTTCCAGTCGCCCTGAACAGAAGACAATGCACCATGCGCGCCGCGCAGAATCGCGCGCGCATCCGCGTTGAGCAAGCCCGCCGCCTTCTCGTCCAACGGCAACGGCCGCTCGACGAACAAGAACGCCGCGCCGTCGACCAGTTCCACAAGAGTTTTTGCCCGCTCCTTAAGGCCGGGCATGGCGGTAAGCAGTTGCGCCTTGCGCCGGTCATCGAGCTTTGCCGCGAGCGCCGGGCCGCCTTCGAGATAAGGCAAGGTGGCGACGAAGATGTCGAACAGCGCCCGGTCGTCCATCTTGCGCATATGGACGCCGTTCAGCGCCTCGAGCTTGGCGAAGTCGAAGCGGGCCGCGCCCTTGTTGACGTCGCCGATGTCGAACCAGGCGATCATGTCCTCGATCGACATCACCTCGTCGTCGCCATGGCTCCAGCCGAGCCTGGCCAGATAGTTGAGCAGAGCCTCGGGCAGGTAGCCCATGGCGCGATATGCCTCGACGCCGAGCGCGCCGTGCCGCTTGGACAGCTTGGCGCCGTCGGCGCCGTGGATCAGCGGGATGTGCGACATCGACGGCACATCCCAGCCCATGGCGTTGTAGATCACCGTCTGGCGCGCGGCATTGGTCAGGTGATCGTCGCCGCGGATAATGTGGGTGACGCCCATGTCGTGATCGTCGACGACAACGGCATGCATGTAGGTCGGGACGCCATCGGAGCGCAGGATGATGAAGTCGTCGAGATCCTTGTTGGGGAAGCGCACCTCGCCCTGCACACGGTCGTTGACGATCGTCACGCCCTCGGTCGGCGCCTTGATGCGGATCGCGCCCTTGACGCCTGCCGGCGCCTCGGAGGGGCCGCGGTCGCGCCAATGGCCGTTGTAACGCGGCGGCAGGCCCTTGGCACGTGCGGCCTCGCGCATCGCCTCCAGCTCCGCCGGCGTCTCGTAGCTGTAATAGGCCTTGCCCATGCGCACGAGCTGCTCCGCCACCTCGCGATGACGCGGCGCGCGCTCGAACTGCGAGACGGCGTCGCCATCCCAGGAAAGGCCAAGCCAGGTCAGCCCGTCGAGAATGGCAGCCGTGGCAGCTTCGGTGGAGCGCTCGCGATCGGTATCCTCGATGCGCAGCAGCATCGTGCCGCCAGTGTGCTTGGCATAGAGCCAGTTGAACAGCGCCGTGCGCGCCCCGCCGATATGCAGGTAGCCTGTAGGCGAGGGGGCAAAACGGGTGACGACCTTGTCGGACATGGAACTCTCGAGGAAGCGCTGAAAAATGCATGTTTCGCGCAGACTTCCACGCGACCGGCGTTCATGTAGCATAGGCGGTCTGGGGCGCAAGGGGCAGACCCGATGGCTGGACGTGGCCGGGGCGCGGAGGAGAGCGGGGGAACGACAGCAGGCGTCAGCGAACGCCTGATGTTTGCTCATGCCGTGCTCGAAGAGGGAACGCCGCTTTCGCTTCCGGCGCCGCGTCCGCCAACCGGGCTTCTGCCGACTGGCGGCGACACGTTACCGCCAGCCTCGCCGACAGCCAACGACGGCCGGATCCGCAGACAGCTTGGCCGCGTTTCGCTTCCTGCTCTGCGCCGAAGCGTTGCGGTCGCCGCCGCCACCGAGCTCGACCGTGGCGTCGGCTTTCTGCTGGTGCCGGTGTTCCTGGCAGCCGGCGTGATCTGTTACTTCTCGCTGAGCGCCGAGCCGGACCTCTACAGGCCGCTCGCGGCGGTCGCCCTGATGGCGGTCTGCGCGGCGGTCTCGCGTTCCCGGCACAGAACGCACCTTGTCTTCATGGCGGCGTTTTTCTGCGCCTTGGGCTTTCTCGCGGCCAAGGTCGAGACCTGGCGGATGGCGACCCCGATGCTAGGTTCCGAAATCCAGACACGGCTGACGGGCCGCCTCGTCACTGCCGAGGCGATGGCCAACGGCCGTGTCCGGCTCACCATAGATCTGATATCCACGGAGCGTCCGAAGCTGCGCTACGCGCCGGACCGCATCAGGCTGTCGGCGCGCAGGATCCCGTCCGACATGACAGCCGGGTCGATGCTGACCGGCTATGCCAAGCTGCTGCCGCCGACAGGTCCGGTCAGGCCGGACAGCTACGACTTTTCGTTCGACAGCTATTTTGCCGGCATCGGCGCCAGCGGCTTTTTCCTGGGCGATCCGAAACTTGTCGCGTCGACCCCGACTGCGGCAACGGAAGTGCCGTTTGGCGCGCGCGTGGCATCGGCCATAGAAAATGCTCGCGAGGGGATTGCCGACCACATCAGGAGCAGCATCGGCGGTTCCGAGGGCGAGATCGCGGCGGCGCTGATCGTCGGCGTTCGTGCCGGCATTCCGGAAGCCATCAACGAGTCGATGCGACGGACCGGCATCTACCACATCATTTCGATCTCCGGCCTGCACATGGCGCTGGTCGCCGGCACGATCATGGTCCTGCTACGCGGCGCCTTCGCGCTGTTTCCGGATTTCTCGTCGCGCCGGCCGGTGAAGAAATATGCCGCTGGCATCGCGCTGGCGTCGATCGCCGCCTATCTCGTGATCTCCGGCATCGTGGTGGCGGCCGAGCGAAGCTTCATCATGCTTGGCGTGATGCTGGTCGCCGTGCTTTTCGACCGCGCAGCGCTGACCATGCGCAACCTGGCGATCTCTGCCATCGCCGTCATCCTGGTCTCGCCGCACGAAGTGGTCGGCCCGAGCTTCCAGATGTCCTTCGCTGCCACCGCCGCCCTGGTCGGCGCCTATGCCGGCTTCGCCGACTATCGCGCCGGCAAAACGACCGCGCCGCCGGCAAAGCGTTCGTTTCTCGGGTTCCTATCGCGAAAACTGGCGATTGGAGCGGGTGGCGCCGCCGTGACGTCGCTCATCGCGGGCAGCGCGACATTGTTGTTTGCCATCTGGCACTTCCAGCGGGTGTCGCCGCTCAGCCTGCTGGCCAATCTGGCGGTCATGCCGATCGTCTCACTGATCGTCATCCCGTTCGCCGTGCTGAGCGCGCTGGCCATGCCCTTCGGCTTCGACGGTCCGTTCCTCTTTGTCATGGGCAAAGGCCTGACGGCGATGATCGCCATTTCGGCATGGATTTCCGAGCGCTCACCGGTCGACGCCGTGGGGCTGATCTCAATCCAGTCGGTGCTGCTGGCGACGGTCGCGCTGGTCATCGCGACGATGGCCACCACCTGGCTGAGGCTTGCCGCCGTACCTTTCGCGCTCGCTGCGCTGCTGGCCATTCCGCATGTCCGCACACCGGACGTGCTTATCTCGGAGGATGCGCATCTGGTGGCGATGCCGATCGGCGGCGGCGAGCTTGCCGTCAATCGCGAACGCTCCAACGAGTTCACCACCGACAACTGGAAACGGGCGCTGAAAGCCGAGGAGATCGTGCCGCCGGAAAGGTTCGCCAAAGATACGCTGGACATTGCCGATCCCGTCGACCTGCCGCCCGGCTCGCCCTTCTATTGCAGCGGCGATCTCTGCATCGGCCGGCATCCTTCCGGCGCGATCGTCGCGCTCGCCGAGACCCGCGACGCCGCCCGGCCGGCCTGCGGTTTCGCCGACCTCATCGTCATCAACGACGCCACGGCCTATAACCCATGCCGCGATCCGCGTGTGCTCGTCGTCACCAAGCGGCAGCTGGCGCGCGACGGCAGCGCCGCCGTTTTCTTCGATCCGCAATCGGCAACCGCGCGGCCAACCGTCCGCCACGCGGTCGTAGAACCATACCGACCCTGGCACGAGCAGCGAAAATACACGCGCGAGGCGAGGGGACTGGCGCCCTATAAGCAGCCGGAAAAACCAGCCGCCGCACCGGCCCAATAGACTGTCGTTCGGGCGAAGAAGGCCGGCCAGTTCTGCTCAGTAGCGGCGGATGAGTCCCACGAGCTTGCCTTGAACCTTGACCCGGTCCGGTCCGAAGATCCGGGTCTCATAGGCTGGGTTGGCGGCCTCGAGCGCGATCGAGGCACCCTTGCGGCGGAAACGCTTAAGCGTCGCCTCCTCATCGTCGACCAGCGCCACCACGATCTCACCCGGGCTTGCGGTGTTGGCATTGCGGATGATGACGGTGTCGCCATCGAAGATGCCGGCCTCGATCATCGAGTCGCCCTTGACCTCCAACGCGTAATACTCGCCGCCCATGATCATGTCCGGCGGCACCGAGATCGAATGCGTCTGGTGCTGGATGGCGTCAATCGGCACGCCGGCGGCGATGCGGCCCATCACCGGAATGGATACGGCCGCCGCGGCCTCGTCGTCATTGCTTGGCGTCGGGGTGCGCGATGGCGTCGTTGGCTTGACCTGGCGACTGAGATTGCCTTGGCCGCCTTGGATGATGCTCGGCGAAAACTTCTTCGCGGCATTCAGGCCAGGCGCGATCGAGTCGGGCAGGCGCAGCACTTCCAGCGCGCGCGCCCGGTTCGGCAGCCGGCGAATGAAGCCGCGTTCTTCCAGCGCCGTGATCAGCCGGTGGATGCCGGACTTGGAGGCAAGGTCGAGCGCCTCCTTCATCTCATCGAATGATGGAGGAATCCCGCTCTCCTTCAGGCGTTCATGGATGAACATCAGGAGTTCATGTTGTTTGCGCGTCAGCATCGGCGGCCCCCACGGGTTCTGAAACCAGAATCAGAAAAACAAACCCAGAACAAACACTATCTGTTCCAGTTGTGTTCCGCAACCGTTTAAAGTTTAGTGAATTTGTTAACGCTGCCGAAACAATGTCGCATCCGGTGATGCCTTGGCCGCCCTTGTAGGACAGCGGCATTGATTCCGCTCGATTTTGGAGCTTCGTTAAGCTGAAACAAGAGCCGACACGATCACGAAGCGGCGGATGGGATCACGTCGGCTCGTTCCGTAAGCGCGCCGCACCGTGAACGAAACGAATCCAAAATGCCAACCTTGGCGAAGTTCCGATCCGCAGTCTTCGCCGTCTATGGACCAGCTAACATAGGACCAAAGGTTCTTGCCCTGTCGCCGAGGGTGGTGAGACAACCCCCTTGGCCAGATCGAAACGGAGGGGGCAGCACAATGAGGGGAATTCCTGATCTCGCCGAAGTCGAGGCGATGGATGCCGCGGATCCGCTGCGCGCCATGCGCGATCGCTTCGTCTTGCCGGAAGACGTCATATACCTCGACGGCAATTCGCTGGGCGCTGCTTCGATCGACGCCTTCAGCGAGATCGAGACTGCCGCGAGGCAGGAATGGGCGCGGGATCTCATTCGCGCCTGGAACACCGCCGGCTGGTTCGATATGCCCATCGAGCTGGGTGACCAGCTAGGACGGCTGATCGGCGCGAAACCCGGCCAGACGGTCGTTTGCGACACGACTTCGATCAACATCTACAAGGTCCTGCATGCGGCACTTACAATGCGGCCCGAGCGTTCGGTGATCGTTGCCGAGGGCGACAGCTTTCCGACCGACCTCTACATGGCGGAAGGCGTCGCATCGACGCGGCCCGGCACGGTGCTGCGGCTCGAAGGCGCCGATGCCCCGACGATTGAGGAACTGGTCGACGATCGCGTCGCGGTCATCCTGGTCAACCACGTCAACTACAAATCCGGCCGGCTGCGCGACATGGCGGCGCTCACCCGCAAGGCTCATGAAGCCGGCGCGCTGATCGTCTGGGACCTCTGCCACACGGCGGGTGCGCTGCCGGTGGATCTCGACGGCTCTAATGCCGATTTCGCCATTGGCTGCACCTACAAGTATCTCAATGGCGGGCCGGGCTCGCCAGCCTTCATCTACGCCGCGAACCGCCACCACCGCGACATTCGCCAGCCGCTCAGCGGCTGGTGGGGCCATGCCCGGCCTTTCGCGTTCGAGCAGGGCTACGCCGCGGGCACGGGCATCCGGCGGTTCCTGTGCGGAACGCAGCCGGTGCTGTCGATGCGCGCGCTGAAAGGCGCGCTGGATATGTGGAACGATGTCGACATCAGGGCCGTGCGGGGAAAAAGCGTCGCGCTGACGGACCTGTTCATCCGGCTTGTCGAAGCCAAATGCGGCGGCTTCGGTCTTGAGCTGGAGAGCCCGCGCTCAGGCGCAGAACGCGGCAGCCAGGTATCGTTCGCCCATCCAAATGGCTACCAGGTGATGCGCGCCTTGATCGAGCGCGGCGTGATTGGCGATTTCCGCGCGCCATCCACCATTCGTTTCGGCTTCACGCCGCTCTATGTCGGTTACCGCGATGTCTGGAATGCGGTCGAGGTGCTGCAGGACATCCTGCGCACTGGCATCTGGCAAGACGCGCGCTTTGCCGTCAAAGCGACCGTTACCTGACTTTGAATCGGCGATGCCGAACAAACGACCTGATCGCGGAGGCACCGTTGCTGGGACATCGCATTGCCGACTGGGACGACGCCTACGCAAATGGCGCAAATATCGCGGGCGGCGACCGCTGGCCGGCGGCGTGGGATGGGCCGGCGCGGGCATTCCGCGAAAGGCTGCTGTCAGAGGGCAGGGCGCGGCTCGATGTTGTCTACGGCGAAGCGCCGCGCAATCGCTTCGACCTTTTTCTCCCGTCTGCGGCGCCAAAGGGGCTCGTTGTGTTCATCCACGGCGGTTATTGGATGGAGTCGGACAAGAGCTCCTGGTCGCATCTGGCTGGAGGCGCGATCGGCCGCGGCTTTGCCGTCGCCATGCCCTCCTACACGCTGTGCCCGCAGACCAGGATCAGCGGCATAGTCGGCGAGGTCGCTGCAGCGATCGAGAAGACGGCGTCCATGGTTGATGGTCCGTTGATGCTGACCGGGCACTCGGCCGGCGGGCATCTCGCCAGCCGGATGGTGACCACGGCCTCACCGCTATCATCCGATTTGGCGCGGCGCATACGCCAAGTGGTTTCGATTTCAGGCCTGCACGACCTTCGGCCGCTGATGTTCACAGCGCTGAACGAGACCCTGAACATCGACGAGCCGGAAGCGCGGAGCGAAAGCCCGGCATTGTTGCGGCCTCGACAGGGAGCCTGCATCACCTGCTGGGCCGGCGGCGGCGAGCGTGCGGAATTCCTGCGCCAGAGCGCGTTGCTCGCCAACATCTGGACCGGGCTCGGCGCCTCCACCCGTTCAGTGGTCGAGCCGGACCGACATCATTTCAACATTGTCGATGGCCTCGCCGACCCGGATCATCCCCTGACCCGTACGCTGGTGGACGAATAAGGGTTACGATCGACTTCGTCGACGTATCAGGATCGACTTCGTCGACGCCTAGCGCAGCATGAGCACGCTGCATTCAGCGCCGGCTTCCGCCGCCGGCGCAAAGGGCTCGCGCACGATCAGGCCGTTGGCGTCGGCGAGCATCCGCAGCATCGAGGAGTCCTGGATTCCGAAAGGTATCGCGACCAAGGTGCCGGCGTCCTCGCGCACGACGGCGCGCACATAGTCCTGCCTAAGGTCGTTGGCCCGCATCGCGGTGCCAAGCCGGGCCGTTCGCATATCCTGATGGTGATCGCGGCCACCGAGCCGGGCAAGCAGCGGTTTCAGGAAGAGTTGCGAGCAGACAATGCTTGCCACCGGATTGCCGGGCAGGCCGATGCAGCGGATATGGCCAAGCCGGCCAAACATCAGTGGTTTGCCGGGGCGCATGGCGATTTTCCAGAAATCGAGCTGCATGCCTTCGCCGGTCAGCACGCTATGGACGAGGTCGTGGTCGCCGACCGAGGCGCCGCCGAGCGTGACGATGACATCGGCGTCCGCCTCGACCGCTTTCCGGATCAGCGCGGCAATCGCCTCCTGGCGGTCGGCGGCGATGCCGAGATCGAGCGCGAGCGCGCCGACCGACTGGGCGGCGGCTCCAACGCCGTAGGCATTCGACGAAATGATCTGGTCGGGGCCGAGCGCGCTGCCCGGGGGCAGCAATTCGTCGCCGGTGGCGATGATCGCCACCAGCGGCCGGCGCACGACGTTCAGGGCTGGGTGGTTGGCCGAGGCCGCCAGCGAAAGGGCCGCTGCATCGAGCACGCGGCCCTTTTCGAGCAGCACGTCGCCCTGGCCGAAGTCGAGCCCGCGGCGACGCACATTGCGTCCTTCCGTGGTCGGCTCCGTCACTTCGATCCTGCCATTGCCGAGATCGCGGACGTTTTCCTGGATGACGACCGTGTCGGCGCCCTCCGGCAACGGCGCTCCGGTGAAGATGCGCACCGCCTGGCCTTCCTCGACGGTTCCGGAGAAACCGCGCCCGGCAGGCGCCATGCCGATGACCTCGAGTAGCGCCGGGGCCGAGGCGACATCGGAGAAACGCGCGGCATAGCCGTCCATCGCGGAGGCATCGAAAGGTGGCTGCGTGCGCAGCGCGACCACCGGCTCGGCCAGCACGCGACCCGCCGCGTCAGCCAGCGGAACGCGCTCGCCCGGCAGAGCCGTCACGCCGTCGAGCAGGCGTTCGAGCGCCTCGGTGACCGGGAGCAAGGCCATTATGAACCTGCCTTGTAGTCGCCTGATTTGCCGCCGGTCTTCTCGACCAGCCGGACGCCGGAAATCACCATCCCGCGGTCCGCTGCCTTGGCCATGTCGTAGATGGTGAGGCAGGCGACTGAAGCGGCGGTCAGCGCCTCCATCTCCACGCCCGTCTTGCCGGTGACGCGGGCGAGCGCGGTGACCTTGAGACCTGGCAAGGAATGGTCCGGCTCGATCTCGACGGCAACTTTGGTCAGAAGCAGCGGATGGCAGAGCGGGATCAGTTCGTGCGTCTTCTTTGCGGCCATGATGCCGGCGATACGGGCAGTCCCCAATACGTCGCCTTTCTTGGCGTCGCCGGCCAGGATCATCTCCAGCGTTTCCGGCTGCATGGAGACAAACCCTTCAGCGACTGCCGTGCGCGTCGTCTCGGCCTTGTCGCCGACGTCGACCATATTGGCTTCGCCTTTAGCGCCAAGATGAGTAAGGGAGGCCATCCTCAAACGGCCTCGGCACGCGCCTTGCCGGTGAGCAGCAGTTGCGTGGCGGCGGCCACGTCGGCCTGCCGCATCAGGCTCTCGCCGACCAGGAAGGTGCCGATCTTGCTCTTCTCCAGCCGGCGGCAATCCTGATGCGTGAAGATGCCGCTTTCACTGACCAGCAGCCGATCCGCCGGCACCATGGCCGCCAGCCGCTCCGAGACGTCGAGGCTGGTTTCAAAGGTTCTGAGATCGCGGTTGTTGATGCCGATCAGCCGCGACGAAAGGCGAAGCGCGCGTTGCATTTCGTTTTCGTCGTGCACCTCGACCAGAGCGTCCATGCCGAGCTCGAAGGCGGTCGCTTCAAGGTCCCTGGCAAGCGCGTCGTCGACGCTCGCCATGATGATCAGGATCGCGTCGGCGCCCCAGGCGCGTGCTTCGTAGACCTGGTAGGGATCGAACAGGAAATCCTTGCGCAGAGCCGGCAGGCGCACCGCTGCCCGAGCGGCTGTCAGGAATTCGGGAGCGCCCTGGAAAGACGGGGCGTCCGTAAGCACCGAAAGGCAGGCGGCGCCACCTTGCTGGTAGGCCTGTGCCAATGACGGCGGATCGAAATCGGCGCGGATCAGGCCCCTGGAAGGGCTGGCCTTCTTGATCTCGGCGATCAGCGCAAAACCGCCGTCTCGGCGCTTGGCTTCCAGCGCGGCAAGGAAGCCGCGCGGCGGCTCGGCGTCCCCGGCCTTCGTCTTGATCTCGGCGAACGACACGGCGAGCTTCGCCGCGGCGATCTCTTCACGCTTGTAGGCTTCGATCTTGCGCAGGATATCGGACAAAGGTCTATCCGTTCGAAATCTCGATGAGCTTGTCGAGCACCGCAAGCGCGCGGCCGCTGTCGATCGCTTGCGCCGCCGCCGCGATGCCGTCGGCCAGCATCGTCACCTTGCCGGCCACAACCAGCCCTGCGCCGGCATTCATCAGCACCGTATCGCGATAGGCGCCGGCGGCTCCGCCAAGCATATCGCGCAATTCCTTGGCGTTGTAGGCCGCGTCGCCGCCGCGCAGCTCTTCTTTTGTGTGCCGCTTCAGGCCAACGGCTTCCGGCGTCAGGGTGAAGCTGCGGATTTCGCCGCCGGCAAGCTCAGCCACCTGGGTCTCGCCCGTCGTGGTGATCTCGTCATAGCCGTCGCCATGGACGACCCAGGCGTGATCGGCGCCCAGCGCCTTGAGCGTCTCGGCCACGGGCATGATCCACTCCGGCAGGAAGACGCCGACCATCTGGCGGCTGACGCCGGCAGGGTTCGACAGCGGTCCGAGCAGGTTGAAGATGGTGCGCGTGCCGAGCTCGACGCGGGTCGGCCCGACATGCTTCATCGCCGGATGATGCGCCGGCGCGAACATGAAGCCGACGCCGGCCTCATGGATGCAGCGTCCGATCGTCTCCGGCGGGATATCTATTCTAACGCCCAGCGCCGTCAGCACATCGGCGGAGCCGGTCAGCGAGGACAGGCCGCGATTGCCATGCTTGGCGACCGGCACGCCGGCCGCGGCAATGACGAAGGCCGAAGCGGTCGAGATGTTGACCGAATGCGAATTGTCGCCGCCGGTGCCGACGATGTCGATGGCGCCTTGCGGCGCCTCGACGCGCAGCATCTTGGCGCGCATCGTGGCGACCGCGCCGGAAATCTCGCTCACGGTCTCGCCGCGCACGCGCAGCGCCATCAGGAAGCCGCCGATCTGGCCGGGCGTCGCATCTCCCGACATGATGATGTCGAATGCCTCGCGGGCTTCCTCGAAGGAAAGCGCGGTGCCGGTGGCAACCTTGGCTATGTGTGTCTTCAGCGCGCTCATCGTGTCTGTGCTTGCGAAACCGCGTTCGGATCGATGCGAACGTCATATTGCGACTGCAACTGCGCCACCAGCTGGTCGAGCAGATCGTCGGACATGCCGGCGCCGAAGGATTTCTGCGCATCGTCCGGTACCGCGCTGCCATCGGCGCCTGCCGGCTCGAAGACCTCGGCGACCTTGAACAGGATCTGGCCGTCGCCGGTGGGCGAGGGGATCAAACCGGTACCGCCTTCACCGACGCCGAACATGGCCGCGGCGCCTTCCTTGCCGAAATCGGCATCGTCGGCTTCGCGCTTCAGGCCGCGCTTGGTCTGCTTCTCGAGCTTGAGCTCGCCGGCGATGACGTCGAGCGCGGTGCCTGCCTTGAGGCGCTTCTCCAGCTCCTGAGCCTTGGCGTCGAGCCGCTTGTCGGTCTCGGCCTCCGTCCAGTCGGCGACGACCTTCTTGCGGACTTCATCCAGCGTGCGGTCGCGCGCCGGCGTGACCGACTGCACTTCGTAGAAGACGAAACCGTTGCCGGCAGTCGTCAGGCCTTCGTTCTCGGTATTGGGCTCCGCCGCGAACACCGACTTGATCAGCTCGGCCGATTCCGGCAGGTCGTTGACGATCGTGCCGTCCGGCCGCTGGCCGGTACGGTCGATGGCATCGATGGTGACGACCTTGAGCTTCAGCTTCTCGGCGGCCTGCGCCAGCGAGGCGCCCGAGGCGCGGGTGTCCTCGTAGCTGTCGTGCACATCGAGCAGGATGCGGCTTGCTTCGCCGAGCGCCAGGTCCTTGCGGATCTGGCCGGACACTTCCGAAAGCGGCTTCACCACCTGCGGCTTGATCTCGGTGACGCGCAACAGCACGGGACCGAAGGCGCCCTGGACGACCTGGCTCACCTCGTTGGCATTGAGCGAGAAGGCGGCATCGGCCACCGCCTTGTCGGCGATCTTGTCCTTGGCCAGCGTGCCGAGCAGCGTGTCGGCCTGCGTCTTGCCTTCGGCGGTGACGAGCTTGTCGAAGGTAGCGCCAGCCTTCAGCGAATCCAACGCGGCCTTGGCCGCATCCGGAGTCTTGAACACCAGCTGCTCGATGGTGCGCATCTCGGGCGTCGTGTAGCGCGCGATGTTCTTGTTGTAGTCCTCGCTGATCTGCTGGTCTGTCACCGCGGACGGATCCATGATGTCCTGCGGCTCCAGCCGGACATAGGAGAACTTGCGGTATTCCGGCGCGGCATAGTTCTTCTTGTTGGCGTCGAAATAGGTTTTGAGGGCGCTGTCGGACGGCGCCTCGATCGGCTGCACCAGCGTCTTGGGCAGCACGACATAGTCGATCGTGCGATCCTCGCCGCGATAGAGCGAAACCGCCTTCAGGAAAGTCTGCGGAACCTTGAGGCCGTCGGAGATCGCCTCGACGATCTGCTGGCGCACGGCCACCTGCGAGCGGTTTCTGAGATAGTCCTCGGGCCGCATGCCGAGCTGGCGCAGCAGATACTCGAAGGTGCGGCGATCGAACTGGCCGCCGGGGCCTTTGAAGGCCGGATCCTCGCGCGTCAGTTCGGCCAGCCGATCCTTGGAGAGGCCGAGCCCCAGCTTGCGCGCCTGTTCGTCGAGCACTGCGCCCGAAACGAGCTGCGCCAGCACCTGATTGTCGACACCGAGCAGCTTGGCCTGTTCATGGGTGACGCGCTGGCCATATTGCTGCGACAGAAGGCTGAGCTGACGGTCGTAAGCGAGGCGGTACTCGTTGATCGAGACCTCCGTGCCGCCGGCCGTGATCACCGCGTGATGGCCGCCCAGCACGCCACCCACCATGCGCGTGGTCGCGCCCCAGGCGAGGAAACTCACCACCAGCAAGGACAGCAACGCCTTCGCGACCCAGGTGCCTGCCGCGCTTCTCAATATACCAAGCATGCATACTTCCGATTTTTGCGCATTTTCGCGTGCGCCGAGTCTGAAACAAGCGCAATAGCGCCCTTCCGGTCCACTGTCGATTGCTTTGTGACCTGTTTTTGGTAGTGAGGGCGCTGCTTAATGTCGCTCGGAGAACGCGCCCCATGACCCCTGGAATCCGCCCGCTTGTCGCCGGCAACTGGAAAATGAACGGCACCAGCGCCTCGCTCAACGAGCTGCGGTCGATAGGCAACGGGTTCATGAGCGGGCTCGACGCGGAGACCGAAGCGCTGGTGTGCGTGCCGGCGACCTTGCTGCAGCGCGCCGCCGAGATCCTGTCGCGCACGCCGGTGCGTGCCGGTGGAGAGGATTGCCATCCCAAGGAGAGCGGCGCCTTCACGGGCGAGATTTCGGCCGAGATGCTCAAGGATGCCGGCGCAAGCCACGTCATTGTCGGTCATTCCGAGCGCCGCGAGCTGTTCGGCGACGACGATGCAATAGTCCATGCCAAGGCGTCGGCGGCCTGGCGGGCAGGGCTGGTGGCCATCATCTGCATCGGCGAGACGCGCGCCGAGCGGGAGGCGGGCGCCACGCTTGATGTCCTGTCGCGCCAGCTTGACGGTTCCGTGCCGGCGAGCGCCACCGCCGCCAACACCATCATCGCCTACGAGCCGGTCTGGGCGATCGGCACCGGCCTGACGCCGACCGCCGCCGATGTCGCCGAGGCGCATGCGCATATCCGGGGCAAGCTGACTGCGCTGCTCGGCGATGCCGCGGCCAGGACCCGCATTCTTTACGGCGGCTCGGTCAAGCCCTCCAACGCGGTGGAACTGCTCGGCGTCGACAATGTCGACGGCGCGCTGGTCGGCGGCGCCAGCCTGAAGGCAGCCGACTTCCTGGCCATAGCGGAAGCTTATATGAACATGGCTTAGCCTGCGTTGATTTTCAGGTGATGCCGGCCTGCGAACGATGGTTTCCTGCGCTTCCGGTGCTCACGTACTTTAGTACGCTCCGCTCTGGTTCTCGGAAACCGCCGTTCTCGGCTCGGCCTGACCTGAATCTCAACACACCCTAGCCGTCTCCCAGGCTCACGCGGCTAAATCGTTGTAATGGCCGCATTGGTTCCCATATTCCCGGCCACGGGCTTGGAAATGCCGCCAAAGCATTGTAAGGAGCCGCCTCCAAATCATCGGTCGTATGCGCGCTCGCGCAAGGCCTCGCCAGGATAAATTATGGAAACCGTACTGATCGTCGTCCACCTCATGGTCGTGCTCGCCCTCGTCGGCGTGGTGCTGCTGCAGCGCTCCGAAGGCGGCGGCCTGGGCATCGGCGGCGGTTCCGGTTTCATGACCGCTCGTGGCGCCGCCAACGCGTTGACGCGCGCCACCGCGATCCTGGCGGCAGCCTTCTTCGTGACGTCGCTGGCGCTGTCGATCCTTGCCCGCTATGGCGAAAAGCCGATCGACATCCTCGACCGCCCGGCAACGTCCAGCCAGGGCAACGGCGTGCTCAACCAGCTGCCGGGATCGAACGGACCGGTGGGCAGCTCGCAGCCAGCAGCCCCGGCCGGCGGCTCTGCTCCCGCGGCTCCGGCTGGCGGTGCGACGAGCACCACGCCGCTTGCCAACGGCGCCACAGCGCCGGCTCCGGCCACAACGCCTGCTCCGGCGCCCGCGAATCCGGCCACCGCGCCGGCGACCAACGGCGTCACCTTGCCGGTCACCCCTCAGGTTCCGAACCAGTAGCCGGACAAGCACTGCCGCGATCTGTTGTTCTTTGAACACAGTCGCGGCAAATGCGCGCCCGATCACGAAGATTCAACCGGGCGTGGCGCCTGCCTCAGCTTGAGGCGATGACAGCTAATCGATTATAGATTGCGCGCGGCACTTTTGGCGTCCTTGGGGGGCGCCGGGCGACGCCGTGGGCAACACGCATTGAACGATCGGATCTTCGCCATGCAGCTTCGCAGCTTCATCATTTTGGGAGTCTGTGCCGTCCTCGGCATGGGTTCCGCGGCCCTTGCCGGACCGGCAACTATGGTCTCCTCCCCGTCGGTAGAGAAAACCGATGCCATTCCCGTTGCCGCCGCCAAGAGCGACGCATCGCAGCTGAGGCTTCTCAAGAAGAAGAAAAATCCGACCTCGGACGATCTCGCGCAGATCGGCAAGCTCGAGGCCAAGATCGCTGCCGACAAGCAAGCGGCAAACGATAAGGCGCTCGAAGCTCGCAAGATGGCCATGCGCGAGGCCGCCAAGGCCAAGGCTGACGCGGCGCGCCAGGAATGGCTCGCCAAGAAGGGCACTGCCGCGACGGCTGAGGTCGCCGACGCCAAACCGGCCAAGAAGACCACCAAGATCATCGCGCCGCTGGACCCGGTGGCGCAGATCATGCCGGTCAAAGCCGAGGAGCCTATCCCGGCTGAGGTCATGAACATCACCGCTACCGGCAACAATGGCGAGTTGCGCAGTGAGCAGCCCGGCCAGAAGCAGACGAGCAGCGGCGGGCTGTTTGCCGGCCTCTTCGGCGGCTCGTCGGTGAGCTCGATCAGTTACCTGCCCGAGACCCGTGCGCTTGATTCGGCGCTGGCCAAGAAGGCCGCCAAGCGGCCGTTCAAGGTGAAGCCGGAATTCGTGCCGCAGGACGTCACGTTCACCGGTTATGAGCCGGGCACCATCGTCATCGACACCAGCGCGCGCCGCCTCTACCTCGTCGAGTCGTTTTCCACGGCACGCCGCTATGCCATCGCGGTCGGCCGCGAAGGCCTGCAGTTCAAGGGCACGGTAGCCGTCGGCGACAAGCAGGAATGGCCGCGCTGGATACCGACGCTCGACATGCAGAAGCGCGAGCCGAAGCATTACGGCCAATACAAGGACGGCATGCCCGGCGGCGGCGAGAACCCGCTCGGCGCGCGCGCCATCTATCTCTATGACGGCAAGAAGGACACGCATCTGCGCATCCACGGCACAATCGCGCCGCAGTCGATCGGAACCAGCGCCTCCAATGGCTGCTTCCGCATGATCAACGAGCACGTCATGGACCTCTACAGCCGCGTCAAGATCGGCACGAAGGTTGTTATTATCTAAGGCTTTCCGTCAAACTGCCGAAAGGGCCGGCATCGCCGGCCCTTTTGTTTTGACTGAATCCAAGCCCGTGCGGGCCTAGGTGCCATTTTGGGAAAAAGCCTTCGCGGCGGTTTTTTCTCTGGCGGAATCAATCAGGCCGCGTTAAGCGATGACTCCCATGGCGCGATATGTATTCATCACAGGCGGCGTGGTTTCCTCACTCGGAAAAGGCATCGCCGCAGCAGCTCTTGGGGCTCTTCTGCAAGCGCGAGGCTATCGCGCGCGGATCAAAAAGCTCGATCCTTATCTCAATGTCGATCCCGGGACGATGTCGCCGTATCAACACGGCGAAGTGTTCGTGACCGATGACGGCGCCGAGACCGACCTCGATCTCGGCCATTACGAGCGATTCACCGGGCGCTCGGCGAACCAGCAGGACAACATCACCACCGGCCGCATCTACAAGAACATCATCGAGCGCGAGCGGCGCGGCGATTATCTCGGCGCGACCGTGCAGGTGATCCCGCACGTCACCGACGAGATCAAGCACTTCGTGCTGGACGGCAATGACGACTATGACTTCGTGCTTTGCGAGATCGGCGGCACGGTTGGCGACATCGAGGCGATGCCGTTCCTGGAAGCGATCCGACAGCTCGGCAACGACCTGCCGCGCAACAACGCCGTCTATGTGCATCTGACCCTGATGCCTTACATCCCGACGGCCGGCGAACTGAAGACCAAGCCGACGCAGCATTCGGTCAAGGAACTGCGCGGCATCGGCATCGCGCCTGACATCCTTTTGGTGCGCGCCGACCGGCCGATCCCGAAGGAGGAGCGCCGGAAACTTTCGCTGTTCTGCAACGTGCGCGAAAGCGCCGTCATCCAGGCGCTGGACGTGCCGCATATCTATGACGTGCCTTTGGCCTATCACCAGGAGGGCCTCGATTCGGAAGTGCTGGCGGCCTTCGGTATCGACCCGGCGCCGAAGCCCCGCATGGAGCCGTGGCAGAAGCTTTCCAACCACATCCACAATCCGGAAGGCGAGGTGACGATCGCCATCGTCGGCAAATACACCGGCCTCAAGGATGCCTATAAATCGCTGATTGAGGCGCTGTCGCATGGCGGCCTCGCCAATCGCGTCAAGGTCAAGCTCGACTGGATCGAAAGCGAGATCTTCGAGAAGGAAGACCCGGCGCCGTGGCTGGAGAAGGTGCATGGCATCCTCGTTCCCGGCGGCTTCGGCGAGCGCGGTTCGGAAGGCAAGATCCTGGCGGCAAAGTTCGCCCGCGAGCGCAAGGTGCCTTACTTCGGCATCTGCTTTGGCATGCAGATGGCCTGCATCGAGGCGGCCCGCTCTCTGGCGGGTGTCGACCATGCGTCGTCGACCGAGTTCGGCCCCACCGACGAGCCCGTCGTCGGTCTGATGACCGAGTGGCTGAAGGGCAATATGCTTGAGAAGCGCAGGGCCGCAGGCGATCTCGGCGGCACGATGCGGCTTGGCGCCTATCAGGCCGAGCTCGCCAAGGGCTCGAAGATAGCGGATATCTACGGCGACACGCAAATTTCCGAGCGCCACCGACATCGCTACGAAGTCAACATCGACTACAAGCAGCGGCTCGAGGATTGCGGCCTGGTGTTTGCCGGCATGTCGCCCGACGGCGTGCTGCCGGAGACGGTCGAATATCCTGACCACCCATGGTTCATCGGCGTGCAGTATCACCCCGAACTGAAGAGCCGCCCGCTCGACCCGCATCCGCTGTTCGCGAGCTTTATCTCGGCAGCGGTGGATCAGTCGCGGCTCGTCTGAACCGACAGCGAACAGGCCGTGCAGACCTACGTCGCGCTGCTCTACAGCATCATCCTGGGCGAGGGGCGGCGGGTGGTCATGTCCGACCTGAAGGCCATGGCGGAAAGCCTCGGGCTGAAAAACGTCCGCACGCTGGTTGCGACAGGCAATCTGGTGTTCGAGGCGCGCACAGGCGAGCTTTCAAAGCTCGAGGGCCGGCTGGAAAAGGCGTTCGAGAAAAGCTTCGGCCGGCATGTCGACATCATCGTGCGCCGTGCCGAGGACTGGCTGAAGCTTGCCGCCGCCAATCCGTTTCCGGGCGAATCAGCGGACACGGCCGATCAGGTTGCGGTGCGTGTGATGCGCGAGCCGCTGCCGGCGGACACCGTCGAGGCACTCCAGGCCTATGCCGCCGCCGACGAAAAAGTATTCCTGGTCGACGGCGATATCTGGCTTGTCTTCTCGCGCGAGCGGCCGAGCTCGCGGCTGCTTGCCGCCGCCAATCACAAGCGCCTCGGCATCGGCACGTCGCGCAACTGGAACACGGTGCGCCGTCTGGCGGAGTTGGTAGGCAGTAGGCAGTAGGCAGTAGGCAGTAGGCAGTAGGCAGTAGGCAGTAGGCAGTAGGCAGTAGGCAGTAGGCAGTAGAGTGGCATTCTCTATTGCCTAAGCCCTACTGCCTACTGCCTTGTTTCAGGCCTTGGCGGTCCTTGCCCCGGCGCCAAGCGCCATGGTGCGCAGCACGTAGTAGACGGCGCCGGCGATCGCCACGCCAAAGAACCAACCATAGACGCCCCACCAGGACGGCAGCCAGTTGGTGAAGTTGGGCAGGATCGAGGAGAAGATGGCGCCGATGCCGGCAGCGATGAAGGCGTTGACATGCCACCCGCTCTGGAAACGGAACTCGCCGTCTTCGCGATAGAGTGCTTCGACGTCGACTTCGCTTTTGCGGATCAGGTAGTAGTCGACCATCATCACGCCGAAGATCGGTCCCATCGTCGCGCCGATGACGTTGACGAAGGAAGCCGCACTGCCTTCCCATGGCGCGAAGGGATAGAGCACCAGCGCGATCAGGGCCGCGATGTAGCCGCCCTTCTTGAAGTCGATCTGGCGCGGGAAGACGTTGGAGAAATCGAACGCCGGCGAGACGAAGTTCGCCACGACGTTGATGCCCAGCGTCGCCACCGCGAAGGTCAGCGCGGCAAGCGCCGCCAGGAACCAGCTGTCGAACTTGGCCGAGATCTGGTCGGGATGGAGCAGCACCTCATGGTAGACGTCATAGGCGGCGATCGTGGTGACGCCGGCGACCAGCGAGAACAGGATGAGGTTGACCGGCAGGCCCCAGATGTTGCCCTTGCGCAGGGCCGCATTGTCCGGCGCGTAGCGGGCGAAATCGCAGAAGTTGAGGTAGAGAGCCGAGAAATAGGTCACCCAGATCGCCGCCACCGCGAACAGCGCGGTCCAGGATCCCGGCTCGCCCGGAACGCCGGCGTCCTTGGTCTTGTCCAGCAGCACATCCATCGGGATGTCGCTGGTGAAGGCGAAAGTGCCGGACTTCACGCAAAGATAGATGGCCAGGATCAGCATCATGATCCACACGGCCGGGCCGGCCCAATCCTGGAAGCGACGGACGGTTTCCATGCCCTTCTGGATGATCAGCAACTGCAGCGCCCAGATGATGACGAAGCAGATCACCTCCAGCGTCGAGTGTCCCAGAAGGTGCGAGCTCTTGTTGAACTCGTCGAACCATTGCAGGCGCGTCAGCAGCGCCACGATCGCGCCCGACGCCGCGGCCGTCTGGGCGCCGTACCAGAAGCAGGCGACGATCGCCCGCACCAGCGCCGGGACGTTGGCGCCCCAGATGCCGAAGGAGGCGCGGGCAAGCACGGGGTAGGGCACGCCGGTCTTCACGCCGGCATAGCCGACCATATTCATCAGCGCATAGATGATCAGCGAGCCGATGCCGATGGCGATGATGAAGTTGACGAAGCCGCCGCAGAACAGAAACAGGCTTGCCGCCAGGTAGTAGCCCCAGAGGCTATGGACGTCAGAGGTCCAGACGTTGAAGATCGAAAACGGTCCCCAGTTCCTGACCGTTGCGGGAGCCAGATCCTCATTGTAGAGGTCAGGCGATGCGCCTTGGATGGTCATTGCAAGTGTTCCCCTTTTTGCAAAACGCGCCCTCACGCGGTGACCGCGAAGGTTAAGCCTGACGCAGGGTAACCGGCAAGCAACCCATTTGCCGGCTTTCGCCTTAAAGATATTCAATGAGAATCGCCGTTATCCGACGGCTCCAGGCCTGCATTGGCTGAGTCGCCAACTGATTTTCGCGCATGTCAGGCGCGGGCCCGCGTTTCGAACTTTTTCCATCGGCAACCAAATTTGTTTGGAACCGATTCGCGGGACGTGCGTTTATTGCGGTTCGACTGCGCTGCGGTCGACCGGGAGGATAATTATGGATCGCTTGCATTTCTTTACCCCAGTGCGAATTGCGCGTGGGCAGGGATACCCTGTGGAGGAAGTCGATAGCGTCTCCGAGGCGATGGTGTTCCTGCGGAAGTGGCCAACGGGACGGCGCGGCCCGGTTTATCAATGCGCCCTGAATTGCTGTGCGGCGGCACTGTCGGGCAAGATGTCGGCCGAGGAAGCGCGCAAAGCCTTTGTCGGCTTTGCCCGCATCACCCGGCTGCTCGACGACGACATGGCGCTGCCGCTGGGCGGCGCATCGATGGACAATGTCCACGCCCTGAGGCGCTAGCGCCGTCACGCCCCCGCGGCTGCGCTGACAGATGCGACGATGAGGCGTCGGCTTATGGTCGACGTCGCTGTGCTGTCGTCGGCTCAGTTTTCCTTGAAAGAGCGTGTGAGCGAAGCCTGCACCGGGGCCAGCATATAGTCGAGCAAAGTGTGCTCTCCCGTCAGGATCATGACCTCCGCCGGCATGCCGGGAGACAAGTGCACGTCATGCAGCTCTGCGAGATCGGCGGTGTCGACCTTGACCTTGGCGAGGAAATAAGGCTCGCCGGTCTTTTCGTCCGTCAGCCGGTCGGCCGACACCGATGTGAGCAGGCCATGGATTTGCGGCAGATGCCGGCTCGGATAGGCCGACAACACCACGCGAGCCGGCATGTCAGGATGTACCACGTCGATATCCGCCGGTTTGATGCGTGAATCGATGACCAGATTGGGCTCGTTGGGAACGATATCAAGCAGCGCCTGGCCGCTTGCGATCACGCCCGATTCGGTCGTTATGCGCAGGTTCATCACCGTTCCGGCGATTGGCGCGACAATGTCGGTCCTGGCCAGCACATCCTGGCGCGAAGGTAATTGGCTGCGCAGTTCAGCCAGGTCCCCTCGCACTTTTGCGAGATCCTCATTGGCGCTCTCGCTGTCCTGTTGGCGCAGGTTGAGGAGTTGGAACTCGGTCTCGCCGATCTGCTGGTCGTTGTGTGCGACTTGCGCGCGGTTCGACGCCTGATTGGCGCGGATCTCGGCCTGGGACCGCTGCAGCGCCAGTATCCGCGGCAGCCGTTCCAGTCCCTGTTTGTACATTTCCTGCGCTGAGGCGATTTCCTGGTCGATCAGCCTGAGCTGCTCGGCCTCGGCGGCAATCACCTCCCTCGATCCTGTACTTTGCTCCTGGATTTGCGCGATGCGCTTGTTGAGGATTTGCGTGCGCCCCGCACGGGTCGCCAGGCGGCTGTCGAGCAGCGCCTGTTCCTCGGCGACCACCTTTCGCGCCGTCTCGCTATCGATCGATGTCAGCTCCTTGGGGAAGGTGATCCGGTCCTGCCCGGCAAGCTCCGCGACCAGGCGCGCTTCGGTCGCCAGCAGTCGGATATAATGGCCTTGCAACTCGTCGTAGCGACCCTGGGCGTCGATGGTCTTCAGGCTGATCAACACCTGGCCGGCGCTCACCTTGTCGCCTTCCTTTACGTGGATCGCGCCGATGATGCCGCCCTCCAGATGCTGGACGGTCTTGCGATAGCCCTCGGGGCTGACAACGCCGTTGGCGACGACGGCGCTTGCCAGAAGGGCGACGCTTGACCACGCGGCGGTGCCGCCCACGAAGACGATCACCGACACATAGCCCAGCATGCGCGCTGGCCGCGTCCGTTGGTTCAGGTCGCGGCCGCTGGCGCGGAGGGCAGGTGACCGCCGCCGGACCAAGCCTGAAACCAGCAGCAGGACGAGCACGCCGGCGGCCGCAATCATTGTGATGCGCGTCGGCTGGTTCAGGCCGCGGAACCAAATCGATGCCGCGGCGACCAGATCGCCTGCGGAAATGGACAGCCTGTCCGCCAACGCGCCCAGGCTATCCATCAGCCTGTCCAGTATCGTCGAGAAGTCGCCAATTCGATCACCGCCCATGGCTCACTCCCCTGCCTTCAGGTTTGCTGGCGCATTGGCGGCGATCTTGTCCCGTATGGCCGCCGGCACCGGGATGTGCCTGGGCTGGCCTGCCAGCGCGCCGAGCACCTCGTCGCGCGTGCCGAACATCGAAAGGGATCCGTCGCGGATGAGGGCGATATGGTCGGCAGTGCGCAGAAGATTGGTCTGATGGCTGATGACGACCACCGTGCGGCCCCGCTCCTTGAGCTGCTGGAGCACGTTGAACAGCGCCACTTCGCCTTCGCCGTCGAGGCCGGTGTTCGGCTCATCGAGGACGATCAGCGGCGGGTCACCGAATAGCGCCCGGGCCAGCGCGATGCGCTGGCGCTGGCCGCGCGATATCCGGGCCCCATGCGGTCCGACTTCGGTGCGATAGCCGCTCGGCAGCCGCAGGATCATTTCGTGGATGCCGGCGAGTTGAGCCGCGGCTATGACCGCTTCGCTGTCGACGTCACGCAGGCGGGCGATGTTCTCGGCGATCGTTCCAGGGAACAGCTCGACCTGCTGCGGCAGATAGCCGATATGCTGACCGAGTTCCTCCGCAGGCCAGTTCCAGACCTCCGCGCCATCCAGCCGGACGTGGCCGAGCGAGGGCCGCAGCGTGCCGACAATGAGACGGCAGAGCGTGGTCTTGCCCGAGCCGGACGGGCCAATCACGCCGCAGGTCTGGCCGGGTTCGACGCCGAAGCCTATCGCGTTCAGCAGCGCCTGCGACGTCCCTGGCGCACAATAATGCAGGTTTTCGAGCTTCAGCCGGCCTTGCGGGCGGGGCAGGCTGACGCCGGCTGTTTGCATCGACCTGGTCTCGGCGAAAAGCTTCATCAGGTTGCGGCGCGCGGTCCGCGCGCTGACCAGACTGCGCCAGGCGCCTATCGAGCGCTCTATCGGCGCCAGCGCGCGGCTGAGCAGGATGGAAGCCGCGATCATCGAGCCGGGTGTCAGCTCGCGACGCAGGACGAGATAGGCGCCGAGCCCCAGCACGGCCACCTGAAGGGCGAGACGCAGCGAACGCGACAGGCTGCCGATGATGGTGGTGCGCTGTAAAATCCGGGTCTGGATGTCGATCAGCGATTGCTGGTTTTGCTCCCACCGCCGCAGCGCCGGCTCGGACATGCCGAGCGAGCGCAATGTCTCGGCGCCGTCGACAAATTGACCGACGGCGGCCTGGCTGCGGCGAAGCCCCGCTGCCGCATTCTGGCCTTTGCGGCGGGTGAGGAAATCGTTGGCGAGCGCGGCGCAGAACAGGAGCACGGCGCCGGCAAGGCCGACTACACCCAATGCCGGATGCAGAAACCACATGAATGCCAGGAAGACCGGCGTCCATGGCGCGTCGAGGAAAGTCAGTATGCCATCGCCGGCAATGAAGCCGCGCAGATCGCCCACGTCCTTCAGGCCGGTTTCGAGGTTGCTGCCGGCCAGGCGCGCCTCCATGGCGCGTTCGATCACCGGAACGCTGAGCTGGTCGTCCAGCCACTGGCTGATATGCCCGAGCATCATCCGGCGGGCGTGTTCCAGCAGGCCATAGACGGCGATGGCGGCGATGACGGCAAGGGTGAGCCATAGCAGCGTGTCGATCGACCCGCTCGACAGCACCCTGTCATAGATCTGCAGCATGTAGACGGTGCTGGCGAGCAGGAGGAGATTGGTAAGCAGGCTGAAGAGAAGGAGGGCGGGCACCTGATGGCGGGCCAGATGCATCACTTCCTGGAATTGCGGTCTTGGCTGCATCACGGACCCCCCGCTTCGATGCCTTTTGTCAGTGCCCGGCCCCGGCGTTGAATTGGCGTCTGGACCGATGTCGTTACGGGGGCAGCATCGGCTGCCCCCGTAAGGCGGGCGTCAGGCGATGTCGACCAGAATGTGCTGCACCGCTGTCGTGTCGCCATCCGCGTCCGCGATCTGGACGCCAAAGTCGAGGTGCGCGTCCGGTGTCGTGGTCTGCGTCGAGGTGAAGCCGAGGTCCACGATCTTCAAGACGTCGTTGTCGGTCGGGTCCCAGTTCACCAATGTGGTTTGAGAGCTGCCGCCACCTGAGCCAGTGGCTCGGTTCAGGTCGATCGCCGTGCCGTCGCCGGTGATTCCGTTGCCGGACTGCATGATCTGGGCACC
The DNA here is from genome assembly GCF_020165285.1 of Mesorhizobium sp. CA10. Lineage (NCBI taxonomy): Bacteria > Pseudomonadati > Pseudomonadota > Alphaproteobacteria > Hyphomicrobiales > Phyllobacteriaceae > Mesorhizobium > Mesorhizobium sp. CA10. Next base: position 633,681 of record NZ_JAIUHV010000003.1, read on the forward strand.
CTGGATCACCCAGTTCTCGCCGACACCATTGTAGTCGTTCCTCTCGATGATGATGAGGCCGTCGTTATTATCGAGTGGGAAGTCGGCTGCGTATGCGGTAGGCACCTGCCCCATTTTGTAGATGTCGGCGTTCTCGATGTAGATCGCCTTCGTGGTATGCACGCTACTGTCCGTGCTGCTGACGAGCTGAAGGATGACCATCAGGTCCTCACTGGTGCCGATCCCGTCGAACTTGATGGCCATGTCGGCCGCCGTCTGGCTGGGGGTGACGATCTCGGTGCCGATGCCAGGGCTGGTGTCGAAGAACCGCAGCGTCAGCAATTCGCCTTTCTGGATGGTGTCGCCAGCGACCCCGTTCGTGCTCTGGGTGGCAGACACCCAGTCCTCGTGGTTGTTGGTGACCAGATCGCCAGGGTTCCACGCGGTGTCGGTGGGTGTCGCGTTGTCGCTGTCGCCGGTGGAGTTAAGACCGAACTTAATGGTGTTAGTGACCGAGTTCGCCGTGAACTGCACGAAGAAGTCCCGGTCGGTCATTTCGGGAGTGCTGTCCGCCTCGAAGAGCTTCTCCACCACAATGTTCGGGTGGCCGACATTGCTCGTGGGCTCCTTGGATAGAAGCTCACTGGTGTGCAGGATGTCTTTGGTGAAGCCCTCCACCGCGTCGTTCAAGGTGATGGTGTAGGTGTCAGCAGTCTTGTTGAAGACTAGGGTACCGCCCGCCGTGGCCGTTTGGTCGCCAGCCGTATTCGGGTCGCTGTCGTACGAGATTTGCCAGCTGAACGTTGCCTGGGTGACGTCTTCCGACTGGAGCGTCGCGGACGAGCTGATGAACGGCGTCTGCGTGTTGGGGACAAGACCTGTGAGGTTGCCACCAAGGCTGAGCTGGATGCCGGGAAGCACGCTGTCCTGGTCGGCGAAGTCGCTAGCACCCGCCGTATACTCCGCGGCCGTGTGCTTGTCCGTCATGTCGTATCCAAAGGTCCCGCTGGCGGTTGCTCCAACGGTGTTGCCGAGCTGCTCCGGAGTCTGGATACCGCCGGCGACAGGATCGGCGTCGAAAGGTGCCGTTATAATCGGATCGGTGTCGTTGAAGGTCAGTGACAGGCCGCCCGAGGTCGAGCTTTGCTGAGTCACGGTATCGTTGTCGCCGTCCGTCACCGTGACAGTCGCAACAACGTTGATCAGACCGTTGAGGTCAAGGGTGTTGTCTTCGCCCACACCCTGCGGCGCGTTCGAGTGCTCGAGGGCAACCAGTGACGTCAGCGTCACCGTCGTGCCGGACAGCGTCACGGTGAATGCTGTTGCATCCAGCGTGCTGTTGCCGTCACTGTCATACATGCCCGAGATCTGGGTGCCCGAGTCTGCCACCAAGGTGATCGGATGGTTGCCTTCCGTCGTCAGCAGCCCGGTTGCCGGTCCGCCGGCCAAGGCCAGGACGTAGGTCACAGCCGTGGTGTAGCCGTCGACGGCGCTCGCGTTGAAGGTCGGAGGTGTGATTGTCGCCTGGGTCTGTCCGCCGGCCCCGCTCGCCTCGCCTACCGCCGCGGCGGCAATCACTGGCGCGGCCGTGATCGAAAGCGCCGGATCGGTGTCGTCGAAGGTCAGCGATAGGCCCGAGCTCGAGCTTTGCTGCGAGACCACGTCCTGGTCGCCGTCGGTCACTGTCACTGTCGCCGTCACGTTGATCAGGCCGTTGAGGTCGAGGGTGTTGTCCTCGCCCACGCCTTGCGGCGCGTTCGAGTGCTCAAGGGCAACCAGCGAGGTCAGCGTCACCGTCGTGCCGGACAGCGTCACCGTAAACGCCGTCGCATCGAGCGTGGTGTCGCCGTTGCTGTCGTACATGCCCGAGATCTGGGTGGCCGAGTCGGCCACCAGCGTGATCGCATGGTTGCCGACCGTGGTCAGCAGCCCGGTCGCCGTTCCGCCCGCCAGGGCCAGCGCGTAGGTCACATTCGTGGTATAACCATCGACCGCGCTCGCGTTAAAGGTCGGCGGCGTGATCGCCGCCTGGCTCTGACCGGCAACCCCGCTCGCCTCGACCACCTCGGCGGCGCCAACCACCGGCGCGGCGGTGATCGAAAGCGCCGGCCCATCGTCGTCGAAGTTGATGAACGAGCCAACCTGTTCGGTGTAGGCGTTGGTTGTCGTCGTCTTGAAATGGAACTCGGTGATGTCGCATCCTTCATTCGCATCGACCCCCGAAACCGTCAGACGATCCATCGGGCTGCTGGTGGTGATGTTGACGGTGGTGATGTTGTCGAGCCCGGTGATGGTGACGACCCCAGTGCCCATCCCGCTAACGGTAACGTTGCCGCTACCCGTGGGGTAAGTGCCATTGGCCGTGATGGCGGAGGCGTACCCTGATTGTCCGGTCAATGAGAGGCTGGTGATGGGCGCGGCGTGGGTCGGGCTGCCGTCATAGAAGTTCAAGCCCTGCTCATTGTTATCAACGTTGAAAGCGCTGATCTTGATGTCCACCCGCAAATTCGGATTGGATGGCGTGATCTGGTTGATGGTGAATCCCGCCTGTGTGATATTTTCGAGATGGCTGCCGTACTGGATTTGGGAAGCAGTGCCCGCGGCGAGGTTGCCGCCGGTCACGAAATCGACCTGCAGCGTTTCAGACGGGTTTATGCTCTGGTTGTTGACGCCGAAGCCCTGTGTACTCACGTTGGCGGTGGCGTTGGTGGTCCCCAAGAACCCTGTCACCAGAATCTGCTTGGAAGCGTCATCCGGCGAATTGATCACGTAGAAATCGTGGTTGCCGGGAGCGGCATTCTGGCCCGAGAAACCGACTACGCCGGTCCCCGCGACCGACGCGAACACTTTGTCGGTCAGATCGATGCGGTCGTCGGGATCGGACGCAATCGGATTGAACAACGGCACATATTGGACCGTGTACAGGTCGAAATGACCGGTGGTGGCGGTGCTCATCAACGCGAATGAGAAGGCGAGCGGTCCGCTTGCGGCAGGCGAAGCGTTCGCGTCGGAAGTCCCAATGACGCCGATCACAACGTTTGGGTGAGTTTGATCCTGGAACAGCCAGACATAATTGCCATCGACCGTCCGGATGCCGCTGTTCACGCCGACGGTGGTCGAAAACGGAGTTCCGGAGGCATTCTGCGTGAGAATAACCGAGGTGATGGTCTCGCCCGCATTTGCCGTGGCGATCACGAAGTCGCTCTGGAAGGCGACCTCGGGTGAGGCCAGCCCTCCCGGACCGTCGAGGCCCAAGAGATAGGTAAGCGTGTCGTTGGTGCTGTGCGGCGGAAGGGCCGGGTTGATGTCGTCATCCTGCAGGCCGGTGGTCTCGTCGAGGATGATGTCTTGAGCTGTGATGTCGAGTGCCATTGGAAATTCTCCCTGGTTCAAATGCGGCAGGTGCGATTTCAGCCCCAACGCTGGCAACCGGCCGCACGGACGCGCATCCGCTGGCCAGGCCAGCGCTACGCGCCATCGTTAAAGAAAACTGGAGTGGTGAATTGACTCTCAGGAGGGGTAGAGGGGGTTCGGAGGAGCCGCCGCTGATCCTCCGCTCCTTGCCCCGTCAGACATTGCTGGGGGGATGCGTCCTGTGCGCATCGGCAATCCGCCCACGGCGGGCGCCGAAGATCAATGATGAGGGCATACTGACCGCCCCTCCCCAACAGGCATGACTGCCTGCACGCCTCCACTGCTCATATTATGAGCAGCTAATGTTTACTCTTATTTGTGGAAAATTAAAACTGGACTATTGATTTTTTAATAACTATATGAATGGGGAAAATGGTCCCTCTCGAAATGGGACTTATGTCCCTGCCATCGAAGTATCTGAAAATAAAAGAGAATGCGGTATATTGCGCTGACAGATTTGATTATGACAGGGGCAAACAGCATTGAATAGGCTTATGCAGACGACGCTCGCCATAGCACCAATGATGGATTGGACTGATTATTTAGTGATTTCGCTGTGTTAATATAGTGTCGTGTGCAATCTTTGTGCAAAGAGTCCTACTCCTCTTCCGTACTCTTTTTCCCGATAGGCTGCTCTACGCCTTACTCAAACGGTTTCAGTATTCGCCGGCTCAGTCAATACCGGCCTAGAGCCATCTCAACGGGTGCAATCTGTGTGGTATGCCGCTGGAGCACCGTCGAGAGATCCTGCAAGAGATAATTTCGGCAGTCGTTCGAGTTCAATTCAGTGAACGCCTGGCGTTTATCACTTGGCCGACGACGAGCTCGCAGGCACGTCTCCGCGTGCAAGCTCAGCCACTATCGCAGCAGGCGCATGAGGGACTGGCGCGCTTCACCGGGTTTGAGGTTAGCCTGTTCCTCCGATGAGGAGACCGGCAATGAAGCGATCGAGATTTTCTGATGAACAAATCATCGGCATTTGAAGAAGCCCAGGCTGGGCTTTCGGCGACAGCACTGTGTCGCAAATATGGTGTGTGCCTTGAATAGGGAGAACGGCAAGCTGCAGCGTCTGCTGGCCGGGGCCCGAGCCCCGCGCGATCTCCTCCAGCGACTCGAACAGGCCGAAGTCGACGCACCGGTCGTAGCATGGCGGCTGAGCGCGGGTTCAGCTTCATCGAAACGAAGCCTGGCGAATACATCAGCGGCCGGCTTGCCGGCGCCACCAACCTCGCCTCCGGCCAATTTGCTATGATCGACGCGACGGAACCGGCTTCCAGCTCGTCCCCTGTCAGCCTCGACCCGAAAAAACGCATCGGCAAGCACATAGGAGGCTCGCCCGTGACGATGGCGCTATCGGATGGACCTTCGGCAGAAGACGAGGGCTGGGACCGTAAGGGTTGCGGATCATTCCGGCTTGCTCAAGATTCGAAACGCGCCCAGGAGGTCCTCGCCGACTTATCCTCCAAATGTGGCGTTTGGAGCCGCTATCGATGGGCACCTTCTTGTGCTGGAAAGGTGAGGGCGGAATTTCAGGTCACAAGGCGAGGTAGCCGAAGTTGACCGTAGAACACATTCTCCGGAAGTTGAGGAGGCTGCCCGGAGCAACAGCAGGCGTTTGCTTGTTGAGCCGAGTGCGCCTGAGACGGAACATCTCTCATCACTCGCGGAGCGCGCGTCCCATAGCGGCATACACAGGAGCGCTGAGATATTCCCAGGCTGATCTTGTGCCGGTTTCGATCATCACCTGCGTGTTCATGCCGGCTTGCAATGCCACCGGCATTGCCTTCAACGACTCTGGGGTCAGGACAATTCGAGCCGAATAGTAAGCTTGCCCTGTCCGCGAATCTATAAGCCGGTCCGCTGACAGGGTTTGGATATCGCCGCTCATAGGCTGCTGGTAGCGCTTGCTTACGGCGCTAAGCCAAATTGTCGCGTGCAATCCCGCCCTCACTTGGTCGACATCCAACGGGTCGACATTTGCCAGCACAACAAAGTTGTCGTCGAGGGGGACGATTGTCATCAGTGGATCTCCTGCCGCTATCACCCCACCGATAGTATGCACCTTCAGTTCCACCACGGTCCCACCAATGGGTGCTTGAATCTCGGTACGGGCCAGCACGTCATTGGCGGCAGCCATTTTTTGCCCCGCCTCGTATATCTTGGCGCGCGTCAATCCGAGTTGTTCGACGATGTCGGTTGCTGTAGACGCTTTAAGTTCTGCAATCTTAAATTTTGTCTCCTCCATCTTCTCCCTGGCGACGCCGATCGACGCAACGTAACCGCTCAGGGCTCCGCTTACATCCGCCTGTTCTGTCTCCAAATCGGAAAGGCGCGTCCGTACAATCAGCTTCTTTTCATACAATGCGCGGACGTCGCTAAGTTGGTCTTCGATGACTTTGAGCTTTCGGGTCGACGCGGCAACTTGCCCTTCATACCCCTCGATTTCCTTCTGCAGACTGGCGATCATCTGCTGCAGCACGGAGAGACCCTCGTGCAAAAGAGCCTGCCGCGAGCGAAAAATACTTTCTTGCCCAGCAATGGCATCCATCGCCTGTTTGCCGGCTTGCTTCAATTCCGGCGGAATTTCGATGATATCTTTTCCATCTCTTTCCGCGACGAGCCGCGCCTCGGTTGCTTTTGCCTCGTACCACTGCGCGCTGATTTCGTTTGCTGCGGCCGTCGAAGCAGTGCCCTGCAATCGTATCAAAGCCTGGCCTGGCGACACGTGGTCTCCCTCTTTAACCAGGATTTCGGATATGATCCCTCCTTCAAGGTGCTGGATGGTCTTCACGTTCGACGCCACATCCACCACGCCGGGTGCCAAGACTGCGCCTTGGATTGGCGCTTCAGCCAGCCATAAGCCCGCGGCGGCGGAGAAAGCTGCCATTATCGCGAAACCCGAAGTCACCAAGCTTTTGCCGAACGGCGCGGGGTCTTCTGCTTGCACACCGCCCGAGCTTTTGTTGCGGAGGGCCAGCGAGGCTTTCACTTGACTCTCCGCAATTCCGGCTTGCTCGGACGCACGGGACTTACGATGTGATCAGTGAACTCCGGTTTCTGGCCGCCCAGGATGAGCGATTTGTCGATCATTCCGATAAATCGCTTGGATCGCCCCGACATGGTGACGACTATCGAGCATCCGGAGTCCTTCATAAATTTGACGGCCGTTTCGAGTGTCCTCCTCGAAGAAATGTCCAAATTTGCGAAAGGCTCATCAAGGACGATCAGTTTCGGCGAACGAAAGAAGGCTCTTGCAACGGCTATTCGCTTCCGTTCGCTGCCGGACAGGCCGACGGACTCATCAAGAAGGGTGTCATAACCCTGGCTTAACCGGAGAATAGATTCGTGAATTCCCGCTATCTTGGCTGCGGAAACCACGTCGTCCATGCTGGTCTGCTGAAATCGTGCGATGTTCTGCGCAACGGTTCCTTCGAAAAGCTCGATATGCTGCGGGAGATAGCCGATGACCTCAGCCCTGATGTAATCGGGAAGTCGTGTGACGTTCATGTCGCCCAACCGGACTTGTCCGGTGCGCGGCTTAAGCAGCCCAATCAAAAGGCGGGAAAGCGTCGTCTTTCCGGTTGCGGCCCGCCCCATGACCATCAGCAACTCTCCTGGCGCCAGGGAGAGTGAAAGTTTCCGGAACAAGTCTCCCCGCGCTCCGCCGTGCTTGAACGAGACTTCATCGAGATTCAAAGCACCATTCGGTGTCCCGGGCAACAAGACCGGTTCGTCACGCGCCGGTCTGGCAAGCTCCGCCTTGATCTTCGAGTACCCCTCGCGCGCCTCTCGTAGACTTCTGAGCTCCCGAACCGCCTTGTCGACGATCTTGTAGGCGAAGTTGGCAACAAGGCGGCCTGCGAATAACCCCCCGAGCGTGGCATGATTGTTTAAAAACAACCAGATGCCGGATGCTAGGAGCACGATATAAAAGGCGCGGCCCAAGACCCGGATGGCAGAGTCGATACTCACCCCTCTCGCGTTCAGCCGATCCCGCTGCAGAAAGCCGTCTATCTTGCTCTTACCCCAGCGGCCGGCGATTGCGTCAGCCATCGCAAAGGCGCCCACCACGTCCTTGTGCCTGTCTGCCGAGACCAAAACTTCCCTGGCCTGCTTGGCGGCGTCGCGTTCCGCCTGGCGGGGTTCTCGCGTGAGCTTGTCCTTAAGCAGGCTCAGACCGATCAGCAAGGCAATGCCGGCCGAAGCGATCATGCAGAGAACCGGATGGATGAAGTATACACACAGCAGGAAAATGGGGGCCCAGACCACATCCATCCATGGCGCTAGGCCGCGCTCCACAAAACTGGATACCTTCTCGATGTTGGCCAGAACCGGTGGGTTAGCAACACCGGCGGTCAATCCGGCTCTCACGGATTGAGTGGTCAACTGATGCTCGATCCATACACTCCATCGCGAAAGCATTCGCCGGCGGACCGTTTCAAGCGCAGCCCCCGCAACAAGCGCGATCAAAGCCGCTGCAGTGAGGGCAACAAGGGTTTCGATGCTGCGGCTCGAAATGACCCGATCGAAGATCTGTATGAGATAGAGGGGACCCGAGAAGCGGAGAAGATTGATAAAGATTCCGAATGTCACGACAGCAGCCAAGCCGGGCCTGGACCGTCGCCACATTTCGCTCAGAGGAGGACTGAACCTCTTATCTCGTATGCTCATTGATCACCGCTGGTCATGCTCGCCCGATTACGCTGCGGTGTTCAGTGTCGCTGAAAGCTCCTGAGAAGTTCATAATTGTGGCGTCCGGCTCATCCGGCGCGGAGGCCGAGATCGGTTGTCTCATAGCGTTAAGCAAGGTCTGGCATTCAATTCCGCTCTTGCGATCCATCTCAAGCATCGACCAAATGTCGTTCAGAAGCCCCTGCATTTGGTCGTCGGCCAGAGCAGAGCAGCCAAGCGCCTCGATAAGGTTGGACAAAGACAACTTCAATGCGGCCTGAGTTTTGGCCAGAACTGCGGCTTCTATGATCTCCGCAGGAGCGCGAGCCGAGATAAAGGCGGGAATGTCGAACCGTGATGACAGCTTAGGTAGCGTGACGGTGATGTTCCCATAGGGAGTTAGCCATGACGCGAACCTGGTGCCGTCGGCTGAGGTCTGGTTGAGCTTACCGAACTCCGCCGCGACGAGCCCTTGCGCAACCATTTCTAAAAATTCAACGCGCAATTGCGAGGCCTGTGGACTGTAACCGTCCGAAGTGATTCCATCCGCAGATTCTGCGATGCGCCGGAAATAGGGATTACTGCTCTGGCCATTGGCGAGTTTCGCAGAAGCGCGAGCCCTCATGACAGGGTTCAGTGCTCCTTCCTGCAACTCCCATGGGGAGTAGACGTGCAGCCCGGTGGCTTCCTCCGCTTCTCTCACAGCGAGCGGAGATCGACCAATTCGTCCGCTTATAGCAAGCACGTTGTGACCCGCGGCGCGAAGGCTGTCGACGCCATATTTGGCTCCCATGGCATCATACGAGGCGAAGATTGTGCCAAGGGCGATGCTCCGCAACGACTCGGCCCAGATGAGCTCCGATGTCTCCCTTTGCTGCAATCCGTCGGCAATCTCGATGACTGCAACATCACATCCGTTTTCGGCAGCGTGGTTCAACAGGCGCAAAGCGCCTTTCTCGATCAACTCCACTGAAGCCAAGTAGGTCGTTGCGAAACCCGCATCGGTGAAATCCAGAACCAAGTCCGCCCCGGCGTCACGGACAATCCACATGTCGCCGCCGGATCCCGTTCCGGTAATCTTCAACGCAGCGACCTTTAGTCCCAATTTCTTGAATCCTCTGACCAATGACGTCGCCGTCAGGGTTTTGCCGGCGTTCATCGATGTGCCGAGCGACAGAACAATCGGCAGCGAAGGAGGAAGATCGTCTGAGCTTACTTTGTAATCCCAGACATTCAGCCGGCGGCCGAATTTATCCCCAACCAGCCCCAGCGGGGTAATCTTTGTCGGCGCCGCCATTCTGTCATGCCTCGAAAGCTCCTGCGCCGCGATTCCTCCTCCGGCTACCAGATCGCACGGGCCCAAATCCGGACCAATCACCGCTTCGAACTGGTCGGGGGCATACCTGTTGCCGTAGCAGACAATGATCTCGTCGCCGGGAAACATAATGGCTTTTCTTCCGCCGATGAGCTCCAATCGGCTGTGATTGCCGAGTTCATCAACGCGCGCCAGGACAAGATCGCCTGCGGCGGGCTGTATCGGCCCGGTGATAAGGGTTCGCATGTGAGAGGCTGCAACGCGGCGCGTCGCGAATGCGCGTTTGGCCCTCTTCATGCGCCCGCGTTGTATTCTGGAAATCGGCATGACAACTCCCCCAACTAAACTCTTAGTTACGCTGTGTTCAAGGGTTTTTACTTGAATTTCGTTTGCTTTTAGACCCTTTGACTTGCCTTTCATTTTGTGCTTTTTACCATTAGATAACCATAATGTAAGGGGTAGTTGTAAGCAATGGGCCTTACAGGGACTTTAGCTACGGACCTTAGTCCCATGTTTTGTCTTTCGAATTAGCGACATCTAATAAAATGGAGAGCGGGTTCCTATTGGGTTGATGAGGGAATTCGGAAGAGTAGAGCGACGATGACGGGCTGATCCAAATTGGGGCAACGGCGTTGGGGGCAATAGCGTTATGGTATCTCAGTTAGAAGAATTGAGCCCCGTCGCGGTTGTCGGGCTTCGGACGCTGTCGGGAACAAACATCTACAGCGCAAATACAGTGGTTAAGCTGACGCTGAAACTCGGGTCTCTCGCGACAAGGCACGTTTCTGATTTTGCTCCTGAAGTGCGCTTGGCGCTTTCCGGATTATTTCCTAGCTGTTCGCAGGACGCTCTGGTGGCGCAGTACATTGCAGATGCGATCCGGCTCGCCGATCTCGAGCTTTGCCGGGAGATGAATTTTTATTCGTCGTTAACGACTCCCGCCTTTGTGAGCGACCGAGCCCAGGACACTTTCGCTGTCATTTGGGAGTCGGATGACCCACAGATGTCGCGCGCGGCTGCTTCGGCTGTTGTTGACGCGATCGATGAGGCGGCACGAGGCGAGGATCCAACTACGAAATACACTCAGGCACGCAAGCTAAATATGGAAAAGGCTAAGAAGCGGCGGCTTTCAAATTCGACCGGTGTGTTGGTGGCTGCAGCCAAAAGGAAGTGCATTCCGTTCGAGTTCGTTGCCCGCAACCATCTTCGGCTTGGCCAGGGCAAGCACCAGAAGCAATTATTCTCGACGATCTCCGGTTCGACGTCGTTCGCATCCGCGAAGACCGCGTTGGACAAGAGGCTGGGCAACAGACTACTGGCGCAAGCCGGCATGACCGTTCCCCGTCAGATTACTGTTCGCACAAAGGCCGAGGCGGTTTCAGCGGCTAGGCAACTGGGCAGGAGCGTCGTAGTGAAGCCGGCCCAGGCAAATCAAGGGCGGGGCGTCTCGGTCAAGCTGCGGGGACGCCATGCAGTCGAAGAGGCGTTTGAGAGAGCATACGCGCTACGCGGCAGGCAGCACTCGACACATAATGGGGTGTTGGTAGAGCAATATGTTGCAGGATCTGAGTATCGAGCCACCGTCGTGGATTATCGCCTCGTCGCGGCGGTCATCTGCCGCCCGCCCCAAGTGGTCGGCGATGGTCAAAAGACAGTGCGAGATCTAATCGATGATTTGAACAATGAGCCGGATCGGGACGGCCGATATCTATGCCGCGTAGGAATTGACGATGAGCTGCTGAGGCACATCACACAGCGCCGGCTTTCATTGGATTCGGTTCCCGTAATCGGCAAGCTTGTCACCTTGCGTCCGACAGGCCACCTCGCCGGTGGAGGTATACCGGTGGATGTTACAGGCGAGGTTCACCCGGAAAATCAGCAGCTGTGTGAACGCATTGCTAGAGTCTTTGGCCTGAGCATTGCTGGGATCGACCTTATCATGCCGGACATTGCGATTTCGCATAAGGAAGCTGGATGCTGCGTAGTCGAGGTAAACGCTCGGCCGGGTATTCAATCACATCTCTCTCCACGCGGGGGCGCCTCAACAGATGTGAGCGAACTTATTCTGACGAATCTATACGAGACTCCAGATTCAGCGGCGGTTACTACATTACTCGTCGTCGGCGATAGACACACGAGCATGGTTGCGAAAGAAATCGATCGCCGGCTCCAGGCTGAAGGGCGTCGGGTTGGTCTCCTTTCGAAGCGGGGCGCCTACATCAATAGCGTCCCTCAAGACGTCGGCCAGCGCATGACTCCGCTGGCGCTAACCAGGGACCCATCTTTGGAGGCCCTGATCTTGGCCGCTTCTCCGGACAAAATCTGGACGAAAGGCTTGGGGGTGAGCGCTTGTCATGCCGTATCGATAATGCCGCAGAACCCCGAAAGCAGTGAGATTCTTGATGGCCTATTTGCAAGAGTACTACGACGCATCAACCACGGGTATTTCATCGTTGACAGGGAAGATGTGATGTCTCGCCGGGCGCTGTCCACGTTGTCCTCTGCAAAGCAGGTATTGGTCAGTGCTGGAACCGATCTCGATCCGGATTTGCTCAGACACCTGCAGAACGGTGGTCTCGCGGTTGTTGTGAGATGGAGTTCCGATGGGTCTGGAGCGAAGATGGTTCTCGCTTCCGGCACAGGTGAACTTGCGATTGAACCCATTCCGTCCGCGTCTCTGTCGCGCCCACCGCTGATCCGGGCCAACATGGATGCAATGGCTGTTTCGTACTTGGGAAAAAGAGATGGCTGGTTCGATCAGGTGGCAGTGCGGTCTGCGCCGCCCGTAGACCGGCGCGACATGGATGAAGCTCGACAGCGATGAAAATCTTGTCGGTTTCGCTAAGTAAAAGGGAGTAGGGGGGGATGAAAACGGTTTCGACAGCTGACCGGCCGAATGTTTCACTACGCGATGCGGCGACGCTCGTTGCCTTGGCCCTGAAGCGCACCACGAACAAGGCGGGACAACCGCGGATCCGGGCAAGGATGTCATCCAAGACGTTCAAGCGCCTGACCGGGCGGCGCATCGGCGGCGCGAACTCCGCGAAAGAATTCACCGAGGAACTGAGTAACCTTGGATGGCTGATGGTCCGGATGCCGTCCGCTTACGGTTTCGTGCGTTCTGCCTCCCTGACCAAGTGGCCTCTGACAAAATCGAATGTCATTGCGAAGGAACTCGAGCAGATCGGCGGGGAATCCGAGGCGAAAGCGCTGGATGATGCAAGGCGCGAGCTTGGTGGATCAATCGACGTCGGCGGTCCATCTAATGCCTCCGATGCGTCGAACCGAGCAGAAGGAAAAAAGAAAGTGGTTCGATAGGCGCGCGTGGCGGTTTCACCGGGAAGGAACTTATCGGCGCCAATTGCTCTCAACGAATACGGAGACACAGAGAAATTTGATACTACTTGGCTTTGGAATTTCAAAAGCCCGGGCTGCCCCCAACAGGACTCCACGTTGGTAGGTTATATTGGCAAAGGATCATATGCGAAAGTGACGCCGAACTCCGCAACTGTCCAAGGCATGGTTATGAGGATATCTGGCGCAAGGATTCTTGCGGCGGGAAACATGTGGTCCCGCTCCGCAGTTGTCCGGCTACAGCTGTCCGCCGATGGCGCCGGCGGGTGTGATCCTGTGATCTCGAATGCATATTTGATCCCGGACTTAATACCGCCTGTCAGCCGATTTCGTTCCGACATGGTTGACTTTCCTGCGTGGCAGTCGTTGCTCACCGGGACGGAGATTTCAGCTACCCGCGTCGTAGAGACGCTTGCCTTGCTGATCCAGCGTTGGGTTAACTGGCCGGTCCAGTTCGCCGGGTCCGAACAGGGCGCGAACGCACGCGAGTTCGTTGCTGTTTTTGAAACACGACAAGCCCGAGCAGGGCTGCGTGCAGGTGAAGTCGCGGTCGAGCTTCTAAACGCGTTATGCAGAGAGGATCTGGACCGTTTGCGAAATATATTCGACCAAGCTTTCGACGCCTACCGCGAGAGCACCTTGGACGTAACGCCAACGGTTGACACCCTTGCGATCGCGAAGCGTGCCCAGCATCGCGAAATTCCCTGGTCGACGGTTCCAGGTACCAACTACATCAAGCTCGGATACGGGCGGCACTCCAACATTCTGCTGGGATCGGAATCAACAAATACGTCCTCGATGGGCAGGATGCTTGCCAAGAACAAGGCAGCTACAAACGCCATACTCGTCGCCGGCGGACTGCCGGTAGCAGTGCAGCGACTGGCGCGCAGTGTCGAAGAGGCGCGGGACGCTGCCCGCTGGATCGGATTTCCGGTGGTCGTAAAGCCGGCGTCTGGCAATATGGGGAGAAGCGTTACAGTCGGGGTGCAGAACGAGGTTCAGCTGCTTGAGGCATACGAGCATGCTAGCCGCGTTTCGGCTCGCATCGTTGTTGAGGCGATTCTCAAGGGCGAAGAATACCGGTTGCTTGTGGTCGGTGGAAAATTCTTTGCCGCCTCCTGTCGCCGCCCAGCGCACGTCAGGGGCGATGGCACAAGCACGGTGCAACAGCTCGTCGACCGAGAGAACCTCAACCCCGAGCGACACGCGGGCATGCACTCGAGTTTGAAGCCGCTCCCGGTGGATAAGATGGCTCGGTCATGCCTGGCGGAGCAGCGCCTGTCGCTCGACGCAGTTCCGGAAAAGGATCAGATCGTTCTTCTGCGGCGGGTTTCAAACGTTTCGCAGGGCGGCACAGCAGTTGATATGACCGAGGCGGTTCATCCGTCTATCCGCGAAGTTGCCGAGCGAGCGGCGGCATTGCTTGGTATCGACGTTTGCGGAGTTGATTTCATTACCACCGCAATAGACCGACCATTCTGGGAAACAGGGGGCGCAATCTGCGAAGTGAACACTCGGCCGATGTTGGGGCTTCACTTGGCGGTGGTCGAAGGCACGCGGCGTGATGCGGCGGATGCAGTGGTCGAGATGCTTTACCCCAAGAGTTCGCCCAGCCGGATACCGCTGGTCGTAGTCTTGACGGTGGCCGACGGTGATCCGTTGGCGAATGCGATCCGCGCCTCGGCCGATGCGTCTGGTCAACGAGTCGGCTTGGCATCTATCGAAGGCACACTGATTGGGAAGCAAACGTGCCGCATGCGTTTCGGAGATCACCTCGATGGGATTGAGGCTATCGTGGCTGATGCAACGCTCGATGCGGGGATTGTAGTGGTTTCGCCGGAAGAGGTGCTTAACAAAGGCGTGGGCCTGGATCGAATTGATATCGCGATCTTGCCGTCGGGAAACAGTTCGGCACCGGCAAAACAGGCACGCGAGATATTAACACGAATTGCGGATGGGCGGGTGATTGCCGCGAAGGATCCCGCAGTCGTCGACAAGACGCTCCAAATTATTGGCCGACCAGCTGACAATCGTCAACGCGGTGAGTCGACCAAGCAACCGCGCGTAGCAGCAGCCCCAGCAGCGAGACCATGCCGACGGGCCGGCAGGTTTTCGACCGGAGAAAGCGCCAACTTCACAGTGCTCCTAGTCGGCGATGTGGGCTTTGGAGAATCGTATCTCGAATATCCGCGCATGGCGTCGCTGCGCGAGAGCTTAGCAATCAAGGGACACCGATACTCGCTAGCCCGAGTCTCGGATGTACTTGCCAGTGGCGATCTGACGATCGGAAACCTTGAGGTGCCGCTCGCCGCGACGCCTGATCCCTCCTTGAAGGGCCGCAAAAACTATCTAGGCTCATCAGATCCTGACGAGACCGCAGCAGCGCTAGTGGAAGCAGGATTCAACGCGGTGTCGCTGGCAAACAATCACAGCCTCGACTGTGGGGAATCGGGCCTACGTGAGACAATTCGACGACTGAGGGCCGCAGGTATCACCCCGTTCGGTGCCGGAGTGGATTTGGCAGAGGCGGCTCGACCCTTGGTCAAGACGATCACGGTCGGCGGCGTCGAGCGGACGATCGTGATTTGGGCCTGCTTCGAGTTTCGCGAGAAATACGACAAGCAATTCAGATGGTACGCTGGCAATACGAAACCAGGGATTAACTGCATCACGCCGGAGGCGATTGCGACGCAGATCGCGGACCTCCGTCGAACGTTGCCGTCTCCCTTCTTTATCGCCTATCCCCATTGGGGAACGGACTACACGAGCACGGAACCTTATCAACGTGAGTACGCGCGGCATCTCGCGGCCGCAGGGGTTGATCTGATAGTCGGTCACGGTGCGCACACCATTCAAGGCATGGAGATTGTGTCCGGGCGGCCGGTTTTGTTCGGATTGGGCAATTTCGTTTGGAACACCCCCGGCCGATTTTCAAAAACTCGGGCAGCTCCTTACGGGCTGGCCGTTGCCCTTCGTTTTGAAAGCCGTGCGAATGACGGGCTGTCGTTGTCTGTTCGCATGTATCCTCTGTTGACGGACAACGACATAACGCATTTTCAGAATCGACCGGTCAGTGAGGAAGAGTTTCCGCAGGCTTTCGCCGTTCTGACAAAGCGCTACGATGGCGGTCGTGACCTACTAACTGGTGTCGATGACCTGGGAAGTTTTGTCGAACTCAACCTTGAGGCCACATCAGGAGCATGAGAAGTCTTCGCGACATGGCGCCGAACAACTGACTGGCGCAGCACCAGCGGAACTTGCCGCTGCCGGAATTGCAGTGACTGGGCCGTGATGTGGCTCAACAACTGCTCCTCACTAACACAACGTAGGGGCGAATATGGTTCGGCCGTCGAAACTCGTGCACAGGATCAGCGGACTGGTGCTGGCTGGCATCGCTGCAACCGCAATTCTCATATCGACAACTCCCGAGGCAGAAGTGGCACCTCCGGCGCAGGCGGGTGGCGCACTCGTTATAGTTGGCGGTGGACCCATTCCAAGGGAGATCTTGGCTTGCGCCATGGAGCTTGCTGGCGGCCCAGACGCTCGTATCGTCGTTCTGCCCCAAGCGTCTCGTGCCGATAAGCACAGCGACTCTCTCGTTGACGCGTTCCGAGCTGTCGGTGCCAGGAACATCCGAAGTTGGCGTTTTGAGAACCAGGGTCAAGCCAACGAGAAGGCCACTTCCTCGGCAAGCGTCGCGGGCGTCGCGGACGCAATCAATCAGGCCAATCTGATCTGGCTTTCTGGCGGTTCTCAAACGGCCCTGATGGCGGCGCTTGACGCATCTGGATTCAGTCAGTTGATCCGGGAGCGGCATCGTCGCGGAATTGCTGTGGGCGGTTCGAGCGCGGGAGCAGCGGTTATGGCGGATTGGATGATGACGGGCGGGAGCCAATCCCTGAAGTCAGTCATCGCCGGTTCGGCCCCGACCAGTAGGGGTTTAGGCTTGTGGCCCGGAGTGATAATCGATCAGCACTTCCTCAAGCGACGACGAAACAATCGTCTGCTCACTGCAGTTCTGGATAGGCCAGATCACGTGGGCATAGGGATCGATGAAAGTACGGCGCTAGTTACCTTGGGTGACCAAGTTGAGGTCTTGGGCGAAAGCTCGGTAATGGTATTTGACGCTCGCAACGCCCGGCTTAAACCCAGTGATGAGGGCCTGCCGATTGGCGCAATGGGAATATTGACGCACGTACTGGTTCGGGGGATGAGCCTAGCCGCCGACATACCAAGGCCAACTGACGCTTCACGACCGCCAACGCAGGTATCAAACTCAAGCATCTGTGCCCTTCAACGTGGCTGAATGACCCCACCTAGCCTTGGACGGCGACTACCGATCAGGGGTAACGGCCGACAGCGCGATCAAAAGCACCCGATTATGCAGGCCCAACAAAACCCCTCATGTTCCTTGCTGGCCATCTGATTTGAACGGGGTGCTCATATGGAAGCCGGCCATCGACGCGCCGCTGTTCGGGCCGGCAGCGCATCCACCACGCACTGGAAGGTACAGCCGGTTGTGCCACGATGACCGTCTGCTCGCTATGTCGCCTAACCTGGTCAGCGGTGTGGTAGCCGCCGAAGACGAACGCCTCCGGCTGTCCATTCCTTTTGTGCTGAGATGTTGGTTGCAGCCCTCAATTCGTGGCGCGCCTACACATCGATCTGGCCCGAAGGGCGCGAAAAGGGCCGGAAAACGAAACGTTTACCGCGAAGGCAGCTCCGGGTTGTTTAGCAAGAGCGAATATACTATCCCAATAACATCTCGTTTCGATGGGAGTGACAGGTGCGATTTCTGATCCGTCTGTTGGCCGTGACCTTGGGCTTAACGTTCTCGGGCCCGGCGCTTGCCTGGAAAGTTGGCGGTGGCACGACCACCGCGACCATCAATGGGACCAAGCTCACCGTATATACTTATCATCCAAAATACTGCAGCAACCCATCGCTCTTGTTCGTGTTTCACGGCCTCAGCCGCACGGCTTCATCCTACAGAGATTACGCGGAGCCTCTGGCCGATCGAAATTGTCTGATCGTGTTGGCTCCCCTCTTTGATCTGGAACGATTTCCAAGTTGGAGCTATCAGCGGGGAGGCATCGTCAACAACGGTACGATCCAGCCTCGGGACCGGTGGACTGTCTGGTACGTCAAGGGCCTGGTAAGCTGGGCCAGGGCGAAAGAGGGATTGCCGAACGCGCAATATTATCTCTTTGGGCACTCGGCCGGAGGCCAATTCGCTTCCCGCGTTGCAGCATTCGCCTTGCCGGACGCAAAGAGATCAGTTGTTGCCAACCCCTCTTCTTACGTTTTGCCATCCCTGTCAGAGGCGGTCGCCTATGGCCTGGGATGCGTTTCCTCCGGTTGCGTCTATAGCCCGGATCAAGCCAACCAGGAATTGAAGGCCTATCTGGCTTTGCCGCTAACCATTTATCTCGGAGAGGACGACACAGGCGATGCCGAGCTGGGCGAGAGCGCAGCCGCGATGCGTCAAGGATCGACACGCCTGGAGCGCGGCGAGTTCACATTTGAGCTGGCGCAAGCCGTCGCGACCGCCAATGGATGGCCCTTGAACTGGCGTCTCGTGATATTGCCTGGTGTCGGACATTCGGCAAGTGACTTGTTGAAGTCCGATCAGGCCGATCAAGCCTTTGGGTTCAAATGAGAGAGCGGCGGTTCGGGCGACTTCCGAGTTGGCCGGCAATTTAGCATTGTCTAAATTACTGTCGATCTAGAGTGTTCTCCGGAAGAGGGCATCTCGATGCCGAAGTTGAAAGATCTGCTGCTCGACCGGCGGGGTAACATTGCCGTGGCAGCCGCCTTGATGGTTGTGCCTTTAGGCGTGGCCCTGGGCCTTGGCGTCGATTTTACCAATGCCGTCGTCTGGAAATCCAGATTGCAAGAGATTGCCGATTCAGCGGCTCTCGCCGCCGTTGAAAGCGACGAAACAAACGAGGTGGCCGCACAGGCAGCGAAGGACTGGGCGCTTGGCAACAGCTCGTTTGCAGCCGACATCATCGTTGATGCGGACGTCACCACACCTTCTTCCACGTTGCAAGAAGCGGTAGTCAAAATCTCAGCCGGATTACCAACCGCTTTTATGACTCTTGCAGGATTTCAGAAGATAGACATCCAAGTGACGGCAACAGCTCGGAAATCCGCGCCTGATTACTGCATCTATGCCCTCGATCCGGACTCCAACGGAGCGCTGACAGTGACCGGCTCGGGAGGAATATCGGTTCCAAACTGCGGCATTCAGGTGAACTCCTCCGGTGGCAGTGCGCTTAG
Organism: Mesorhizobium sp. CA10; assembly: GCF_020165285.1. Classification (NCBI taxonomy): domain Bacteria; kingdom Pseudomonadati; phylum Pseudomonadota; class Alphaproteobacteria; order Hyphomicrobiales; family Phyllobacteriaceae; genus Mesorhizobium; species Mesorhizobium sp. CA10. Next base: position 652,696 of record NZ_JAIUHV010000003.1, read on the forward strand.
GCATGTTGGAAGCGGAAAGATCATCGCCAGGAAAATCTCGGTAGTGGGCAGCTATCAAGGCGGCGGCTACAGTGTCACGCCAAAAACGAACGAACCTCTGCTCACGGACCCACTTATCACGTTGCCAGAACCTATTCCGCCGAACGGTTGTGACTACAACAATCAGGTGCTATCCGATATCACCATCCCGGCCGGCCGGGTGTTCTGTGGGAGCATCGGCTTCGACGGAGATGTGACCCTCGCTCCAGGAATTCACTACTTCCACAACGCGGTAGTAGCCATCGGCAGCGATGTGGATTTGAAAGGTAACGAAGTTACGATCTTTCTCGACTCGGGGTCCAGTATCATCCAGTCCCCAGGGAATGGTTCTGTACGGCTTTCGGCTCCCAAGGACGGAGTCTATTCTGGACTTTCGATATTCGGATCTCGCCAAGAGTCGGACCGGACACCGGCTGTGTCATTTTCAGGAAACAAGAATTACTTGGTTGACGGAGTTATTTACCTGTCACACCACCGCTTTCGAATGAAGGGAACGCATGACCTGAAGCTGGTGGCCAAAACAGGTTGGCTTATCGCGTGGCAATTGCTCTTCAGTGGCGATTCCAGCGTGAGCGTCGACGCTTCCGAAACCTCTGTCAGGAAAGGGCTACGCAACTCAGAGGTGGTTTTGCTCCGATAGCGAAAGCCGGAAAGGATGAATTGGACGGGTTAATTCTGTGCTCTTCTGTGATCGCAGCTAGCTGTTCTCGCCTCCGCTAATGCCCACCGCCGGAATCCCGACCGGGCGGCCCGGCTGCATTGGGCTAAGGGGTATTTAGGAACGCAGCCGGGCCATGCCGGTGGATCCTCCCGGCATTATGATCTTGATCTTGAATTAAATTAAATACAAGCTTCCTCTAATTTGAGGATTCGGGATACGGCGAGCCCGTCGGGCAGGAGCCACCAGCGCCAGCGCCGCGCTCGATAGCTGCACTTGCGCGCGCCTCCGCGAACTCCCAAACCGCGCCTACCACATAGAGTCCGATGAGGATTTGCAGCCACTCGGGGCGCGCGCTGGCGAACAGCCAGCGCCCGCTGCCGCGCCGCCGATAGCTCCCGGCAAGTACCAGCACACGATGCTCCAGTCGATGTTGCGACGAAACGCCAGGATCCGCACCGGATTTGCCATGAGCTCGGTAAGCGTGATCACGGGAGCGACGGCGGTACTGCCGGTAAGGAACGTCACTCGCCGGGATCAGCAGCAGACCCCCGCCGCACGCCGACAGCGTATTGGGGGTCCAGGCGAAGAAGCCCGCGCCGCTAAGTAGTCCAAGTTGCAGCGCGCGCTGCGGCCCGGCGGGTGCAGTCCTAACAAAGATTCCAAGCGGCGCTCGCTGACGTTCCTACGAGTGCCGCCTAGGTATTCGGAAGGCCGTCAGCGAGAGTTGGCAGATGGCGCCGTCTTACCCTGAGTGCCGGCGGCATGGTCCTGAGTGAGGCACCCGTCTGCGTGTCGCTATGCTCGGCACCCGACAGCGGACTACCCCTGGCCCGGCACAGCATCGGCTATCGGCGCGCTGTTGTTTGTGCCGTTCAGGAAGGGTTGGCTCGAGGTCATCAAGCCACCCGCCGATGTGGCCGGGCCGGCCACCAGCGAAAATGCTGCAGAGAGGGTAAGCATTCGCATGATGGTTCTCCAATCATTGCAAGGAGTTCAACGTCTTTTCCGAGGCGCGAACTTAAGTTGCTCGGAAGGTCAACAGGGCAGGGCGGCCGTCCCTTCATTGTCTTCAACGGTGCGTTCCGTCGCCGTGCCGCCACTTCGCGACCGTCGTGCGGCTCAGGCCGTATTGCCGGCCCAGGACGCCGGTCGATTCTTGCGACGTTGGAACTCGGCTCGAACTCGCGGCGTTGTGCGGGCGTTGGTGTGAAGATGTCTGCCATAACGCCCCCTGCGAATTACGGCTTCAGGATAGCGTTACGACTCCCTGGGACTGAACAGCTAGGCTTGCTTTAGCCATGGGACCGACTCTGGCGCGGCTTACCGGTTAGTCAAGCTTGTTCTAATGTTCCAACTTGTCGGGAACCGTGGCTGCGGTGACACGTCGGATGCGTCATTGGTCGATTCTCCTTCAGGGATCCAGCCGGCTGAGGAACAAAGCCGGTCGCTTGCCCTCATTAGCCGCGACGAACTTGTCTTTCCGGCAACGAACGAAGCGCGTCACCGCAGCCACGGTTCCCGACAGGTCGGGCTTCCTTATGGTCCACCCCCAAATCAGCGGATGAACCCTTGTCCCTCAAACGGATAATGAACCTTTTACGGGGCCTTGCTAAAATCGGCCCTCATGCCTCGCTTCTTCTTCGACCTGTCTCATGGCGGTGATGTCTACCACGATGCCCGTGGAGACACCTTCAAAGGCTTTGCGCAAGCCAAGGCAACGGCACTCGACCTCCTACGAAGGTTCCCGGCCGGTGATCGCGATCTAACCTGCACGATCCGCGACGCATTCGGGCGCTCGGTTGCAAACGTTAGCATCAAATCGGGGATTTCGGGCCGGGAGGCATTCGGACCTCAGTCCTCGTTGCAGGACGACGCGCTATCGAAGGCCTTGCCATTCCTCGCTGGCGGCTGAAACTACCCCCTGGCGACTAACCCCGATAGCCCGCCGCTGGTGTGCCCCCACACCTAGCGGCGGACTAAGGGTGGCCGGCGCCTCTGTCTTGGAGATTGCCTAAGCGTGCGCCGGCCTGGCGAACCGTGATCCGCCGCATATGCAAAGTAGCTAAAGCATCTGCGATCGACATGGTGTGATCGCGGAAGCTTGGGAGGCTTGACGGCGGCGGCTTCAATAAGCGATGATTAATATAAGGTAAATGGTCGATCCTTCAGGGGTGTAGCCAATTGCTGGAGCCCGCTGTTGGACCCCCGGCAGCGGGCTTTGCATTTTAGAGGCTGTTAATACGTGCGCGTAGCCCCTCAAGGCTGGCCATTCCCTCAACAGCCCGTCGCCCAGCGTGAAGCGCGGCCGACATCACCCTTCAAAGGGAGGAATGATCTTTGCTCCGGCTTCTTGCCAACGATGATTTCCGATCGCCATATCTCACTCGGATGGGGCGACCTCTCTGGAGATCGCGGCAAAGAATACCCCTTCGTTGAAGATACGCTGGGCAAGAAGCTGAAGGCCGGAACAGGCCTGTCGGTGAGCTGCCTAACGTGCAAACGCATGGCCGTGCTCGACATGGCCGAGATGGTGAAGCGGCTCGGGCCGGATCATTCCGCCATGCATTGGGGTCTGATCAAAGTCGTCTACTGCCACGAATGCCGTGCCGCCGGCCGCGACGACCGAAATCTGCAGTTCACGAATCATGCGATGACTCCGGAGATGCGTAAGGACTGGACGCCTTGCCCATAAGCTGGCGGGCATAATTGCAAGCCCTCATTTGGAACGCTTCGTGCAACAAACGGACCATCAATGCTCTCCCTCGTCGGCTAGGTATTCCCTCACATTTCCGAAGTCGCGGTACATCCCGCCGTCGGGATGCTTTTTCTCGTGCCACGAGATCGACCAATAACCAGTGTCTTCAAGATCTTCCATAGCGCGGATCCGATCGGCATCGGCCGGAAATTGCTGCTTGAGCAGTGAGTTGACTGCGTCCACCCCGCCCAGACGATAGGCTTCCAGGCAAATGTCGTGAAACATTGTCTATCCCCGAAAAGACTCGCATGAGCAGAATTGCGCAACTGGAGGGTGCAACGCAAGCGGCTCTCTCGCCTTAGTTCACCGCGACCGGACCGTACCCTCTTCAGCGGCGCCGGAATACGAGAGACTATGCCTCGCCCTAATCATCGGAACGGTAGGAAAGGCGCCCAATCATGCTGCCGAACGTTTCAGTAGCTCCGAGTATCGGCTCGTCTCTAAACCGTAGCCAGGATATGGGCTGCTCAGATACTCCTGCATCTTCCGGATCACGCCGCGGCCGGGGATCACAAAAGCGGGATGAATGTCACGCACCAGCGCAATGCCCCGCTTGCGGTATTCCGGCTTCAGATCGCCGAGACGAACAGGCCGGAACGGTCGTTGGGCAGCTTGTTGATCGCCGCGGAGCTCACCTCGCGTCCAACCCGGTTGAATTGAAGCAGTCCGTCGATGTCGTGAGTGAGAAGGCTCTTCAGGTGGGTTGCAGGACGCGACTGGCAAGCTCGATATGACAAAGTGGCCGGCGCCAGTGATTCGAACGTTGCTCGACAAGGACACACCCGCCAACACATTGAGGGCAGCCGATGATCCGGACGACGAAAACCGGACAGGTTTGTGAGACCAATTTCTATACCGCCGAATTCAATCGACTGCAGCAACGCGGGGAAGAAGCTTTGCGCCTTTACCGGATCGCGGCCAGCGACTGCCCGCGGAGCTTCGACTGATACCTCGCGGCCAAGGCCACACTGCGAGAGTTGGGCGCGGCGACATAGGCTCAGAAGATTCGGCAAAGGTGCAACGCAAGAAGTTCGTGAAGCTTGCAAGAGCTCAAGTTGGATGGGCAGCAGCCGATGTCTGATGATCTCGCATCGAAAGCTGACCGACCGCTTCCGGCCCGAAATAAGACATTCATGATCGTCCTCATGGGCGTTTGTCGCGGGGTAGGCGAAGGCTTTGATGTAGGCAAGCCATTGTAGCTCACTTGGCGAACCAATCCGCTCTGTTTCTGAGCCACCGATGGCGCCAGTGCCTCCGTCGGCCATTTCCTAGAGCCCACCAACCTCTCGAAACCGAAGGACGGCTGAAGCCTCGACCGCCTATGCCGCAATGGCGCGTCGCGAGTTTCATCCCCTGGGCGAAGCCCATTCCTCGCCGAACCAAGAAACGCGCGCCTGCGCCATCCTACGCTTTGCTGCGGTCGCAAGCGATACGGCAGCGGTCGCCTGTGGCCTCACGATCGCCATCGAGGCCGCATGGTGCGGGCTCGCAAACGAGAACGGAGACTGAAAAATGGCGACCATCGGCACCGTCAAGAAGACCAATACGAACGAATTCACCCGCGAGATCGTCACGCCGACTTCTGACCGCGCGAATAGCGCCCGAGTACGAAAAGCAGCCGCAGCTGCCCCATATCGCTAAAGTCTCCCCGTCAGTACCATTCGGCAAGCGCGCCATGCTAGAACCATCCAGGAAAGGCAACGCGTGCCGCCGTCGCCAGCGGTGGGATGTCCTCGTCGGGGACCGAAGAATAGGGCCACAACAGCTGGGCCCTGATCGAACTCCAACTGCCGGCTGCCGCCATTGCCTTGTCGAGGGCGGCGTCGCTGACGGCGTAGCGTGCCCGAAATGGTAGGACGTGGTCCGCGAGAAAGGCCTGTACGCGTGCTTGCATCTCGAAGGCCGCTTGTTCCCCGGCTCGTATCTGCGCCCACCACTGCAGTGCGCCTTTCGGGCTAAGGCAGGCGATGTTCGAATAGCTGCCATGCGCACCATTCGCGTAACCAGTTGCCAGCGTGTGGCCTGGCACGAACACCGAAAGGCCCGACAGTTCGCGCCGCATGCCGGCGTACCAGCTGGCGTCACCGCCGGGGAGTTTTGCCCCGACAAGCGAGGGTACCGCGGTGCCCAATGCGGCAATACTTTCTAGAGTGAGCAGCCGCTTGGCATGGGGCGGGTTATAGAGCACCAGAGGAGTGCTCGGCGCTGCCTCGGCCAAGCCCGAGACGAAACGCAGCACTTCTTCGTCGCTTGGTGGCCACCAGTCCGGCAAGGTGAATTGCACTCCCGAGAGTCCCAATCCCGCAACCCGCTTCAATCGCTCGCATGCAACTCGCGGATTGGACTGGCTGATGCCGATCTGGAATGGGATTCTCGCGGCACCGGCGACTGCCGCCACCATCTCGCTCAGCCGGTCGAATTCTGCTTCGGTCTGGCAATGGAATTCACATGCAGTGCCGTTGGAATAGACGCCGTGAACGCCGGATGCGCAGAGCCGCGCGACGGTTTCTTGCGTGGCGCTCCAGTCGATATTGCCATTCAGGTCCACCGCCAGCATCACGGCGCCCCAGATGCCGCGCGGCGCGTGTTCGGGGAGGGCGGAGAGATGATCACTCATGGTCCGACTAGCGCAGCGTGAAGGAGAGCGGCATGAAGTCTCCAAGATTGACCTCTATGCGACCCCTCCTTGGAAGGATCAGCAGCGGCGACAACGATCCGGTGGTGATCACCATGCCTTTTTTGAAGCTGCCGAAATGATCGTCGGCCATTCCGGCGAAAGCGATGACGGGAGAAAGGGCGTCGCCAAACGGGTATTTGGCGGTCTCGCGCTGGCTGATCGCTCCGTCGCTGGAAAGCGTGATCGCCATACCGTCGACCTCCGGCGCTCGCGCCAGTGTCTGCCTGCCGATGACGTAACCGCCTGTGACCATATTGTCGGCCAGCGGCCCGAAAGGGCCGGCTTTGGTCCGGTCGTCGATGCGAGAGCCGATGAGCTCGATGCCGAGAATGAAATGCTGGATGGTCTGCAACACGGCCGAGCGCCCAGCTTTGGCGATCTCAGGCGTCAAGTCGGCGCCGAGCCTGACAGCCACTTCGATCTCGAGCCCGGCGAGGTCGCGTTCGCCAAGTTCGATCGTCCCGCCATCGTCGACAACCATTCCGGCGGGGATTGGCGCACCCGTCGCGATACCATCGGGCGGCATGGCCACCTTGGCGACGGGCACACGCTCTCGGAGCTGCTTCAACACCGCGCCTTGAACGGCCATCGCATCGCCGCGCGTCAGGTCGACCAAACGCGACCCCGGTACCCGTCGACGCGGGTTCCAGTGAGCCTCGGCGATGGCCTCGGAAATTGTATCTATGTCAGCCGGCATCAGCGATTGTTTCCTCGCGGCGGGATTTGTCCGAGGCGTGGGCTGCCTCGATGATGCCGATGAGGTTGCGCCCATAGGCGCCCGTCACCGGTACCGGCTTGTTGTCGACGACAGCGTCGCGCAACGCTGCCCATTCGCGTTTCACCGCATTGTGCATCCAGGCGGGCTCGAACGAATCCGGCAGGTCGGTCCACACGGTATCGCGACCAATCATCGTGCCGCGATCCATGTCGATGCGTAGCGTGCCGCGCTCGCAGACGAGATCCATCGCAAAGCCGACCGCACCGTTGCGATAGCCAATACTCTGTACCTGGCCCAGGCCGCCACGTTTGAAACGCAGCGCCAGCATCGACGTGTCATCCGCTTCCTGTTGATGGAATTTTGCGCCGAGCATGGCGCTCACAGAGATGACTTCGTCATCCATCAGCCAGACGAGACGGTCGAGCGCGTGAATGCCGGCCGTCATCAGCATGCCACCACCGGTAGCGTTGCGCAGGTGCCAGTCGCGCCGGTTGTGCTCCATCCAGAGCTTGATCATCCAGCTCGACGCGATCAGCGGCCGTCCGATCTCGCCTGCCTCGATGACCTTCTTGGCTGCCATGCAAGGTTTCGAGAAATGCAGGAGGTGGGCGACCATCAGCTTGACGCCGCTCTGCGCCACAGCCGCATTGATTGCATCGCATTCGGCTACAGTTCGCGCCATCGGCTTTTCGAGCAGAATGTGCTTGCCGGCCTTGGCCGCGCCGATTGCCATTTCGGCATGCACCGCGTGCGGGGCAGCGATAACGACGGCATCGACGCCGCTGTCTTCGAGAAGTTCGCGCCAGTCGGTGTAGCCTTTGCCGCCATATTCGGCCGTGAAAGCCGCCAGCGCCGTCGCGTTTCCACGGCAGGCTGCGACGAGGCGGATGCCGTCGACCTCCTTGATTGCGCGTGCATGCGCGGCGCCAAAATCGCCCGCGCCGATAATGCCTAGTGCAATCATCGTCCTGCCTTCTGATATGCGGCGTCGATCAGCGACATCGCCGCAACATAGTCGTCTATGGAGATTGCCGGCGCAGCGTTTCGCCGCAACCGTTCGAATGTGTCGCGCATGCTGAGGCGGTAGCGAGTAGCCGGCAGTTCGACCGGCAGGTCCACAACCGCAGCGTCGTCGAGAGTTGCGCAGATCGCCTTGTCGCCACGGTCGATGAGCGTGGCGTTGGCGGAGACGATGCGCCATTCGAAATCCCCGCCAGGGAGCATTGAAGCGAAGGTATAGCCCGCCTCAATGGTGAACACCGCGCCGGCATTGTCCTCGAGCACCAGCAATGCGTGGTCCTCAACCGGAGCCCTGTGGATGCGGTTGCCCATCGATACAGCTTTGAGATGGATCTCTCCACTGGCCAGGCTCAGCGCTGCATCGACACCGTGGATGCCCAGATTGCGCAATGCGCCGCCTCCGCCAATCGCGGGATCGACCACCCAGCCCACACCATCGGCGGCATAACGCTCGGGCGGCCCGTTGACGACGCGGAAATGGCCGTGCGCGACTTGGCCGGCGCGGCCTTCCCTTCGCAGTCTCTCAAAGGCGATCACCGCCGGGCCAAAGCGATTGGGCAAAGGCACGCCGACGAAGGCTTTTCGTCGATGGGCTAGGTCTCTCAGTTGCATCAGCGGCGCCGTGCCGGTCGCTGCCGGCTTCTCAAGGATAAGCGGGACGCCGGCTTCGATTATCCTGCGCGCCCTGGCCGGCACGCTCGAAGGATGTCCCATCAGCAAGATCAGATCCGCAGGTGCTGCAAGGACGTCCTCGAATGCAGCAATCGCGCTCAGCGAGTTGCGCGCTGCAAAGCCCCTTGCATGCGCCTCGTCCTCATCCCACACGCCGATGATTTCAGCGCCGGCATCGCGCGCCGCATCGAGATGCAAGTCGGCGTGCCAATGGCTAATGCCGGCTAAAACGACTTTCATCTCCTGATATTTCCTCCTGCACTTGCAGGATATCCTACAAGTCGTTATAGGACAAGTCGTCAGCCTCTCGAGCGAAGTGGTTATCGGCGTCGGACAGCAGTGGAAACAGGAAACAAGATGCCGGTATTGAAGTCGATCGAACCGCTTAGCCGACCACCGCTTTTGCATGTGACCGTCCAGGAGAGCCTGAGGAATTATATCGAGGCGAACAGGCTCAAGGCAGGCGACCCGTTGCCCCCGGAGACCTTCCTGGCGCAGCGGCTCGGCGTTGGCCGCAATTCGGTCCGCGAAGCGATCAAGGCGCTGGAATCGATCGGCATCCTGGAGACGCGTCGTGGCATCGGCGTGTTCGTCAAGGAATTCTCCTTCAAGCCACTACTCGACAATCTGGCTTATGGCCTGCAGGACTCGCTGCGCGATGTCGAGGAACTGCGCGAGATTCGGCGTGTGCTCGAGACGGGGCTGATCTCCAAGACCATCGAGATGATCAGCGCCGAAGACATCGACGAGCTTCGCCGGTTGACCGAAAGCATGCGCCAGCGCGCGGAGCGCAGCGAGAGCTTTGCCGAAGAGGACCAGCAATTCCATCAGATGCTGTTCCGCTGCCAAAACAACCACATGCTCAGCGCATTGATCGATATCTTTTGGGTGGCGTTCAACAAGGCCTCGGATTTCACCAATCTCGACAATCCGACGCCGCTCGCCACCTGGCGCGATCATCATGAAATCGTCGAGGCGGTCGCCGCCAAGGATGTTGACCGGGCACGTAGCCGGCTCGACGATCACTACAGAGGCATCCAGCAAGTTATCGCCAAAAACCGCACAACCTGAAAAATGCCAAGGGAGGAAACCATGCGCATCAAGACGATAGCCATCGCTGCCGCGCTGCTGTTCGGCACCGGCCTGCCGACCATTGTGCAGGCGCAAAGTCCAAAGACCATTGCGGGTGGTTTTGACGTCGGCCCCGGCGGTTTTCCCAAGAACTTCAACCCGCTAGTCGCGACTGGCGGCTTCACCTGGCTCAGCACCTATTTTGAACCGCTGGTTATCTGGAATGCGGGGCTGACCCAACTCGAAGGCGACCTGGCCAAGAACTACACGGTGAGCGCCGACCAACTCACCTATACATTCAACCTGGTCAACGAGAGCTGGCACGACGGCAAGCCGTTCACGTCGAAGGACGTGAAATTCACCATCGACCTTGCCAAGAACAAAGCTTCCGGCAGCCTGTTCGCGGCACGCCTCGGCGATATCGCTTCGGTCGAGGCGCCCGACGACAGCATCGTAATCATCAAGCTGTCGAAGCCGAACGCCTCCTTCCTGTCCATTCTTTCGCAGGTGCTGATCCTGCCGGAGCATGCTCTTGCCGGAATGCCACCGGAGTCGCTGGCAACCAGCACCTGGTGGTCGACCAATCCGGTCGGCACAGGTCCGTTCAAGTTCAAGAAATACGTCACCGACCAATATGTCGAACTGGCCGCGGATGACGATTATCGTGGCGGCAAGCCGAAAGTCGACGTGCTGATTAACCGCTATTTCGAGAGCCCGGCCGCGGCGGTCGCGGCGCTGCGTGCTGGTGAGATCCAATTCACCTATGTCGAGCCTGACGACGCGGCGTCGTTCAAGACCGATTCCAACTTCAAGGTGATCGAAGGCGGCTCCTACGTGGTCAACTATATCGGTCTCAACCAGCAGGTCGACCTGTTCAAGGATCTCAAGGTTCGTCAGGCGATCATGTACGCCATCGACCGTAACGCGATCATAGAGAGCCTCTATGGCGGCGCAGCCAAACCAGCCAACTGCGGCTTTGTGGCGCCGCAACTGGTCCCCGAAGGGCTGGAAACCTACGCCTACGATCCGGCCAAGGCCAAGTCGCTGCTAGCAGAGGTGGGCTGGGACAAGATCAACGGCGACAAGCCCATCACGTTGCTGACCTATTACGGCTCTCCGCAGGCTGCCAATGTCATGGCAGCCATCCAATCTATGCTTTCACAGGTCGGCATTAACGTCGTGCCGCGTGTCGTCGACACGCCGACCTACAATGGCATCGTCTACAAGGCAGGCACGCCGGACTGGAACGCATTTCCCATGGTCTATGCCGGCCTGCAGAATGGCCCGAACCCGGCTGGCATCAATCCGGGCCTTAACAAGTCGCAGATTCCGCCCGCCGGCTTCAACACCATGCGCATCAAGTTCGACGACCTGAGCGCGGCTTTAGACAAGGCGCTCGGTGAAACCGATGCATCGAAGCTCGATGCCGCTTGGCAGGATGTTTGCAAGGTGATGAACAAGGATCTTCCGTGGGCAACGCTGTGGGTGGCCAATCGCTACGGCGTTGCCTCCAATAAGCTGAAGGATTTCGTCTGGACGCCTGCACCCGCCGGCGGTCCTTACGCCGCTCATCCCGAGGCCTGGGACATTCAGTGAGCAGGCGGGTCTCCCGGCCCGCCACAAGAGCCGGTTTCCTCTGGGATTCGGCCCACACCATCCACTTGCGGAAAGCCAATGCTGAGCTTCATAGCCCGCCGCTGCGCCACAGGACTGTTGATGCTGGTTGCCTTGAGCCTCCTCATCTTCATCTTGTTGCGCCTGTCGCCGGGCGATCCGATCGACGCATATATCAATCCTTCCGTGCCGATGTCGGCTTCCGATCTCGAGACCCTGCGCGACCGCCTCGGTCTCGATCGGCCGCTGCCGCTTCAGTATTTCGGCTGGGTGCGTGCGGCTCTGTCGGGGGATTTCGGCTATTCGATCCAGCGCAACGGCGTGCGGGTGTTGCCGCTGGTGATGGAGCGCATCGGACCCACGGCTCTCCTGATGGGCGCGGGGCTGGCGATCGCCATTGTCGTCGGAATTACGACCGGTATCTACAGCGCCGTGCGCCGCAACGCCTGGCCCGACATTGCGATGTCCGTGCTGTCGTTCATCGGCATATCGAGTCCGGCCTTCCTGACCGCACTGCTTGGCCTCTATTTTTTCTCGGTTCTGCTGCGCTGGGCGCCGTCAGGCGGCATGCAGACCGCGGGCGCGCCATTCTCGATCTCCGATGTGCTTGCCCATCTAATTCTGCCGGCATGCCTGCTGTCGATCGGCCACGCGGCGCTGATCATGCGTTATATGCGTGCTTCGCTGCTCGAAGTGCTCAACCAGGATTATGTCCGAACCGCCCGGGCCAAGGGCGTGCGAGAGTTCTGGGTGATCATCAAGCACGCCACCCGCAACGCGCTCTTGCCGGTCATCACGCTGATCGGATCGACCGTTGGCATCGCGATCGGCGGCGCGATCTTCCTGGAGAGCGTCTTCAACTGGCCAGGCATGGGCTTGCTGCTGGTCAACGCCGTCGGCACGCGTGACTATCCCGTCATCATGGGTGCCACGCTGGTGATCGGTGTCTGCGTCATTCTGGTCAACATTCTCACCGATGTTGTCTACGCCTTTGTCGACCCGCGCATCCAGGTGGGGTGATGACGATTGCCGAGATCGAACCACCCATGCAGCGCACCAAGGGTCCATTGCGCCGCGCACTCGGCCGCTTCATCGAGAACCGCGCCGCGCGGGCCGGTCTGGTCATCGTGATCCCCGTGCTGATAGCGGTCATGACCTACCACTGGTGGTGGCCATACGCTCCTAACGCCATCGACCTGAAGGCCATGAACAAGGGACCGTCCGCCACCCATTGGCTCGGCAGCGACGGTGTCGGCCGCGACGTTTTCGCGCGGCTTCTGCAGGGTGGTCGCATCTCGCTGCTGGTTGCCGTCTGCTCGGTCGCGATCTCCACCGTCATTGGCTTCCTCATCGGTGCTATCGCGAGCTTCGGCGGCCGCGTCGTCGATGCAACCGCGATGCGCTTCGTCGATCTCGCCATGACTTTGCCGCCAGTCATCTTCTTGCTGGTTCTTGCCTCGATCGCCGGCACCGGCATCGCGCCGACAATCCTCGTCATCTCGCTGCTATCGTGGCCAGTTCTGTCGCGCATGGTCAGGGCCCGCCTCCTCGAACTGCGCGAACGCGATTTCGTCGTTGCCGCGCGCGGCATGGGGGCAGGGCTGCCGCATCTCCTGTTTCGCCACGGCCTGCCCAATTGCATGGATATCCTCGTCGTCTACGCAACTTTGCAGATCGCCAACGCGATCCTGTTGGAAGCTGGCCTGTCTTTCCTCGGCCTCGGCATCGCACCACCCGAAGCGAGCTGGGGCAATATGCTCAATCTTGCCCGCTCCACCGTCGTCCTCGAACAATACCCCTGGCAGTGGATGTTCCCCGGTGCCGCCCTCGTACTCACGGTCCTCGCCATCAATTTCATTGGCGATGGCCTGCGTGACGCTTTCGATCCCCGATCCAATCTCAACTGAAGGTTTCAAAATGCCACTTTTTACCGGCGTCGTGCCGCCAGTCGTTACCCCCCTCAACAACGACTACAGCATCGACTTTCTGTCGTTCACCCGGACGCTGGAGAACCTGCTCGACGGCGGCGTCCACGGACTGTTCGTGCTTGGCTCGACCAGCGAGGTGGTTTTCCACGACCAAGCCGGGCGCAAGGCGATCATCGAGCACGCGGTGAAGGTCAACAACGGCCGCGTTCCGATCTTCGCCGGCGTCATCGATCCGACCACCGACCGTGTCATCAACCATTCGAAGATCGCCAGATCGGCCGGGGCCGACGCAATCGTCGTCACCGCGCCCTTTTACACGCGCACCAGCCAGCCGGAGATCATCGATCATTTCCGCTATATCAAGGATGCGATCGACATCCCGATCATTGCCTATGACATCCCGGTCTGCGTCCATATCAAGCTCGATCGCAAGACGACGGTGACGCTTGCCAAGGAAGGCACCGTGGCCGGCCTGAAAGATTCCAGCGGCGACGATGGCAATCTGCGTTATGTACTGAAAGACATGGCCGGCGATGCCGGCTTCTTCGGCATGACCGGCTCCGAGATCATGGTCGATACTGCTCTCGCCATGGGCGCGCATGGTGTTGTGCCGGGCATCGCCAATGTCGACCCGCACGGCTACGTCAAGATGTGGAACCTGATGCAGGCCGGCAAGCATGCCGAGGCCCGCGTCGAGCAGGAACGCCTGCTGAAGCTGTTCGAGATCGTCTGGATCGCGCTCGGGCGCACCAGCGCCGGTTCAGCCGGCGTCGGCTCCTTCAAGACCGCCATGCGCAGCCTCGGCATCATCGCCACCAACAGGATGGCCCGCCCGCAGCGCGATCTCAATGCCGAGGAAGCCGCCAAGGTCGACGCGATCCTGCGCGACGTCGGCCTGCTTGGCTGATCATGGAAGCGCCGATCCTCCAGATTGCCGGATTGCGTGCGGTGTTTCGCATTGCGGGGCGCGACATTGCGGCCGTACAGGACGTTGATCTCGAGATCGGCTCCGGCGAGACCGTGGCGCTGGTCGGCGAGTCCGGTTCGGGCAAGTCAGTCACCAGCCTCTCCATCATGGGGCTCCTGGCGCCGAAGATCGGCCATATCGCTCATGGCCATATCACGATCAGACGACGCGACGGTTCCGTCACCGAGCTGACCGGGCTGGACGCGGAGCAACTGCGCCGCGTGCGCGGCAACGACATCGGCATGGTGTTTCAGGAGCCGATGACCAGCCTGAACCCGGTTTACACTATCGGCGAGCAGATCGCCGAGCCGATGCGCATCCATCTTGGCAAATCGCATCGCGAGGCGGCAGCCGAAGCGGTGCGCTTGCTGATGCAGGTCGGCATCCCGGACCCTGCGCGGCGCGCGAAACAATACCCGCACGAACTCTCGGGCGGCATGCGTCAGCGGGCCACCATTGCCATGGCGCTCGCATGCAACCCGACATTGCTGATTGCCGACGAACCGACCACGGCGCTTGACGTGACGATCCAGGCGCAGATCCTCGATCTGCTTGCCACTCTCCAGGCCGAACGCGGCATGGGCATCCTCTTCGTCACCCACAATCTTGGCGTTGTTGCGGAAATCGCCGACCGCGTGGCCGTCATGTATGCCGGCCGCATCGTCGAGACCGGCCCGGTTGGCGAAGTCTTTGCCCGTCCGCGCCATCCTTACACGACAGGCCTGATGCGATCGGCACCGCGACTTGGCCAAGCAACGGTGCTGAAGGCGGCCGGCACACCGCTGCCGACGATTGCCGGCAATGTCCCCTCGCTGGCCATGCTGCCCGGAGGCTGTTCTTTTGCTCCAAGGTGCCCGATGGCGATCGACTCCTGCCGCGCCGCCGTGCCGCCGCTGTTGCAGGTATCGCCGACACAGACGAGCCGCTGCATCCGCTGGGAGGAGCTATGAGCGCGCCGGCTCCTTATCTGTCCGTTCGCAACCTGACCAAGCATTTCGCGCCGACAGCGTTCTCGCGCGGACCTGTGGTCAAGGCGCTGCAGGATATTTCATTCGACATTCCACGTGGTCAGGTGGTCGGGCTGGTCGGCGAATCCGGTTCCGGCAAGACGACAATTGGCCGTTCCGTGTTGCGGCTGATCGAGCCAACCTCAGGCGAGATACGCTTCGACGGCAAGGACATCGTCAAGCTCGGGGCAAGGGAGCTTCGACGTCAACGTCGCAACATGCAGTATATCTTCCAGGATCCCTTCGCCAGTCTGTCGCCGCGCATGACTATCGGCCAGATCCTCACCGAGGGCCTGGATATCCAGGGCATCGGTAGTCGGCCCGAGCGCCGCGCCCGCGCCGAAAAGGCGCTCGCCGCCGTCGAACTGCCGGTCGATGCCTATGACCGATACGCGCATGAATTCTCGGGCGGCCAGCGCCAGCGCATCGGCATCGCGCGAGCCCTCATGCTGGAGCCCGAGTTTATCGTTGCAGACGAACCGGTTTCGGCACTCGACGTGTCGATTCAAGCCCAGGTGATCAATCTTCTTCGCGATCTCCAGGTCCGGCTTGGCCTGACCATGCTGTTCATTTCGCATGACCTCGCCGTTGTCGAGTATATCTGCGACACGGTCATCGTTCTCTATCTCGGACGCATCATGGAAGTCGCGCCCGCGACCGATCTCTATGTCCGGCCGAGGCATCCCTACACACGGGCATTGCTGTCGGCCGTCCCATCGCCAGATGCGTTCGCCAGGAAGCAACGGCAGATACTGAAAGGCGACATCCCAAGTCCCGCCAATCCGCCGTCGGGATGTGTTTTCAGAACGCGCTGTCCCGCAGCGATCGCTGCCTGTGCCGGCGCCGTGCCACGGCTACGGGAGATAGCTCCTGGACGTATGAAGGCATGCATTCGCGACGACATAGGCTGAATATCGCAGCCTAAAAATTGGAGTAGTTCTGATACGTTTTTGGGACATTCACAGTCAGCGCGCAGTTGGCAGTTGAGCGGGGAGGTGTCCGTTTCTGTACCCGCAATGGGGGCGGAGGAGGTTGGAAATATAGGGGATAAGTCCGGGCCAGAGATGCCGCAACTTCGTGGTCAGGTTGATCGAGGACGCAGCAAAGGGCGCGTAACGAGCCTGCTGCTGTCCATGACGAAAAGAGCGGGCCGGCACGAAGAGCCGGTCGTTGCGCCCACTCAGTCGCAGGCGGGAGCAAAAAAGGCCATCCCGGTATATGCGGAGGTGGACGGCCTTCTTTGCAATACTTCACACCTTAATAGGCCTTCTTCGCGGCGCTCCTCCTGTGCTTCACCGGGCACTTGTGCTTCTTGGTCGCCTTGCAGGCCCTCGTTACGTGCTTCTTAGCCTTCTTCATGGTCATAGCATCCGAAGCGGGTGCAGAGCTAGTTGCGGCCGTCGCTGCTGGCGCTGGCTTCGTAGCCGCGGCGGCGTCGTTAGGGCTGAGAACTGGCATCGAGACGGCGAGCGCGAATGCAAGACCGACGGCTGACAGAAGAGACTTTTTCATGTGTCTATTCCTTGTTTGGCAAGTCGGGGGTTGAGCGTCACCCATCAGGATCGATGGGTGTCACTCCAAGCAGCTTCAAAGCTTTCGCGAGCATCCGGATTCCCTGCGCCTCCTTCTTCTTGGCGCAGTACCGGTTTCCCTTTCTCTGAAGAGCCTTCGCCGCGGTGACCTGCGTTGCCGCGGCATGCGTTTTGAGGGCTTCGTCGACTTGACGGCTGACAATGGTGCAACGCTCGGTCCGGGTGAGCGGCGCCGCCTTTGAGGTGGAGGCTCCGGTCGCTGCCGTAGCGAGCGACAAGCTGAGCAACGCACCCATCAAGTTGATCGAGATTCTGTGCATCGCTTGTCGCAAACCCGAGCAAGTGCAGCAATGCTGCAGCCGATGAACTGATCCCTCCAGAGCATGATACGCTTGAATGATTTCTGCAGTTTTTCCTGAATGTTTCTGGATTGTGTCTGCCCTCGTGCGGAAGGTTCGCTGCCGCAAATGCCGGAGGAGCATGCGCGACGTCAAAACTTGGTGGTGGCATGACACGGCTCATTCACGCCTGCGGTGGTGGCAATCGAGCTGTCGGGCAGGAAATCAATAGAGTTGGAGCCGGCGGTCTGTTTCGTTCGATAGCCTCGGACAGTGCGGCGAGCGGGCGGAGGGAGTTAGCCCGCCTTTAAAGATAAGCGCTTCTATTTGCAGCCGTTACCGGCCGTTCGCACTCAGTGGCTGCGGCGAGTAAGGGTCCTATTTTGCTAGATTAGAACCCATAATCTGGGTGGATCATTAGCGGTTCCTAAACCGGACAACACTAACCTCTGCCGATTGGTAGGGGAGCCCCGGATGAATGCCTTCAGGCGAACAATAGGCTTCGGCCTAATCCTGTTGATTAGCGTTGTCACCCTGGCGGGGTTGCATATTGACGCGAGCAGGGAATTTGCGCTTGCCAAGGAACGATATCTGGAAAATTCACGGGCAACTTCGAGGGCGACTGCAAAGACCGTCGAAGACGCTCTGAACGCGATCTATCAGAATGTCCGAACCCTGACGTTCCTGCCGAGCGTCCGGGCCCTTGACCGACACGGCACCAACCTCGGCGACGAAGGGCGAGCAACGATCCAGCAGATTTACAACAACCTCGCCGACAACGTCTCGATCTCGGAGGTCTACTTCCTGCCTCTGGATTTCGATCCCGATCGGTTCGACGCCGTGACCGGCAAGCTGGAGGAGCCAATTCTTCAGTTCGACCAGCTAATCGTCAATGCCAAGGCGAGATCCGAAGCTGCGGCAGCGCCCAAATCCAGGAAGCTGGACGAGAATGCGCTGACTCGCCCGCCTGAGGAGGTCGAGACCTATGAATACCACGAGCTGGCAAAACAGCTTGCCTGGCTTAAGGCAAACTACCCTAACTCAAGCACCCTTGACGGGCTAAACGTGCCGATCATCGGGACCAAAGAGGTGATCACCTGTGACAACACGAATTTCATTCGCACCGGCGATGATGCCGACCGGTCTGGCTTCATTCTTTCGGTTCCGGTCTTTGGACAGGACGGAACCCTGCGCGGCTCCGTTTCGGCGATCATGCTCACCTCGGCGCTGCGAAAGCTGCTGCCTGGCAGTGGCTATGTGATCGTCAATGCCGGATATGGCTTCGAGTCCGACCAGCGCCGGATGTCAGAATCGCTGGTGACCAATACTAGATCTTTCACGGAACCTGATCCCAGGCTGATCTATTCCGAGGTCATCCCGCTGTCGCTCAACGATCCAAGAAGCGCCTGGCGCCTTTGGGCTGGCTTTCCCGACACGCAATTCACGAGCAATGTCGATGTTCGATCGGTGCGGGAATTCGAACTGGCTGGGTATGTGGCCGTCGGGATTGTCACATTGCTGGCGCTGATTTGTTGGTACTCCATCGGTCGCACCATGATGATGCAAGCGCAGGCGGCTGAGACTCTTGAACAGAGGGTAGAAGAACGCACCGCCCAGATCCAGCATCTGGCAACACACGACATTCTGACCGGACTTCCCAACCGCGGTCTACTGGCCGACACGATGGACGAAGCCCTACGCAGCCTCAGGCAAGGCGAGAAGCTTGCCGTCCACTGCATCGATCTTGATCGCTTCAAACCGGTCAACGACACCTTAGGTCACCCCATCGGCGACGAGTTGCTGAGAGCTGTCGCGGACCGGCTGAGGCATCATGTAGGCGAGACCGCCATGGCCGCCAGGGTGGGCGGCGACGAGTTCGTTCTCGTTCAGCTTCTGCTTAATGGCAATGATCAGGCCGGGGCGCTTGCCGGCCGGGTCATTCATGCCTTGTCCGCTTCATTCTCCATCCAGGGCCACAACATCAACATCGGTTGCAGTGTCGGCATTGCTGTTTTCCCGAACGACGGACAAAGCCCGGAAACGTTGATCCGCAACGCCGACCTCGCCCTATACAAGGCCAAAACCGAGGGTCGTGGCACATGCAGGTCGTTTGAACCTGGAATGGATGCACGGCTGCAGGAGCAGCGCCAGTTCGAAGCCGAGTTGGCGCAGGCAGTGTCGAAAGACCAGTTCGTGCTCCACTACCAGCCTCTGCATGATACGAGGACCTCGAAGCTCACCGGTTTCGAGGCGCTGGTTAGATGGAACCACCCAGTGCGTGGACTTCTGCCGCCTGCAGAGTTCATCCACCTCGCCGAGGAGTCAGGGGTTATCGACGGTCTGGGGGAATGGATCCTAAAACAGGCCTGTAGCGACGCGTCGAGATGGCCTTCCCACGTCAAGGTTGCCATAAACCTCTCGCCTGCGCAGTTCAAGCAGCCGGGGCTGGCGCTTCAAGTAGCCTCGGCATTGGGCTCGTCAGGCTTGTTGGCATCACGGCTCGAGCTTGAAATCACCGAGTCGGTGCTATTGGCGCACAATGACAATACGCTCCAGACATTGCACAGCCTACGCGACCTCGGAATCAGCATCGCGATGGACGATTTCGGAACCGGCTATTCATCGCTCAGCTATCTGCGCTCTTTCCCTTTCGATCGCATCAAGATCGATCGTAGCTTTGTCAGCCTGATATGCGAAAGCAGCGAAAGCCGGGCGATCGTCAAGGCCGTCGCCGAACTTGGGGCCACTCTCGGCATGACCACGACAGCCGAGGGCGTCGAAACTGAGGAACAGTATCAGTTGATCAGGGAGAATGGCTGTACCGACGTACAGGGCTGGCTGTTCGGTCGCCCCCTACCTCAGTCTAAGGTCTTTGCCCTATTCGAAGAAGCAGCCCATTTGCGAGCTTGATAATCGATCAATTGAGCAAGATTGGGGTGCGATGCGATCCATGCAGGTCGGACGGCTAGCCATGGCTTGGTTCAGGCAGGCGGGTTCGCCGGTTCGTGAGGTCCCCCGGACAGACGCTTGTGCTTCTCGAACAGGTGCAGCTTTTCGGGGTATCCGAGCCTCAGCGCCGCGTTGCAGGACGGGCATTTGAATGAGGATATGGTTTTAAACCATGTGCCTTTTCGAACGATGGGGCGTTCGCACCGTGGGCACTCAAAGGTGAGATATTCGTCGTCAAGCTCTTGAGGAATCGGCAATCCGGCACCTTTAGGCTGATGGATGCCACCATCATCGCAGGTAATGGTGGGCATCCATGAACTGGCGATGAAGGGACTATGCTCGCCAGCACTCCCAAATGAAGATCTGCGGAATATGTTGCGTCGTCGGGACTTATGAGTTTGCCGATAAGACGTCTGGCCGACGCGTGTTACGACTGACGGGCAAGACACAGGTGTCGGGGGAACAACTCGGGGATTAGCGCTGTTCCCGAGTAGCCTGCCGCGCACGTTGCCACTTCGCGCCCCCAGGCAACTCCAGTACTGCCCGCTGGCTCTGGCCGGCGGCTTTTTGTCGGACGGCGGCCTAGCCGTGCACAGCCTCCGTTTGCGGTATGTGGAGCGCATTCCCTGATGTGACTTTCGCCGCGAACTGAAGCGTGAACAGGAGATGATCTTCATCGTCCGTCAACATGGCTTCATATACTTCCAGAAAAAGCGCTTGCTCTCGTTTATCATCTCGCCGGCAGTCTGCACGGCTCCTTCCTTGCCGCGGGAGATCGACACCATCTTCGTCGGGGATGAATTAGCCGTAGTCGACGTGGAAATAGTAGGTCGTCATGATGCTCTGCCCTGGGTCGACAGGCCCGTGACGTATCATTCAACGGGTATTCACCTGCCCGTAGGGGTGGATCAGTGTTCGAGCGCGGCCTCGATGCGCACAGCGATGGCTCCTTCGGGAAGTTCCACTGGCGAGAAAATTTGACAGTGTGCCTGCTTCAATCTCTGCTGTCTGTGTGCCTTGGGCCATCCCGCGCAACGAGCTACTGCGATGCTTCGACCAGCCGTCGGAGCAATGGGTAATCCTTCAGGTCCTTGTAAGG